>NZ_BAAAFI010000002.1:0-946867 GCF_039523455.1 Algoriphagus jejuensis | reverse complement strand
ATGTCGTAAATAAGTTGTGGTAACTCCTTTTACGACTTTCATGGCTGCGGGTGAATTTCCCCTATTCATGAATGTTTTATACCTTAAATCCAAAGACTCGTTTATGAACATCACGCAGATTGAAAAATGTCTGGAAAATCTGACGGTAGATACTCCGGCAAAGTTTGGGATAATGACCCCACACCACATGGTCGAGCATCTCACTATCACTGTCAAAATCTCCTACAACCGGATTAAAATCCCTGAATTTGAACTGAATGAAAAACAACACCTTCAAAAGAAAGCGCTCTTGGATACGCCTTTAGAGTTCCCAAAAGGAATACTCGCGCCAGGTATGAATGCGGGTGAACTGATGCCCTTGAGAAGTGCTGATCTAGCTGAAGCAAAAAAGCAGCTCATGGCCAGTGTTTTGGCTTATCATGAGTTCTTTGCTGCCGATCCCCACGCGAAGTCCGTCCATCCAAGGTTTGGAAAATTGACCTATGCCGAATGGGAAAGATTTCACCCTAAGCATTTCAAACATCATTTCGAACAGTTTAGGATCTGGCAATAACGCCAGCATCGTATACAAATAACAAAGATTCTGTAAACGCAAAAAAGCCAGCTGAAAAGAGCTGGCTTTGAATAATATGGCGGCGACCTACTCTCCCGGGTGTAACCCCAGTACCATCGGCGCTGCAGGGCTTAACTTCTCTGTTCGGGATGGGAAGAGGTGGGACCCCTGCGCTAGGCCGCCTAAATCTTGAAGATTTTCAGATCCAAAAGCTTAGAATCAAATGGAGAAGTATCCTTCTCTATTCTCGTCTCTTGTTTCTATCTTCTAATATATTATATCTCTCGTTTGGCTTTTCCAATCGATTGTAAGAGAATTTGTAGCAAAAAGCCCATTGGAGTGAACCAAAGGGCTTTGAATAATGTGGCGGCGACCTACTCTCCCGGGTGTAACCCCAGTACCATCGGCGCTGCAGGGCTTAACTTCTCTGTTCGGGATGGGAAGAGGTGGGACCCCTGCGCTAGGCCGCCTAAATCTTGATGTCTGTGACATCCTAATCTGGTAAGTTCTTCTTCTGTCTTCCGTCTCCGGTCTCCAGACTCTTTTTAACACATATCGGTAGAAATTGTAACTGAGGGTAGGTAAGTTTTTGGGCAATTAGTACTACTCGGCTATGACATTGCTGCCTTTACACCTATAGCCTATCAACGTCATCGTCTCTGACGGCCCTATATGGAAGTCTCATCTTGAGGGGAGTTTCGCACTTAGATGCTTTCAGCGCTTATCTCTTCCCGACGTAGCTACCCGGCAATGCAATTGGCATCACAACCGGTACACCAGCGGTCAGTCCAACCCGGTCCTCTCGTACTAAGGTCAGGTCCTCGCAAACTTCCCACGCCCGCAACAGATAGGGACCGAACTGTCTCACGACGTTCTGAACCCAGCTCGCGTGCCACTTTAATCGGCGAACAGCCGAACCCTTGGGACCTTCTCCAGCCCCAGGATGTGACGAGCCGACATCGAGGTGCCAAACCTCCCCGTCGATATGAGCTCTTGGGGGAGATCAGCCTGTTATCCCCAGCGTACCTTTTATCCTTTGAGCGACGGCTCTTCCATTCAAAACCGCCGGATCACTATACCCGTGTTTCCACCCTGCTCGGCTTGTCGGCCTTACAGTCAAGCTCCCTTATGCTATTGCACTCCTCGTACGGTTACCAAGCGTACTGAGGGAACCTTTGGAAGCCTCCGTTATCCTTTTGGAGGCGACCACCCCAGTCAAACTACCCACCAAGCAATGTCCCCCATACGGGGTTAGATACCAAACAAACAAAGGGTGGTATTTCAACAGTGACTCCACAGATCCTGGCGAACCCGCTTCACAGTCTCCCACCTATCCTACACATCATTTGTCCAGTACCAATACTAAGCTGCAGTAAAGGTGCATGGGGTCTTTCCGTCCCGTTGCGGGTACGCGGCATCTTCACCGCGACTACAATTTCACCGAGCTCATGGTTGAGACAGCGCCCAGATCGTTACACCATTCGTGCAGGTCGGAACTTACCCGACAAGGAATTTCGCTACCTTAGGACCGTTATAGTTACGGCCGCCGTTTACTGGGGCTTCGATTCAATGCGTCTCTTGCGATAACATCCCCTCTTAACCTTCCAGCACCGGGCAGGTGTCAGGCCTTATACTTAGTCTTGAAACTTTGCAAAGCCATGTGTTTTTGTTAAACAGTCGCCTGGGCCTCTTCACTGCGGCCCCCGTCACCGGGGGCGCCCCTTCTCCCGAAGTTACAGGGCCATTTTGCCGAGTTCCTTAACCATGATTCACTCGAGCACCTTAGGATTCTCTCCTCGACCACCTGTGTCGGTTTGCGGTACGGGTGACTATACGCTTAGCGCTAGAAGTTTTTCTTGGAAGCCCTTAGGATCACTATCTGATTGTCCGAAAACGCTCAGTACTATCAGCTTCGGCTAAACCCACGCATTTAACTATGGGTCCAATACCTACTGCCTTTAACCCGGTATTCCGTCACCGGGCGGATCTTTCATCACTCCGTCACTCCATTGCCTGTATAACCAGTATGGGAATATTAACCCATTGTCCATCCACTACCCCTCTCGGGTTCGCGTTAGGTCCCGACTAACCCTGATCCGATTAACGTTGATCAGGAAACCTGGGTCTTACGGTGGGCGGGTTTCTCGCCCGCCTTATCGTTACTTATGCCTACATTTGCTTTTCCAAAAACTCCAGCACCCCTTACAGGATACCTTCGCCGTCGTTGGAATGCTCCCCTACCACTCGTCCATTGCTGGATCGAATCCTTCGCTTCGGTACTAGATTTGATGCCCGATTATTATCGACGCCCTGTCGCTCGACCAGTGAGCTGTTACGCACTCTTTAAAGGAATAGCTGCTTCCAAGCTAACCTCCTGGCTGTCTCTGCAACTGGACCACCTTTGTTCAACTTAATCTAGATTTGGGGACCTTAGCGGAAGGTCTGGGTTCTTTCCCTCTCGGACTGGGACCTTAGCACCCCAGCCCTCACTGCCGGTTCTGTATGACGGCATTCGGAGTTCGTCAGGATTTGGTAGGATGTGACTCCCCCTAGTCCTATCGGTAGCTCTACCTCCGTCATACAATTCCCGACGCTGTTCCTAAAAACATTTCGGGGAGTACGAGCTATTTCTTAGTTTGATTAGCCTTTCACCCCTACCCACAGCTCATCCGGAAGCTTTTCAACGCTTATCGGTTCGGTCCTCCAGTTGGTTTTACCCAACCTTCAACCTGGCCATGGGTAGATCACTAAGTTTCGCGTCTACCCCCTCTGACTCAGACGCCCTTTCAGACTCGCTTTCGCTCCGGGTACGGCACTGAATGCCTTACCCTTGCCAGAGAGGAGTAACTCGTAGGCTCATTATGCAAAAGGCACGCCGTCACCAAATCACTTGGCTCCGACCGCTTGTAAGCGCACGGTTTCAGGTTCTATTTCACCCTCCTATTCGGAGTACTTTTCACCTTTCCCTCACGGTACTCGTTCACTATCGGTCTCTCAGGAGTATTTAGCCTTACCGGATGGTGCCGGCAGCTTCAATCGGGATTTCTCCGGTCCCGACCTACTCAGGATACCCGTCTCGACCACAATCCTTCCAATACGGGACTCTCACCCCCTTCGGTCTGCTTTCCCACGCAGTTCTCGTCGGATTGTGCTCGATTATACAGGTCCTACAACCCCGTACCTGCCGTAACAGGTACGGTTTGGGCTAATCCGCGTTCGCTCGCCACTACTTACGGAATCATTGTTATTTTCTCCTCCTATGGGTACTTAGATGTTTCAGTTCCCCACGTTCGCTTTCCTTGCGGAATAACCATTGCTGGCTGGGTTGCCCCATTCGGACATCCACGGATCAATTCGTATTGGCCGATCCCCGTGGCTTTTCGCAGCTTATCACGTCCTTCCTCGCCTCTGAGAGCCTAGGCATCCCCCGTGCGCCCTTAATCACTTACTTCTACTCTGTCTTGATCGCTCAAAACTTCTGTTACAATTTCTACTTCAATATGTCAATGAACTTAATTCTCCACTTATGGAGAAATGAAATGGTATAAGACCATTTTGGCAAAGTGGAGGATAACGGATTCGAACCGTTGACCCCCTGCGTGCAAGGCAGGTGCTCTAGCCAGCTGAGCTAATCCCCCGAAATAGTTGAAATTGTGGGCTTGCGTGGACTCGAACCACGGACCTCTACATTATCAGTGTAGCGCTCTAACCACCTGAGCTACAAGCCCGACTCAAAATATCTNTGCGCCCTTAATCACTTACTTCTACTCTGTCTTGATCGCTCAAAACTTCTGTTACAATTTCTACTTCAATATGTCAATGAACTTGTCCCCTCCTATCGAGGGAAGTGTGAAGTGTGTAAGTGAGAACCTGAGTGACAGGTTTCTTTCCAGAAAGGAGGTGTTCCAGCCGCACCTTCCGGTACGGCTACCTTGTTACGACTTAGCCCCAGTTACCGGTTCTACCCTAAACGGCTCCTCAACGGTTACCGCCTTCAGGTCTACCCGACTTCCATGGCTTGACGGGCGGTGTGTACAAGGTCCGGGAACGTATTCACCGCGCCATGGCTGATGCGCGATTACTAGCGATTCCAGCTTCATGGGGTCGAGTTGCAGACCCCAATCCGAACTGAGACGCACTTTTAGAGGTTGGCATCCTGTTGCCAGGTAGCTACCCGCTGTATGCGCCATTGTAGCACGTGTGTCGCCCTGGGCGTAAGGGCCATGATGACCTGACGTCGTCCCCTCCTTCCTCTCTGTTTGCACAGGCAGTCTGTCTAGAGTCCCCACCATTACGTGCTGGCAACTAAACATAGGGGTTGCGCTCGTTGCGGGACTTAACCCAACACCTCACGGCACGAGCTGACGACGGCCATGCAGCACCTTGTTTCGGGTCATTGCTGACTGTACTGTCTCCAATACATTCCCTCACATTCTAGCCCAGGTAAGGTTCCTCGCGTATCATCGAATTAAACCACATGCTCCACCGCTTGTGCGGACCCCCGTCAATTCCTTTGAGTTTCACCGTTGCCGGCGTACTCCCCAGGTGGATTACTTAACGCTTTCGCTTGGCCGCTACACCCTACGGCATAACAGCGAGTAATCATCGTTTACGGCATGGACTACCAGGGTATCTAATCCTGTTCGCTACCCATGCTTTCGTGCCTCAGCGTCAGTTGTTGGCCAGTACAATGCCTTCGCTATCGGTGTTCCTGATGGTATCTATGCATTTCACCGCTACACCATCAATTCCATGTACCCCTCCAACACTCAAGCTCCCCAGTATCAATGGCACTGCCCCGGTTGAGCCGGGGTCTTTCACCACTGACTTAAAGAGCCGCCTACGCACCCTTTAAA
Organism: Algoriphagus jejuensis; assembly: GCF_039523455.1. NCBI lineage: Bacteria > Pseudomonadati > Bacteroidota > Cytophagia > Cytophagales > Cyclobacteriaceae > Algoriphagus > Algoriphagus jejuensis. The sequence goes on along the minus strand of NZ_BAAAFI010000002.1, from coordinate 941,458 downwards.
CCCAATAAATCCGGACAACGCTTGCACCCTCCGTATTACCGCGGCTGCTGGCACGGAGTTAGCCGGTGCTTATTCATCTGGTACCGGCAATTTTCCACGCATGGACTTTTTCTTCCCAGATAAAAGCAGTTTACAACGCAGAACGCCGTCTTCCTGCACGCGGCATGGCTGGGTCAGACTCTCGTCCATTGCCCAATATTCCCTACTGCTGCCTCCCGTAGGAGTCTGGCCCGTATCTCAGTGCCAGTGTGGGGGACCTTCCTCTCAGAACCCCTACTGATCGTCGCCTTGGTGGTCCGTTACACCGCCAACTAGCTAATCAGACGCATGCCCATCTCATACCGATGAATCTTTAACAGCTCGCAGATGCCCTTGTGCTGTGCCATGGGGTATTAATCCAGATTTCTCCGGGCTATCCCCCTGTATGAGGTAGGTTGCATACGCGTTACGCACCCGTACGCCGCTCTAGGTCTCAGATTACTCCTCGACTTGCCGCTCGACTTGCATGTATTAGGCCTGCCGCTAGCGTTCATCCTGAGCCAGGATCAAACTCTCCATTGTAAATTATCATTCTTATCCGATGCCGGGCGCCTAAGCTTCCCAACATCGCCTGTCGTTTCCTCAGGCTATTCTCATCTTACAACACTTCAAAGAACTTGTCCGACCTCATTTGGCCGGTCTGTCAAAAACCAGGGCTCAATCCCCGCCTTTCGTCTGTTTTAATCTTTCTGCCTTCCGTTCCTTGCGAACCGGGATGCAAAGGTAAGTGAATCTTTTCCATTTACAACTCGGATTGAAAAATAATTTTAATTTTTTTCCGCCCCAGCTGCCTCGATTCGGCCTTTTTACAACCATCCCAACCCCCGATTCCAATATCCCTCTCAGCCGTTCGCCTCGATTGGGAGTGCAAATATCCCCCTTTTTTTCTCCCCAACAATACCCAACTCCAAAAATTATCACCCTTTTTCCTAACTCCCTGAAAATGATCAGGGAAATTTTAAATCAAATAAAAACGCCTTGGGAATTGAGTTCCCAAGGCGTTTTCTATCGAATGTTTTGGCAATTACAGTTCTTTCAGAACAATGTTTTTCCAGTAGACTTTAATCCCGCCGCCGTCATGGATCTGCAAACAAACGCCTCCTTTTCCTTCGGCTATTTTAGCATCGGTGAAGTTTACCATTTCTACTCCATTCAAGTAAGAAGTGACATTCCCTCCTTTGACCACAATCTTCATCTTGTTCCATTCGCCGAATTTCAAGGCTTTGTCCTTTTCTGGATCAGGCTTCACCAACCAGCCTCTTCCGTAAGACTCATAGATTCCACCAGTATCATGGCCAGGAGGAGCCACCTCTACTTGCCAACCCGAAACTTTGGTACCATCTACCGTAGATCGGATAAAAACGCCACTATTGCCATTCGCCTCTTGTTTGAACTCAAGGTTGATTTCGAAGTCTTCGAAATGCTCCTCGGTTCCCAGATATCCATAACCTTTGTCTGGGCCACTTTCAGAAATCAACAAGCCATCTTCCACGTACCATTTTTCGCTTCCATAGATCACCCAACCGGTGAGATCTTTTCCATTAAACAGCTTTTTCTTCTTTTGGGCAAAGGTTACCTGGGCTACCAAAAGCAAAAGCCCAACGATTACTAATTTTTTCATAAATAGGTTATTTTTAAAGAGGTCTAATTTTAATATTCTTGAACCAAGTCTCTGCGCCATGATCCTGAAGTGAAATCAAACCAGATTTTGAAATCGCATAATCAGGAAACTCGTTCCACTTACCAGAATTACGCGCAGTAACCCATGCTTCGGAGTATGGAATGAACTCAACCGTCTTCTTTCCATTCAAGTAATAGCTTGAGCCCTTCTCGGAAAAAATAATTTTGGACGTATTCCACTCGCCTGCCGGCTTCACCACTCCTTCGTAATCTGGTTCAGTCATCGCATAATCGGCGCCTATTGACTGCCATTTCTCCAACGGATCAGGGAAACCTAATTGATCGATCATCTGATATTCCGGCCCAGTCTCGTAGGGTGCTTTATACTTTGGACCCTCTACCACATGGTAGAGCACACCACTATTGCCGCCCGGAGCAATCTTCCAAGTCCACTCCATCTCGAACTGCTCAAATTCCATCGGAGCAAAAACGATGTCTCCTCCGATATCTCCGCCTTTACCCAATGCTTTCAAAGCGCCGTCCTCCACAGTCCAGCCGTCCGAAGGAAAACTATCTCCGTTGAAAGCTCTCCAACCATCCGTGTTTGTCCCATCGAACAGGAGCATCCAGCCGGAACCTTTTTCTTCTTCGGACAGCGAGTTGTCCGAAATGACTACCACATCCTCAGTGGCGTCGGCTGTTTCCTCGGTTGTTTTTGGGCTACATGCCCAGGCCAAAGCCAGCATAGCTGCTAAGGCGATCGAACTTTTCTTCATAGTGTTTAAGGTAGTTTCATGTTTAATGGGGGCTTATTATTTGTCGAAAAAATGCCCAGAATTCAAATTCACAATGCCACCTGTCTTAATTTGATACAAGAGCTTTCTGGTTTTACTTTCTTCGCAAAAAAAGGCCCACTAATTTTGAGCCTAAAAGTTAATTGAATTTTTTATAAAAGTACTCAATACAAAGTTTAATTTTTACAAGTGGAAAAGGAAATCATTCTCTGGCTTTCTTTATAATCTATTGAAATAGTCCATTGCATACAAAAGTCGACTCCCATACCAAGAGAACATCTCTCCATCGACCAAGAGAATCCTGGACTCTGGCAAAATCTTCTGGAAAGCCTTTCTATGTTTTTCCCTGAAAGGAAAGGGCTCTGAACTCAAAAGAACGAAGTTAGGAGAAAGCCGAATTAATTCCTCTTCGCCGATCTCGGGATAGCGCTCAGTTTGGATGAGGTTTTCGAAGCCTGCTAAAGCAAGCATCGAGTCGATAAAAGTGTTTTTCCCAACAGTCATTTTGGGATTGTCCCAAATCAAGTAAACACAAGTCCCTTTATATGGGGTTCCCTGTGCTAGGGAAGTTTCAATTTGAGCAACAATCTCTGACGCCTTAATTTCCGTTCCAGTGATTCTTCCAAAATCAGCAATCATCAGAAGGGAATCATTGAGATCAAAAATATCGCTCATCCAAACCGGGTAGATTTTAGCCAGTCTTTCAATCCCTTCTTGATCGTTCTCTTCCTTGTTTCCAATGATAAGATCGGGCTCTAAACCCTCGATTACATCAAATCGGTAATTCTTAGTTCCACCTACGATGGTTTTACTCTTCCGAAGCTGAGAAGGACGCACGCAAAACCTGGTCACTCCGACGATTTGCTCCTCCAAGCCCAAATCCACCAAGAGCTCTGTCTGCGACGGAACCAAAGAGATAATTCGCCGGGGTGGTTTTGGGAGAAAAACTGAACGGCAAAGATGGTCGGTAAAGAACATTTGGAGTATCGGTTTTTAGTTACCAGTTATCGGAAAGTGGTATTCCTCGCCCCCCCCAACAACTAGTAACCCAATTATCTTTAACTGATGTATCTGAAATCAAAACTTGGATCAAAATCCTTCAAAAACTCGAACATCAAGTTGATCACCTGTTCGATGTCATCCTTACTGGCGGTTTCGACCGTTGTATGCATGTATTTCAGTGGAAGTGAAATCAGTGCAGAAGGCACGCCTTCATTGGAATAGGCAAACGCATCCGTGTCGGTGCCAGTCACTCGTGAAGCAGCTGAGCGTTGGAAAGGGATTTCACTCTTTTGGGCCGTGGCAATGATCAACTCAAGCAACTTCTTATGTACCGACGCACCGTAGGTTAAGACTGGGCCTTTGCCGGCAGTCTGATCTCCACTCGTCACCTTATTATAGAGCGGCGCTGTGGTGTCGTGGCAGACGTCTGTGATGATCGCAACGTTCGGTTTGATTTTGGCAGCGATCATTTGCGCACCTCGAAGTCCGATTTCCTCTTGAACCGCATTTACTATATAGAGTCCAAAAGGAAACTGCGCTCCAGACTCTTTGATCTTGCGGGCAACCTCAGCAATCATGTAGCCGCCGATCCTATTGTCAAGGGCACGTCCTGAGTAGAATTTCCCATTCAGTTCCGTGAGTTCATCTTTGAAAGTAATCACACAGCCGACGTGAATCCCCATTTCCTCCACCTCTGCTTTTGAGCGAGCTCCCACGTCGATGAAGATATTGTCCAGTGTAGGCGCGTCTTCTTTTCCTTCTTTTCTCACATGGATCGCCGGCCAGCCGAAAACTCCTGGGACAATTCCACCATCAGTGTGGATATTCACCCGCATGGAAGGCGCGATCATGTGATCCGAGCCGCCATTTCGGCGCACATAGATGTACCCGTCGTCTTTGATGTAGTTGACAAACCAGCTGATCTCATCTGCATGTGCTTCGATGACTACTTTGTATTCCGCCTCCGGATTGATCACCCCGACGGCCGTCCCATAGTTGTCCGTGAAATAGCTGTCCACAAATGGACGGATATAATCGAGCCAAATCTGCTGGCCAGACGCTTCAAAGCCTGTGGGAGAAGCGTTGTTTAGATATTTATATAGAAAGGTGTTCGAAGCCATTTTCTTGATTTGAGAATTATGAATTTAAAATTTTGAGTTAAAGTGGAATGTTCCCATGCTTCTTCCTCGGCAATTTATCCACTTTATTTTCGAGCATTTTGAAGGCTTTGATGAGTTTGGTGCGGGTTTCGGAAGGATAAATCACCTCATCGATAAATCCCCGATGAGCAGCCCGATAAGGGTTAGCAAATTTGGCAGTGTATTCATCGACTTTTTCCCGAAGTTTTGCTTCGGGATCTGCAGCTTCAGCTATTTCCCTTTTGAAAATAATCTCCGCAGCACCTTTTGCTCCCATCACGGCAATCTCAGCCGTCGGCCAGGCATAGTTCAGATCTGCTCCGATATGCTTGGAGTTCATGACGTCATAAGCTCCGCCATACGCTTTTCTGGTGATCACGGTAATTCTCGGAACCGTCGCCTCCGAAAAAGCATACAACAGCTTTGCTCCGTTAGTAATGATCCCGTTCCATTCCTGATCTGTCCCAGGCAGGAACCCGGGCACATCGACCAACACCAACAGCGGTACATTGAAGCTGTCGCAAAATCTCACAAAGCGCGCGGCTTTGACCGAGGCATTGTTGTCCAACACGCCAGCCATCGACTGAGGTTGATTGCCCACAATTCCAATGCTTCGTCCGGCGATTCTCGCAAAACCAACCACGATATTGTCGGCATAATTTTCATGTACTTCCAAGAAAGATTCTTCATCCACAATCCCTCTCACCACATCGCGGATGTCGTAGGGATGATTGGGATTTTCCGGAATGATCGTATCGAGGATTTTTCTGGTTTCGTCTTTCTTCAATTCGTAAGCATACACCGGCGCCGTGTCTTCACAGTTTTGAGGAATGTAACTTAGTAATCGTTTGATGTGTTGGATCGCTTCGAGTTCGTTGGCGCAGGCAAAATGGGTCACTCCAGACTTGGTGCTGTGCGCCGATGCACCTCCCAACTCTTCGGCAGTGACTGATTCTTGAGTGACTGTCTTCACCACGTTTGGCCCCGTCACAAACATATAGGAGGTGTTTTCCACCATCAAAACAAAGTCAGTGATCGCCGGAGAATAAACCGCCCCGCCCGCACAAGGCCCCATGATAGCTGAAATCTGGGGGATCACGCCAGAAGCAAGAGTATTCCTGTAGAAAATATCGGCGTAGCCGCCGAGGGAATTCACCCCTTCTTGGATTCTTGCTCCACCGGAATCATTCAAGCCAATCACCGGCGCACCATTTTTCATGGCCATATCCATGATTTTGCAGATCTTCTCCGCGTGGGTTTCCGAAAGAGATCCTCCGAAAACCGTGAAATCCTGGGAGAAAACATAAACAAGTCTTCCGTTGATCTCGCCGTAGCCAGTGATGACTCCGTCTCCCAGATAGTGCTCTTTATCCAGACCAAAGTCCTTGGATCGATGCATTACAAAGCGGTCAATTTCCTCAAATGTCCCTTCATCCATCAGCAATTCTACCCGCTCCCGTGCCGAAAGCTTGCCTTTCTTATGCTGAGCTGCGATTCGGGCTTCCCCACCACCGAGTTGTGCTTCTGCATTTTTCTTTTTAAGCAGTGTGAATTTTTCCGCGCTGTCGGGCAAGGTCTCGGGTTTATACAGTTCAGACATTTTAGATTTTTTTATCCTGACCAAATATAGTCCGAACCGGGAATTGAAAACGTGAAAAACAGAAAAGTTATGGGAGCTCCTATTTTCGGATTTTCGCCCGTTAGCAATTTTCCAAATAAGAAAACAGAACTTTTCAGGCACGATATTCNTTTTTTCTCCCCAACAATACCCAACTCCAAAAATTATCACCCTTTTTCCTAACTCCCTGAAAATGATCAGGGAAATTTTAAATCTCTTTTCTCGAAAAATTAGATATTTAATTCCAACTACTCTATTAAAAACCCACGAAAACAAAATATAATTTCAATATTTACCAAAAACTCAATACTTAAAGAAGGCCGGATTGGAGTAGTAGCGCTGTTTTGCATGCTTGGAGAGAAAAACATACCTCACAGACATTTCATGAGCTCCCCCAGATGACCCCAATCCAAGTTTTGAAATAGGGTAATCAAAACTATATCCCAGATCAATGCCTGCTGACAGATTGATCCCCAACAAAAAAATCAAAGCTTCATTATTAGGCAGGGTATACTTGGTAGGCAGACCCCGATACCACATCCCCAACACCAGAGGTTCGAAGAAAAACTCTGCTCCAAGGTCTAGTTGAGAAAAACCCCCTTGCTTTTTGTAATTGAATCCCAAGGTCAATGTGCGCTCCTGATCTGTATTGTTAAAAAAATCATTGATATCTCCGGCAGCCAAGTTCAGCCTATAGCCCCCATGCAGGGAGTACTTCATCGGAAGCTGATTGGTATCGTCAGCCAAATAGCTGATCTCCGGCTCCAACAAATGGGAAACCGATACACCAAACCAAGCTTTCTCCCCATAGTATAAGAGTCCGGCGTGCGCATCGGCTGACCTGATCTGACTGTCGCCCTCAAAGGAATCTCCCGGCTCGCCCAGTATCTGACCAGTATCGATGTTCAACTGCGTCCCTAAAATCACCCGATCAAAGAGTGCGTCCCGGGCCACGAAGCTTCCCTGAACACCTGCCTGGACGTAATTTTTCTCGCTCAGCTTAAGTCGATACGAATACGTCAAGCCGATTTCATTTAGACTGGTCTGCGTAAAAGACTCTTGTGCGCCCTGTATTATAAGGCCAAAGCCAGAGTTAATCCGCTCATCGTAATGATCAAAATATGCGGTGTAGGCCACAAAACTCGCGTCCATCGCAGGCCATTGATTCCTGAAATTGACTCCAGCCCTGGTCAACCCGGTGCTCCCTGTAAAGGCAGGATTTAGATAAATCGGGTTTGCGTAGTATTGACTGTACTGGATATCCTGCGCAAAAAGCGCTGTATTCCCTATAAGAAAAAGCAGGAGCAGTCGGACCTTTCTCATCGGATCAGTCTGAATTTACCACTGTCCTTTACTTTTTCCCCGTCGGTAGCCAGCCCATTGACTCGATAGACATACACGCCGGCATCCTGCAGCTTTCCTTCCAGTGTTCCGTCCCAACCGATAGTTTGCAAATCCTCAGACCTGAATATCAATTCTCCCCACATATTAAAAATCAACAGCTCGAACTGAACCAATCCTTTGTGCTTGGGCAAAAAGGTAGCGTTTTGCTCCTTTCCCGGGGTGAATCCTGTTGGCACCATCAATCGGTAACTTCGGGTTACAGAGACCGATTTGACTAAACGCTCCTGACAACCGTATTGATCGGTGATGATAAGTTCCACTTCGAAATCGCCTTTTTTTCCAAAAACATGAGTCGGGTTCTTAGCCTGCGAAGTTCCGCCGCCTCCAAAATTCCATTCCCATTCTACTGCACTTTTGTCGGAAAGGTCCTTGAATTGAATCTCGTCATCTGGAAAAACTCCCCCACCTGTCTCATCTTTTACCCCAGAACCTTTGACTCCAAAGTCAAAATCTATCGTCAACTCTGCTTCTTGAACAAACACTTCTATTAACATTGCTTCGGAATAGCAATCCAAAGATTTCCGTTTGACCCGAAATTCATATTCTCCCGATTGCCCCACGGATTTCAATTCATCATTGGTAAACGTCCGTCCCATTCCCGTAAGCTGGTAATCATAGCGCGCGGTGTCGTATCCCGTGATTTCGGCAGTGATATCTAAGGTCTGGCCTGGTACGCAGCCTACGATGGGAGATTCGATCTCGATCTCAGGAAGATCTGGCAATTCAATTTTGACTTGGTTACTCGTCACAGGGCAGTTTTTTCTATTGTATCCTAGGATTTCATATACTCCCTCCTCACTCGCGGTATAGGTCGCCTCTACTGATCCTGCTAGCAGTTCCCCGTCTTTGTACCATTCATAGCGCTCATAGACCTCATTGCCAATCCCCTCTAAGTCCACCGACTCCCCTGCACAGATCTCCATTTTGTCCACAGGTTCACTTTGACCAGCGACCAAGAGGCGGATCGGCTCGGGGGACTCCTCGATCTTAATGGTAATCGAATTCCCACTGGAAGTCTTCCCATAGCTATCGGTGAGCGTATAGTAGATGGTCACTTCCTCACCGATATAGTCTTCGTTGGGAAAAAAGGCAAAATTATCCGGCTCGTCTCCCGCAGTGAAAGTCCCCTCTGGCAGCACCAGCACGCGGTTTTGCTCCAGACATCTAGCCTGCTGGCAGACATCCCCCTCCCCTGCTTCGATTTCCTCGGCCGAGGCATACAACTGCAGGCACCGCATCACACTATTTTCATTAGGAAGTAAAATACCTTCTTCTGGAATGTAGAATTGATTTTCCTGCCCCGCACAGGAGGTGAGATCACTGATATCGATTGATTCTGGAGTTTGAAGAGCCTCGTCGGCAGAGACCTGTACGATCAGATTTCGTATCTCATGAAAATTAGTCGATCCGCCAGTAGACGCCGCAAATCCGATCTTGAGATTTTGGGGAGCTGGATATGGAAAAGCATTTCCCGGGAAAATCGTGACCAGCCTCGGTTTTCCAGCCTCCGTCGTCACTTCCATCTCCAATTTCACCAGGTAACCGACGCCTGTTGGATGTGGCTCCAATTCGAGAAACACCTTGCGATAGCCCACCGCATTAGGATCGGTCACACGCTGTGTACCTGGCCCACCCGAACTTAGAGGGAAACGATATTGCACATCAAGAGCGAGATCCTCCGCTCCCGCTGGAGGATTTTGGGTCATTCTACCAATCACATAGTCATAGCCCGAGACCCCGCTTCCTCCTTTTCTTAGCGTAATACTATTTGGAAAAAGTGCCGATGAGCCTCCCAAAAAACCTCCAACCTTGCCCTCGGCCGTGTTGCTGAAATTGCCGAAGGCATCGAAACCCAAACCCAAATATGCACCCGTTAATCCAGGTTGTCCATTTCGCTGAGCGTAGCCCAATGAACCTCCAAATCCTCCAGGGGCAAAATTGCTCACATCCGCATCGAACAAAAAAACAGTAAGTCCGTCTCCCCCCGTCCCTCCGTACATCATGTATTCAAATTCCACTTTGATCCCATATAGAGAAGAAAACGGAAAATCAATGTAAATGTATCCTTTCAGGTCATTTTGGCTATGTGTCAGCTGAAGAGCCGCGCCCCTGACCAAGGATATGCCACCACCAGAAACAGTATTGGCCGTCGTATTGTCCGATTGAAAAGATTCACAATAGGGGAAGCCCACCTGACCTACAGATCGTGTAGTAAGCAGGGCAAAAAACAAAAGAAGTACTACGCAGTGAAATCGATTCAAGACAGGTTATTTGGTTTCTTAAATAAACTGACTAGAATCCTAAAAAACAAAAAGCTCCCGAAGCCTAACCTCGGGAGCTTCTCAAACAATCTACTCGAAAGTACTATCTCAATATGGTCTGAACTCGATCTGGCCCTACTGAAACGAGCTTGATCGGCACGTTCAACGCGGATTCCAAAAAGGCGACGTATTCTTTCAGTTCGACAGGAAATTCGTCGTATGACCGAACATCAGCCAAGGAGCAATGCCAGCCCTTCATCGTTTTATAAACAGGAGTTACCTCTGTGTCCGTGATCTCGAAGCTCAGTCGATCGATCTTCTCTCCATTTGGAAGTTGATAGTCCGTACAAACCTTGATTTCTTCAAAAATATTCAGCACGTCAGCCTTCATCATAAAGAGCTGCGTGACACCATTGATCATGATAGAATATTTCAAAGCCGGAAGATCCAACCAGCCACATCTGCGAGGACGTCCTGTGGTGCTTCCAAACTCATTGCCTTCTTTGCGCATCGCTTCACCTGTGGCATCGAAAAGCTCGGTTGGAAAAGGCCCACTACCCACTCGGGTGCAATAGGCTTTGAAAATCCCGAAGACCTCACCGATTTTGGAAGGAGAAACCCCCAAACCCGTACAAGCTCCCGCAGTCATGGTCGTGCTGCTGGTGACGAATGGATAACTTCCGAAATCCACATCTAGCAAGGATCCCTGCGCCCCTTCGGCCAGGATTCGCTTGTGGGCCTTCAAGGCGTCATTAACTACATATTCGCTGTCAATGAGATTGAGTGACTTGACAAATTCCACGGCCTCGAAGAACTGGCCTTCCATTTCTTCCAGTTTTTCAATTGGAAAGTTATAGAATGAAAGCGTGGTTTTATGCTTTTCTACCAACACCTGATATTTCTCCCGAAAGTCTGGGCTGAGGATGTCACCTACGCGAAGTGCCGAACGACCGATCTTGTCTTGGTAGGTTGGCCCGATACCTTTAAGCGTAGATCCGATTTTCTTGTCTCCCTTGGACTGCTCGTAGGCCGCGTCCAAAAGTTTATGCGTAGGAATGATGATGGTGGCCTTCTTGGAAACCACCATGTTTTTATGGTAATCGATCGAGAACTTGGCCAGCCCTTCGATCTCTTTCTTGAGAATGATTGGGTCAAGTACAACTCCGTTGCCAATAATATTAAGGATCTGAGGTCTGAAAATTCCAGAGGGAATCTGATGAAGGACGTGCTTAATCCCGTCAAATTCTAAGGTGTGACCTGCATTCGGACCTCCTTGAAATCTAGCAACAACCTCATATTGAGGGGCTAATACGTCAACAATCTTACCTTTTCCTTCATCTCCCCATTGGAGACCCAGCAATACATCCATCTTCATTTGAAGTGCAGTCTAAGCTAATTTTTGAGTTTTTAAATGGCGAAATTTGCGATAAGGGCATAGAAAACCAAGGGAAACAATCTATTTATTATCTCAGCACTTTTCCAAAAAAGCTAAAAAGTGTTTGCAGGAGCGCTGGCTTCAGTTCTTGGTTTTAAACTCTTCCACCGAATCATAGACCGTGAAAATATTGTTGAGTTTGGTGATGATGAGGAGTTTTTTGACATGCTCAGAGGGAGAGGTCAAATAAACCTCACCGCCGACATTCCGCATTTTGGTCAGCATAGTAATCAATAGTCCGATGCCGCTGGAACTAATGTATCGCACCTCACTCAGGTCAATGACAAAGGTTCGTCCTCCCTCTTGGATCGCGTCGGACACTACTTCGACCAATTTTGGACCGACTTCGTCTCCGATCAAATCACCCTCAATAGCCAAATAGTGGGCTTTGTCGTCCTTGCTCGTTTTATAATTTAATTTCATCCTGTACTTCTGTTTTCTGGGTTTTGCAGTCGCCGTTATTACACTGTCCATACAGCATGAGGGAATGATGCAGAACTTTAAAATTCAATATTTCCCCAACCGTATTTTGAATATTCTGGATGCGGGGATCACAGAACTCATACACTTTGCCACACTCCACGCAGATCATGTGGTCGTGTTGCTTGTAGCCGTAGGATTTCTCGAATTGGGCCAGGTTTTTACCAAATTGATGCTTGGTCACCAAATCACATTCCACGAGTAGGTCGAGGGTATTGTAAACAGTGGCGCGGCTGACCCGGTAATTTTTGTTTTTCATGCTGATATAGAGACCCTCTACATCAAAATGTCCGGACCGGCTATAGATTTCTTCCAAGATCGCATAGCGCTCTGGAGTTTTTCGGAGTTTTTGGTTTTCCAGATATGCGGTAAATATCTTTTTGACCTCTTCGAAATGTGCGGTATTCAAAGGCATTTTCTGCGTTTTTTTTCAAATATAACTTTTGTCCCCTATAAATGATTCCATCAATCGAAACGGGAGACCTTGATGATACCCTCCACTTGTAAGAGATTTTTGATCAAATGATCCAAATGCTCGGTGCTGTGCACATACAGTTTGATCGCTCCTTCAAATATCCCCGCGTCAGAATCCACGGTGATTGACCGCATATTCACTTTCAGTTCGTTGGAGATTACTTTGGTGACATCGTTGATCAAGCCCACTCGGTCGGTCCCGAGGATGTTGAGCCCTGCTAGGAATGCAATCTCCTTTTGGCTGGTCCATCGAGCTTTGATCACTCTATTTCCGTGATTAGACAACAATTCCAAGGCATTGGGACAGGAAGTCCGATGGATTTTGATTCCCTCATTGATTGTCACAAAGCCAAACACATCATCGCCCGGGATGGGATTGCAACACTTAGCCAAAATATAATCCACCACGTCCATGTCTTCCCCGATCAGCAGCTGATCGTGCTCAGAGCCTTTGATGTTCTTTATTTCTTTAGTAAAAGAAGACTCGTCTTTAACTTTCTCGCTGCCCTTACTTTTGGACTTCTGAATCTCCTTAAAGTCCTTGAATGCCTTAATCGAGGTCGGGTCGATGATCCCCTTCCCTACCCGATAGTAGAACTCATTGGCTGTCTTCAACTCAAAATAGGCCCGAAGTTGTTCGACTCTTTCGGAGGTAAAATCCATCTTCATCGCCTTGAGCTTGCGTTGGACAATCTCTCTTCCATCCACGATCGCCGATTTCTTTTCCTCGCGGAGCGCATCTTTGATCTTCGCTTTGGCCCTTGAGGTGACGACGTTGCTCAGCCAGTCTTCGGTAGGCTTTTGCTTGCCAGACGTCAGAATCTCGACTTGGTCCCCATTTTTCAGTTTATGGCTGATTGGTACCAATTTCTGGTTGACTTTGGCACCGATACATTTCGCGCCGATCTCGGTGTGGATTTCAAACGCAAAATCCAATGCCGTTGATCCCACTGGCAACACTTTCAGGTCTCCTTTGGGAGTAAAAACAAACACTTCGTCGTGAAACAGGTTTCCCCTGAAATCATCCATGAATTCGATGGCGTTCCCATCGTTGGACTCCAAGATTGCTCGCACCTGCCCGATCCAATCGTCCAATCCAGAGGGACCCTTGCCGGTGTAATCCCGATCTTTATACTTCCAGTGAGCGGCATAGCCCCGCTCGGCGATTTCGTCCATCCTGGCTGTCCGGATCTGTACTTCTACCCACTGGCCGGTGTTACTCATCACGGTGGTGTGAAGAGACTCGTAGCCGTTGGATCTGGGTGTGCTGATCCAGTCGCGGAGTCGGTCAGGATTGGGTCGATAGAAGTCTGTCACAATCGAATATACCTGCCAGCAATCAGCCTTCTCGTTTTCCAGCTTACTGTCCAGGATGATTCGAATTGCAAACAGATCATAGACCTCCTCAAAGGGGATGTTCTGTTTTTTCATCTTGTTGTAGATGGAAAAGACCGACTTCGGACGCCCCTTGACCGCAAACTTGAATCCTTGCTTGGCCAGCTCCTCCTCAATAGGCTGAACGAAAATCTTGATGAATTTATTCCGATAGCTTTTGGACTCGTTTATCTTCTGGACGATCTCCTTATACGTGTCCGTATCGGTAAACTTGAGGTGCAAGTCCTCCAATTCAGACTTGATAATATACAACCCGAGTCGATGCGCAAGCGGCGCATAAAGGTACATGGTTTCCGAGGCGATCTTCAGCTGCTTATGACGGGGCATACTCGACAGCGTCCGCATATTGTTCAGCCTATCAGCCAGCTTGATCAAGATCACCCGTACGTCATCCGAAAGTGTCAAAAGCATCTTTCGAAAGTTTTCGGCCTGCTGGGAGCTCCCATACTCAAAGACGCCAGAGATCTTGGTTAGCCCATCGATGATCGTCATGACCTTGTGGCCAAACTCTCGCTCGATATCTTCCAGCTCCAGATCGGTATCCTCTACCACGTCGTGCAGCAATGCAGCAATGATAGAGGTAGTACCGAGCCCTATCTCCTCCACGCAGATTAGCGCCACTTCTAGCGGATGGTAGATATAGGGTTCGCCAGACTTCCTGCGCATATCTTTGTGTGCCTCCAGCGAGATGTTGAAAGCCTTTTTGATCATCGCGGTATCACCCTGCTTCAAAATCGGCTTGGCCTGCTTGAGTAACTTTCGATATCTTTTTAGTATTTCCTTTCGCTCTTCTTCGATGTCCACAGGGATCATAAGGGTGGAATTTTATTCAAAATTGGGACAGGGATTAAATCATTCCACATTTTTTGGAAATATTTTTTCAGGGATTTGTTAAAAATTAAAATATGTATCTACCTTTGCATCCACAATCGGAAAACGAGATCATTTAATGAAATAATCTCGGTCTGGTTGGGTCCAATGCGGATGTGGCGAAATTGGTAGACGCACTAGACTTAGGATCTAGCGCCGCGAGGCATGGGGGTTCGAGTCCCTCTATCCGCACATTACAAGCCCTCAATCACTCCACTGTTTAGCAGGAAAGAGATTGGGGGTTTTTAGTTCATCATCGGTTTAATTTTATACACCTTGGAAATCACATTAGACAAGCATTCAGCAAATCAAGCTTCAATTAAAATTACGCTAAACGAAGCAGATTATCAACCAAAGGTTGATGCCAAACTCAAGGACTACGCCAAAAAAGCAGCCATCAAAGGGTTTCGACCGGGCAAAGCTCCGATCTCCATGGTGAAAGGCATGTATGGTGTTTCGATTTTGGTGGATGAAATCAATGCTATTCTAGGTGAATCACTGAACAGTTACCTAAAAGAGCAAACTTTTAGAATCCTAGGCGAACCCCTTCCTGTTGAAAAAGAAGACAATTCTATTGACTGGAAAACCCAAAAAACTTTTGACTTCGAATACAAAATCGGATTTGTCGACGGCGTATCTGTTGCATTGGACGACTCCACCAAAGCCATCAAGTATTCCATCGAAGTAGACGATAAGCTGATCAATGAGACCATTGACAACTTAAAATCACAATACGGCAACAGCACCAATCCAGAAGTAAGTGAAGCCAAAGATAGTGTCTATGGCGACTTGAAGGCGGCAGAAGGTGAATTCCAAAAGACACTTGCACTTCCACTCGAAGGCTTGAACAAGGAACTTGCTGCGAAATTCATTGGGCTAAGCAAAGAAGCGGTGGTAGAATTCCAAGCTGCTGAAGTGCAGAAAGAAGAGTGGTCTGAAGCATTCGGATTGACTGATGAAGAGATTTCCGAAGCTACCGGCACATTTACTTTCACTGTAAAAAATATCAACAGAACCGAAGACGCAGAGTTGAATCAAGAGTTTTTCGACAAGATCTTTGGTCCTGACAGCGTAAAATCTGAAGAAGAATTCATTGCCAAAGTGAAGGAAACCCTTCAGGAAAGCTACAACCGAGAATCTAAAGTTTTCACCGAAGAAGAACTGAAGAAAGTCTTGGTTGAGAATGCAAAACTTGACCTGCCTGACACTTTTCTAAAAGAGTGGTTGCTCAAAGCAAACGAAGGAAAAGTGACCGAGGCGGATGTCGAAAATGAGTACCCGATCTACGCGAAACAATTAACTTGGTCATTGATCTCTAACGAGATTGCCAAAGAACACAAAATCCAAGCTGAGCATGCTGATGTGATCGCAAAAACTCAAGAGATGGTTCGTGAGCAATTTGCGTCTTCAGGTCTGGGTTCTCAACTGGAAGCGAGCATGGATATGTTTGTAGACAACTACCTGAAAGGAAACGAGGGTCAGAACTACATGAACATGTTGACCTCGGTGCAGAATGAAAAAGTACTCGCATTCGCTCAGGAGAAAATAAGCCTTACAGAAAAGGCAATTTCCATAGACGAATTCAAGGAACTTTTAGAGAAGTAAATCGATTTAGAGAGTTATATTGAAAAGTCCTTTTTTAAAGGACTTTTTTATTTTTGTTACCACAACAAACTCAAAAATGATTAACAAAGAAGAATTCAGAAAATACGCCATTCACAATCAGGGCGTCAGCGGAACGGCTTTTGACCAATACACCCAGCATATCGAAAACATGACTCGCTCTGTGATTGAAGAAAGACCGCAAAACTTCCGCGAGATCGACGTATTTTCCCGATTGATCATGGACAGGATTATTTTCTTGGGTACAGGTATCGACGACCACATCGCCAATATCATCGTGGCGCAGTTGCTTTTCCTGGAATCTGTAGATGCCAAGAAAGACGTACTACTCTATGTCAACAGCCCGGGCGGATCAGTGACAGCAGGCCTGGGAATCTACGACACCATGCAGTACATCGGTCCAGATGTAGCCACAATCTGCACGGGAATCGCCGCATCTATGGGGGCCGTACTGTTGGCTGGTGGTGCCAAAAACAAACGATCTGCGCTTAAGCATTCCCGAGTGATGATTCACCAGCCTTCCGGCGGGATGCAGGGACAGTCCAGAGACATGGAAATTTCCCTAAAACTCATCCTGTCGATGAGAGAGGAATTGTATCAAATCCTTGCCAACCACACAGGCAAGACCTATGAAGAAATTGACCGAGACTCTGATCGCGACTACTGGTTAAAGGCTCAGGAGGCCAAAGAATACGGCCTCATCGACGAAGTATTAGTTAAAAAAGTATAAGCATGGCTCAAGTAACCTGCTCCTTCTGTGGCAGAAATAAGAAAGATGTAGATCTTATGGTATCGGGCATTTCCGCCCATATCTGCAACTTCTGCATCGACCAGGCGCATATGATTCTGGGTGAGGAAGAAAAAACCAAGAAACCAGGCTCCGCTAAACCAAAGTTCAAACTCAAGAAGCCGAAGGAGTTGACCTCCTATCTGGATCAATATGTGATTGGCCAGCAAGAAGCAAAGAAAGTGTTGACCGTGGCGGTGTACAACCATTACAAGCGTCTTCAACAGAAAGACGATCATGATGATATTAAAATTGAAAAGTCCAACATCATCATGGTGGGAGATACCGGTACCGGTAAAACCTACTTGGCGAAAACACTTGCAAAAATCCTCGAAGTTCCTTTCTGCATCGCTGATGCGACCGTGCTGACAGAGGCAGGCTATGTAGGTGAGGATGTCGAAAGCATCCTGACCCGACTGCTCCAGTCGGCGGATTACAATGTCGAAGCGGCGGAGCGAGGCATCGTATACATCGATGAACTCGACAAGATCGCCCGCAAATCCGACAACCCATCCATCACCCGTGACGTGAGTGGCGAAGGCGTACAGCAGGCGATGCTCAAGCTTCTCGAAGGAACTATGGTCAACGTCCCTCCGCAAGGTGGACGCAAGCATCCGGATCAAAAGATGATCACTGTCAACACAGAAAACATTCTCTTTATCTGTGGTGGAGCCTTTGACGGAATCGCCAGACATATTGGCAAGCGAATGAACACCCAGCCGATGGGGTTCAGCAAAACCAGCGATACCCCTGAGGCGGATCGTGAAAACCTGCTTCAGTACGTGACCGCTCCAGATTTGAAGGCTTTTGGGTTGATTCCAGAACTTATCGGACGACTGCCGGTTTTGACCTACTTGGATCCACTGCACAAGGATGCCTTGAAGCAGATCCTGACTGAACCCAAAAACGCTCTGGTAAAACAGTACACCAAGCTTTTGAATATGGAAGGAGTCTCGCTCAAGTTTGAAGACAGTGCCTTAGACTTTATCGTCGACAAAGCCGTCGAATACAAACTTGGCGCTCGTGGACTTCGGTCAATTTGCGAAGCGATCATCACAGATGCGATGTATGAGCTGCCATCCGATGACTCGATCAAAGAATTGATTATCGACGAAGAATATGCCAGATCCAAATTTGAAAAATCGAAATTCAAGCGACTTCAGGTCGCCTAAGATCAAAAACCCTGCTTCAAATCGAGGCAGGGTTTATTTTTTAGCCCGGTTTGACCAAGAAGATTAGAAGCGAAGTCAGCAAAAATATCAACGCTATTCGCTGTATGGCTTAGCCCTGTTTGGAAGGACTTTACCTTTCCACAGCGAGTAAGGTTGAAGACGAAGCTAAAATCTTTCGACAGCCGTTTGACCGTCTAACATATATGCTCTATCAGCAGTATTGGCGTCTTTTACGTGTTAGCAAAGTCACATTTATTTTTTCGAATGAAGTCTATTTGCAGTTGTTGCAAATTCTCCAATTGATAAAGCGCGTAGAATTCATCGTCCAAGTCATTTAATGGATTACCGTCATAGGATTTCATAAATCCTTCCATGGTTCCGTCTTGATGCTTTGTGATTTCTTGGTTGTCATCTTCAAAAATCATGTTCGCTCGTTCGGTCAGTTCGGCAAATTTGTTCGCCCCGACAAGTTTTAGCACATCAGGTACTTGCTTGTAAAACTGTCCACTTGAGTTGAAGTAGAATTGATTGTAGCCCCCGTTATTTACCTGTCCCTCCAACAGCCAAATCAAATAGATTGCTTGTCTCGATCTATTCCATGCCATTACGGTTTCATATTCTTTATCGTAACTGTCTGGCACTTTCGTGGAGAGATTATCAAAGATCACCTGCAATAATTCATTCTCAGGAGTAGACTCTATAATTTCCATGGTCAATTCCTTATGAATCGGTCTGTTTTTAAACGCTTCAAGAGACCTTGCAATCTGAATATCGATCTCAGTCGCTTGCTGGGCGTTTTCATGCTTGGGCCGTCCCGAGCAACCAAACAAGTTAAAAATTGTCGAAACTATCCCCATCGCTAATACTATTTTTGTCATTGGCATCTTCTTTTGCCTCGCCCCCAACTCAACAGCGGATCCGAATCAAAGGCAGGAAAGGCAAAAAGGAAAACTATCTCAAGGAATTCAGAATCAACGCAGCCGTCTTACCTGAGGCAGACTCCTCTCCGATTCTTTCCCTGACCAAGTCATAGCCTTGCAACATTTCCCCCTTATATACCACGTTTGAAAAAATCAGGTTGAGTTCGGTCCTAATCTTGTCCACCGAAAAGTCATCTTGAATCAGTTCCTTCACCACTTCCTTTTCCGCAATGAGATTCACCAAAGAGATGTATGGAACACGGATCAGATTTTTGGCGATCAGATATGAAATCGACGAAGTCCGATAAACTACGATTTGAGGAACTCTAAACAGCGCTGTCTCAAGCGTAGCCGTACCAGACGTCACAATCGCAGCCGTAGCGTGGCTAAGCAGGTCATAGGTCTGATTGAGCACCACCTTCAAACCAGCCTTTCGTGCAGGCGCATAGGTAGACTCTGGCAGACTATCTATTCCAGCAATGACGAATTGTGCGTTGGGAAACTCCTTGACTAGGGAAATCATCTTGTCCAGCATCGCGGCTAGTTCTTGCTTTCTGCTGCCAGGAAGCAAGGCAATGATCGGTTTATAACTCAGTTCGTTCTTTTGGAAGAAAAAATCATGTGGCTTAAACTTCCTAATCTCATCCAGAAGCGGATTCCCGACATAGTGGACTTTCAAGTCAAACTTTTGGAAAAAATGCGTCTCAAATGGAAGGATTGAATAGACCTGATCGCAAAAAGCCTTCAGCTTCAACGCCCGTTTTTGATTCCAAGCCCATACTTTTGGAGGAATATAATAGTGTACCGGTATTCCGTTTTCCTTGGCAAAAGCTCCGATCTTCATGTTAAATCCGCCGTAATCCACCAGAATCAGCGCATCAGGTCGAAAGACCAACAGGTCTTTCTTTACTAGGCTGAGGTATTTAATTACTTTGCGAAAGCCCAAAACCACTTCCAAAAAGCCCATCAGGGCAACATCTGAATAATCTACTGCCAGCTCAACTCCAGCCTCTTTGGAATAGCTCCCTCCCATACCCCGAAACTGAAGCGATGGATTTTGACCCTTCAATGCCAAAATCAGATTGGAGGCATGAAGATCTCCCGAGCGTTCACCAGAAATGATATAGATTTTTCTCAATTAAGTCCTTTGTTTTTTTCAAAAAAATAAAAGTAGGCTTTTCGACCTACTTTTCATTCTAAATTTTAAACNTATCCCCCTTTTTTTCTCCCCAACAATACCCAACTCCAAAAATTATCACCCTTTTTCCTAACTCCCTGAAAATGATCAGGGAAAAGTTTACAAATGAAAAAGGTCTCTGGAATTTCAATTTCCAGAGACCTTTGTATAGGCTTTTTCTGATTCTTAGCCTTCCTCCTGAATCATACTTTCGGTCTTTTATAAAGAGGAACCGTACTGCAAGGTTCTCCAAACATCAGACTCCTAGTCCTGCTTTGCAGCAAAGAGATCAACCGTCCATAGGCAAAAAGAGGTATCGGGAATTTAGAACATCCTTTGACTACCACCGGTCGATTCTCGAATTCAGTCAGGTCAATTTTAGCTAAAGTTGTCTCAGCAATGTGTTGCTCCAAGTTTTCAAGGCTACCTACTACATAGCCTAAACCTTTCCCCTCCAAGTAGGTGCATACCAACATAAAGGCCCAAGTCGGCACAATCGCATCAGCGGTACAGGTCACCGCTATCCACTTATCAGCATAGATTTCCCAATCCAACTCTTTTAAGGCTTGGCGGAATTCCTTTTCTCTTAAGATCAACTCCTGAAAAAGGAAAGGCTTTAAATCAAACAACACTCTTTCCTCCTGAGGATAAAACTCTTCCATGTTGATCGAAAGGATCGGACTTGCGGCAACTCGATTCACTAGCTCACTCATAAACTCAACAGCGGATTCTTTTTGGAATGCAAAGCTTTAAACTCCTTTAAGTAATTGGGAACGAAATAGGCCAAGTCTTCAAATCGACGTTTCTGATACTTTCCAAAGGCTATCTTTCCCATATATCGGGCGGAAAACGTCAACCCGTAAACAAACGTTGCGTTGGCATGTTTAACGACTGACTCGACTTTATCAACTGCGTCGCCCAAAAAGTAAACCCGATGATCTTTGAGAAAGTTCTCAAAAGAAATCTCTGCAAGTACCTCAGCATCAAGTTTGGCAACAGAGTTCAGCTGCCAGTCAAAAACCTCCCGGAACACTTCCATCCGTCGAGCATCCAAAACCGGAATAAGTAATTCTCCCTTTTTCAACTCAACGGCACTCGCCAGAGCCTGCAAGGTATTTACTCCGATCAATGGCTTATTCAGCCCAAACGCAAGGCCTTTTGCAGTCGAAACTCCAATCCGCAAGCCTGTATATGAACCAGGACCTTCGGAAACGGCAATAGCATCCAAGTCCCGGAACCCAACTTCTGCCTTCTCCACCACTTCTTCAACCAACAACATTAAGCGCTCGGCATGAGCGCCGCGCTCGGCGAGTTCGGAAAGAGCGACCAATTCCCCATCCAAATGAACAGCGACCGAGCAACTGGCAGTAGACGTCTCAATGGACAGGATACTCACCATCTCATTTTACTGTTGCGGTGAGGGTTTTACTAATCTTAGCAGGGTCGGACAGGTAGCTTTTCGCCAAATCGACCGCCGGATCCTCATCAAGTCCGGCCTCTATCATTCCTTCCTGGAAATAGTACCTTGACACGATCTCCTCACTCAGGATTTTTTTCACTTCGTCTTTGTGATTTTCAAGATCCTGCTCTTTACTATGATTCACTTTGGCTTTAATGGCATCCAGTTGGGCCTTTATTTCATCGAAGTAATCTTCCTTTTCAGCATATTTCTCCAAATCCTCCACCGACTTCTCTATATAAGTAGTGTAGTCGTATTCTTTTCCTTCAAGAAACTTCTTGAACTCTTCATAATCCTGATCAGTGACCGTAAAAGTCTTTGGGTTCGAGATCGACTTATGTTTATAGAAGTATCGCGTAGCAAAATCAAAGATGTGGTTCCCTGTTACCAGCGTGTAGGAAATCGGCGCATAAGAAACTTCTTCCACCAGATCATCGGGTTCGATTCCGGCACCATCCAAAACTCTTCGTCCGTTAGCCGTTTTAAATGCTTTTCTCAGCGAATCAGGAACAGAGGTAATTTCTCCATTTTCTCTCGTTTGCGCATAGTCGATCGCCTGAATGCAACGACCGCTAGGAATGTAGTATTTAGCTGTCGTGACCTTCACCTGCGCATTGTAGGTCAATGGAATGGTGGTTTGCACCAAGCCTTTTCCGAAGGATTTTCTCCCCAACAACACTGCCCGATCATAATCCTGCAAAGCACCAGCCACGATCTCCGCTGCTGAAGCGCTGCGCTCATTGATCAGTACGACCATCGGAATATCTTTGTCCACCGGCGTCTTGGTGGTCTTGTAGTTATAATTCACATTCTGCAGCTTACCGAGGGTCTTGACCACATCTTTCCCTTTGGGAATAAACAGGTTGACGATCTCCACCGCCTCGCTTACCAGCCCTCCCGGATTGTCTCTGAGATCCAAAATCAACCGTTCTGCTCCCTGAGACTTAAGACTCACCAAAGCGTTTCTGACTTCAGCCGATGCATTGGTTGTGAAATCTCCTAGCTTGATATAGCCCGTCTTTTCATCGAGCTTGCCATAGAAAGGCACATTCTTAAGCGAGATTTTTTTCCGTACCAAAGCAAAATCCAAGGTGTCCTTATCCCGGAGCACCCTCACTTTCAATGGCGTATTTGCTGGACCTTTCAATAGTTCAGAAACTTCTGAGGTCGACTTCCCAACGACATCCACTGAATCGATCTTGAGTAAGTAATCAGCAATCTTCAACCCAGCGGTCTGGGCAGGAAAACCTGTGTAGGGCATCAAGACCATGTTTCCTTCGCCCCGATTGCCAATCAATGCTCCGACGCCCGCATATTCTCCGGTGGTCAGCATCCGGAAGTCATCCGATTCCTCTTCAGGTATATACTCAGTATAGGGGTCCAATTCCTCCAGCATGGCATTGATCCCGATCGTCACCAGTTGATCCGGGTCGATCTCATCAACATAATAGGAGTCAAGCTCTCTGACCAGTGTAGCAAATATGTCAATGTTCTTAGCCAGGGCGAACAGTTTGTCGTTTTTCTGCTGAAAGGCAAAAACACCTGAAAAAAGCACCAGAATCAATGGGATGAAAACAACTGGTTTTTTCAATTTTTGGATCATGAGGAAATAGGATTTTGAAGTAATTCCTGGTTGAGCTTGCTTAGCGCCTGAATCACCTTGGGTTGGATCTCGGCAAAAGACATATCTGGCTTACCAACAAATATAACGCCGAGGATAATTCCATCGGGCGGCAATATATGTTTATTAAGGCGATACGCCTCTTTGAGTCTTCTCTTGATGAAGTTTCTACCGTTAGCCCTTCTGATTTTCTTTTTTGATACGGAAAAAAGCACCTGGTTAGCTTGGCCAGAAAGGTCAGTTTTTCTTAAAAAAATGACTTTGAAGGGGTACAAAAAAAAAGAGGAACCTTCGTTAAAAAGTTCCTTGATTACTTTTTCGGCATGTAGCCGCTCAGTTTTGGGAAGTCGATAATTCATCGCAGGGACTAAACTCGTATGTGAACATACGAAAAGCAGCGCAAAGAATTATTTCTTAACTGTCTTTTCAGAAGAAACAGTCAACTTGTGTCTTCCTTTGGCTCTTCTTGCTCTCAAGACTCTTCTTCCGTTCGCAGTGGACATTCTTTCTCTGAAGCCATGCTTGTTTTTTCTCTTTCTATTAGAAGGCTGGAATGTTCTTTTCATGATCGAATATCGTTATCTAATTATGCTCCTTTGACTTTTCTCTTTGGCATTGACCCCAAAAAGGATTGCAAAGATATGTACCATTTTTTTAAATACAAATCGGGCTTCTACATTTGTTTTGAAACTCAGTGAGAAAACCCATGATCTATTACCACTTTTCTTGTCAAAACCCAGCCTCCCAACTCATCCAAATCCGACTAAATCTCTTTAATTCGGGAGAAAAGCCAATTTCAATCCAGCTTCCCGCCTGGAGAGCAGGCCGTTATCAGCTGGCAAACTTCGCTCAAAATATTCGAGGATTTAGGGTTTTCGATGAGAAAAAAAGAGAAATCCCTTTTCAAAAGATGACAAAAGACCGCTGGAAGATCCTTTCCAACACGAGCCAAACAATTCAAATCGAGTATGAATATTGGGCAGGAAAGATGGATGCTGGTAGTGCTTGGGTAGACGACGAACAGGTCTATGTCAATTTGGTCAATTGCTGTTTTGAAGTCTTGGACCGGAGTGAGGAAGAGATTGAGGTGATGCTGGATCTGCCCAATTTCCCAGCACAAGTCAGCACACTGATTCCCGTTTCTTCTTCGATTTGGAAAGCCGAAAACTTCCAAACGCTGGCTGATTCGACGATTTTAGCAGCTAAAGATCTGATCCATTGGGAATATCGGGAAAATGAAACCGCCTTTCATATTTGGATTCACGGTGAAGTGTATTTTGACAAAGACCTGCTTTTGGATCGATTCAAAGGGTTTTCGAGGAAACTGATTCAGGACTTTGGGGAATTTCCTGAATCGGAATACCATTTCATTTTTCAACTCCTTCCCTACCCACATTATCATGGCGTGGAGCATCGACGAGGAACGGTCATTACTTTTGGCCCATCGGAGATGCTCCGAGAACCCGACCAAATAGAAGAGCTCCTTGGGGTGAGCTGTCACGAACTCTATCACACCTGGAATGTCTGTCGGATTCGCCCAAAGGAACTTTTGCCCTATAATTTTTCGAAGGAAACCTACACCGGATGCGGTCTGATCCTCGAAGGAGTCACTACGTACATGGGAGATTTGTATTTGTTGAAGTCTGGAGTCTATGATTTACCGACCTATCTGAGGCATTTAGAGAAAATTGTAAACCGAGAAGCGTCCAGCTTTGGCTGGAAAAATTACACGATTCAGGAGTCATCTTTTGATCTTTGGCTGGATGGCTACGTGCCAGGAATCCCCGACAGAAAAGTCAACATCTACTCGCGAGGCGCCTTACTTGCTCTTTCCATTGATGTTCTTCTGCTGAAAAATGGAAGCGCTCTGGCTCGGGTCATGCAGAAAATGTGGACGGATTTCGGAAAGCCTTTCAAGGGCTATGACCTCGAGGATTTCGAAAATGTAGTTTTTGAGCAGTTTTCCGATCAAACAGAAATTCGAGCATTCTTTGCCAATTTCGTCCACGGCTATCAGGATCTTTTTCCAAAACTCAAATCTTTGCTCGCAGAAATGGAAATCGCGCTAGAAACAACTTTTGGAGAAGACTGGCTTGTGCACCAACTTGGAATCCGAACCAACGCCGATGGACTGATCATGCAGCTTCATCCTGACTCCAAGGCATTTTCTACGCTGATGAAAAATGACCGGATTGTAGATTGGCCGGTGGAAAAAAGTGGCGTTTCCGAGTGTTTACCGCTTCACATCGAGCGAAACGGAAGAGTATTAGAGTTGACGCTCGATATAGAAAATAGCGACTTCTTCCCGAACTACCGGCTGGCTTCAAAGAACTCAAGTACACTTTTGGAAAAATGGAAAGGATAAAAAAATACCCCGACAACCTGCCGGGGATTTTTTAAACTAAATAGACCTTACAAGAAATCGCGCATGGCCCATTTGGCAACATAATGAGTTAAAATCCGATTCCGTCGAGATTCCATCTGGCCATTAAGAATCACATTATCATCAGATAAACATTCTATGGTTTATCCAGTCTATCTCGTCTGTCCGAATCGTGTGATCCGAATCTTCATATAATTTGACTGTGACCTCTGCTCCCATTTTGCGAAGCAGCTCAGCCGATTCATTTATTCTTTTAGCAGGGACGTGAAAATCACGCGAACTGCTACCGATGAAAATCGGTGTGCCGGAAAAATCTCCTGTATACTTTTCTGCATCGAGCTTTTCCCCAATCAATCCTCCGGTAAATGCTACCACTCCTCCAAACTTCCTGGCATTCTGCGCAGCAAACTCCAAGCTGAGACAGGCTCCCTGCGAAAATCCCAGCAGATATATCCGCTCATTTGGAATTCCGGCTTTCAGGATTTCTGACCGCGTCTCTTCGAGCATTTTCAGGGACTGCTCCAAGGAAACTTTATTCCCGTTATCCGAAGCCATAAAGCCAAACGGATACCAGGAATTTCCGTTCGCTTGGGGCGCCAAAATTGCATAGTCGGTCAAATTCAGGTGAGAACTAAGGGATAAAATACTATCAGCGGTAGCTCCACGACCATGAATCAGAACAATTGCTTTTTTTGCTTCAGTCAAGGGAAGCCCTTTTCTTTTGATCTCAGACATAGGATTCGAAATCAAGTTTTACTGGTGTGAGGCTTTTCTCAATTCTTTCCCGACTTGGCTCGGCCCATTCTGGCAGCTTGATCAGCTCACCCAAGTGCGCTTCATCCTCGTCTATTGCAAAACCGGGTCCATCGGTCGCTACTTCGAATAACACGCCTCCGGGTTCCCGAAAGTAAATGGAGGTAAAGTAGTTTCTATCTTTGACTTCGGTAACTCCATACCCGTTATCCATCAAGACTTTTTGTACGGCAAGCTGTGAGGCGGCATTTGCTGTGCGAAACGCAATGTGATGTACCGTTCCCGCACTCTGTGTGCCACGGCGCCCGTTTTGATTAACAACGATATCGACAATATCTCCCGGCTTCCCTTTGGTTCCATATCGAAATCTATCCCCTTCCTGACCGATTACTTTGTAGTCCATGTGCCGGGTTAACAGCTGCTCAGTCAATTCCTTCGACTGAAGGTTGAGAGTAGCGCCAAAGAAGCCCCTGATCGAATGCTCCGCTGGAATATGACCATAAGTCCAACCCGGCCGATCATCCGCGTCATTAGCCACCAGTTCGATGCCCATGCTGTCATGATCTTCAAATCGGATCAGCTGATCGCCAAATCTAGTCTGGACATCGGACACCGAAACTCCAAACTTTTTCAACCGCTCGATCCAATAATCCAACGAGTTTTGTCCGACTGAAAATGCCGTATAGGTCAGTTCTCCAGTTCCTTTGGCACCTTTCCTTGCACCTGTAAATGGAAATGTCGTAAAGACCGTACCGGGTCTGCCCAACTCATCACCGAAATAAAAGTGATAGACATCGGCAGCATCAAAGTTGATGGTCTTCTTCACCAACCTCAAACCGAGGATTCCAGTATAGAAATCAATGTTCTGTTGAGGATTTCCGGCTATCGCTGTGATGTGATGGATGCCGGTGATTAATGGTTTCATGGTTGTTCCTTTCTTTTTGGGGTTAAAAAAAGCTGCCCGAAGGCAGCTTTCATTTGTTAGGCTATAGCTTGTTCGGAAACTTCAACTTGCTGTTTGACCAGCTGCACACTTAAGTGAAGTCTCACCTGGTCACTGACCACCACACTTCCTGCTTCGGTCACTGCAGACCAAGTCAATCCAAACTCTTTTCGGGAAATCTTTCCTTCGATCTCAAATCCCGCTTTGGTCTGTCCCCAAGGATCTGCCACTACTCCGCCAAATTCCACATCAAGTTCAACCTCTTTTTTGTTTCCTCGGATTTCCAGTTCGCCGACAAGCTTGTGCTCGCCTCCTACTTTGGCAACCTTTCCAGAGAAAGACAATTTAGGATAATTCTCTGCGTCAAAGAAATCAGCTGATTTCAAGTGCGCATCGCGATCTTTCTGATTGGTATCGATGCTGTTCACATCCGCCGAAAAACTCACCGTTGCTCCTTCAAAATCTTCACGCTCAGACTCTGCAGCTCCTTCAAATTCCTTGAAAAAACCTGTTACAGTAGAAATCACCAGGTGCTTTACCTTGAAAGATACTTCTGAGTGAGTTGGGTCGATACTCCATTTGGTAGTGCTCATAATTGGTTTGATTTATTTGTTTGTTGAAAATTAATTTGTGTTAACATTATATGTATAAACATTTATTTGTCTAAATTTTTTTACCCTCTCAGCTTGTCCAACAAATCATTAAGCTGAATCGCCTCCTCATTCGTCAGATTGATATATTGCACGTTACTTTCCTCCACCTGCTTTTCTATCGTCTTCAGCAATTCAAGTCCTTTTTCTGTGATCAAGATATCCACCTGCCTCCGATCGGCCGGACATTCATTCCTTTCGACAAGCCCCTTCAACTTCAGTTTTTCTACGAGGCGCGAAGCATTTGACATTTTGTTGAGCATGCGATCCTGAATAGAGGAAACCGTCGTAGGTACGCCGTTTTGACCTCTCAATATTCTCAAGACATTGTATTGCTCAGGAGAAAGATCATGCGGCTTGAACAACGCACTCTGTGAAGTCACCAAATAGCTATGGGTGTAAATCAAATTCACGACTGCCTTGTTAAACTGATCCTTGAATTCCTTCTGCTGAATAGCGTCTTCGATCTTTCCCATTTTATCTGCAATTGAATTTAATGTATATACATACAAATGTAAGAAAAGGTTTCATTGCTCCCCGTAAAATCTCACTTATTTTTCAAAAACCTCGATTCTTTCGACTCTAAGCAAAAAAAGAGAACAAAGGACTCCCTTCATTCTCTTTGTAAGTATGCTCTTAGATGAGATTACCAATCCAAGCCGGGCTGCGTGACTTGATAGTCTTCCTTTGCTTTTTGTTCCTCGACCATCTTGCGGACGTCTTCCAGCAACTTTTTGGAATCATATACGATGCCGTCTTTCACGGTATATTTCACGCCGCCGACTCTCACTGGAGTATTGGTATCATCGATTCGGATTGAGCCGGTGGCATAGAGGACTTTAAGGTTCTGAAGTGGATTTTCTTCCACGATCACAAAATCAGCCAATTTCCCTACTTCCACGGTGCCTATTTCCTTTTCCATCCCCAAGGCCTCCGACGCATACATAGTTGCGGACCGGATAACCTCCAGTGGATGAAATCCTGCTTCACGCAGGAGTTCCAGTTCTCGGATATAGGCAAATCCATACAACTGATAGATAAAACCTGAATCAGATCCGGCGGTCACACGCCCTCCCCTATTTTTGTACTCATTCACAAAGGTCATCCAAAGCAAATAGTTTTCTTTCCATTGAACTTCTTCCTCAGTAGTCCAATCAAACCAATAGGAACCGTGGGATTGCCGGCTTGGAGCATAAAATCGCCAAAGCGAGGGCAGCGTATAAACGGCATGCCATTCCTGAGTTCTCGCTCGCATCAGATCGCGATTGGCTTCATAGATATTAAAGGTAGGATCAAGGGTAAAATCAAGGGCAATCAACTCATCCATCACCTTATTCCAATGATCCGAAAAAGGCGGTGCCGCTTGCTTCCATAGCTTTCCTGCTTCCCCAAAGCGATGTTGTTCGTTACTATAATTGTAATCCAATCTGAAATCCTGGATGGTGCGATTTTCAAAAAGTGCTTCAGGCAATCCGTACCAGTGCTCCATAGAGGTTAGACCTGCGCGAGCGGAGTTCAAGACATTCCAGCGCGCCACGTCCAATTGCTGATGGTGCATGGCTGAGCGAAGCCCAATTTTCTTGTTTTCTGAAATGGCCGCTTCCATCACTTCAGGATTGGCCCCAAAAAACTTGACCCCATCAGCACCCTTGGCGTTGTTTTCATTGACCCAAGCTTTTGCTTGCTCGGCGGTGGTTATTGGACTACCGCTTCTTTGACCGAAAGAGGTGTAGGCCAACAGTCGAGGCGCCGTGATTTCATTGGCCAAAGACTTTTTCTTCTGATCCAACACCCAATCCAGGCCATTGCCCGCTGAAGGGTCGCGAACTGTCGTAATCCCGTGCGCCATCCAAAGTTTAAACACATATTCCGCTGGCGTGCCCTGGCCGGATCCACCGATATGTCCATGCATATCTATAAACCCAGGAAGCAGGTAGTGCCCTTCCAAGTCCAATACTTCGGTATCCGCATCCGCTTTCGGACGTCGATTTTCATTGATCGGCAATCCGGGATACCCGACGTTCTGAATCTGAACAATCCGGTTTTTCTCCACCACGATATCTACAGGGCCAACAGGTGGCGCACCGGTTCCGTCGATGAGCGTGACACCTCTGATGATCAATTTGGTATAAGGGCCTTCGCCTTCTGTGCGTGCTGGTGCGGGTGTGATCTGAGAAACTGCCTGGACTGCCAAAGCAAATCCAGCTAAGGCTGTAAGTAAAACTTTTCTAAACATCGGATGGTGGCTTGGTTAGGTAAAAAGATAGAACAAAAAGGGGAAGTAAAAAATGGAAACCGGACAAACGGATGCATATTAAAAAAGCCCGACTGTTTCGAATCGGGCTTTCTGCACTAAGAACTAGCGATTTTATAAATCTTTAAACTTCTCCATGATCTCTTCTGATATCCCGGTGTAGGAGTAGCCTCCATCGTGGAAGAGGTTTTGCATGGTTACCATTCGAGTCAGGTCGGAGAACATCG
Organism: Algoriphagus jejuensis; assembly: GCF_039523455.1. Lineage (NCBI taxonomy): Bacteria > Pseudomonadati > Bacteroidota > Cytophagia > Cytophagales > Cyclobacteriaceae > Algoriphagus > Algoriphagus jejuensis. Next base: position 910,958 of record NZ_BAAAFI010000002.1, on the reverse strand, counting down.
TCACGATGTAATCGGCACATGCTTCGGCAGAGGCATTTCCAAGTGGGGAAAGTGCTTCCGCAAAGTTGTAGAACGAATCAAACCCACCGATTCCGGATCCCGCCGTGGTCTTGGTAGGTGACTGGGAGATCGTATTGACGCGGACTTTTTTGAGTTTCCCATAGCGATAGCCATATCCTCTGGCGATACTTTCCAGCAGAGCTTTGGCGTCAGCCATGTCTGTGTAGAATGGAAATACTCGTTGCGCTGCGATATAGGAAAGTCCGACGATAGATCCCCATTCGTTCATCGAGTCATTTTTCTCCGCCACCTGCATCATCTTGTGAAATGAAACCGCAGAGACGTCGTAGGATTTGCTCGCCCATTCGTAGTTCAAGTCACCGTAGGGTCTGCCCTTCCGAATATTTGGGGACATCCCGATGGAATGCAGGAGGAAGTCAAAATTTCCACCCAAAAACTCCTTGGCTTCCGCATATAGTTTTTCAATATCTTCTACCGAAGTGGCGTCGGCAGGCACCACGATCGTATTACATTCTTGCGCAAGCTCATTGATTGCGCCCATTCTCATGGCAATAGGGGCGTTGGTGAGTACGAATCGGCCACCCTGTTCTTTGACTTTCAGAGCAGTCTTCCAGGCAATTGAGTTTTCATCCAGTGCACCTGTGATGATTCCTACTTTTCCTTTGAGCAAATTTTCTGGCATATAGCTTTTGGATTGATTTCAAAAATTCTGGGTAAAAATAGGGAAAATTCGGCACTCCTTCTCTCAATTAAGCAGGAGCTCTTTCGCACTCTCTACTGCCGATGCAGATGGATTGGCTCCGGCGATCATCTTGGCCAACTCAGCCACACGTTCATCCGCCGCCAAAAGCTTGATTTTACTCACAGTCCTTTCTGAAGAATTGTCCTTGTACACAAAGTAGTGTTGCTCGCCTTTGGCCGCCACCTGAGGCAAGTGCGTAATGCAAATCACCTGATGCCGGGTGGCAATCTCCTTCATCATTCTCACCATCTGCAAAGCTACCTCACCCGAAATCCCCGTATCGATCTCGTCAAAAATCAAGGTCGGAAGCGCCATCTTATCCGCCATCAAATATTTGATTGCGAAAAGCAACCGGGAAAATTCACCGCCCGAAGCCACCTTTTTCAGCGCCTGTGGCGTACCGCCTTTGTTTGCGGAGAAAAGCAATTCTACTTCATCAAGACCAGAAGCCGCAGGTGAAATCACCTTGTGTTCGATCAAGATCTTGGCATTTTCCATGCCCAGGCCGCCGAGTAAACCCTGAAGTTCTCGCTCGAACGAACCAAAGCAAGACTTCCTTTTTGACGTCAATTTCTCTCCCGCTCGGCCCATTGTCTCCATTGTATCACTCAATGATTTCTCCGCCAGAACGAGACTTTCATCCAGATTTTGAAATTGGAAAACCTTATCTGCCAATTCACTTTCGATCCGCATCAATTCCTCCACAGAGTTCACTCCGTGCTTCTTCTGAAGTTGATAGATTTTGCTAAGTCTATCCCGGATCAGATCCAGCTTTTCGAAATCAATCTCGACTTTGGATTCTTCATTCGACAACGAGTCCACGAGGTCTTCGAGCTCTATGTGGACACTTTGAAATCGCTCCTTCAAGTCCGAAAACTTGTGCGCCAGCCGCTCCAAACCTTGCATCCCGTGAAGAATCTGCCCCATTCCCTGCGTCACTCCAAACTGCTCGTCCTGAAACAAAGCCAGCATCTCATTAATCTTGAGTTTGATTTCTTCGGCATTTTCAAGTACCTCCTGCGTTGACTCCAAGTCCGCCTGTTCGCTAGCGACTAACGTCAGCGCGCTCAACTCATCCAGTTGGAACTGATTGAAATCGGCCTCCTTTTGAAGTTCAAAAGCTTTGAGCTTAAGTTCCTCGTACTTGGTCTTTGCTTTTTTGAATGCCTTATAAGTGGCCCGATATTCCGACAGCTCGGCGTTAGTCTGCGCATAAGCGTCAACCAAGGCCAATTGGAAAGTCCCCTCACCCAGCAGAAGCGTATCATGCTGGGAATGGACGTCCATGAGTTTTGCGCCAAGCACTTTCAAAAAATCCAACAAGACAGGGGTGTCATTGACAAAGGACCGCGACTTTCCATTCGGACTAATTTCTCTCCTTATAATACAGGTCTCCTCGTAGTCGAGCTCTTCATTTTCAAAAAAACCACGGAGCCCGTATTCGCCAATTTCAAAAATCCCCTCAACGACGCATTTCTTATCGTCATGAAGCAAGGCCTTGGTATCCGATCTATTGCCGAGCAGAAGGCCGACCGCCCCCAACATGATCGACTTCCCCGCCCCTGTCTCACCTGTAATCATACTCAAGCCTTTGCTGGGTTGCATGTGTAGTTGATCAATCAGTGCGTAATTGGAGATGCTGAGGGATTTGAGCATAGAGTGGATAAGCTTTAGGCAAAGCTAAAAAAATCGGGCTTAGCTTCTCAGCAGCTCGTTGTACTTTCTGGCGTTATTTGGATCAACTTCCAGCAGCAACTTGACGGCAGCATCCCTGATTTCGAAGGGTGCACTCTTAAGAATCTCCGAGATCTCGTCGGACTTGGCATCTACAAAAGATATGGTGAATATGCCGTTCGGCTGCAATTTGTTGGCTTCAGCCACCAGGCGAATCGCGTCCAAAATATTTTGATAGGCCCTTTCAGGGTCGACCTGTACCAAATCCATTCCTTGTCTGTGATAAAGGTAGTAGGCATCTCTGATGGAGGAATAGATCGTAGAAACATAGATGTCATTGATCAGCCAATAGCGGCTTCTTCTATCTGACTGACTTTGAACCCAACCAGCTCGTCCGGATTGCTGGGCGTTGTTGACGATATCGTTCGCAACCGCAAAAAACTCATTGCCACCCCGACTGGCAAACGAATCGTAGTCGAGCCCTAAAGCGATATGGGCATAAAAGGCTAACAAAGAACTGATGTTATTTAAAAACGTAAAGCGGTTAAACTCCAGTGGCTGTGATTCGATGTATTCGAAAGTCCAGTTTCTGTCGGCATAGTTGAAAATCAGCGACTCATAATTGGTCCCATAGACGGGCCTCACCACCTGAATCTGCACGGTCGCGTTGTACACGCCGACTTGGGGCACCTCGTTGATCGTAACCAAGAGATTTCCCTTTATGCGTTCCTCGGGTCGAAATTCGTCATTTGTCCAAGACCGCCCATTGAGAAACTGCTCGAAGCTGGTCTTCATCTGGCCGAAAATGTCTGTATTCTGAATTCTGGACCGATCGCTATTGATAGTCACCGTGAAATTCAACTCCTGAGCTTGTACAGCCTGGGTAAAAATGAAGAGTATAACCAGTAGCCTGAATCCTGTCATAAGCCTAAAGTAGAGAAAATTCCAAAGCTCAGATCCAAACCGGAGCGTTTTTGATTTCATCCAAAATCAGCTCGGCAATGTCAGACTTGAGCGCAAGACCTGAATCGGTCATCCTGCCATCCCGATGAATTATTTTCACCCGATTGGTATCATGCTGAAAGCCCGCACCGGCTTCCTTTGCCGAATTCAAAACGATCAAATCGAAGTTTTTCTTGTCCAGTTTACCTTTTGCATAAAACTCTTCTTTCTCAGTTTCCAATGCAAAACCGACGTGTACTTGCCCTGGCCTTTTAGCTTTGCCCAGCTCTAGGGCAATGTCCACGTTTTTCTTCAACGCAATAGACATCTGAGAATCGTCCTTTTTAAGCTTCTCCGTCGCTACTTCGGCGGGTGCATAGTCGGCAACTGCCGCCGCAAAGACACAAAAATCCATCTGCGCGTGAAGTTTTTGAGCGGATTGGTACATCTCAGCTGCGGATTTCACTTTTTTTAAATGGAAATCTCCGGAATTGATCGGGAGTGTGACTGGTCCAGCAACTAAAAACACCTCCGCTCCCCTTGCTTTAAATGCATTAGCAATAGCGAGCCCCATCTTTCCACTCGACTGATTGCTGATATACCGCACTGGGTCAATTGCTTCTTGGGTAGGACCCAGCGTTATCATTATTTTTTTGTCTAAAAAGTCGTTGTTCTGAGTGAAAAAGTTTTCAACATGTGCTAAAATATGCTCCGGCTCCACCATTCGACCTTGCCCAGAAAGCCCACTGGCGAGCTCTCCGCTTTCAGCATCCAGGAGAATATTTCCAAAGGATTTGACTTTGTTGAGGTTTGCACGGACAGCGGAATGCTGATACATATCCAGATCCATGGCTGGCGCCAGCATCACGGGACAGCGCGCGGACAGATAGGTGGCAGAAAGGAGATTGTCACAGAGCCCGTTTGCAAATTTCGCCAAGGTATTGGCACTCAATGGGGCTACAATAAAAAGATCAGCCCAAATTCCCAGCTCCACGTGATTGTTCCACTCTCCCGTTTTCTTGTCGGAGAAATCGGAAAAAACAGGACGCTTGGAAAGCGTGGCTAAAGTCAAAGGGGTAATAAAATCAAGAGCTGAAGTGCTCATAATAATTTGCACTTCAGCTCCAGACTTAATGAGTAAGCGAGTCAACTGGGCAGACTTGTACGCAGCAATGCTGCCGGTCACTCCAAGTAGAATCCGTTTACCTTGAAGGTTCATCGAAATTATTCCGCTACCTCCTGCTCAGGGAATCTGAAATAAACTTTGTCTTCCATAAATTCCTCCATCGCCATAGTAGATGGCTTTGGCATGCGCTCGTAAAACTTGGAGATTTCGATCTGCTCCTTGTTTTCAAACACTTCTTCCAAATTGTCTACCGTAGAAGCAAACTCAGAAAGTTTGTTGTTCAATTCTTCCTTAAGATTGGTAGAGATCTGCTTTGCACGCTGTCCTACAATATGAAGGGATTCATAGATATTGCCGGTTTTGTCGGCAACTTTGTCGAGATCACGTGTAATGATGGATGGATTGATAGCCATTCTATATTTGGTTTTGAATTTTCTGATTTATTTATCCTCGTCGTTAGACTTTGCTTCTGCAGCTACTTTTGCTTCTGCAGCAGCCAATCTGTCGGCATTTTCTTTTTTGATTTTAAGGTGTGAATCCAACTCTTTTTTGGCATCAACCTCAAACTCTTTGACATCACCCGTATATTGACTGCTCGGGTACTTTCGATAGAACGTACTTGCAAATCCAATAGCTGAGTTCAGGCGCTCTTCTTTCTTGGCAAAAGTTGAGTTTTTAGCATACCCATAGCCAACCTCTACGAGCTTATAGGCCAGTTCTTCGTTATGGACGCTTTCCGGGTAGTCTTTCGCAAAATTCTGAAAATTGATAATACAAGCGCGATAGAAGTCACCAGGAAAAAGGCCGTCTTTCAACCTATAGTACATCTCTGCCTCGCTGAAGGCCTTTTGCTCAAATCTCTTTTCCAGATCTGTGAGCATTTCCATCGCCCGCTCATAGCTGGCGGAAGCTGGAAATCTAGTCACGAACTGCTGGATCGCAGCTACTGCTTCCCGGCTACTTTGCTGATCCAGATTGTAATCGGGCGCATCTAGGTAGAGCGAGTAAGCATTCATGAACAGCGCTTCCTCTGCCAACGGGCTCCTATTGTAAGTCCGATAGAAGGTACTGAAATACCCTGCAGACTCGATGTAGCGCTTGGTTTTGAAATGGCAGTTTGCATAGTTATACTCCGCAAGCTCCGCCTTTTCCGAACCCTTGATTACCGGAAGGACTTTTTCGTAAAGGATGATGGCCTTTCCATATTCTCCTTCCTGGTAATATTTGTTTGCTCCGTTGTACAGCTCCTCCCAGTTGGTGCTTTTTTCCAGTTTGGAAAACGGCCCGCAAGAGGCGATCAGAAATACTAGGAAAAGGAAAAGAAGGGATTTTAACTGCATACTCATTTTCAAGACCGCAAATATACGGGTAAATTGTTCGTATTCAAATGCCTGAATTCAACAGGGAAGTTTACTTCTTGACTTGTAGCTTCTTGGTCACTACGTTCTTATTGTCAATGAATAGGGTGTAGAAATAGACTCCTGGTTGGAAATCCGTCACGTTGATGACCAAGGAGTTTCGGGTTGGATCTAGTTCATATTCAGCGATCGGGTTACCTATAAAGCTGTTTATGGTGATTTTAGCTTTTGCCTTATCGTTGACCAACTCATAGTCCAATTGGGCTATCCTGTTGCTCGGATTGGGATAGATCTCGCTTAGGGTAATATCCTTGTGAAGAAAGTCCGTACTCGTACCAGAGGCAACTTCATACCGTGCTTCAACGACGAAAGTCTCCCGGATATTTTCTGCGTTCACAAAAAACAAGTCGAAACTCCCTCTCGTCTCAGCAATGCCCATATCAAACTCCAAATACAAATCAGTGAAAATCTCTCCAGGGGCGAGCTTCAATGCGATTTTCGCCAAATCCCTTTTGGAATCAAAACATTGATCGTTTAGACAAATCTTGACTTTTTGGGACGAACCGATGCTCCCTCTGATATTTTTCAGAAAATAGCTCTTGGTCTGATTGGACTCATTTTGGAGGATGACTGTCTTGCGTTGGGAAGAACCAATGTCTCCGGAAAACTCGACAGACTCACTCAGCACATGCACCTGCTGCGCACCAGCCAATATGGGCGCAAAAAGCAACAGCCATGTCAAAAATCTGAATAAGGACTTCATGTAAAATTTTAATCAATAGCCGTAATAAAGTGTTTCAAAGGAATATAATATACGGACAAAAATACTTTTTTGATTCCCGACACAATAAAAAAACGGGTTAATTGTTGTTAAGCTTCCGAAAAATCAAAACCTCTCAAAGTTCAAGCTTCGCTGATTTAAGGTCCGATGCCTTTTTTTCAGCGCCAGGTGCCGTTTTTCCAAGTTTTTCCTGGATTTGTTCCTCGGTCGGCATCTCCAATTTGACATCTGGATCGTTGAAAAGGTTAGTCGCATCCAGATCGATTTCCACCGGTTTTCTCCAAGAATCTATCACTGCGCGATCAGGTTTCTCATCGATCCTCCAGGCAAATCCCTCCAAACTGCCGGATTTTTCATCGATCATCTGCACCGGAATAAATCGCCCGTCCGGCCTGATTCCAAAGTTGGCTTTTTGAATCACTCCATCCTGAAATGTCAATTTAATATTTGCACTCAGGATTCGATTAACTCCCTGCTTGAGCGTATCAGCCTCGAGTGCATAGTAAAGAGATTCGCCGTTCCCATCTATGTCAAGCGTTTCGATTTGCCCTTCCTTGAAATAGGCCGTCATCGTGCGACCCTTCATCTGATTGAAATTAAGTAGCGTGTCAGACATGATTGCAAAGGCTTTGTCCTTCATAAAGACCCGATCCAATTGCTCATTGGCGATGAATATGACCATCGAGTCGGCAACTATCTGACTTTTTTGATCCCACATCACGGGATCTTGAAATAGGCGGATGGATGAATCAGAATAGTTGTAAACCAGCGAATCAGCAATCCCCGCAAGGGAGGTTTTGGTCAGTTTGATAGAACGGAAGGCAAGCAGATATTTGGCAGTGTCGGCTTCGCTGTCATGGGAAATCAGCGTGTCAGCGGCCATAAAAAGCGTATCTACTTCAAAATACTTCCGAACCAGGGCATTTCCATGTACCATGCTGTACTTGCGATCTTCCCAATACTTTCCATTGTCTCCGAAGATCTCTACCTGCCGCTCCTTGTTCAGCACCCGCACATCTTCTTTCCCTTCGTAAAAGGACTGGGCTTCGTCGTAGAAAAGTTCCTGAGCCTTGACCCTACTCTGATCGGTCTCCACTATCCCATCAAAAAAACGGAACTGCTTCTGTTGAGTATCATAAAAACTCCCCGTTTGAGCATCCAGCCTATACCCTTCCTTGGATACGATATTCGTCAGCCCCTTGGTCTCCGAAGTCTTGGGCACGGTGAGGTAGATCAGGTGATTGGTTTTCATTGTATAGTCCGGATTGACCAAGACAACGTCCTGACGAAAGGTAATTTTCTCCACGTTCACCTCGTAAATCCCCCGCTCGCTGCTAAGCACGTTCGTAGAGTCGACTACTTTCCCGTTGTTAAAATAGGTCGCAACGTTGGTCTCCCGGTTGTAATCGAGGTAGTCGGTGTGAAGCGTAGTTTCTTGATTGGTGAACACGACGTTCCTCCGCAGCTTGGCTACTTTGGTATTGCCATCGTACTCCGCATAGGAGCTTGTCGTAGTGATCGGATCCTCAGTATCCTGAATCCGGACATTGCCAAACAGCCTCGCACGGTTTTCCTCCCTGTAAAAATGTGCCGAATCGCAAAAAATCAGTGAAGTCTGATGCTTCATTTCCACATCCCCCAGAAAACGCTCAAATCCTTTGCCTCCCCGCAACAGACCGGCATTGTTGATCTCAAGCGTGGAGGATTGCTGCGCAAAGCTTTCTCCAAAAAATGAAATGAAAAGCAAAAAGAAAACTGACGTGTGGAAAAGACGGATGCTCATAATTACTTAGATGCGGGCAAAATTAGCAGAAAGCCGGCTAAAGCTAAATGTCGGAGGAGAATTACCTCAAATCGTATCGTTCCAAACAGCGTCATTCCTAAGACAATTCTCCTGGAAAAGTCTATTTTTGACCGATGCTTGACGCTTTTCAATTCCAATCCCAGACACTTTTCGATCCCAAATCGACCTATCTCCTGGCGTGTAGCGGCGGCATGGACAGTATGTGCCTAGCTACGCTCTTGATCAGATCTGGCATTTCTTTCGAAATCGCCCATGTCAATTTTCAACTCCGTGGAAAAGAAAGTGAAGGAGATCGTCAGTTTGTTCAGACTTGGTCCGAAAACCATGAAATCCCTTTTCATCTAGAACATGCCGACACCGAAGCTGTGGCAGAGGCGCAAGGCATCTCGATCCAAATGGCTGCCAGAGAAATTCGCTATCGCTTTTTTGAAAAGATCAGAGCCGATCGAAAACTCAACGGCATCATCCTGGCTCACCATCAGGACGATCAGCTCGAAACGATCTTTCTCAACCTACTCCGTGGCACCGGGATCGAGGGTATTTACGGAATGGCGGAGCAAAAAGGTTGGCTAATCCGCCCGCTGCTTCCCTTCTCAAGAGCGGAGATTGAGGCCTTCATGGCAGCAAACCAGCTCACTTGGCGTGAAGACTGCTCCAATGTCAAGGATGAATACAAACGCAACAACCTCCGAATCAATGCCCTTCCTGCGATCCTTGGTTTGGAGGCCGACGCGAGAAAAAATCTTCTGACGAGCTTTAGCCGGTTAAAAGATACCGGAAGAGCATTTAGCGGACTCTTCGATTTATGGAAAAAAGAAAACGTCCGAGAAGATTCGACCTATCAAGTCCTTCCCTATTCTGCCGTTCAAAATCAACCTGGCGCCTCCACCTTACTTTACTTCTGGCTCCGACCTTTTGGCTTCAACTCGGATCAAGCACATTCCATCGCCCACGCCTTGGATCGTCCTAAGCCCGGCACAGTATTTAAAAGCACCGGATATTTGGTACACTTTGACCGAGAGGAATTGGTTCTCTCCCCGGAGCCGGAGATTTTCGAACCCCTTTATGTTGACGACAAGGCAATTGACATCCAACTTCCCGAGGGTGACTATCAGGTGATCCGCCAAGATTGGCCTGCACAACTGGACAGAAATCCGCTGCACGCGCAATTGGATGCATCGAGACTTGAATTCCCTCTGGAGATCAGATCCTGGAGAGAAGGCGACCGATTCGTGCCCCTAGGCATGAATGCCAAGAAAAAAATATCAGATTACCTGATCGATATTAAAATGCCGTTGGCTAAAAAAAAATCCGTAAAAGTCTTAGTTTCAGGGGAAGAAATCGCCTGGGTGCTCGGCCTTAGAATTGCCGACTGGGCCAAGTGTACGCCTGCAACCCAACGCATCCTTTATTTCAAAAAACGCTGATCCATGCAGAACCCATTTTCCAAAACCTACGACGAGGATCAACTCAGAATGTTTGATTTCATGCAGGGGATCAAGTTCTTTGAGCGCCTCCGTCAAAAGGAACTTGCCAGGTTTCTTCCTGCCATGCATCGCCGCAAATACATGCGCGACGAGGTAGTCTTCTTCAGCAAGGATCCGGCACAGGCTATCTATCTGATCAAAAGTGGAAAAGTCAACTTGACCATAGACGTCAAAGACACCTTTGAGACCATCATGGAAGTGAACCGAGGGGAGGCCTTTGGGGAAAACTCACTTCTCGAAAATGCAAAACGTACCTACACAGCGCTGATCGTGTCAGACGAAGCGGAGCTAATCGTAATCCCCCACTTTGCCATTCAGGAAATTTTTGAAAGCAATCCCAAGATCAAAGCCAAGATGATGACTTCATTGGCTGAATTTTTCAACGCCAACAATCAACGGCTTTTTCGCTCCTATCGGGAATCTTTTGGATTTTTCAGTCTCCGGCAAATGTTTGAATGAGCTGCGGTTCTACCGTTTATTCAGTTTTTAAAAATCCTCTTTTCCTGCCAAACTATTCTCCGGCGGGCTTCGAATCCTAGTTGTTGTTTAATATCTTAGCGCCGCTTTTTAACGAAGTAATTCAAATAAAAACAGATAAAATCATGAGCAAAGTAACCGTAGTCGGTGCAGGAAATGTAGGTGCTACCTGCGCCGATGTATTAGCATATCGCGAAATAGCCGAAGAGATCGTACTCATCGACATTAAAGAAGGCGTGGCCGAGGGCAAAGCCCTTGACATCTGGCAAAAAGCCCCAATCAACCAATACGACAGCCGCACGGTAGGCAGCACAAATGACTATAGCAAAACAGCGAATTCTGACGTAGTCGTGATCACCTCAGGCCTTCCGCGTAAGCCGGGTATGACGCGTGACGATCTGATCGTCACCAACGCCGGCATCGTGAAGTCGGTTACAGAAAACGTGGTGAAGCATTCTCCAAATGCCATCATCATTGTGGTATCCAATCCTTTGGACGTGATGACCTATCAAGCTCACCTGACGTCTGGATTGAACAGAAACAAAGTAATCGGTATGGCTGGCATTTTGGACACGGCTCGCTACAGAGCGTTCCTTGCCGAAGAACTGAACGTATCCGGCAAAGAAATCCAGGCAATTCTTATGGGTGGACATGGTGACACTATGGTGCCGCTTCCCCGCTATACGACCGTGGCTGGTATCCCGGTGACTGAGCTTATCGACAAAGACAAGCTGGACGCAATTATCGAGCGAACCAAGTTTGGTGGTGGTGAATTGGTAAAACTCATGGGCACTTCCGCATGGTATGCTCCGGGTTCTGCTGCTGCCCAGATGGTAGAAGCAATCCTGAAAAACCAAAGAAGAGTATTCCCTGTATGTATCAAACTAGAAGGTGAATACGGCATCGACGACTGCTACCTAGGCGTACCTGTAATCCTGGGCAAAAATGGTGTGGAAAAAGTAATCGAACTTGACCTGAACGCTGAAGAAAAAGCTTTGCTGGAAACTTCCCGCGGACACGTCAAAGAGGTCATGAACGTATTGGACAACTTGTCCAACTAATCCAACCTCAAACCCATAAAGACCTAAGATTCTCTGCCCAAAAACAGAGTTTCTTAGGTCTATTTTTTATATTAAGCCGTTCGAATCACCCCTCGCAGCGCTTTGAAAATCTGGAAAAGTCTTTTGGTTCTACTCATCACTATCTTGCTCGCTTGGGCAGGTTATTGGGTTTTTCAAAACTTTTTTTCTTCCAAAAACATCAACAGTCTAGAACTCATCCGCACCGATGCGGTCTTTGTCTTCGAAACCAATCAAGCCGACCAAACCTGGAACGAACTGGTGAATCAACCCGTTTGGAACATCCTTTCTGAGCTCCCCTCTTTCTCTAAAACGGCCGATCACCTTGGCAGCCTCGACAGTCTAAGCGGCGCCGATGGGGAAATCTCGCGCACCCTACGGGGAAAACAAGTAACCATCAGCTGCCACCCCACCGGTGCCGACAGCTTTGAACTGCTTTATACGGTCAATTTTGGAGGGAGTACGCCGGTAGATTTTTTGGAAAAAATAAAAAACCAGACTCCAAAGTCTGTCCGTGTACAGACCAGACAATACAGTGACCTGGAGATTCTGGAGTTTGTCGGCACTGAAAACTCCCGGAAATGGTCGGTGACAATCCTGGGCAACGCAGTCCTTGCTTCTTCCTCCTCATTTATCATCGAAGAGGCTATCCGACTCTTCCTCAGCGAAGATCCGATCTCAATGGCATCCAAGTTAAAAAACCAGCTGCATCTGAATTCCGGCCCCGGCAAATTGATCCTTTCTTCCCAAGGAATCTCAAGACTACTCGCAGGAATCAGCACCAGGCGAGAAAATCCCATGGCAAGCGAACTTGCGCTCAAAGACTCGTTTCTGGCGATGGATCTCACTTTTGAGGACGGCCAATTGCGTTTCCAAGGTCCCTTGGTCCAGCAGGAGGAAATCAACTTCACTCCGTCAGTCCGAGCAAACTTTCCCGAAATGCAAAAGTTGATTTCAAACAGAACCCAATCACTGGCGCAGATCAACCTAGATGGAATCTTTGAGACGCAGAAGATCTACAACAGGGCCTTCACACCCAAGTCAACGATCAGTGGCGAGATCCAAACCCGGCTGACTGATCGCGGTTTTCTCGACAACCTCTCCGGTGAGCTATATTACCTGGAATTGGAAAATCTGGGCAATCAAGCGCAAAATCAGGTTTTGCTGGTACGAACCTTGGCACCTGAACAGACCTTCGCTTTCTTGAAAGAGTTCAGAAGCGGCTCAGACTCAAATCAATCTGACTTCTATCGAGATTCTGAAATCCTCTTTTTCCCAGAGGAGGATTTACCCGCTCATCTTTTCAACGGCAAATTCCCGGGGTTTGCGCAGACCCACATCAGTCTTATGGGAGAAATTCTCATCATGGCAAATTCCGCCCAGGGCATGAAAATGATACTCGACGACCTTGCAATTGGGAATACCTGGGCCAAGGCATCAGAAAATGCCATCGAACCCAAATCCATCAATCCGGCGTCTGGATATTCCAAGAACTTCTTCCTTCGCAAAATCTGGGGAAAATGGGAAGAAAACAGCAATCCGTCTTGGAGTCCATTTTTGCAACGGTATCAGGCACTTTTCCAAGCATTCCCCTACCTCAGCCTAGACATCAATCAGATCGGAGGCAAGCCGATTGCCACGCTGACGATTCCCTATCAGACGAATGAAAAGCTGCTCGTGAAAAATCAACCTGGGATGAATCTAACTCCTTCTTCCACGATCTCACTTCCGGAAAAAATCAGCTATGGCCCTAAAAGCATCCGTAATTTCAATGACAACACAGAAGATCTGATCGTCCAGGACTCCGATAACAAGCTCTATCTGATCAACGCCGCAGGCGTGGTAGTGTACTCCCAGCAGCTTTCCGGGCCGATAGTCTCTGAAGCTTTTCAGATCGACTATCTGAAAAACGAAAAACTCCAACTACTGCTCGCAACGGAGCAAAAACTCTATGCAATCGACCGCCTGGGCAATCCACTGCCGGGCTTTCCTGTCGAGGTCAACAACGAGAAAATCACCCACCTGAGTTTGGCCGACTATGATAATACCCGAGACTACCGCTACTTTCTCGCCACCCAAACTGGCAATCTTTGGCTGCTGGATCGTGACGGAAAACAACTTGAGGGTTGGAATCCAATGAAACTGGGAGAAAAATCCCTAATCCCTCCAAGTCATATCCGAGTGCCAGGCCGGGGAGATTACATGGTGGCACAGTCCGACAAAGGAAAGATCTACCTCTTCACTCGCAGGGGAGAAAAGCAAACTGGCTCGCCAATTACCCTCGGCAAAGATTTTCTCACACCGATGATGATCACGCCGGGTACGGGGGGCAATTCCCTGAAGATGTCGGCGATCTCCGAGACGGGAGAATTGATTCAGGCGAATTTTGGTGGCGAAATCACTTACCGCAATCAACTGGTCAAAGTCGACCGCGAAAACAAATTTGAACTCCTGGCCGATCCGGCTGGCAATTCAGAACTTATCCTGTCGCGGCAATACTCCAAGACGGTGGTGTTGGATGGTCAGGAAAAGGAATTGTTCACGCTTCCTTTGGCAGGCAAAGACCTTTGGTTTGGATTTTTTGACTTCGGATCTAGCCGTCAGATCTTGGCGGTGTCGGATCCAGAGCAAGGCTTTGGCTACCTCTATGATCTCAAGGGAAACATGCTCACGACCACGCCGCTGGAAAGTGACGGACCGATTCAGATCAGCCATCAACCTACCAAGAATCAATACCTCATCCGAACCTCCACGGGCAAGCGGATATTGGAGTACAAAATGCCCGATTGAAGGTGGGTGCAGCCCCAATAAATCGCCTCTTGATTTTCGCGAAAAAAAGTTGAGCTCGCTACCTGTGTAAAAGGCAATATTTCCTTAATCTAGGATTCCGCGTGTCTTGGTGGGTAAACTTGGCTCGGCTTGGCAGATTGAGTAACTTGCGAGCCTGCAAACGACCGAATCTCCCATGCTTAAAAAGCTTGTTCTACTTGTTCTATCTTTTTTTATATTCATCTTTTACACTTACCCTCAGCTGATTTCTGACCAACACGAGCTCCCTGAGCTGGAAGAAGGAGTCAACCTAAGCACCCCTTACCATACCACACTTTCCTTTTTCTACAACCTTGACCGGGAGCATTACTATCCGGATCGTGCAGCCCGCACGCTCGACCTATCCGGTACAGCCAGTAACCCTGAGGAGCTTGCTGTCATGTTGCAACAGATTTTTGAAGGAAAAGGAATTATCATCCTCACAAGTTCGATCCCGAATGACCCTAACTACGTGGATTCCACTTCCACCTCAGCTGGAAAATTCTACTTCGACAGCAACAAACTGCCGGGAATTTTTCTGGAAAAAAGAGGAAAAAACTGGAAATTCTCCCCGTTTTCCGTCGCGCTGATCGAGGACATCCATGCCGAAACCTACCCTTATGGCACGGACAAGCTCCTGAACATTTTACCAAAAATCGGAAATACAGAATACCTGGGACTTCAGCTCTGGCAATTGGTCGGACTTGGGATTCTGGTTTTTTTGACTTTTCTCGCACATTTGGTCTTCACTTTCTCAGTAGATAGGGGTCTGATTTACCTGATGAAGCGAATGGGCTATGGGTACATCGGAGAAAACTACCTGATGCCCATCGCCAAGATCACCAGCTTTTACCTGATTGTCGTAGTGCTATCGCTCTTGATGAGAGTCCTGCAGCTGCCTGCCGAGATATGGTCATGGATCGTCATCATATTTAATACACTGAAGCCCTTCCTGATTACGGTCATCTTCTACCGAATAGTGGACATCATTGCAGCCTATTTTTCCCATCTGGCCACAAAAACTTCATCGACTCTGGACGACCAATTGGTGCCCTTGATCCGAAAAACCCTCAAGGCAATGGTGATCTTGGTCGGCACACTCTTCATTCTCCGGGATGGACTTAACTTTGACATCATCCCCTTCCTCACCGGGCTGTCCATCGGTGGGGTTGCCATCGCCTTGGCTGCTCAGGACACGATCAAAAACTTCTTTGGCTCGGTCATGATCTTCATCGACAAGCCATTTCAGGTCGGGGATTGGGTCACTTCGGGAGACATCGACGGCACGGTGGAGGAAGTCGGCTTTCGATCCACACGAATCCGGACTTTCCGCAATTCGGTCATGTACGTACCCAATGGAAAAATCGCCGATTCGGTCGTCGATAATCATGGACTGAGGCAATACAGAAGGTTTTTCACCACACTCACGATCACCTACGACACGCCGCCGGAGCTGATTGACCAGTTTGTGAAAGGGTTGCGAGAGATCGTACTGGCCCATCCAGACACCAGAAAAGACTATTTCAACATCTACTTCAATAGCCTCTCGTCCTTTAGCCAGGACATCATGTTTTATATTTTCTTTGAGGTGCCAGGCTGGCCACAGGAATTGAACGCCCGCCATGAGGTGCTGCTGCAGATCGTCAAACTTGCCAACGCCTTAGGCGTGCGCTTCGCATTTCCGACTCAGACACTGCACATGGAGTCTTTTCCGGAGAAAAAAGGACTCCTTCCAACCTATCCCGACCAGAGCACCTACGAGGAAAACCTCAATAAATTCCTGGCAACTGAGTTGAAGAAAAAACCGAACTAGCGGACAATGGAAAAAAAGTTTCTGCTCACCTGAGCTTTGCCGGAGGCATCGACAGTTCTGGTCCAGAAGATAAAGAGTCCGTCCAAATCCGGAGCTTGAACTGCGGATAGCCCTGCTGAATCATCCCCCCAATACAGCACTGTCCGCCAATCCGGATATCGTTGATTTTGATCGGGAGTGGAAAATTGGCTCAGATCCATTTCGATCTTTGGCTGCAAGCCATAGTAGTCGAAAAACCGAGCACTCGGTGCCAGTGGGAAAAGTCCGAAATTGTTTTCGTAGCTGCTCCAACTCAACACCCCGTGGTAGGTACGCTGATTGAGATAAAACTCACGATTGAGTACCTCCAGACGGGTCATAAACTTTGGGTTGAAAGAAGCCAGCAGATTTGAGTCAAACACCGGCATCGCGTCTACCAGGATGAGTGGATTGGTATCAAACATCCGCTTGACCGCCTCGTCTACGAGTCTGAATTCCTTCTTCTTGTCCCGAGTGCGAACCATCACGCTGGGGACATACTCCCGCAAAACCGTCTCCACGTCGTCAAAACGGGTATAGTCATCAAGATTGTAGCTATGATCCGCTACGAAGCCGACCACCACCTCCATGGAATCACGCAGGTATTCCTCGCTGTAGTAGGTTTCGACCCGTGAGGCTTTCAGCAGCTGCTCCAGCCGAGGCAGGTCACGTTCCTCCAAACTCAACTTCGGAAAATCAAACCCGGGCCTGAAGCTAGTCTCTATCAATGGCAATACGACTTCGATTCCCGGCATCTCCGCCCCATCTTCCAACTGGATGATCAAGCGATCCCAGTGCTTCAATCCTCCCACATCTACCAACACCCGTCCGTCAGCATTCGGGATATCCGTGAATAGCGCACTTTGAGTTCCATGTACGGAGATAAAATAAGTGGCATCCTGCATTGCGTTGGGGACATTCACCTCCACGATGTGACCGAATAGCTCAGGAACTAGGTCCTTTTTCCGAAGTGACTCGTAGGCTCTGGAGGAAGAAATCTGCTCCTGCTCGGAGGTCAAATAGGGATTGGCAAGAGATATTCCCATTTGAACTTTTGCCCCGGAATTATTCGAAGAGGGAACGGTGATCTTTTGGTTTTTAGAAAAACTCCCGGCGGCTCGTGGAGGCGTTGGCCGAATGTTGCTTTCGCCCACTCCCCCAGTCGGAGGACTAGACGGATTGATGACTGTGACAAACTGCTGCGCAATACCGAGCTCCTGATCGAGGTAGGGACTAATTCGGGTATAGACTCGAAGCAGGTAATGATCCGATGGCAGGTCGTTTTTCAACTGGAAATAGTTGAAGGACTTTCCGTCTATCAGCGGCATCTTGACATACCCCATCGACTTGGAGTCTCGATTGACGAGCTCCGCATATAGCACCTGAGAGGTCGTCGGATTTTCACCCAAAAGTACAGCGGCATCTATCCAGATTTTTTCTCCAGTAAAATAGAGGGTCTTTGGCGTAGAGAAGGAGACGGATTCATTTTCCATCCCAGTCTGCTTTGCAGCAGCCTGCTCCATCGACATAACTCCAATTAACAGCAACAAGAAAATCCAAACTTTGGTCATCATCATTACTTCTCTCATCAATCTAATTTTATTACTCATCTTCCCAAAAATCAGGTTTGATAGAAGATGCATACAGCGTACAATCTGCACACCGACGCGAAGCTGGAAAGTATCCGATTACCGTGGTACCCCCCTCGGGAATATAGGCCCGGGCGGGCAGCGTGCCTCCACTTCCAAATACCCCGGCATAAGCATTCGTCATTACTACCTCCTGCCCGATGACGCAGTCGTTAAACTCAGGATCAAGGTAATTCCATGGCGACACGTCCACCAGATTGATATAAAGTCGTGTTTGCCTCACCACGCCAATGCTGACCTGCCCGACCACTGGGGTATCTCCACCATCCATGCGCAGGATATTTCCCGTGATCAGGGAAGGTAGCGGACTAAAGATCGACCCGATGTCTTCGGTGTTTTTCTTTAGAATCTCCCAAAATCGGACTGCGTCTTCTTCGATCGCCTTTTGGGAAACCAAGATGCTGTAACGTTCCATGATCCGCTCGTCACCTTTTGGGATTTCGGTGATTGTCTGGCGAAATACAACCTGCTCTTCAAACCGTGAACTGGTCTCCAATAGGATATCAGGACTCGGTTCGGTTTTGAAACAAAGCTCAATCTGCTCAGCTTCAGTTCGATCTCTCACATTCTCGATGATTGGGTCGTAGATGTAGCCCAATCGGATTCTGGGCCGATAGATCCAAGTTTCTTCAAAAGTCCAGAGAAAGTCATCTGCAGTTTCATCGCCTTGGGTGGAGATATAGATCTCGACGCCCTCTTCATCCAGTTGATACCCTGCATCGATGATCTCCGGGGTCAGGATAGGCTTCATTGGAGTCGACTGGTAGCGTTGACCATTTTGCAGGACAATCTCCAGCGTATAGGTCTGATCCTCTGAAATATCCGATTCAAAGATGTAGGTACCGCTTTCCGACTCCGGAAGTCCAATCGTCTCGCCAGACGCCGACATCAGCGTAACCAAAGCGCCAGACTCAGGCTGGAAAGCAGACTCCGAATCCACAGCAGCAGACCTGCTCAGCTTAAGTTCGCTGCGGAGTCCCTCCGAATCCAAATATCCCTCTACGACCAGGAAGCTGGATTGACTGGTCGGTACCTCTGGATCATAGGGGGTGCGGCAGGCTTGAATGACTCCGATTAAAGCGATAAAACTCCAAAAAATCTTTTTCATCAAAATCTGAAATTATAGCTGATAAATGGAATCGGCTCGGCGAAAATGGCCAACTGATACCCTTTCAATTTCCCACCTTCAGGGATGTAATAGACCGAATAGGCGTTGTCTCTACCCAGAATATTGTACACACCAATAGACCACGAGCCGTGCGCGGCTTTATGCACCTTGTGGTTTCCCTCCAGATTCACCGACAGATCCAATCGGAAATAGTCTGGAATGCGGAAGGAATTTCGATCTGCAAAATAAACCCGCTCTGCACCGCCGTATTCAAACTTCGCCACGGGCAAAGTCACAGGCCGTCCGGTGCTGTATTTTCCTGCCAAGGTTGTATTTACCCGCCGGCTCAGCTCATAGTTGAGCACAAGATTGGCGGTATGCGGCTGATCAAAATTACTGGGATACCACTCAGACCCGTTGACCTGCTCTTTGCGCTCGGCAGGATCCGTGAGCATGAGCGAGCGGCTGTAGGTGTAGGCAATTGATCCGTTGAGTTTGCCGGTCACCTTTTTGAGATAGAGTTCCAAGCCATAGGCTTTGCCTTTGGTCAGGAGCACATCCTGCTCGATGCGGTCGTTGAGCACGAGGGTCGCGCCGGATCGATAGTCCAGCAGATTTTCCATCGTGCGGTAGTAGACCTCTGCCGAAAACTCAATCGCGTTATTGCTCATGTTGCGGAAGTAGCCCAATGCATATTGAATCCCGGTCTGAGGCTTGATGAAGGAGTCGCTGAGCTTCCAGGTGTCGGTTGGCGTGATGACCGAGGAGTTGCTCAGAAGGTGGATGCTTTGCCGCATGGTATTGACCCCGGCCTTGATCGATGACCAGTTGTTTAGCGCGTACCTGCCCGATAGTCGAAACTCTGGTCCGAGGTAGGACTTGATCAGTTCCCCGTCGCCATAGGTCGTTTCCCCGATGATATTTTCAGGAAGATAGGGTTCGCCCGGTGCATATTCGGGAAGCGTCTGAGGCCCAAAGTTCCCAAACCAATTCAGTCGAATTCCCCCGCTCAGCGTCAGTTGGTCGTTTACCTCAAATTCATCACCGAAAAAGAGGGAAGCCTCCAGTCCTTTTTCTCGCGGCACATCCTCCGGGATCACAATACTCTCTGCGCCCAAAGGATCAATCTTACCCGGATTCAGGTCATAGGCAATTCCATGAAAACCGTAAGTGAAGATATGGCGATCACCTTTCTCCTGACGAAACGAAGCCTTGAGGAAGGTCTGCGAAATGTCAAAACCGTACAGATAGGAGTTCAGTGGATTGTCCTCACCCTGCACCTGAAAGTCATATTTGTCCTGACCCACCGAAAAATCAGCCTCTACCCTGTCATTAAAATAATGCGTCCAAGTCAGCGCGTAGTTGAGGTTGGAATAGCTATACACCGTGTCGGGATCAAACTGAAACTTGTCTTTACTGTAATAACCCGAGGCACGGATTTTATCTTTTTCCCCGAAGGTGTGCTGGACATTCGCATTGAAGTCCCCGAATTGCGCCCGAGACGCTCCCAAGTCTGCCCTTTCTTCCAAGTAGTCCAAAAGCCAGTCTGAGTAGGTGAGTCGTGCGCCGACGAAAAAAGTAGTATTTTCCCCGATCGGCCCGTCCAGACTCAATCGGCTGGTCATAGGCCCAATGCCTCCGGAACCGCCGATCTTGTCCAGTCCGCCGGTTTTGGGTGTCACCTGAAGGACAGAGGAAAGGCGTCCTCCATAGCTGGCCGGGATGCCGGCCTTGTACAACTCCACGCCCTGCACCATGTCTGAATTCACGGCGGAGAAAAACCCAAAGAGGTGGGAGGGATTGTACAGCGTATTTTGATCCAGCAGGATCAGATTTTGATCAGCGGCCCCACCACGTACATTGAATCCGACGCTGGCTTCTCCGGCGGTATTGACACCGGGCATGGTCAGGATTCCGCGAATGATATCCACTTCACCCATCACCGCGGGCAGCTTTCTCATCTGCTGCACCGTCAGTGATTGTACACCCATCTCAGGTCTACTCACATTGGAAAGTGCACCTGAGCGCACCACGACTTCGCTCAGCGAAAACACACCCTCGCCAATCGTAATATCGAAATTTGCATCCCCCTGAATAGCCAAAAGCCGCTGCTCGGTATAGCCTCCTATATTTTGGATCAGTAGGGTTTGATTTCCCTTGGGAAGGGTGATTTCGTATTTCCCTTCTCGGTTGGTGATCGTCTGCCGTTGACTTTCCTTCTCGTAGACGATAGCCCCGTCTATGGGCTTTTGGCTTTCCAAACTCAACACAAAGCCCGAGATTTTGGCTTCGTTGCCGGGTCCCGGCACACCGACGGTGTAACGCCGATTGCGGACAAATTCATCCTGACGCGAAGATGTAGATCCGTTGGCGGTGTTTTGTAGAAAATAATCGGCAGGAAATCGGACGATTAACTTTTCACCCCGGTTCACGAAAACTTCCTTTTCGTTAGTGATGGAAAATTTAAGATCGGTCTTGTCGAAGATGACGGTCAGCACATCATCCAACTTGTCGTCCTTTGCCTGCAGATTCACCGTCAAATCTTTGACATCGGCTTCCTTAAGATAAAATCTATAGCTCGTCTCCTGCTCTACCAGCTCCACAAAGCGGATAAAACTGGTGCCGGGGAAGAACCCTGTGATCCGATCCGACTGCTGGGCGAAGGAGGTCTGGGAGAAAAGTGCAATTAGGAGAATCGAAAAAAGGAGTATTTTTTTCCTCATTCTGTATCGTGTTGACTATAAATACTAGTTTGGGTTGACCGTCACGATGTAGTGCAGGTAGGTTTCCGGGTTATTCTTAAAATTCAGATTCTTTGCTTTCAGCTCCTTTCTGACATTCTTTTTCTCAAGACCCAAGACTTTCAATACGGCGGATTCCTTACTTACCTGATAAAACTGTCCGTCTTTTCGAAGGAAATAATCCACTTTGTCCACGTATTCCTCGTCGTATTTGGACAGCTCACGCTTCGATTTGGTGGTTTTAAATTGCTTGGCAAGAGCCGTAAACTTTCCCTCCCCGAGAACCTCATAGATCCCGTTTCCGTTGCGCAGGTGACTTTCATTTCCGGAAAAGTATTTGAAGCGCGTGCCATTGGCGAGGTTAAAAGCGTCGATTTTCTCCGGCTTAATGAGGATCTTTTGCTTGAATACCGGGTGAAAGGTGACCACCTGATCCCGATAGACATCGTAGAGCAAAGGGACTTGAGGATAGGTGATGCCATTAATCGTGAGGCTGCCATTTTCAAATTGTCTGGAAAAATAATAGGGATCCCCTTCGATCAGACGCGAAGGTTCCTGATATTGTCCTCCCGTGATCAGCTCCTGAAAGTAGGGCAAGCGCTCCTGATATTCTGGCAAAAATGCCAGATTTTCCCCAACCACCTGAGCCATCAGGCCATTGCAAATAAAAAAGGGAAGCAGTGATAAGAAAAATATTATTTTTCGCATGGCTTAAATTACGATTGAAAAACCTAATGGATAGGTTTTACACAAAATATGTATAAATGGCAAAATTCCGATTTAGATGGAATCAGCCACAAACCTGAACAACCCATGACTACCCGCCGAAACCTCCTGAAATCCTTAGCTCTTAGCCCCTTTGCAATGGCCGCTGCCCCTGTTTTAGCTCAGCCAGCTCCGCAAAAAGAAGGCAGCTTCAAATTTTCTCTCAACACTAGTACGATTTGGGGCCAAAAACTCTCTTTGCCCCAAATCATCGAATTGGCTGCAAAGGCAGGATACGACGGTTTTGAGCCTTGGATGATGGAGATCCAGGCCTATGTCGAAAGTGGCAAGACGCTGGCTTCTCTTAAAAAACTTGCGGCTGACGCAGGTTTGGAGTTTTTTGACTGCATTGGATTCCCAACGTGGATGGCTCAGGACGAGACCAAAAGCAAGACAGGTTTTGCCCAGATGGAAAAAGAAATGGGCATCTTGGCTGAGTTGGGCTGTCCGAGAGTAGCCGCGCCAGCTATCGGCACCGAGGCACCACTGGATCTGCTGAAGACGGGAGAAAAGTACAAGCAACTCTTGGACTTGGGTCGAAAGACAGGAGTCATGCCGCAGTTGGAATTTTGGGGAGCTTACCCCTCTTTTCATCACCTGGGTCAAGCGATGGCGGTAGCAGCGGCAGCAGATGACAAGGACGCCAAGATCTTGGCAGACATCTATCACCTCTTCCGTGGCGGTTCGGGCTTTGAGGGCATGAAGATGCTCGACGGGCATGCGATCGATATCTTCCATATGAACGATTTCCCGTCAAGCATCCCCCGCACCGAGCAGCAGGACAAAGACCGCGTGATGCCCGGTGACGGTGCCGCGCCGATGCAGGAGATCGCCGACACCCTGAAGGCCAAAGGCGGACAGATTATCCTCTCCCTGGAATTGTTTAACCCGACCTACTATGCGATGGATGCGGAAGTGGTGGTAAAAGAGGGACTGGGGAAGATGAAGCGGTTTTTTTGAAGTAGAAATAGAAGCGGTAGTCAGCGAAATGACTACCGCTTCTATTCTATGAACTGAGAACACAGATTGCCCAAACAACCCGAATTTGAGTATTCGAGTGTACTATATCAGATCACTAAACGCCAAAATTAGGCTACTACAATAACTAGCAACAATTATCGACCACTCGATATGAAGGAAAAATTCATTCGATTTGGCATTTCTGACGGCCATGGAAGAAGAGCCGCAACTTGGAAGATATGGACACCGCGTTCTAAATCGGATATTTATCTTTCTTGTCGAGAACTAGGCATATTTAAAGTAAGTCTTCATCAGTCCGGAAGTTGGCATTTTGGCTTTATCAGTAATTCGCTAGACGAATATTTTGACGAAGAAGCGCCGTTTCTTAAAAGTAGACATATTAAAATCTGGCCTCGACCCAAGCCTTTTGCTGCTGGCACCACGTTAGCATTTCGAATAATTACACCTCACACTTCAGTGAAGACACTTATTGAACCAGGAACGAAAAATATAAAGTGGATTTCAAATTGTTCTCCGGCTCTTGCAACCGAAATCGATATCATTATTACATCCTATGAACTAGACGAGAACAGTTGGCCAGGAAAAACCCAAATGGGAACAAGACTTATCGGTTCTTATAAATTATCCAGCTCCGAATTTATTTGGGTCGTGAGTTGGGAAGTTCCGGTTCCTGATCTGTCATCGCTCAGTCGAGGTAAATCCACGCTATGTAAAGGTAAAAGTGTAGCCGACTTAAAATCGACGGATCTAAGAGCAATTGTATATGGAGACAGCGATGATGGATCAAAATTTTTTATTGATTGCACTGTTGAAGTCAATTAACTTCAGTTGAAGTCACATTTGTAATAGGCTGAGTGTCGTGCCCCCCACCTCGGCGAAGTCTATTTCTCACCTCGACGTAGTTTAGTGCCTTACAGCATGGAGGATCGATGGAAGCTGAGTGTTATCCCGACAGGCATACGGGGACAATTACACCCTTCCATTTTTCGGATCCCGTACAGGTGTCGGGATTAATTCCATTCCAATATATCGTCCATGCCTACGGCATTTTCCCAATCCTCTTCAATTCGCCAATCCAGCCATTGATGGTTCGACTCCGCTCACCAACCATGGCTGGCTAGATAGTCGGTCATGCCTACGGCATTCTTGTGTGGTTGATTTAGGACAAGGCATATTTAAAAGTCCCATCGGGACGCTTCATTTCTTTGCCAGTCGTTTTAACGGCTGGTAAAAAGTGTAACATCTGTTTCCAGAGTCCCATCGGGACGGATCATATTTTCCCTCCAGGGTGAAGTATTGACCTTGACTAGTTGAAAGGGTGATTTTCAAGGGTTCCTTCCTGACTATCGATTCAAAATAGTAACAATTCAGCAACCTAACTTTTCATCCAATCAGATCATTTAAAGGCTAATTTTACATTCAGTCTTTCCTACCTATGAGAAAAACCCATTTATTGATTCTATTCACACTTTTTAATCTATTGACTATTTCAGCTACCACATGGGCTCAGGAAGTTCCTACACCAGAGCTCTTCCTCACTCCTATCTTCCAAGTCAATTATGGAGATGCTACTGCCGACAAGCCCCAATCAAAATCCTGGACAATAAATCAAGAGCAATGGCTGATCGTTGCCGATGAAGACGGTCCCAAATTATGGAAAAAGGAAGGGCAAAGATGGACCAGCCAGAGGGAAGTGAATCGGGCCTGGGAAAATCTACCCAGCAAAGCAGACGTACTGAACAAAGGCGATGAAGTACACGTGGTGCTTGTTGAAGCGTGCGACCTGAACGTGGTGAAAATGGTATACTCCCCTGGCACCAAACAATACAAACATCAATGGAACGCCATTCTTCCTGTTCCTGCAGAATGCCACTCTATTGAAACAGCCACTTTAACCCAAGATTCAAACAACTCCTATTGGGTTGCGGCTGATATGAATGAGAAAATAATGGTTTGGTACTCGGCCGATGGAGAGGATTGGTCGGAGCCATTTCCACTCGCTGATGACATCAATCCGGATGACATCTCCCTTATAGTCTCCCTAGAAGACCAGATTTCAGTTATTTGGTCCAACCAAGACACGCAATCCATCAATGAGCGAATTCACTACGATGAAGACGCGCCCCAAGTCTGGTCAGAGCTCAGAGTAGTGCAGCAAGGCGATAGTAATGCAGACGACCACCTAAATGCAACAGTATTCGAAAATGGTGAGATGGTTCTGGTTACCAAAAACAGCGTTGATCAGATTGGTTCGCCGCAGTTTGTATTGAGAATCAGGGATAGGCTGGGTGAATGGACCAACATTCCGTTTGAAAATCTGACCGCGGAGCACAGTCCGAGTCGGCCAATAATCAATCATGTGGAATCTGGACAAATATTCGAAATCCATGCTGTAAAAAACCGCGTGACCAATCGATACCATATCTCGGTGAACGAAGTAAAAAAGAAGAACGGTGGCTGGGAGTTTAAAGAACTTGTCCAGCTGAAAACCGAAATAAACGGTAAAAACGGGGATGCGACCTCAAGCAAAGCCAGTTTTAAACCGGAAGAAGCCAAACTTATATTTTTCTCAGATGAATTGGGAAATGTATATTCCTTTGATATCGATCATATTATAAAAAAGTAGGCTCAACCCGCTTGGAGGCCCGAGGTCGCTTCCACCAATTTATCCCCCGGCATGATGCTTCGCGATCCAGTGCCGAGCACATCATGTGGTAGGTCGCACGGTACGCTTATCGAAAAACACTTTTCAGACTTTTTAAACAGTAACTTGTGCCAGAAGAAATCGCTCTTTGATTATCACCTAAGCCTGGATTTTGACACCGTTTCTCGCTCCTCCCTTTACCAAGGGCTCATTCCTACCGTAATCCATGAAGCTCTATATCAAATATATGGTCAGTTTGCGCTGCAAAATGGTGGTCATGGAGGAGCTAAAAAAGCTGGGCCTTCACCAAGTATCAGTAGATTTGGGTGTAGTAGAAATCCTTGAAAATATCAGTCTGGAGCAGAGAAGCCAATTGAAGAGAAATCTCGCAAAATCGGGCTTGGAACTATTGGATGATAAGAGAAGTATCCTCATTGAAAGCATCAAAAATCTCATAATAGAAATGATTCACTATTCTGAGGACCTGCCGAAAGTGAATTATTCTGATTATATCAGTGAAAAATTAGGGTATGATTATACCTATCTGGCCAATATCTTCTCTGAAGTCAAAGGAATCACCCTACAGCAGTTTATCATTATTCATAAAATTGAGCGCGCAAAGGAACTTCTGATCTATGACGAATTGAATTTGACGGAGATATCCCAGAAGTTGCACTATAGCAGCGTTGCTCATTTGTCCAATCAATTCAAAAAAATCACCGGTCTAACGCCCACATTCTACAAGCAGTTGAAAAACAAGCGTAAGATGAATCTAGAAGACATTTAGGACTGGCAGGTTATAGCGTCTCTAGCACGCATGTCCCAAACTCTTAAGCCCCATTTTTTCGCTTTCTGACAAAGAAGCTTTTCTGCTTATTTGACGAGGCAGACCGTTTTTGAGATAGGATGTGGGATATATGTAAGCTTTATCCAGTGAAGTGTAACACATCCCATCTTGATTTAGTCGACTTTTGGTAAGATCGAGTAAGTGCCATTCCCTTTTCCAAAAAAGGATATTTGAGAAAAAGGACAACGGAACAATGAAGTCCTTAGCAATTGCACTCTTCTATAGATTTCCTATGACATACCCAGAGTTTGAAAAATCTATTGCTCATCGATTGGTCGATACGGTTGAATATGTACCAGGATCTGTTGTGATCAAATCCATTCTGACAAAGCAAACAGGGACGGTGACCATCTCGTCATTTGATACCGGTGAAGGGATGCTTACCAAATCGTCTCCATTTGACAACCTCATACAGGTATTGGATGGTGTTGCGGAGATTATTATCGATGAGAAATCCAATACGGTCGAGACGGGCCAGGTAATTATAATCCCTGCTCACGTAAAGAACAGGATAAAGGCAAATAGCAGGTTTAAAATGTTGTCCACCATAATCAAAAGTGGGTACGAGGATATTAGTCTTTGATAGACAATACATGAAATGAAGATCAATGATCAAGACAATAAATTCAATGTGGGCGACTTGGTATATACCAAGAAAAATCCTGATGTCCAGATGATTGTAAGGAAATACTATGCTAAAATCTATTACTGCAAGTTTGCTGACTTGCCTATGAAAACGGAATTGGCGCTTTTCGAAAGAGAATTAGTAACGGAGATACAGAATCAAAAAGAAGTAAACTGATTAGGCAATCAGCATATACCAATGGAATCACCCAATTTAAGGATTATCAAACCACAAGGTTCGAACCTTGAAACACCCCATCGAGGAGGCAAACGCTCTTACTCTGCTTATTTCATTCTTACGCTAAAAATCTATGCCTACCACACCTAATTTCAAAGAAGAAGATCCACTAGTCAAATGACATCTAAGATGAATATAACAAGGAGCTGGCGAGAACAAAAAGTAATGCTGAAACAGCGGTTTTCCGTTTTGAGTGACGCTGATTTCGAGTTTCAGGAAGGCCAAAGAGAAGGAATGCTCGAAAAGCTTTCGCAAAAACTAAAAAAGACCAGCGAGGAACTTCACTTGCTGTTTGCGGAATTGCAGACCTATTAGTCTAATGGCTTTTGCTAACGCGTAAGTAGTACAAGCCATCAAAAAATATAAGCATCCATGAAAAATCTCAAATTCGACAAGACTGGAAGTGCAGAATTCTCTAAGACGCTAAAGGCTAGAGTAAATGCACATTTCAAAAACACCAATACCAATATCTACGGAGATGGGCGTATGGTAGTCAAGACGATTATTATGCTTTCTGTATTCTTTATCCCGCTGATTACCATGAGCACAGGATTGATTTCCAGTCCAGCACTCATTTTTGCCTTGTACATCACGAGTGGATTCGGCATGGCAGGAGTTGGGATGGGGGTGATGCATGATGCCATTCACGGATCTTATTCTAAGCATAGGCTAGTGAACAAGTACTTGGGTTATTCAATGAATCTTATTGGTGCGAGCGCGAATGTATGGAGAGTGCAACACAATGTGCTTCATCACACCTACACCAATGTAGACGAAGGAGATGATGACATCAATGCGCCTTTTTTCCTACGCTTTACCCCAAATGCCAAGCGCTATTGGGTACATCGGTTTCAATACCTATACATCTGGTTTTTTTACGGGCTTTCTACGATATCATGGATTACCACGAAGGACTTCGTCAGATTAAAAAGGTATAGAGACATGGGGTTCTTTGGCAAAGAGGGAGAATACCGCAAGGAAGTAATGAAAATCGTCGGGTGGAAGCTTCTCTACTATTCTTATGCCCTGATTTTGCCCTTGATTATGATCCCGCTACCAGCTTGGATTATCGTACTGGCCTTTTTGAGTATGCATTTTGTCACGGGGATTTGTATTAGTCTTGTGTTTCAGACGGCACATATTGTACAGGATGCGGCTTTTCTGAACCCTGATCAAGAAGGGCTTATTTCCAATGAATGGACGGTACATCAACTGGCCACAACAAGTAATTACTCCCCTCGCAGTAAAGTTTTCTCGTGGTTGATAGGAGGATTAAACTTTCAGGTTGAGCATCATTTATTTCCCAATATCTGCCATATTCATTACCGTAAATTGTCTCAGATTGTGTCTGAAACAGCTAGGGAATTTAATGTCCCGTATCTAGTGAAGAAAACTTTTGTGGCTGCGCTTTGGGATCATATCAAGATGCTTCGACAGTTAGGGAAAGCTTAAATATTTAGAAAGTTGTTGGGCAGCGTCACTTTTTTTCCTGATGCAAAACCAGGGTTGATCTAGAGAAATCCAGTTTTATCGTTAATGCAACCTTGGCATAATTCGTTTCTCGAAGTCATATTAACGATTATATTTAATCGGCTAGCACTTAGCACCTTATCCAAAATCAATTTGCAGGATTAAGGCACAGTAGGCAGAATTGACGCAAGGAGCACCATTCACCTCAGCGGAAATCCAACTCTCCTGCGGGGCTAGGATGAGTTTGGCTAATTTTGCCGAAGCATCCGAATTCATCATCTGATCCTTTTACCCAAACAAATCAGAGCTCAGGTATCGGTCGCCCCGATCGCAAGTGATGCAGACGATCAGCCCCTCGGTGAGTTCTTTGGACAGCTCGATCGCTGCGTGCAAGGCGCCACCGCTGCTCATGCCTGCGAGGATTCCTTCTTCCTTGGCCATGCGCCGGGTCATCTCGGTGGCTTGATCCTGGCTGACGTCCATTACCCGATCCACACGGGAAGAGTCAAAGATCTCGGGTAAAAACTCCTTTGACCATCGGCGGATTCCCGGAATACTGGAGCCATCGGTCGGCTGGGCTCCCACGATCTGGATGTCCGGATTTACCTGCTTGAGGAATCTGGACACGCCCATGATCGTACCGGTAGTACCCATGGCAGATACAAAGTGCGTGACCTTGCCAGCAGTATCTCCCCAGATTTCCGGCCCGGTGGTGTAGTAGTGGGCGAGGTAGTTGTCCGGGTTTGCAAATTGGTTGAGCATATAGTAGCCCTCTTCATTGCGCATCTTCTCTGCCAAAGTCCGGGAGTATTCGATGGTTTGGGCTGCAGGAGTCAGGATTACCCTTGCGCCATAAGCTTCCATGGAGAGCACCCGCTCCTTGGTAGAGTTGTCCGGCATGACCAGCGTCATGTCCAATCCGAGAACTTTGGCGACCATGGCCAGCGCAATCCCGGTATTTCCAGAGGTCGCTTCCACCAATTTATCCCCCCGCTTGATGTCACCACGATCCAGCGCCGTGCGGATCATGTTATACGCCGCGCGGTCCTTGACGCTACCTCCGGGGTTTTGTCCCTCCATCTTGCAGAGGATTTTAACCTTGGGATTTTGGGGAATATGCTCAAGTTCGATCAATGGCGTATTGCCTATCAGTTCAAAGAGTTTCATGTAATAGTTGATTTAGTATCGAAAGCCTGCCGAAAGATCAGGAAGTGGCACTGGAATTTATCGACCGATTCAAGAGGTAAAAAAACGCTAGTGGCTCTTTTCTTCCAAATCGTTTTTGAAAACATAGAGATCTGTCACCTTTCCAGCCTCGTGATGCATTTGGGTTTGATAGTAAACTTTAGACCCGGGGAGTACTGACTTGGTCAGCCAGACATTTCCGCCGATCACACTGTTTTTGCCGATTATAGTTTTCCCTCCCAGGATCGTCGCTCCGGAATAGATGACCACGTGATCTTCAATAGTAGGATGACGCTTGACGTCCGCATCAGCTTTCTCTACACTGAGCGCCCCAAGGGTGACTCCTTGATAAACCTTCACATGGTTGCCGATGATGGTCGTCTCCCCGATCACAACCCCGGTACCGTGATCTATGCAGAAGTACTGGCCTATCCTTGCTCCTGGGTGAATATCGACACCGGTCTTACTGTGGGCATATTCCGTGATCATCCTCGGCACGAGGGTCACGCCCAACTTATGCAGATGATTAGCAATCCGATAGGCTGAAATCGCGTAAAAACCCGGATAGCTCCTGAGGATTTCAGATCGGGATTTGGCAGCAGGATCCCCTGCAAACATCGCGTCCACATCCTGATTGATCCAATCAAAGACTGTTTCTAAACCTTCAAAAAAACTTTGGGCGAGCTTTTCCCCATCCCCAGAATGCAGGTGTGCGTTTCGCGAGAGCATGACGGTCAATTGCGCCTGAAGGTTTTGAAGACTCGATCTTACATCGTCTTCCTCCCTGACATTGTGCGCGGAAAATTCTGGAAACAACAGCCCCAGCAAATCCTCAAAAAACTGATGGATGACCTTTGGGGAGGGAAAATCTACGGAATGCTGATGTGCGAGGTGTATTTTTTTGATCAAAGAATCCATGCGAATGGGTTTTGGGGTCACAAGACAAAACCAACCCGGATCACATAAGGTTCGGCATAGTAGGAAGTCTTATTGTCATGGAGGACATTGTAGAGAAAGGTGAAGTTGGCTCCTCCTCTATTGCCAAAGGGCGCGAAATAGCCACCACCCAAAAAGAATGCATCGGACCACACCCTGCGAAAGTCCTCGACAAAGTAATCGTAGGCCTCCCAATTGATAGACTCATATTCTGCATGCAAAAAGACGTTGGGCAGGACATTGAACCTACCAAAGACACGTCCCCCGTAGGAACTCCCCTCTGATCCGTAAAATCTACTGTCGTCGTAGTATTGAAAAGTGGCACCGACCCCGCCTGACAGACGCGGAGTGATCATCACCCCTACCAGCGGGGAGACATCCACCAAGGTTACCGTACCAAATTGCAGTCCGAGATTACCCCCAAAGTAAAGTCTATCCTTAAAAGGAATGGAGTCCGAATATATTTCGCGCTGGGCCGCCGCCTCACCTGAAACAAAAAGAAGCCCCAGGAGGACAAAAGCTACCAGACTATTTTTCAACAATGACATAGAGATCTTCAGTTGGCTTTTTCATTAGATACCGCTCACGTGCAAACTTCTCCAAGAGTTGGGGATTGCTCATCAATTCTTCGCGTTCGGCGTTAATTTTCTCTTTTTTCTCGAGGTAAAATCCCTTTTGATCCTCCAGCTGATTTAGCTTTTGGCTGAGGCGAAAATGATTGACCACGTTGTTGGAATCGATAAAAAGCATCCAGAACATAAAAAAGAGGATAGCCAACACGTAAAAATTACTACTGTACTTCAAAAGCTTCTTCATCTTAAATCGAATTGCGGGAATAAGGTACAAAAATGGTGCAAAAAAAAGACAGCCCACGAAGGCGGGCTGTCCATTTATACAATTCAATCGGATTTTACTTCAATCGGCCTTTGAATACAGCTGATTCACCCAATTGCTCTTCGATTCTAAGCAACTGATTGTACTTGGCCATACGGTCTGAACGGGAAGCAGAACCAGTCTTGATCTGTCCACAGTTTACCGCAACCGCGAGATCCGCGATGGTAGAGTCTTCTGTTTCACCGGAACGGTGAGACATCACTGCGGTAAAGCCAGCCTTGTGAGCCAAGCTGATCGCATTCAACGTCTCAGTCAGCGTACCGATTTGGTTTACTTTTACCAAGATCGAGTTGGCAGACTTCTCTTCGATGCCTCTCTGAAGAAACTTCACATTGGTCACGAAAAGATCATCTCCTACCAACTGTACTCTGTCACCGATCTTCGCGGTCAACATCGCCCAACCAGCCCAATCTTCCTCAGCACATCCGTCTTCGATGGAGTCGATAGGATATTTCTCGCTGAGTTCAGCCAAGTAAGCGACTTGCTCCTCACGGGTTCTGATTTTCCCGGTAGGACCTTCAAACTTGGAGTAGTCATATTTTCCGTCTTTGTAAAACTCAGAAGCTGCGCAATCCAAAGCGATGGTCACTTCTTCGCCAGCTTTGTAGCCTGCTTTTGCAATCGCATCCAAGATGCAAGCCAAAGCTTCTTCTGTTCCACCGGAGAAGTTAGGTGCGAATCCACCTTCGTCACCTACGGCGGTGCTCAAGTTTTTGTCATGAAGGATTTTCTTCAGGTTGTGGAAGATCTCAGCACCCATTCTGATTGCTTCAGAGAAGCTGGAAGCACCTACCGGACGAACCATAAATTCTTGGAAAGCAATCGGAGCATCAGAGTGGGAGCCGCCATTGATGATATTCAACATCGGAACAGGAAGGGTATTCGCATTGACACCGCCAATGTAGCGGTAAAGCGGCTGTCCGGCTTCCATTGCAGCTGCTTTGGCGACTGCCAAAGAAACACCAAGGATTGCATTTGCACCGAGTTTGCTTTTGGTGGATGTACCATCCAGGTCGATCATGATCTGGTCAATGGTGTTTTGTTCGAAAACATCCATACCCACCAATTCAGGCGCGATGATGTCATTCACATTGGAAAC
The DNA here is from genome assembly GCF_039523455.1 of Algoriphagus jejuensis. Classification (NCBI taxonomy): domain Bacteria; kingdom Pseudomonadati; phylum Bacteroidota; class Cytophagia; order Cytophagales; family Cyclobacteriaceae; genus Algoriphagus; species Algoriphagus jejuensis. The sequence goes on along the minus strand of NZ_BAAAFI010000002.1, from coordinate 877,647 downwards.
GGCTTTCAACACGCCCTTTCCCATATATTTGGATTTGTCTCCATCACGAAGCTCTACTGCCTCATTGACTCCGGTAGAAGCTCCACTTGGAACCGCCGCACGACCAAAGGCACCGTTGTCGGTGAACACATCTACTTCTACGGTTGGGTTTCCTCTAGAGTCTAGGATTTGTCTGGCATGAATTGATTGAATCAACGTCATAGTTTTAAAAGGTTTATGAATATTAGTTTTGGTTAATCAGTGCGATAAACTCGTCAAAAAGATAACGAGAATCATGTGGCCCAGGAGAAGACTCCGGGTGATATTGGACGGAAAAGGCCGGCTTGTTTTTCAATCGAATGCCCGCAACGGTGTTGTCATTGAGGTGAATGTGGGTGATTTCCACGTGAGAATTCTTCTCCGTGTCTTCGCGCACCACGTTAAATCCGTGATTTTGAGACGTGATTTCACTCCTTCCGGTCAGGAGGTTTTTGATCGGATGATTCAAGCCTCGATGACCGTGGTGCATCTTATAGGTCTTGATCCCCACCGCCTCTGCCAGGAGTTGGTGCCCCAAACAAATCCCAAACACCGGCTTTCCAGTTTCTAGGATTTCCTTCACTGTATCCACCGCATATTCCATGACCGCTGGATCGCCTGGCCCGTTGGAAAGAAAATAAGCATCGGGAGTCCAAGCTTCCATTTCCGCGAGCTTAGCTTTCGCAGGATATACTTTGCAATACACTCCTCTTGAGGCAAGGTTTCTCAGGATATTCTTCTTGATACCAAAGTCGACACAAGCTACTTTGATTGCTGCATTTTCGTCCCCAACGAAGTAGGGCTCTTGGGTACAAACGGTGGAAGACAGCTCTAGCCCGTTCATGTCAGGCACTTTGGCCAGTTCAGCTTTCAACCCTTCCAGGTCGTCCTCAAACTCTGAGCTGATGATTGCATTCATCGCTCCTTGAGACCTGAGGTGCCTTACCAGCTTTCGAGTATCGATGTCAGCAATACCGGTGATCCCATAATTTACGAGGTAATCTTGAAGGGTTCCTGAAGCGTCCATTCTAGAATGAACGTCTGAAAAACTATTCACCACGATACCGGCGACGCAAGGGTGGTCGGATTCGATTTCCTCGGCATGCACGCCGTAATTTCCGATGTGGGAGGTGGTGGTAACCACGATTTGGCCGGTGTAGGATGGATCTGTGTAGATCTCCTGATAACCGGTCATACCGGTATTAAAACAAATTTCACCGCCGTTAGTGCCGGGGTTGCCAATGAGTGAGCCGTGGAAGATCGTTCCATCAGCCAGAAGAAGTGTTGCTCTCTGTTTGATCATTTTCTTGAAAGTTGCGCAAAGTTAACCAATTCTTGGGAAGGAGGATAGGCGTTTTGGGTATAAAAAAAGGATTGAACGAGTGTCCAATCCTTTTGATGTTGAGAATATTTTTCAACTTACTTTTCTTCATTTTCGCTTTCAGCGGAAGCTTCAGGAGCTGCGGGCTCTTCTGTTTTAGCTTCAGCCTTAGGAGCAGAAGTTGCTTTAGCCGCAGGAGCCTCAACCGCCGCGCCAGCTGATCTACGGGATCTTCTGGTGGTTTTCTTGGCAGGCTGTGCATCTTTCAGCATCAGTTCATTGTAATCTACCAGCTCGATGATACACATCTCAGCGTTATCACCCAGACGGAAACCAGTCTTGATAATTCTGGTGTATCCTCCTGGACGAGTACCTACTTTTTCGATTACCTCACCGAAAAGTGCCTTGATGGCATCTTTGCTTTTCAGGTAGGAGAAAGCGATACGTCTGTTGTGTGTGGAATCTTCTTTAGCTCTGGTCACCAGAGGCTCAACAAACTTCTTTAATTCTTTAGCCTTGGCAAGCGTAGTTGAAATACGCTTGTGAAGAATCAGGGAAGTTGCCATGTTAGAAAGCATTGCCTTCCTGTGCGGGGCAGTTCTTCCTAGGTGGTTAAATTTCTTACCGTGTCTCATTGTATATTATTCTTCGTCAAGTTTGTACTTAGAAATGTCCATCCCAAAGGTCAGACTTTTCTCCTGGATCAGCTGCTCGAGTTCAGCAAGAGACTTCTTACCGAAGTTTCTGAATTTCATCATATCTGAAATCTCAAGTCTGGCTAGGTCGCCAAGAGTTCTCACATCTGCAGCTTTCAGACAGTTGAACGCACGAACCGACAGGTCGAGGTCGCTCAAAGAAGTCTTAAGAAGCTTTCGCATGTGAAGGAATTCCTCGTCGATAGGCTCTGGCTCGGCTACACCGGTAGAATCCAAGACCATGGTCTGGTCAGAGAATAGCATGAAGTGCTGAATCAAAATCTTGGCAGATTCCTGAAGTGCTTTCTCCGGATGGATAGAACCATCTGTAGAAACTTCAAGGATCAGTTTTTCGAAGTCAGTCTTCTGCTCTACTCGGGTGTTTTCCACGCTGTACTTCACATTTTTAATCGGTGTGAAGATGGCGTCGATCGCGATTTGTCCAAAGACCTGTTCTTTAGGTTTGGATTCTTCAGCTGGAAGGTACCCTCTTCCTTTTTCGATGGTGATCTCGATCTCGAAGTTTTTGGTCTCGTCAATGTGACAGATGACCAATTCAGGATTGAGGATCTCGAAGGAAGAAGTGAACTTAGCAATGTCCCCTGCGGTGAAAACAGACTGATTTTTGATTTCGACAGTGATTTTCCCGTCAAATGCTTCGTGCACTTTCTTGAATCTCACCTGCTTCAGGTTCAAAATGATATCAGTCACGTCTTCCACTACGCCTTCGATGGTTGAGAATTCGTGAACCACTCCGGGGATTTTGATCGAAGTGATGGCGTATCCTTCCAAGGAAGAAAGCAAGATTCTTCTCAGGGCATTACCGATGGTAACTCCATAGCCTTTTTCGAGTGGTTTGAAAGTGAACAAGCCATGAAAGTCATCGGCTTTTTCCATCACCACTTTCTCGGGCATTTGAAATGCTAGTATGGACATATATCTCGTTCTGTTTTTAGCTGAAAATAGTAAAATTACTTAGAGTAAAGTTCGACAATGAGCTGCTCCTTGATATTCTCTGGAATATCATCTCTACCTGGAACACTGACGAATTTGCCTGCCAAAGAAGCATTATCCCACTCTAACCAAGGATATCTGTTTGCTGCTTTACCCGCCAGGCTGCTGGTGATGGCTTCCAGAGATTTAGAACGCTCTCTTACGGAAACTACGTCACCCGGCTTCAAAGTATAAGAAGGAATGTTGACCACTTCTCCGTTGACCAAAACGTGCTTGTGAGATACAAGCTGTCTTGCGCCACGACGGGTAGGAGCGATTCCCAGTCTGTACACGGTGTTGTCCAGACGAGCTTCTAGAAGCTGAAGGAGGGTTTCACCGGTGATACCAGACTTTCTGGAAGCAATGTCAAACATCTTAGCAAATTGTCTTTCCAATACGCCGTAGATGTATTTTGCCTTTTGCTTTTCAGACAACTGAATTGCATATTCAGATTGCTTCTTTCTTCTTCCACGACCGTGCTGGCCTGGAGGATGGTTTTTCTTCTGAAGCGCCTTGCTATGCCCTTCGATTGCTTCTCCAAATCTTCTGGAGATTTTAGCTTTGGGACCTGTATATCTTGCCATTCTGTTAGCTTTTTAAAATTAAACTCTTCTACGCTTAGGAGGACGACAACCGTTGTGCGGCATTGGAGTCACGTCGATAATCGTGGTTACATCCAATCCTACGTTTTGCAATGTTCTGATCGCGGATTCACGACCAGCGCCTGGACCTTTTACGAATACTTCGATTTTTCTCAAACCTAAGTCGTAAGCTACCTGACCGCAGTTTTGAGCGGCCATCTGAGCAGCGTAAGGAGTATTTTTCTTAGAACCTCTGAAACCCATTTTACCGGCAGAAGCCCAAGAGATCACTTGACCTGCATTATTGGTAATGGAGATAATGATATTGTTGAAGGATGCTCTGATGTGAGCTTGTCCGACAGCTTCTACCTTTACTACTCTTTTTTTACCCTTTGCTTTATCGTTTCTTTTCTGAGCCATAATCTAAATCAGGTTTTATTTAGTTGCTTTCTTTTTGTTGGCAACTGTTTTACGCTTACCCTTCCTTGTTCTGGCGTTGTTTTTAGTACCTTGACCACGTACCGGAAGTCCTTTTCTGTGTCTCAAACCTCTGTAACATCCGATATCCATCAGACGCTTGATGTTCAACTGAATCTCCGATTTCAACACCCCTTCGGTTTTCATTTCCTCGGCGATGATGTTACGGATAGCGGTAGACTCTTCGTCGTTCCACTCACCTGCTTTTTTGTCTTCAGAGATACCGGCTTTGCCCAGGATCGCCTTGGCGGCACTTCTTCCTATTCCGAAGATATAGGTAAGTCCGATTACACCGCGCTTATTGTCTGGTATGTCTACACCTGCAATTCTAGCCATGATTAACCTTGTCTTTGTTTAAACTTGGGATTCTTCTTGTTGATGACGTACAGTACTCCTTTTCTTCGGATCAACTTACAGTCAGCACTTCTCTTTTTAACTGATGCTTTTACTTTCATGTCAGTCTATTTATAACGATATACTATTCTGCCTTTTGACAAATCATAGGGAGATAATTCCAACTTGACTCTATCTCCGGGCAAGATCTTGATGTAATTCATCCTCATCTTACCAGAAATATGAGCAATCAACTGATGTCCATTTTCCAGTTCCACTTTAAACATTGCATTTGACAATGCCTCTATGATGGTACCGTCTTGCTCGATTGATGTCTGTTTGGCCATATTAGAATTTAAAATTCTCTTCTATGTATTTGTGGGTCGTCATGACCTCTGTCTTATTTTCCAATATTGCAACCGTATGCTCGTAGTGAGCCGAAGGCTTCCGATCTGCAGTTCGGATAGTCCACCCATCTCGCTCCTGTACGATATTTCGCGTACCCAGATTGATCATCGGTTCGATTGCAATCACCATCCCTGCCTTGAGCAGGGGACCACTTCCTTTTTTGCCGTAGTTGGGAACTTCAGGTGCCTCGTGCAGCTTCCTACCCAAACCGTGTCCGACAAGCTCTCTGACTACGGTGTAGCCTTTTGCTTCGACAAATTTCTGGATAGAATGCCCGATATCACCGATCCGATTTCCAGCCACAGCTTGTTCGATTCCCAAATACAGAGAATCTCGAGTGGCTTTTAATAATGCAATAACAGAAGGGGAAACCTCACCGATAGGGTACGTATAAGCGGAATCGCTATGAAAACCTTGGTGAAAGACTCCACAATCTATCGAGATTATATCGCCATCTTTCAATTCATAATCGCTGGGAAATCCGTGAACAACGACTTCGTTCACAGAGATGCAAAGTGAAGAAGGGAAGCCATTGTATCCTTTAAATGAAGGTACTGCTTGATGATCCCTTATAAACTCTTCAGCAATCTTATCAAGAAAAGAGGTCTTTACCCCTTCTTTGACATACTTGGCTACTTCTCCATGAGCCCTGCCAAGTATATCAGCACTGTCTTTTATCAACTGAACTTCTTCCGAAGTCTTGTATTGAATCATATTAAGCTACTTGGTAATTAGAAGGATTGTTCTTCATATTACCGCTTTTCATCATTCCTTCGTAGTGTCTCATTAACAGGTAGCTCTCTATCTGTCTCAGCGTATCCATAATCACGCCTACCATAATCAACAGGGAAGTACCGCCATAGAACTGAGCGAACTCACCACCTACACCGGCGATGATTGCCAAGGCTGGAAGTATAGCCACCGCTGCGAGCAAGACAGATCCAGGAAGCGTGATCTTAGAGATGATACCGTCAATGAATTCTGAGGTAGGAGCTCCCGGCTTGATGCCTGGAACAAATCCACCGTTACGCTTCATGTCTTCTGCAATCTGCTCAGGATTAACAGTGATCGCAGTGTAGAAGAAGGTGAAGATAATGATCAAAGACGCGAACAACAGGTTATACTGCCAGGACGTGAAGTCACTGAACGTAGTCCCGATATAGTTGGCAATATCACTCTCTCCAGCCCAGATCTGTGCGATCAAAGCAGGAACGAACATCAATGATTGCGCAAAGATAATCGGCATAACACCTGAAGCATTCACCTTGATCGGAATGTACTGACGCTGCCCGCCATATACTTTCCCGCCTACTACTTGCTTAGCATACTGTACCGGGATTCTTCTGGTAGCTTCTGTCAGTGCGATCACACCCACGACTACGAAGAACAATACCACGGCTTCGATGATCAAAAGCAGCATACCCGAAGATCCTTTTTCGAGTCCTTCGGCGATCAACGCTCCAGGAAATCTGGAAATAATCCCAATCATGATCAACATGGAGATACCATTTCCGATCCCCTTCTCTGTAATCTTCTCTCCCAACCACATACAAAACATTGTACCAGCAGAGAGCAAAACCAGGGAGCTGAACATGAAAAGAGTGGTACTAACCATCACCGCACCAGTAGGCAATATCGTCGCACTAACGTAGCCGATACCTTGAGCCACAGTGATTGCGATAGTCAGCACACGAGTGATTTGGTTGATTCTTTTTCTTCCAGATTCACCCTCTTTCTGCATCTTTTGAAAATAGGGTACTCCGACAGTCAACAGCTGCAACACAATGGATGCAGAGATGTATGGCATAATCCCCAGTCCGAAGATGGAAGCATTGCTAAATGCACCTCCTAGGAAGGTATCAATCAATCCGAAGATTCCCTCGGGAGCACCACCGAGCTTGGACGGATCCACACCAGGAAGCACAATGAAAGAACCTAATCTGAAGATGATGAGAAATCCGATCGTGTTCAGGATTCTAACTCTCAAATCTTCGATTGAGAAGATATTCTTTACTGTCGAAATAAACTTTTTCATTTACTTAAATCTTGTTTACAGTACCGCCTTGTTTCTCGATAGCTTCAGTGGCTGAAGCCGAAAACTTATGGGCAGTCACGTCTAATTTGGCAGTCAATTCACCACCTCCGAGAACCTTGATCTTGTCATTCTTAGAAGCAATACCATGAGAAACCAAAGCGTCCATGTCAATTGCCGTAAGATTGTGTTGCTCGGAAAGGGCTTGCAATGTATCCAAATTTACCGGTTTGAACTCTACTCGGTTGATGGATTTAAAACCAAATTTAGGAACTCTTCTTTGAAGTGGCATTTGTCCACCTTCAAATCCGATTTTTCTCTTGTATCCAGAGCGAGACTTCGCTCCTTTGTGACCTCTCGTGGAAGTTCCACCTCTACCAGATCCAGTACCACGACCGATTCTTTTGCGGTCTTTGGTCGAACCTTCGTTCGGAGTTAATGTATATAGTTTCATAATTAAGCTTCCTCCACTTTTACAAGGTGATTCACTTTATTTACCATTCCTGCAATCTGAGGAGTTTTCTCAACTACTACAGACTTGCTGATACGACCCAGGCCTAAAGCAGTGATTGTTGCTTTCTGATCTTTCGGTCTGTCGATCGTACTTTTTACCTGTGTGATCTTGATCTTCGCCATGATAATTATCCGTTAAAGACTTTAGCCATTTTCACACCGCGTTGCTGAGAAACAGCGATCGCATCTCTAAGCTGAACCAGCGCATCGATGGTTGCTTTTACCACGTTGTGTGGATTAGATGATCCTTTGGATTTTGCCAAAACGTCAGTGACGCCGGCGCTTTCCAAAACTGCACGCATTGCACCACCGGCGATAACACCGGTACCTGCTGCTGCTGGCTTGATCAATACAAATCCACCACCGAATTTACCGATTTGCTCGTGAGGGATAGTGCCTTTCAAAACTGGTACTTTCACCAAGTTTTTCTTCGCATCTTCGATGCCTTTGGTGATTGCGTCTGTCACTTCATTGGCCTTACCCAATCCGTAACCTACTACACCTTGGCCATCGCCTACGACAACGATTGCTGAAAAAGAGAATCTTCTACCACCTTTTACCACTTTGGCTACTCGGTTGATAGCGACAACTTTCTCTTTCAATTCTGTATCTGTAGCCCTAATGGGCTTTCTTCTTACTTGAGACATAACGATTAGAATTTAAGGCCCCCTTCTCTGGCACCTTCAGCCAAAGCTTTTACATTACCATGATATAAGTAGCCGTTTCTATCAAAAACCACTACAGATACGCCATTTGCAACGGCTCTTTCGGCAAGTTTCTTACCTACTTCTTTGGACACTTCTATCTTAGTATTGGCTTTGGCGCCAAGTTCTTTGGAAGAAGCTTGTGCCAAGGTCTGACCTTTAAGGTCATCCACCAATTGCGCATAGATGCCGGTATTGCTTTTGAATACTGACAAACGAGGTCTGGAATCGGTACCGGAGATCTTTCTGCGGATACCCTGCTTGATTCTAAGTCTTCTGGAATTCTTATTAAATGCCATAACCTATTATTTTTTACCGGCAGTTTTACCAGCCTTACGTCTAACTTGCTCACCAACGAAGCGCACACCTTTTCCTTTGTAAGGTTCAACCTTACGTAGGGATTTGATTTTTGCAGCTACTTGACCGATCAACTCCTTGTCGATTCCTTCTAAAGTAATCAATGGGTTTTTACCTTTTGGAGTCTCTGTCTTAAGAGAGATTTCGCTAGGCAGCGCCATAAAAATACTGTGAGAATACCCTAAGCTAAGCTCAAGTACCTGGCCCTGATTTGAAGCCTTATAACCCACACCGACCAATTCCAAGTCTTTCTTGTATCCTTCAGAAACCCCGATCACCATATTGTTGATCAAGGCTCTGTACAGACCATGAAGAGATTTGTGTCTTTTGGATTCGGTAGGTCTGGTGACAACGATATCGCTGCCCTCCACTTTCACCTGAATATCAGGATTCACATCCTGAGTCAGTGTACCCTTTGGACCTTTAACAGTGACAACTCCATGAGCTGACACGTCTACAGTAACACCGCCGGGTAGATTTATTGGTTTTTTACCTATTCTAGACATGATAGTAAATTAATATACGTAGCAAAGTACTTCGCCACCGATACCTTCGGTACGGGCTTCTTTGTCAGTCATCACACCTTTGGAGGTGGATAAGATTGCAATACCCAGACCATTGATAACTCGCGGGAGCTCATCGTGCTTGGCATACTTTCTCAAACCTGGCGTACTAACTCGCTGTAAGCTTACAATTGCGTTCTGCTTAGTCGTAGGGTTAAACTTCAAAGCGATCTTGATAGTCCCTTGGGGACCATTTTGCTCAAACTTATAGTTTTGGATATACCCTTTGTCGTGCAATACTTTTGTAATCTCCTTTTTGATGTTAGAAGCAGGTATCTCAACGATTCGGTGAGACGCCTTGATGGCGTTTCTCAACCTAGTCAGATAATCAGCTATTGGATCAGTCATTGTATTTTATAGTCTAGCTCCACCCATTTTGGGCGTGCAAAGTTACGAATTGATTTTTAGAATAAAAACTACTGTCGTTTTTTTACCAGCTAGACTTTGTAACTCCAGGGATCTTGCCTGCTGAGGCCATTTCTCTGAACGTTACTCGGTTGATTCCAAACTTTCTCATGTAGCCTTTTGGTCTACCAGTCAGTTTGCATCGGTTGTGAAGTCTTACCGGAGAAGCATTTTTTGGCAATTTGTCAAGTGCTTCGTAATCGCCAGCTGCTTTCAGCTCAGCTCTTTTCTTAGCGTACTTGGCTACCAGATGCTCTCTTTTTCTCTCACGAGCTTTGATGGATTCTTTTGCCATGATTATTCTGCTTTATTTTGGTTAGCGAAAGGCATTCCGAAAGCTTTCAACAAAGTCAAGCTTTCTTCGTCTGTCTGTGCGGAAGTCACGAAAGTGATGTCCATTCCGGAGATTCTGTTCACCTTTTCGATAGAGATCTCAGGGAAAATAATCTGCTCTGTAACACCCAAGGTATAGTTGCCTCGTCCGTCAAATCCTTTGTCAGAGATTCCTTTGAAGTCACGAACACGTGGCAAAGCCACAGTCACCAGACGGTCAAGGAACTCATACATTTTCTGGCCGCGCAAAGTAACCTTAGCACCGATCGGCATGTTTTCTCTCAACTTAAAGTTGGAAACAGCGATTTTGGATTTGGTAGCTACTGCTCTTTGGCCAGTGATCAAAGAAAGCTCTTCCACACCCTGATCAACCAATTTCTTGTCAGCTACCGCCGCTCCAATCCCTTTGTTAAGGACGATCTTGGTCAGTGCTGGAACTTGCATTACAGAAGAGTATTGGAATTTCTCTTTCAAAGCCGGAACGATATCGTTCACGTACTTTTCTTTCAATCTTGGATTAGCCATTGATCACCTCCCCAGTTGTTTTAGAGTATCTTACTAGTTTACCATTTTCACCTGCTTTGCGACCTGTTCTGGTAGCTTCACCAGTTTTAGGATCGACCAGCATCAGGTTACTGATGTGCAGTGCAGCTTCTTTCTTTTCGATACCACCTTGAGGCTTAGCAGCAGTTGGCTTTACGTGTTTGGTGATCATGTTGATTCCCTCTACGTAAGCTCTGCTTTTCTCGGTATTGACAGAAAGTACCTTGCCTGTTTTTCCTTTGTCATCACCTGAGATCACCTTGACGGTATCTCCGGTTTTGATATGCAGCTTGTGCTGCTTTTTAGTCTTTCTTTCCATGATTAAAGTACTTCAGGGGCCAAGGAAACGATTTTCATGAACTGCTTTTCTCTGAGCTCTCTAGCCACAGGACCGAAGATACGAGTGCCTCTTGGCTCATCGTTGTTGTTCAACAACACGGCAGCATTGTCTTCAAATCGGATGTAAGATCCATCTTTACGACGAATTTCTTTTTTAGTCCGAACGATTACCGCTTTAGAAACGGTACCTTTTTTCATGTTGCTGGAAGATAGAGCTGACTTTACAGTCACGACTACTTTATCACCGATCGAAGCGTACCGCTTGCCAGTTCCTCCCAATACGCGGATAACGAGTACTTCCTTAGCACCTGAGTTATCTGCAACGCCTAGTCTGGATTCTTGCTGTATCATGATTACTTAGCCTTCTCAATAATTTCAACTAATCTCCAACGCTTGTTCTTGCTCAGCGGACGAGTTTCACTGATTTTCACCAGGTCACCTGGTTGACATTCATTGTTCTCGTCATGAACCATAAATTTGGTAGTTTTTGCAACAAACTTTCCGTAGATCGGGTGCTTCACTTTACGTTCGACAACCACAGTCACAGATTTATCCATCTTGTTGCTTACGACTTTACCAACTCTCTCTTTGCGAAGATTTCTCTCAATCGTAGCCATTTTTCTTTCTGTTAGCTAGTTATTTGGAAGCTAATGCAGTCTTCAATCTTGCGACCAGACGCTTGGCTTCTCTGATTCTGTTAGGATTCTCTATAGGAGATATCGAATGAGCAAATTTCAATTTGCTCAGATTCCCCTGCTCAGCGACAACTCGCTCTGCGATCTCACTTGCGGAAAGTGATCTGATTTCTGTATTTTTCATAGTTCTGACTATTCAGCGTAATCTCTACGAACAACAAATCGTGTACTTACGGGTAGCTTCTGCTGCGCAAGTCTCAACGCATCTTGAGCGATCTCCAGGCTCACGCCTGTAGCTTCGAAAAGGATCGTTCCTGGCTTGATGACGGCAACCCAATATTCAGGAGCACCTTTACCTTTACCCATACGAACCTCTGCGGGCTTTTTAGTGATCGGCTTGTCAGGGAAAATCCTGATCCAAACCTGACCTTCTCTCTTCATAGCTCTTGTCATGGCAATTCTAGCTGCCTCGATCTGGCGAGAAGTAATCCATCCTGGCTCAAGGGATTTGACGCCAAAGTTACCAAAAGAGAGCTCTGCGCCTCTAGTAGCAAGACCTTTGACACGGCCCTTGTGCATTTTCCTAAATTTCGTTCTTTTCGGCTGTAACATGATTTCTCACTTATTCGGTGAAAATAGTTATTTCTTATTTCTGCGTCTTGGACCGTTGTCTCTGTCACCTCGACCACCCTTAGGGTTAGGACCGCGCTGGCCTTTAGGCTCATTCGCTGCTCCTTGGTTTGGAGAAAGGTCTCTTTTTCCGTACACTTCACCTTTGAAAATCCAGACTTTGATCCCGATCAATCCGTACACGGTCAGTGCCTCAGAAAGTGCGTAATCGATGTCTGCTCTCAGGGTGTGAAGAGGGATTCTTCCCTCTTTGTACATTTCGGAGCGAGCCATTTCAGCTCCACCGAGACGACCAGAAAGTTTAACTTTGATTCCTTCCGCTCCCACTCTCATGGATGCCGCAATGGCTTGTTTCATTGCTCTTCTGAAGGAAATTCTAGCTTGAAGCTGCTGTGCGATAGACTCACCTACCAATTTCGCGTCCAGTTCGGGACGTTTAATTTCGAAGATATTGATTTGGATATCCTTGTTGGTGATCTTCTTAAGCTCTTCTTTCAGCTTGTCTACTTCGGCTCCGCCTTTACCAATTACTACACCCGGACGGGCGGTATGGATAGTCAAGGTGATTCTCTTAAGCGTACGCTCGATGATCACTTTGGCAATACCTCCTTTAGGGATTCTGGCAAGGACATATTTACGGATCTGCTGATCTTCGTATAGCTTCTCAGCAAAGTCTTTCCCACCATACCAGTTGGAATCCCAGCCTTTGACTACACCAAGTCTAAATCCTATTGGGTTGATTTTTTGTCCCATAGTCTCTTTTAATTTGCCTTTTCGTTAGTTTCTACTACATCAGCGGTAACGTCTCCAGCGATGAATGCATCAACTACGAGGGTTACATGATTGGATCTTTTGCGGATTCTATGACCACGTCCCTGAGGAGCTGGTCTGAGTCTCTTAAGGGATCTTCCTTCATCCACCATGACGGTTTTGATGTATAGATCTGCTTCCTCAAGTTTCGCGTCAGGATTTTTTGCCTGCCAGTTGGCTACAGCCGAGAGGAGAAGTTTCTCCAATCTGATCGCTCCATGGTTGGGAGTGAATTTCAGAATGCTAAGTGCCAATCCTACTCGCTTGCCTCTTACGAGGTCAGCCACAAGGCGCATTTTGCGCGGGGATGTAGGAACGTTGTTTAATCTTGCTACTGCTTCCATGATTATCTCTTTCCTTTATCTTTTTTAGCAATGTGGCCACGGAAGTTTCTCGTCGGAGCAAATTCACCGAGCTTGTGACCTACCATGTTGTCAGTGACAAACACCGGGATAAACTTGTTACCGTTATGCACTGCGAAGGTATGGCCTACGAAATCCGGGGAAATCATAGATTTTCTTGACCAAGTCTTGATGACAGATTTCTTGCCGGACTCGTTCATGACATCTACTTTCTTCACCAGATGATGCTCGATATAAGGACCTTTTTTTAATGAACGTGCCATAATTATTTAGATCTTTTGCTGATGATGAACTTGTTTGAATACTTCTTAGGTGATCTGGTTTTCTTTCCTTTAGAAAGAAGTCCTTTGCGGGATCTTGGATGTCCACCTGAAGAACGGCCTTCACCACCACCCATCGGGTGATCAACTGGGTTCATGGCCACACCTCTTGTACGAGGTCTCACTCCAAGCCATCTCTTACGACCAGCTTTACCTAGCACCACGTTCATGTGATCTCCGTTTGACACAGTACCTACTGTAGCCATACAGGTTCCTAAAACGAGTCTCATCTCACCAGAAGGCAGCTTCACGGTTACGTATCTCGGATCACGAGCTACGATCTGCGCATATCCACCAGCGCTTCTTGCCATGGCTCCACCTTTGCCTGGCTTCAACTCCACGTTGTGTACAATTGTACCCATCGGGATGTTTGCCATTGGCATGGCGTTGCCCACTTCTGGAGCAACTTGCTCACCGGAAATCACTGTCTGTCCTACTGACAAACCTTCCGGGGCGATAATATAGGCCTTTGCACCATCCGCGTAGTAAAGTAGGGCGAGACGTGCAGTTCGGTTTGGATCGTATTCAATTGACTTGACAGTCGCAGGTACGCCAAACTTATTTCTTTTGAAGTCTACAATTCTGAGTCTTCTCTTATGACCACCACCGATATAGCGAGCGGTCATCTTGCCTGTATTATTTCTTCCGCCTGACTTCTTGAGAGGAGCTAGGAGTGATTTTTCCGGCTTTGACGCGGTAATCTCGTCAAATGCTGGAGCCACTCTAAACCTCATCCCTGGAGTAACAGGCTTCATTTTTTTAACTGCCATGATATTGATTCAATTAAATTTCTCCGTAAAAATCAATTACCTCACCGTCGGCTACTTGCACGATTGCTTTCTTGAAAGCATTGGTGAAGCCTGATACGACTTTGTTTTTGGTGTAGCGAGTCTTATGCTTTGCAGCATAGCGAATCGTACGTACGGACACCACTTTTACACCGTAGGTTTTCTCTACAGCATTTCTGATCTGGTACTTGTCAGCGGTTTTCTCTACGATGAAACCGTAGACTCCTCTTTCGTTACCAGCAGAAATTTTTTCCGTAATCAAAGGCTGCTTTAGAATATCCATTGTCTTATTTCGATAAAATGGTTTCCAACTTACTTACAGATCCTTCGCACAGCACCAAATGGTCAGCATTGAGGAGTTGGTAAGTATTTACGTCATTTACAGTCACTACTTTCGCTTTTGGAAGGTTTCTGCTTGACAAGAATACGTTCTTGTTTTCTTCAGGAAGCACCAATAGGGTCTTCTTGTCAGAAAGAGAAAGTCCATTCAAGAATGCGATGTAGCTTTTGGTCTTTGGAGCGTCAAATGAAAGATCTTCCAATACAACCAGGCTGTTTTCTATCACTTTGTATGCAAGTGCAGACTTACGAGCCAACTGCTTTACTTTTTTATTGAGTTTGAAGGAGTAATCTCTTGGCCTAGGGCCGAATACTCTACCTCCTCCACGGAAGTTAGGAGCCTTCAAAGATCCAGCACGGGCACCACCGGTACCTTTTTGCTTTTTGATCTTCTTAGTAGATCCTGCTACTTCGTTTCTTTCTTTAGATTTGTGAGTGCCTTGTCTCTGGTTAGCCAGATACTGCTTCACGTCCAGGTAGATCGCGTTATCGTTAGGTTCGATTGCGAAGATTTCGTCAGAAAGAGTCACCTTTCTACCTGTATCTTTTCCTTGTTGATTGATTACTGCTAATTCCATGGCTTATTTCTCAAGAATTACGAAAGAGTTTTTTGGGCCAGGCACTGAACCAGATACCAATAGAAGGTTCTGCTCAGGATAGACTTTCAACACTCTCAGGTTGACAACTTTTACTCTGTCACCACCAGTTCTTCCGGCCATTCTCATGCCTTTGAATACTCTGGATGGCCAAGAACATGCACCGATGGAACCTGGGTGTCTGCCTCTGTTGTGCTGACCGTGAGTTTGTCCACCCACACCCGCAAAACCATGACGCTTTACAACACCTTGGAAACCTTTACCTTTTGAAGTACCGATTGCATCCACGAAGTCACCCTCGATGAACACTTCTCCTGCACTTACCGATTTTCCGAGATCAACTTGGCCTTCGAATTCGACCCTGAAGTCACGAAACTCAACAACTTTCTGCTTTGGCGTGGTGCCGGCCTTTTTAAAATGACCGATTAGTGGCTTAGGAGTGTTTTTCTCCTTGCGCTCACCGAATGCCAACTGCACTGCGTTGTACCCGTCTGTTTCAACGTTTTTTACTTGCGTCACTACGCAAGGACCAGCTTCGATTAGCGTGCATGCGACGTTACGTCCATCGGCACTGAAGATGCTAGTCATACCTACTTTTTTTCCTATAATACCAGACATCTTTGATAAGATAATTTGATAACTCTCAAGAGATTATGCGCTTGAGCCCTTTTTTAGGGACTGCAAAGTTACTGAAATAAAATTTGGCAACAAATCCCAACTCCAATATTTTCAAACAATTACAATAATAACCAGCCGACTACGAAACCAAATGGCTATTAAACGATCAAACTGATTTACAACCGGTTGAAAAAAACAAAAGACCTGCAGAAAATGCAGGCCTTTTGAAGTGGGATCTAGGTACTGTCAGACTTTGATTTCAACATCAACTCCGCTTGGAAGTTCGATTTTCATCAAGGCATCTACCGTCTTCGAAGAGTTAGAGTAGATGTCAACCAGTCTTTTGTAAGTACAAAGTTGATATTGATCTCTGGCTTTCTTACTTACGTGTGGGGACTTCAACACTGTGAATTTCTCCTTTTTCGTAGGCAATGGAATAGGTCCAACTACTACCGCGCCAGTGGCTTTGACAGCCTTCACGATCTTCTCTGATGACTTATCCACCAGGCTGTGATCGTATGATTTTAATTTTATTCTGATTTTCTGGTTCATTTTCTTGAAGATTAGGCTTTTTCACCTTTTACTTTAGCAATTACCGCTTCAGCTATGTTATTAGGAACTGGCTCGTAGTGAGAGAAGGTCAAAGACGCTGTCGCTCTTCCGGAAGTGATCGTTCTCAAGTCAGTTACATATCCAAACAACTCAGACAATGGAACATTCGCTTTGATTACGGTAGAAGTACCTTTGGTATCCATCCCTTTCATCAAACCTCTTCTTCTGTTCAAGTCACCTGTCACTGGTCCAGTGTATTCATCCGGGCCTACAACGTCAACCGCCATGATCGGCTCAAGCAACTGAGGCTTACATTTTCTAGCAGCTTCCTTGAAACCGATTCTTGCAGCCAATTCAAATGACAGTGCATCAGAATCGACATCGTGGAAAGAACCGTGGAACAATCTCACTTTCATCGCTTCGATGGGATATCCAGCCAAAGGTCCATTCTTCATCGCTTCGGTGAAGCCTTTCTGAACTGGCGCGATGAATTCTTTTGGAATTACACCACCTACGATACCGTTGACAAAGTCGAGGCCGTTTTTGATTTCGCCGGTTTCCGGATCTGGATCTTTTGGCCCCAATTCGAATACAATATCCGCGAATTTACCTTTACCACCTGTCTGCTTCTTGTAAACTTCCTTGTGCTCTACTGAGCCAAACAACGCTTCTTTGTAAGCCACCTGAGGAGCACCTTGATTGATCTCAACCTTGAATTCTCTTTTCAGACGATCAATGATGATCTCTAGGTGAAGTTCACCCATACCTCTGAGGATAGTCTGACCAGTCTCCTGATCCGTGTTTACCTGGAGGGTTGGATCTTCTTCGATCAATTTGGCGATAGCCATACCTAATTTATCAACGTCAGCTTGAGTCTTAGGCTCAATCGCATATCCGATAACCGGCTCAGGGAACACCATCGACTCGAGTACTACCTTGCGCTTTTCGTCGCAAAGAGTATCTCCGGTTTTGATGTCTTTGAAACCTACTACTGCTCCGATGTCGCCGGCTACCAATCGTTCGATTTGGTTTTGCTTGTTGGCGTGCATCTGAAACACGCGGGAGATACGCTCTTTATTTCCTGATCGGCTGTTGAATACATAAGAACCTGATTCAAGAACACCCGAATATGCTCTTACGAAACAAAGACGTCCTACGAAAGGGTCAGTTGCAATCTTAAATGCTAAGCCTGTGAACGGCTCTTTTTCGTCAGGATTGACAGCCACTTCTTCTTCGGTGTCCAAACTGGTAGCGAAGATCGCATCTTTGTCCAGAGGAGACGGAAGCAGTTCCATCACGAGATCCAGCATAGTCTGAACACCTTTGTTTTTGAAAGAAGAACCGCATACCATAGGGACAATTTTCATGTCAATGGTAGCTGCTCTCAATGCAGTCAAAATCTCAGTTTCAGTGATTGAATTTGGATCGTCGAAGAACTTCTCCATCAAGGACTCATCGTACTCTGCTACTGCTTCGAGCAAATGCTCTCTGTATTGCGCTACTTCCTCGACCATATCCTCAGGGATAGGAACGACTTGGTAAGTCATGCCTTTATCCTCTTCATTCCAAACCATTCCTCGGTTGTTGATCAAATCAACAACACCTTGGAATTTGTCTTCAGCACCGATCGGGAGCTGCAATGGAACCGCATAGGAGCCAAGCATTTCCTTCACTTGCTTACATACTTCTAAAAAGTTTGCACCGGAACGATCCATTTTGTTAACGAATCCAATTCGGGCTACCTTGTAATTATCGGCCAATCTCCAGTTGGTCTCAGACTGTGGCTCTACGCCGTCCACAGCGCTAAACAGGAAAACAAGACCATCTAGGATTCGAAGGGAACGGTTAACTTCAACAGTAAAGTCAACGTGGCCCGGGGTATCGATGATATTGACCTGATATTTGTTACTTCGGTAATCCCAAAATACGGTGGTGGCAGCGGAAGTAATTGTGATACCTCTCTCCTGCTCTTGTGCCATCCAGTCCATGGTCGCAGCACCATCGTGAACCTCACCGATCTTGTGACTTACGCCTGAGTAGTAAAGAATACGCTCAGTTGTAGTAGTCTTGCCTGCATCGATGTGGGCTGCGATACCTATGTTTCTGGTGAACTTTAAGTCTCTTGCCATCCTAATTAAAATCTAAAGTGTGAGAATGCTTTGTTGGCTTCGGCCATTCTGTGAGTATCATCTTTTTTCTTCACAGCGGCTCCTTCGCCTTTTGCTGCTGCGATGATCTCACCTGCCAACCGGTCCATCATGGTCTTCTCACCTCTTCTGCGAGCATAGTTAATCATCCACTTGATTCCAAGTGAAGTTTTTCTATCAGGTCTGACTTCCATAGGAACCTGGAATGTGGCACCACCAACTCTACGACTCTTCACCTCTACGGATGGGGTAATATTGGTTAGCGCTTTTTTCCAAACTTCAAGACCATTCTCGCCCACCTTAGATTCTACTTTAGCTACCGCATCGTAGAAAATGGCATAAGCAATACTCTTCTTCCCGTCGAACATTAGACAGTTTACAAACTTGGTGACCAAAGTATCATTGAACTTTGGGTCAGGAAGAATATATCTCTTCTTTGGTTTCGCTTTTCTCATTTCTTTTGAATGTTTTTATTACTTCTTTTTGCCCTTTACCGGGGCAGCTGGAGCACCTTTGCCAGCTTTAGGTCTTTTAGCACCGTACTTGGAGCGACCTTGCTTACGGTCTTTTACTCCGGCAGTATCCAATGCACCTCGGATGATGTGATATCTCACACCCGGAAGATCCTTTACACGACCACCTCTGATCAATACGATCGAGTGTTCTTGTAGATTGTGACCTTCACCTGGAATGTAAGCGTTCACTTCTTTTCCGTTCGTCAATCTCACCCTTGCCACCTTTCTCATCGCAGAGTTAGGCTTCTTAGGGGTCGTAGTATATACTCTGGTACAAACACCTCTACGCTGTGGACATGCATCCAGTGCTCGAGACTTCGATTTGATTTCCAGTGTAGTTCTACCTTTTCTTACTAGCTGTTGAATAGTAGGCATTAACTGATAAAATTTAGTTTTCCTGTAAACTGTTAAATTTTGGACTGCAAAGGTAAAGAAAGTAATAAGAGTAACAAAATTAAGCAG
The DNA here is from genome assembly GCF_039523455.1 of Algoriphagus jejuensis. Classification (NCBI taxonomy): domain Bacteria; kingdom Pseudomonadati; phylum Bacteroidota; class Cytophagia; order Cytophagales; family Cyclobacteriaceae; genus Algoriphagus; species Algoriphagus jejuensis. The sequence goes on along the minus strand of NZ_BAAAFI010000002.1, from coordinate 858,258 downwards.
TTATATTTTTGTTACGCCTCGCCCGGAGTGCCAAAGGAAATCGGAAATGAAGGCGCGCCTCCTGCCTGCTGGATTTTACCAAACGCAGCCTCATACTTTTCGATGTTGTCCTTCAGAGCCGAGAGCAGTCTTTTGGCATGTTCCGGAGTCACAATGATCCTTGATTTCACTTTCGCTTTGGGCACACCCGGCATAAGCCGGATGAAGTCAATCACAAATTCCGAATTGGAATGCGCGATCATTGCCAGGTTTGAATAGATGCCCTCGGCGACTTCCTCGGAGAGCTCCACGTTGATCTGCTGATCTGGTCTTTTGTTGTCTTCCATTTTTTTTGGCTTAAAAAAAGGCCTGTACACGACATACAGGCCTTTTATGTTAAAATCAAATGCGATTATAGAATTGCTTCGCTGGATCTCTTGGAGGAGGTTTTCTCCATATTTTCTGAAAGCTTATCGTACTCTTCCTGAGAACCAATGATCAGATTTTGCAATCTTCTCTGACCAGTGCCCGCAGGGATCAAGTGACCCACGATTACGTTTTCTTTCAATCCCAAGAGCTCATCACGCTTACCTCTAATGGCAGCCTCAGAAAGCACCTTGGTCGTTTCCTGGAAGGAGGCAGCCGAGATAAAGCTTTCAGTACCCAAAGAAGCAGCCGTGATACCCTGCAAAGTAGGAGCAGAAACCGCAGTCTCGGCATCTCTTACTTGTACAAGTTTCAAATCCTTCCGCTTCAGGCTGGAGTTCTCATCTCTCAGTCGTCTCGCGGAGATGATCATACCGGCTTTCAAGGTAGAAGAGTCTCCTGGCTCCATTACTACTTTCTTGTCCAGAATGTTGTCATTTTCCTCACGGAAAGCCCACTTGTCCACGACTTGGTTTTGAAGGAATCCAGTATCACCAGCATCCAAGATGTCAACTTTCTGCATCATCTGAGATACAATCACCTCGATGTGCTTGTCGTTGATTTTCACACCCTGAAGTCTGTAAACTTCCTGGATCTCATTCACCAAATATTCCTGAACAGCTGTTGGTCCCTTGATAGAAAGGATATCGTTTGGAGTGATCGCCCCATCTGACAATGGCTCCCCTGCGCGGATGAAGTCATTCTCCTGAACCAAGATGTGCTTGGAAAGAGACACCATGTATTTCTTGATCACGCCATCTTTGGACTCGATGATGATCTCTCTGTTACCACGCTTGATACCTCCGTAAGTCACCACACCATCGATCTCAGATACCACAGCCGGATTGGATGGGTTGCGAGCCTCGAACAATTCAGTTACTCTTGGAAGACCACCGGTGATATCGCGAGTCTTACCTACAGATCTAGGGATTTTCACCAAGATCTGACCTGATCTTACTTTCTCACCGACTTCTACAGCAAGGTGAGCTCCAACCGGGATATTGTATCCTTTTGATTCATCGCCATAGTTGACAATGATCGCCGGGTTTTTTGTTCTGTCTTTGGTCTCGATGATTACTTTCTCACGGAAACCTGTCTGATCATCAGCTACTTCTTTATACGTGACACCCTCAACGACTGCTTCGAATTCGACAGATCCGTCAAATTCAGAAAGAATAACCGCATTGTATGGATCCCAAGTACAAAGTGACTGGCCTTTGGTGATCTTCTGACCGTCCTTCACGTTCAACAACGCGCCGTAAGGAACGTGGTTTGAAACCAAGGTTTTGCCAGTTTTCGCTTCGTTAATCTTGATTTCACCAGAACGGCCCATGACGATGGTGATAGCCTCACCGTCTTTATTGGTTGTTTCGATGAATCTCAATTCCTCTTCGAATTCGATCACCCCGTCAAACTTCGCTGGGATCATCGCCTCAACTGCCATGTTGGAAGCTGTACCACCCACGTGAAAGGTTCTCAAGGTAAGCTGAGTACCTGGCTCACCGATAGACTGTGCTGCAATGACGCCGACAGATTCACCCGCTTGTACCATTTTACCGGTCGCCAAGTTTCTTCCGTAGCATTTCGCACAGACACCTCTACGCGTTTCACAGGTCAATACAGATCTGATTTCAACCTCTTCAATGGCAGATTCGTCCACCAACTTCGCTACTTCGTCTCCGATTTCGACACCAGCAGGCACGATCAACTCGTCTGTCACTGGATCATATACATCGTGAACAGATACCCTGCCCAAGATTCTTTCAGAAAGTGGCTCGACGATTTCGTCGTTGTCTTTGAGCGGCTGTACTACCAGACCTCTCAATGTACCGCAATCTTCTTCTGTGATGATCATGTCTTGGGCAACATCTACCAGACGACGTGTCAAATAACCCGCATCGGCAGTTTTCAAGGCCGTATCGGCAAGTCCTTTACGGGCACCGTGCGTTGAGATGAAGTATTCCAATACATCCAGACCTTCTTTAAAGTTGGAAAGAATTGGGTTTTCGATGATCTCACCGACAGAACCCTGAAGGTTTTTCTGTGGCTTAGCCATCAAACCTCTCATGCCACCCAGCTGACGGATCTGCTCTCTGGAACCACGGGCTCCGGAGTGCATCATCATGTAGATGGCATTGAATCCTTGCTTATCCTCTTCCATCTTCTTCATCAGATTGTTAGTCAAATGAGAGTTGGTACGAGTCCAGATATCAATTACTTGGTTGTAACGTTCGTTGTCAGTGATCAGACCCATGTAGTAGTTATTCCACACTTGATCGACTTCTTCTTTCGCTTTGGCTACCATGGTTTCCTTTTCGGCAGGAATGATAACGTCATTTAAGCCCATGGAAAGTCCGCCTTGGTAAGCCATCTGGAAGCCAAGATGCTTGATGTCGTCCAAGAATTGTGCTGTGCGTGCAATACCGCACACTTTCACTACTTCAGCGATGATCTGCTGCAGTTTCTTCTTGGTTAACAGTTCGTTCACATATCCTACTTCCTCAGGAACAAACTGGTTGAAGATCAAACGACCTGCAACCGTTTCGACGATCTTGTCAGCGATTACCCCGTCAGCAGCTTTTAGCTTCACTTTACACTTGATATTGGCGTGCTTAGAGACTTTGCCTTCGTTCATCGCGATGATCACTTCTTCCTGGCTGTAGAAAGTCATGCCTTCACCGGCTACGATTTCTTCAGGAGTCGATTTCTTTCCTTTGGTCACATAGTATAGACCCAAAACCATGTCTTGGGAAGGTACTGTGATAGGTGCACCATTTGCAGGGTTCAGGATATTGTGTGCAGAAAGCATCAAAGTAGAAGCTTCCAAGATTGCCTCGTGTCCAAGTGGAACGTGAACCGCCATCTGGTCACCGTCAAAATCGGCGTTGAATGCAGTACATACCAATGGGTGAAGCTGGATTGCTTTTCCTTCGATCAGTTTTGGCTGGAAAGCCTGAATACCCAATCTGTGAAGCGTTGGAGCACGGTTGAGAAGGACAGGGTGTCCTTTCAATACGTTTTCCAAGATATCCCAAACCACCGGATCTTTTCGATCCACAATTTTCTTGGCAGACTTTACGGTCTTTACAATACCCCTCTCAATCAGCTTTCTTATGATGAATGGCTTGAAAAGCTCGGCTGCCATATTTTTAGGAAGACCACACTCGTGAAGTTTCAACTCCGGACCTACAACGATCACTGATCGACCGGAGTAATCCACACGCTTACCGAGCAAGTTTTGACGGAATCGGCCTTGCTTACCTTTCAACATATCAGAAAGGGACTTCAGGGCACGGTTTCCATCGGATCTTACCGCGTTTACTTTTCTGGAGTTATCGAACAAAGAATCGACAGCTTCTTGAAGCATTCTTTTTTCGTTTCTCAAGATTACCTCCGGAGCTTTGATATCGATCAAACGCTTCAGACGGTTGTTTCTGATGATTACTCTTCTGTAGAGGTCATTCAAATCGGAAGTCGCAAAACGACCCCCATCCAAAGGAACCAATGGACGCAATTCCGGTGGAATCACAGGAACCATGCGAACGACCATCCACTCCGGACGGTTTTCGATTCTCGTTCTCGCATCACGGAATGCTTCTACTACTTTCAGACGCTTCAACGCTTCTGCCTTTCTCTGCTGAGAAGTATCAGTAGCAGCTTGGTGACGAAGTGAGTAGGAAAGATCATCGAGATCCAATCTTGCCAACAACATCTCCAAGGCCTCAGCACCCATCTTGGCGATGAATTTGGTCGGATCAGCATCATCCAAGGAATGGTTTTCCTTTGGAAGCTTGTCCATGATATCCAAGTACTCGTCTTCAGTCAGGAAGTCGAGGTATTGAACACCTTCTTCAGCTTTGACGCCAGCCTGTACTACCGCATAGCGCTCGTAGTAGACAATCTGATCCAATTTCTTGGTGGGAAGACCCAGCAGGTAACCGATTTTGTTGGGAAGGGATTTGAAGTACCAGATGTGGGCAACAGGCACCACCAATTCGATGTGTCCCATTCGCTCACGACGTACCTTCTTTTCAGTCACTTCCACGCCGCAACGGTCGCAGATGATTCCTTTATATCTGATGCGCTTGTATTTACCACAATGACATTCCCAGTCCTTTACCGGACCAAAGATTCGCTCACAGAACAAGCCTCCCATTTCGGGCTTGTAGGTTCTGTAATTGATGGTCTCTGGCTGTGTAACCTCACCATTGGAGCTGTCCAGAATAGATTCTGGAGAGGCCAAGCTGATGGTAACTCGGGAGAAATCGTTGTTGAGTTTTTTATTTTTTCTAAACGACATAGTGTTTTGAGATATGTTCAGGGCGGTTGCCCGCCCTTTGAGCCAAATTAATCCAGGGTAATTTCAAGAGCCAAGCCTCTCAACTCGTGAACCAATACATTGAATGATTCAGGGATGTTTGGCTTAGGAAGGTTTTCACCCTTCACGATAGCTTCGTAAGCTTTCGCTCTACCGATTACGTCATCAGACTTGACAGTCAGGATCTCTTGGAGTACGTGAGACGCACCGAATGCTTCGAGTGCCCACACTTCCATTTCTCCAAAACGCTGTCCACCAAACTGCGCTTTACCACCCAACGGCTGCTGAGTAATGAGTGAGTATGGACCAATTGAACGTGCGTGCATCTTGTCATCCACCAAGTGACCCAGTTTCAGCATGTAGGCTACACCTACGGTTACTGGCTGGTCAAACTTGTTGCCTGAAAGCCCATCGTACAGATAGGTACGTCCATAAGCAGGTACTCCGGCGATTTCCAATTCGGCAGAAACCTCATCCAAAGTCGCTCCATCAAAGATTGGCGTGGCGAATTTTTTACCTGTTTTCTGTCCTGCCCAAGCCAATACAGTCTCAAAGATCTGCCCGATGTTCATCCGTGAAGGCACCCCAAGTGGGTTCAACACGATGTCCATGGGGGTTCCGTCTTCCAAGAATGGCATGTCCTCGTCTCTTACGATTCTGGCGACGATACCTTTGTTACCGTGACGACCTGCCATCTTATCACCCACCTTTAGCTTACGCTTCTTGGCGATGTAGACTTTAGCGAGCTTCACGATTCCAGCTGGCAATTCATCTCCTACTTCAAGCGTGAATCTGTCACGCTTAAACAGGCCTGAAACTTCGTTTCTGGAATTGGTATAGTTTTTCACCAGCTTCACGATCAGTGAATTGGTGTGAGCGTCGTCAGTCCAGTCATCTAAGATGATATCTGAAATCAAGTTTGCTTCCTCCGGCACATTGTAGTTGGACTCGTCTCTGTAAGGGTTCTTAGCAGGGAAAAGGTTATTGTCAATGTTTTTTGCATTGAATTTCACGCCTTTGCTGATGATCTCATCACCAAACTTGTGTCTTACACCTAGGGAAGTTTTTCCTTCAAGGATCGTCACCAACTTGTTGATCATCCTGGCTCTGATGGCAAGGAGATCTTTGGAGTATTTCGCTTTCAGTTTTTCAACCTCAGCTTTCGACTTTGCTCTATTGTCCTTGTCCTTCTTAGGTCTGGCGAAAAGCTTGGTCTCGATCACTACGCCATTCAAAGATGGAGAAGCTTTCAAGGAAGCATCTTTCACGTCACCGGCCTTATCACCAAAGATTGCTCTCAGGAGTTTCTCTTCCGGAGTCGGATCAGTTTCGCCTTTTGGCGTGATCTTACCGATGATAATATCGCCTTCTTTGACTTCAGCACCGATTCGGATCACTCCGTTTTCGTCCAAATGCTTCACAGCTTCTTCTGACACGTTCGGAATTTCAGAAGTCAATTCTTCCTCACCACGCTTGGTATCACGTACTTCCAACTGGAATTCTTCAACGTGAATCGAGGTAAAGATATCCTCACGAACTACGCGCTCAGAGATAACGATCGCATCTTCGAAGTTATACCCTTGCCAAGGCATGTAGGCTACTTTTAGGTTTTTACCCAAAGCAAGCTCGCCGTTATTGGTAGAGTAGCCTTCCACTAGCACTTGTCCTTTCAACACTTTCTGCCCCTTCAAAACCAATGGCGTAAGGTTGATCGTCGTATCCTGGTTCGTTCTTCTGAATTTAATCAGATCGTAGGACTTGTATTCATTGGTGAAATTCACCAACAACTCATCTGAAGTCAAATCGTACTTCACGGTAATCTGCTTCGCATCCACATATTCCACTACGCCGTTTGCCTCAGCAATTATCAGCGCTCTGGAGTCAATAGCCGCTTTCGCTTCCAATCCAGTTCCTACGATCGGAGCTTCTGCTTTCAACAACGGAACCGCCTGGCGCTGCATGTTGGATCCCATCAAAGCTCGGTTGGCGTCATCATGCTCCAAGAAGGGAATCAATGATGCCGCTACCGACACAATTTGGTTTGGTGCCACATCCATGTAGGAAATCTCACTTGGCTCCAACACAGGGAAGTCACCTTCAAATCGGGCTTTTACTTTCTCGTTGATAAAAGTTCCAGAGTCATCCAAAGGTGCATTCGCTTGCGCAATGTTGTGGTTGTCTTCCTCCTCAGCGGTGAGGAATACGATTTCCTCTGATTTCATTCCGGCTTTCCCATTCGCCACCTTTCTATAAGGAGTTTCCAGGAAACCCATGGAGTTCACTTTTGCGTGGACGCAAAGCGAGGAGATCAAACCGATGTTTGGACCTTCCGGAGTTTCGATGGTACACAGACGACCGTAGTGCGTATAGTGAACGTCACGAACCTCGAAACCTGCTCTTTCTCTAGAAAGACCTCCTGGACCCAATGCTGAAAGTCTCCTCTTGTGAGTCAACTCCGCTAGCGGGTTAGTCTGATCCATGAACTGAGAAAGCTGATTGGTTCCGAAGAAGGAGTTGATCACGGAAGAAAGTGTACGGGCGTTAATCAAATCGACTGGTTTGAAGTCTTCATTGTCACGCACGTTCATCCGCTCACGGATAGTTCTGGCCATTCTAGCCAAACCTACTCCGAACTGGCTGTACAACTGTTCGCCTACGGTACGTACACGTCTGTTGGACAAGTGGTCAATATCATCGACTACTGCCTTGGAGTTAATCAAGCCGATGAGGTATTTCACGATAGAAATAATGTCCTCTTTGGTCAATACAATTTTCTCGGCCTCGATGCTGAGGCCCAGTTTCTTGTTTATTCGGTATCGTCCTACCTCACCCAGATCATAACGCTTGTCTGAGAAGAACAAGCTCTGAATTACTTCACGAGCAGTCGCTTCATCAGGTGCTTCTGTATTTCTGAGTTGACGATAGATTACTTCAACTGCCTCTTTTTCGGAGTTGGAATTATCCTTTTGTAGTGTATTATAGATGATCGAGAAATCAGCCACGTTCACATCTTCTCTATGGAGAATGATGGACTTAGAGCCTGAATCCAGGATCATTTCGATGTCTTCTTCTGAAAGAACGCTGTCACGCTCTAGCAAAACTTCGTTTCTGTCTATGGAAACTACCTCACCGGTATCCTCATCAACGAAATCCTCTACCCAGGTTCTCAATACTCTTGCAGCCAGCTTGCGCCCGCCGGCTTTCTTCAAAGCAGCCTTGGTCGCAGCTACTTCTTCCGATAGGCCAAATAGATCAAGAATGTCCTTATCCGAACCAAACCCGATTGCTCTCAAAAGGGTAGTAACAGGGAATTTCTTCTTTCTGTCGATATAAGCATACATGACATTGTTGATGTCTGTCGCAAATTCGATCCAAGAACCTTTGAAAGGAATAATTCTGGCAGAGTAGAGTTTGGTACCATTGGTGTGCTTGCTCTGCGCAAAGAACACTCCTGGAGACCGGTGTAATTGTGACACAATCACACGCTCTGCACCATTGATCACAAAGGAACCTTTCTCGGTCATATATGGCAAATTGCCGAGAAATACCTCTTGTTCGATGGTTTCGAAATCCTCATTGTCCTCGTCGTGACAAAGCAATCTCAATTTTGCTTTCAACGGAACAGAATAAGTCAACCCTCTGTCAATGCATTCTTCCACGCTGTATTTAGGTGGGTCTACTGCATAGTCAATAAACTCCAGCGTGAAATTCTCTCTGGAATCACTGATCGGGAAGTTTTCAGCGAAAACTTTGAACAACCCATCTGCCCGGCGCTTCTCGGCAGGTGTATCCAGCTGGAAGAAGTCTTTAAAAGACTGCAGCTGAATATCGAGAAAATCGGGATAGTCTTTGACCACCTTAATGGAGGAGAAACTTTTCCTTTCGGTTTGATTCTTGATAGCCAAGGTAGTGTATAGTTTATAGTGAAATTTAATATCGGAAAGTGACAATTACCACTTGAAATAATGCAATTTTCTTTCTGCGCATAAACAGGAAAAGACCTGACTAGTTTAGTCAGGTCTTCGGGCCGATTCCGAACCTAGAGGATCGAAATCGCCAAATTATTTGATCTCTACTTCAGCACCAGCCTCTTCAAGAGACTTCTTCAAAGCTTCAGCTTCGTCCTTAGCAATTCCTTCTTTCAGGGCTTTAGGAGCGCCGTCAACAAGATCCTTTGCTTCTTTCAATCCAAGACCGGTCAATTCTTTAACCAGCTTTACTACTGCAAGCTTAGAAGCGCCCGCAGCTTTAAGGATTACGTCGAAAGCAGTTTTTTCCTCTTCAGCAGGAGCCTCAGCACCAGCACCGCCACCAGCTACCATTACAGCGCCAGCTGCAGCAGGTTCGATACCATACTGATCCTTAAGGATGTCTGTCAATTCTTTTACTTCTTTTACAGTCAAGTTCACCAACTGTTCTGCAAGTTGCGTAAGATCTGCCATTGTATTAATTATTTAATTTGTTTTTGAATGATTTGATAAAATTACTTTGCTTCTCGATCAGCAAGAGTCTTAAGAACACCAGTGATGTTGTTCTGTCCAGATTGCAATGCAGATACGAGATTTTTCGCAGGAGACTGAAGCAATCCAATCAGATCGCCCAGCAATTCTTGCTTAGACTTGAGGTTAGACAACAGCTCAAGGTTGTTTTCGCCCAGAAATACATCTGAATCGATCCCTGCCCCTTTGAATACCGGTCTAGTCTCTTTTTTACCTTGTTTCTTTCTGAAATCCAGCAATACTTTTGCTGGAAGGTTACTAGTCTCTTTAGAGAAAATAATTCCAGAGAACCCCTTCAATGCACCATTCGCCAATTGGGAATAGTCTGCATCCAGATTTTCAAGCGCTTTAGCGATCAAGGTGTTCTTGTACACTTTGTACTCTACACCTTTTTCGTAGCAAGTTCTTCTGAATGCATTCACTTGAGCTACAGAGAATCCGGAAGCGTCAGTGATGTAGAAGAAAGGGTTTTCCTTCAATTTCTCAGTCAGACTGTCGATTATAACTTTCTTTTCGTCTCTAGTCATGATTAAATACCTTGAATGCTACCCTTGTCTACAGCAATACCCGGAGACATAGTGCTCGACAAATGAATACTTTTGAAATATGTACCTTTAGATGAAGATGGCTTCAGCTTAGAGATAGTCATAATCAGTTCATTCACGTTTTCCTGAATTTGTTCAGGAGAGAAAGATACTTTTCCGACACCGGCATGGATAATTCCAAACTTGTCGACTTTGAAGTCGATCTTACCAGCTTTCACTTCTTTTACTGCTTTCGCCACATCTAGCGTAACGGTTCCTGATTTAGGATTTGGCATCAAGCCACGAGGGCCCAATACTCTACCTAACCTACCTACCTTTGCCATCACGTTAGGCATAGTGATGATGACGTCAACGTCAGTCCATCCGCCTTCGATCTTGGCAATGTAATCGTCCAAACCCACGTAATCTGCACCTGCTTCGGTAGCTTCTGCTGCTTTGTCAGGAGTACAAAGCACCAATACTTTGATGTCTTTGCCAGTACCATGAGGAAGTGCTACTACACCTCTTACCATTTGATCAGCTTTTCGAGGATCAACGCCCAAACGGACATCGACGTCTACAGAAGCGTCAAACTTAGTCATGGTAATATCCTTAACCAGTGAAGAAGCTGCCTCCAGGGAGTACATTTGGCTTGCGTCGTACTTAGAAAGAGCTTCTTTTTGCTTTTTTGTTAACTTAGCCATTGTTTTTTATTTATACTTCCCAAGGGGCTTTACCAGATACTGTGATACCCATGCTTCGTGCAGTACCAGCTACCATTTTCATGGCAGATTCTACTTTGAAAGCATTGAGGTCAGGCATTTTCGTCTCAGCGATCACTTTTACCTGATCCCAGGTAACAGATCCCACCTTTTTTCTGTTTGGTTCTGATGAACCGCCTTTTAGCTTCGCAGCTTCCAACAGCATATTTGCAGCTGGAGGAGTTTTTACTACGAATTCAAAAGACTTGTCAGAAAACACTGTAATCAGTACCGGTAGCACCGTGCCCATTTTGTCTTGGGTACGCGCGTTGAACTGCTTACAGAACTCCATGATGTTCAAACCCTTGGAACCAAGAGCTGGACCTACTGGAGGCGACGGGTTAGCCTGGCCACCTTTCACTTGTAGTTTTACATAACCAGTGATTTCCTTAGCCATTGCTTAGTCTTGTTTTTCTACTTGTATAAAGTTTAACTCTACAGGAGTATTGCGGCCGAAAATCTTAACCATAACATTAAGCTTTTTCTTTTCCTCAAATATCTCCTCAATTGTCCCGGTAAACCCACTGAATGGGCCGTCCATTACTTTGACGGCTTCTCCAACGATAAACGGCGTGTCCTGCTTCTCGGCAAACTCATCAATCTCCTCAACCTTACCTAAGATACGGTTGATTTCAGATTGCCTTAACGGCTCAGGGGTTTTGGAAGCTCCCCCCTGACTTGAACCTAGAAACCCGATAACACCCGGGATGCTCGTTATTACGTGATTGGCTTCCCCGTTGGAGAGATCCGCATTGACTAGTACGTAGCCTGGAAAGAAGTTTCTTTCTCTGACCCGCTTTTTACCGTTGCGCATCTCGTATACTTTCTCAGAAGGAATCAGCACTTCAGGAATGTATTCCCCAATGTTTTCTCTCTGGATTTCATTGTCCAGATATGCTTTGGTCTTTTTTTCCTGTCCCGCTACTACTCTGAGTACGTACCATTTATGTTCAGCCATTCTGTAATGTCAATTAGAATAAATCATAAAACCATGTCATGATGTTCTCAAATCCCAAATCCACTGCACCGATAAACAGCGCAAAGATGAGCGATGCAACCAACACCAATACGGCACTATTTTGGAGGAATGAAAACTTCGGCCAAGTGACCTTATTTTTCATCTCGTCGTAAGACTCCAGGACAAAGTTTTTAAGATTCATAGTCTACTTACTTACTGCACGGGCAGAGAGATTCGAACTCCCATCAACGGTTTTGGAGACCGCTATTCTACCATTGAACTATGCCCGTGTGATTGAGCGCCCTGCAAATGGGAACGCAAAATTAGGAATAATGTCTTTAGAAACAAATGCGATCCCAAAAAAATCTGGGATCGCATCGTTAATATTTACTTAGTATGTAATTAGTCTAAGATTTCGGTAACCTGACCGGCACCTACTGTACGACCACCTTCACGAATCGCAAATCTCAAACCCTTTTCCAAAGCTACTGCTGACAACAAAGTAACTTCGATAGTTACGTTGTCACCTGGCATTACCATTTCCACGTTCTCTGGAAGTTTGATTTCACCGGTCACGTCAGTAGTTCTAAGGTAGAACTGTGGTCTGTATTTGTTGAAGAATGGAGTGTGACGTCCACCTTCTTCTTTTGAAAGCACGTAAACTTCAGCTTTGAAGTGTGAGTGTGGCTTCACAGATCCTGGCTTACAGATAATCATACCACGCTTGATCTGTGATTTTTCAATACCTCTAAGCAATAGACCTACGTTATCACCAGCTTCACCACGATCAAGGATCTTACGGAACATCTCAACACCTGTTACGGTAGACTTAAGACCCTCAGCACCCATACCGATGATGTCCACACCTTCACCGGAGTTGATTACTCCTCTTTCGATTCGACCAGTAGCAACCGTACCACGACCTGTGATCGAGAATACGTCTTCAACTGGCATCAAAAATTCTTTGTCAACAGCACGTGGAGGAATTGGAATGAATGTATCTACTGCATTCATCAAATCCATGATTTTTTCAACCCACTTCTCCTCACCGTTCAATCCACCAAGTGCAGATCCTGCGATTACAGGGATGTTGTCACCGTCAAAATCATAGAAAGAAAGAAGCTCTCTGATTTCCATCTCCACAAGCTCAAGAAGCTCTGGATCGTCCACCATATCTACTTTATTCATGAATACTACAAGCTGAGGTACACCTACCTGACGCGCCAAAAGGATGTGCTCTCTGGTCTGTGGCATTGGTCCGTCAGTTGCAGCTACTACAAGGATAGCACCGTCCATCTGGGCAGCACCAGTAACCATGTTTTTAACGTAGTCAGCGTGACCTGGACAGTCTACGTGAGCGTAGTGTCTGTTTTCAGTTTGATATTCTACGTGGGAAGTATTGATAGTAATACCTCTTTCTTTCTCTTCAGGAGCGTTGTCAATTGAAGAGAAATCTCTCAATTCAGAAAGACCTTTTTTAGCCAATACGGTAGTGATGGCGGCAGTCAGGGTTGTTTTGCCATGGTCTACGTGTCCAATCGTACCGATGTTAACGTGCGGCTTGGAACGGTCGAAGGTTGCTTTTGCCATGCGTGAAAATCCTCAGTTTAAGTTTAAAGATATATTTAGATAATAGTTCTCTGTATTGAGCCAACGACGGGAATTGAACCCGTGACCCCTTCCTTACCAAGGAAGTACTCTACCCCTGAGCTACGTCGGCTTTTGCCCTTTTACTTCCCTGAGGAAATAAAGAGCGGGAGACGAGGCTCGAACCCGCGACCTGCAGCTTGGAAGGCTGCCGCTCTACCAACTGAGCTACTCCCGCTTGTAACCGGCGTACCGGATATTTTAAAGCCCTGCAAAACTAGAAAAAAAATTTTGCATTCAGGCAAACTTGGTGGGGGAAACAGGATTCGAACCTGTGAAGACATAAGTCAACGGATTTACAGTCCGTCCCAGTTGGCCGCTTTGGTATTCCCCCAACTGTGTTAAAATCTAAGCGTTTTTCAGCCCTTGTGACCTTAACGGATGGCAAAATTATAGCCTTTTATTAAAGTATCAAAGGATGCAACTCAAATTTGACAACTTTTTCAGGCGCAACAATTCAATGATTTAAAAATCAACCGATTAATTTTCTTTCTGCAGTGTATCCATGAAATATTCATAGTAGTTTTTGAGCTGAGGATCCTCCTCTTGGGCCGCGATTCGCTCGATTTCCCCTACCACCAGCTCGTCGTCGGCAAATCCCAACAGCGCTTGAAAGGCTCCAAGTCGCAAAAAGTTTTGAGATTCGTTTTTCATCAACTTCAAAAGTTCCCTCACGGCTTCATCTTTGCCCTCTTCAGGATTTCTTGCAAAATACTCACTGAAGTAGCCTAAGAAGTAGTAAAGTCCTTCTCCCGACAGCACGCTCAGTCGCTCCAGATACCAATTCCCTTTGCCCAGCACAGTCTGTTGAATGTAATACTCAGCCACGGGGATAGTCATCCTGAAATTTTCATCTCCCGAAAATCGTTCGATAAGCGCCAAATCCACGGGATTGTCTGTCGCACTGACCAAGCCCATCAGTGCAGATCCAGCCACCAAATACGACGGTTCGTTTGCCAATCGGAGAAAGGCCGCCTGATATTTATCCGGATCCCACGCTGCCAGCAAATCCAAAGCGGCTGCTTTCACCGAGTTTTTGGGGTCCTTTTCAGCAAGCTCATAGACCACATCCTCCAATCCGGGAATACGCATACGCCACTCCGGATCATTTTGCAAAAAGCCCAACGCATTCTCCCGAACGGACCAGAAACGATCAGCGACTGCCAGGGGCAACACCGTCACAAGCTGCGCCGTGGCCTCTCGCGCCACCAAACTATCTAAGGCCTCATACCTTGCCACTCCAAGTTCAGATTCGCTAAACTGCCACACGAATTGATCCGAACTGATCTCCTGTGACCTCCGCGCGAGAAGGTTTTTGCCCTCATCTATATACACCTGCGAAATGGCCAATTCATTTTCCAAAGCGAATTGCTGAAATGCCTGCGTCATCTGAAAAGTTTTGGATTTACGCTTTCCTCCTTCATACCAACTTACTTCCACCGGCAATTGAAACAGCGGGGCATTTTCTAAATCCTGGGTCTGGTAGGCTGAAACGAGTATATTTTCAGGCTGAGAATAGTCGACTTCAAAATAGAGCTCTGGGTGGCTTTTGTCCAGAAACCACTGGTTGAAAAACCAGTTCAAATCCTGCCCACTGACCTTCTCAAATGCTATCCTCAACTGATGTACTTCTACAGACTCGAAGGCATGCTCTTCCAAATAGTAGTTCAGAGCCGCGAAAAATGCTTCATCTCCCAAAAGCTGGCGCAGCATGTGCAGGACAACGCCTCCCTTGTTGTAGCTATGGGCATCAAACATATCTTCCGAATCTGCATAGTCAAAGCGAATCAGATCCTCCTGCTTGGATTCTGCTTCCGCAAAATAACCTTCCATTTCCGTGACCAATTTCAGTGCAGCTTCGTCCTTACCATATTTGTGTTCATTCCATAGGTATTCGCTGTAGTTGGCAAAGGCCTCATTCAGCGTAAGATTTGCCCAGGACTCAGTCGTGACCATGTCGCCGAACCACTGGTGAAACAACTCGTGTGCGATGATATAGTCCCACTCCGAATCTATCGCCTCACGCTCATTGAGTTGCAATTCCTCCATGAAAATAGATGCCGTCGTATTCTCCATTGCCCCTGATACAAAGTCCTTCACCACAATCTGATCGTACTTAGGCCAAGGATATTTCACTCCGAGCCGTTCTTCAAAAAAACCAAGCATCTCTGGCGTATTTTCAAACACCATAGCCGCCCCCTCTTCAAATCCCTTTTCCACAAAATACCCGAGTGGAATGTCTCCTGCTTTTGCTTCTACTTTTCCAAAGTTACCAACCGCAAATGCTGCCAAATACGGAGCATGGGGAAGTTTCATTTCCCAATGATCTTTCCTCATTCCCTCGCCAAGAGCTTCTTGCTTGATAAACTCTCCATTGCCGATGGTAATCATGGTATCCGGAACAGTGAGTTTAAAAAGCTGCGTCGCACGCTCATTGGGTTGATCAATCGTGGGAAACCACTTGCTGTTGTGCTCGGTCTCTCCCTGAGTCCAGATCATCGTCGGTTTGCCGGCAATAGTATCCATAGGGTCGATGAAATACAGCCCCTTGGTGTCTGTGATCGCTTTACTCCCGTTTCCGGCATTCCGATCGGGAAAAGCAGTGTAGTTGATTTCTACCTCAACCGTGTCTTTCGCCGTCAGCAGTGTGGGCAAGTAAATCTTCAATTGCTTCTCGTTATATCCGTAGGAAAGTTTTGACAATTTGTCTCCTTCCACGAGGTGAATCGCTCCCACTTCGTAGTCTTTAGCGTCTAGGATCAATTCTTTTTGCGAATAGAAAAACGGCTTCAAGATCAGTCGAGCTTTCCCCAAAACAGTCTGGCTTGCCCAATCAAACGACAAATCCAAGTCGGTATGGAGCAGATCAAAATCCCGCCTGGAACTCGGCTGATAGGCTTTTATTTCGCCTTCTTTCTCCAGCATCAGCTGCATGAGTGCAGCGCTGTCCGCCTCCGACTCGATTTCGGGATCTTCCGGGTAAAAAAGTTCCGTTTCCGAAGTTATGGCGGGCTTTTCTGACCGACACGAACCTGCGAAAAAAAGTGCCGCAGCTCCTCCCAAGGCGAGGAAGGTATTCGAAATTTTCTTTGGACTCGAATGCATTTGTTTGATATTTTGGAAAATCTAAACGAGGTGGATTCCTCGCTTCGTGTATATTCACACCCAAAATAGCAGGAATGTTTTCAGTTATCCTTCAAAACACCACCCATTCGGTCGAAAAAACCGAAGACTACTTCAAAGTCAATCAAACGCAAATCACCTGGGATTTGAAATGGATAGAAGACCGGAAAATCCATCTGATCCGGGGAAATGAGTCGATTGAGGCTGAATTGGTTTCGATCGATCGGCCAACGAAAACACTTCAAATCCGGATCGGCCATCAAACAGCTACCCTACAGCTCAAGGATCGGTTTGATCTTTTGCTGAAAAAATTGGGAATGAGTACGAATGGCAACGACAGGCTAAAAGACATCAAAGCTCCAATGCCCGGGCTGATTTTGGACCTGAAAGTAAAACAGGGCGATCAGGTAAAAAAGGGCGATGTCATTCTAATTCTGGAAGCCATGAAGATGGAAAACAGCATCAAATCTCCTGGCGACGGCATAGTCAAAGAGGTGAAAGTCTCGCTCAAGCAAAACGTGGAGAAAAACCAGGTGTTGATCCTGTTTTAATCAGTTACCAGGCATCGCTGTATTCACTTTCCCAACCAACTTCTCTGAAACTTTTTGATGTGCTGAAGGGGGTTGGAACGGATGATTTTTTTCATCAATCTGGGAAAAAGCCGATTGAGCAATACTGTAAATCGCTCAAATCCTCCGACTACAAATTCCTCCTTACCACGCTCCAGTCCGCTAAGAATACCTTTGGCACAATCCACCGGATCCATTCCTCCGGCCAATGCCTCTTGCATTCTTCCATTTGTACTACCATCTCCTCGCAGCCCGGCAACGGTGATGTCTGTGCGCACAAATCCCGGAATGACCAAGTGAATAAAAATCCCCGCCCCATGAGTTTCTGCCCGTAACGAATCAAAATACCCCTGCATTGCATGCTTGGATGCTGTGTAGGAGGCAAGCTTCGGCACACCATATTTCCCGCTAAGACTCGAAGTCAGTACCAGGTGAAGCTCGCTTTCTTGATTCCGTTTTCGCAAAAGTTCTCTTGTGATCGCTACCGGGCCCCAAAAATTAATGTCCATAATCTTTCGCTCTACCTCGATCTGAGTGTCCGACACCAAATCCCTGACAGACATACCCGCATTCAAAAACACATAGTCGAATCCGTCTAAGAATTTCCACGCTTCGTTTACGCGTATGGACAGGGTCATAAAGTCCTCAACATCAAGTGGCAGAACTTCGATCGAAACAGAACGAAATGTCAATTGCAATTCACGAAGCTTGTGTTCATTTCTAGCGGAAATAACCAGTTTGGCGCCAGTACCAGACAACATTTTCACCAAACCCGCCCCAATCCCAGTAGACGCGCCGACAATCCAAATCCTTTTTCCAACCCAAAAGCCCATAAAATCAATTGCTTAGCTCCCCTAAGTTAACTCTGTCCTGTCCATTTTTGGATTTTGGTTTAGCATTGTGAGTTGAAGAAATTATATTTGTCGGATTGTTTAGCCTTTCCCGGCCCCATTCGATCAGATTTTGTCCAGTAAATCCAGATATCAATCGGAGCTTTACCGATCACGAACTTAGAAATCAATAATTCCAATAGATGAAATACAACCGAATTCTGCTCAAACTCAGTGGTGAAGCCTTGATGGGCGAGAAAAACTACGGTATCGATCCTTCACGCCTTCAGCAGTACGCTGACGAGATCAAAAAAGTGAAAGACATGGGCGTGGAAATTGCCATCGTCATAGGAGGAGGGAATATTTTTCGGGGCGTGCAAGCAGAAAAATCCGGTATCGACCGCGTTCAGGGCGACTACATGGGCATGCTTGCAACTTTGATCAACGCCATGGCCTTGCAAAGTGCATTGGAGCAAAACAACATGTTTACCCGCCTCATGTCCGGCATCAAGATCGAAAGCGTCTGTGAGCCGTTCATTCGCAGAAGAGCCATCCGGCACCTGGAAAAGGGCAGAATCGTCATCTTCGGTGCAGGCATTGGCAATCCGTATTTCACAACCGACTCCACCGCCGCTCTGCGGGCAATCGAGATCGAAGCAGACGTGGTTCTCAAAGGAACCCGCGTAGACGGTGTGTATACTGCCGATCCCGAAAAAGATAAAACAGCCACCAAATACACCAATATTTCCTTCTCTGAGGTATATGAGAAAAATCTCAGCGTGATGGACATGACCGCCTTTACGCTTTGCCAGGAAAACAACCTGCCAATTATCGTTTTTGATATGAATAAGTCAGGCAACCTAAGCAAACTCGTACTTGGAGAAGAAATCGGAACATTGATCACTGCCTAACCTTGAATTAAATCATGGAAGAAATCGAGTTATTCTTAGACGAAGCAAAAGAGCTGATGCAAAAAGCGGTGGATCACACCGCCGCAGAATTGGTAAAAATCCGTGCAGGCAAAGCCATGCCCAACCTATTGGATGGCATCCTGGTACAATATTATGGATCGCCGACGCCTCTCCAGCAGGTAGCCTCCGTTAACACGCCGGACGCGAGAACGCTTGCCATCAAGCCATTCGAACGTAATCTGATCTCGGATATCGAGAAGGCAATCATCAATTCAGACCTCGGACTGGCTCCTCAAAACAACGGGGAGATCATCATGCTGACAATCCCCGCACTTACCGAAGAGCGTCGGATCAATCTGGTCAAGCAGGCCAAGCAGGAATGTGAATCTGGAAAAATCTCTCTTCGAAGCGTGCGCAAAGACACCAACGAATCGCTGCGAAAACTCCAGAAAGACGGAGCTCCAGAGGATGCGATCAAGCGCGCGGAAGATCAGGTTCAGAAACTCACCGATCAGTATTCTGGCAAGATCGATGAGCAACTAGCCAAAAAAGAAGCAGACATCATGAAAGTTTGATTGTCCAGATACTCTCAAAAAGCCCGGCAAAGTTTAGACTCTGCCGGGCTTTTTTTGTGGCCATCTACGCTCACCTCTTACTTTTTTACAAAAAGTTCAAGAGTTTATCGATTCATCACCACTCATACACTTTTCGTTACAAATCCCTACAGCTCCCTTTGTAATTGATCTCTATTCCATAATAGAATCTGAGAATAAAAGGGGGAGTTCGTTCAGCTCACCTCTGACGACATCGGGCATCCGACGCTCCACACTTGGCATTTGTCAATCCTCAAAATTCACATTGATAAACGTCGCAATTCCAAACAGCGGACCGCTTCTGAGGTATTTGCCATTTTCGAAAGCCACTCCCAGTTCGAGTCGGAAGATCCGAAACAAGTTGTCCAGAGAATAACCGACTTCGGTGTAGTGCGGAGAATTCTGGGTCTTCAAGTAGTTGACAAAGATATTTTCCCGCACGCCGGAATACCTCAGCATCGGCAATTGGGTAAGCAGGAATTTCCTGAATTGGTAATGTGCTATCCCTGAAACATAGCTAGAGCTCGTACTGTATTTATAATAGTCCATAAACCGGAAATTCGACGCCGGACCAAAGTTGGAGAAGATGGTTCTGTTACCGCCGAAATGCATATAATCCTGAAAATAGACCTGATCGCTGTTTAGGAACGTGCCGGCAGTGACGTTGAAATCGAGCTTGCCGCTCGCCCCAAAACTCACGTCGTGCTTCAGCCCCACTTCCAACTGATCAAAATCGGATGCATTGTCGGAAGTCGTCAATCCCGAAAAGGCTTTTTGGTAGGTGAACGTAATCAACGGTGACCGGGAATAGTTCGGGGTTTTCCTTCCGTTGCGGATGGAGTAAGTCAGACCAGGCCTCCATTCGACCGAAGCCCGAAGCTTCGCAGCTTGGTGATCCTGAAATGCGGCGTCACTGGCCTCCACATTTTCGGGCCTGTTGGGCGTGTATTCTCTCTCAGGCTTGTTGTAGAAGGAATAGTTCGAATTGTTGAATAACTCTCGTCTTTCAGCCCAAGTGAAATTTACCCGATAAGTCAAACCATAATTCACCCGATGCGACCAATAAGCCCGGGCAAAATCCTGCTCGTACAGCTTCATGTAGTTTCTGCGGACAAGCAAGGAATAGATCGCATTGACCTGCTCTTGAATCGGGTTTTCGGAGTTAAACTGATAAATGTATCGTCCTCCTTCGATGCCCCAAGTCTGTGCAGCCATCGGTTGGGTATGCGACCAGCGGAAGTCAACTTTCCCATAAAAACGGTCACTCGAGAATCCGTAGCGGATTTCAGGTTCGATGTTGAAGCTCTTGCGAACTTTATTGACACTGTCAGCGAGTTTGACTTCAGAATACTTTCGGTAGAAGAGTCCCATTCCGACTTTCCATCCTTCCACGGTATTGAAGGAAATTTTGGTCAGATTGGACTTAAATCCCATTGAAACTCCTTTCCCAAAGGAATAAGAACCTCCCGTCAACACTTCTAAAGGCTTGAATCCTTTCTTGGCTTTCTTGGCCACCGAATCCACTTCGCTCATCTTGGCAGTTTCGACCGTAGCCAAGCTGTCATCTCGCTTGTAGCCTTCGACCTCCTTCACGGTCAATGGCACAGGCCGAATACTGTCCCAATAGCTCTGATTCCGTTTTTTAGCCAAAGAATCCACACTGTAATACCGTTCTGAGACGACAGGCTCCTTGCTGTCCTCCTGACTTTCCTTCAATGACTCCTTCTCATATTCGTTCAGCAGTTTCCGATATTCTTTCCGGCTTTTCGGTTCCTCGCTTGCCAGCTGTTCCAGCGCCGAGACCGACTTGTCAAACTTTGCGACATCCTGCGGCACGTCCTGCACCTTTTCGTCGATAATCTCCGGCACGGCGATCAGATCAGGATTGAGCACCACTTCATATTCTCGGGTGGAAGCGAGGTATTTGAATTCCCCGGCAAAACCAAAAATCTTCCCTCCAAACGTATAGGTATGGGTGAGTGGCATCCAGACATTTTCGGCCACCGGCGCGTATTGTTGCTTGGCAGTGATCTGAAAGCCCAGCAGGGAGGTCTTTAGATCCAGGCTGTGAATCGCCCAGAGTCCCTCGATGATGTAGATATACCCCTCAAAAACCCGCTCGCCCCGGGCTCTCGGCGTCACTTTGATCTTGCTCACCATCACGTCTTGGTCAAAAAAGCTACCCTCGTACTTGAACTGGTAGTATTGAAATGCATATCGCGAAAGTGGAGAAACGATCTCGTTGATCTGATCTTGGTAAAACGACGTCTGCAAATAGGGTGCGGGGGAAGTGCCCTGATTGTCGCCGTTGGTGCGGATGGAGATCACCTTTTCATCGACCTTGTTGGGCAGGGTAAAGGTGATCCTCGACACCGACTCCGAGGTGTAGGCTTCGTTCAGCTTGAGTCCTTCTTCCTCCAGCGTTTTCTTCATAAAAAAGGGCGCATCAGTCAATTGCCCTGTTCCTTTCAGATAGACGGTTGTAGAATATTGCTGTAGCTGGAGCCGATGGTATTTGGCTTTGGAAATAGCCTTGCGCATAATGGTCAAGGCTGGATCTTCAGCTCCTGCCCGAACCTCTACTTCACTCAGATTGTAGATTTGTGGCTCCAACGTAAAATTCAGGTCTACCCAGCTGTCTTTGATTTCCACCGTTTCAAGCTGGGATTTGTAGCCCAGAAATTGAACAATCACATCGTAAAAACCTGGCTTTAGCCGAAACTCATACATGCCGTTTTCATTGGTAGGAACACCATCTTCCAGATTTCGGATATAGACTGAGGCGTAAGCCAGAGGCTCACCGTCTGTGTTGGCAATTTTTCCCCGAATTCCTTGGGCAAGAGAAACCGACTGTACGACAAAAAAAAGCGTGGTCAGGAAAAAGAACGGTTTTCTGATCATAGGATTTACAAAAGTTGGTATAGCTTCTAATAAATATAGAGATGCAAAAATTCAGCTAAAGGTTGCAAAGGTTGATTTAAGAGGATTTAAGAAAGCTCCGCGCCTTTGCTACATTATACATAACAGCACCAGATTTAGCCGGCAAATTTACTATTTAACAATCTCTAAATTTTCAATATAAGCTCTCGCTACTTTACTAATTTTTTTAGAGAATGGTTAAAAAACAAAACTGAAAATGTAGCCGGAGTTGGAGAATATTGACGGAGGTGAAAAATTGATTCTTTTACATTTTTTTTAAAAGAAATTGACCTAAATAGCACACAACGCAAGAAAATGCTCGATCCGTTGTACGATCAATAGCCATTTTGCGGTACTGTTAAATGCCATTTTTTTAAGGAGCTCAGCTCCCAATTGTTAAAAATTGCAAAATCGAATTTTAACAAGCAATTTGAGTCGAAAATTTTATGGCTCAGTCTATTTCAATTTTACATTAACAGAAAACCCTATGAGAAACTATTTACCCAAACTCAAGTCATTGATGCTTGTTTTTGCACTTACCCTTGGTGCAATAGTAGCTGTCAATGCCCAAAGCCGCTCCGTATCGGGCACGGTCCTAGACGCAAGTCTCGGCGACGCAGTACCAGGCGCTACGGTGATCGTCAAAGGTACCACCCGTGGAACCGCTACTGATCTTGACGGGAAGTTCACTCTTCCATTACAAGCAGGAGACGAAATTCTTGTGATATCCTTCGTCGGCTACCTCGCTCAGGAAGTCGAGATCGGAAATCAGACTAATATCACCGTCAATCTAGAAGAGGACATTCAAAGTTTGGAGGAGGCCGTTGTAATCGGCTACGGAACTCAAGACAAAAAAGAGATCACTTCCGCAGTGGTGGGCGTAAAGCCTGAGGATTTCAACAAAGGAAATGTCTCCAATCCCGCACAATTGCTACAAGGCAAAGTAGCTGGTCTCTCCATCACAAGAGCGGGCGGCAATCCAAACTCCGGATTCAACGTGAGATTGAGAGGACTTTCTACTTTCGGAGCCAACTCTTCACCCCTCATCGTATTGGACGGAGTGATCGGTGCTTCCTTGGATAACGTCGATCCCAATGATATTCAATCTATCGACGTTTTGAAAGATGGATCTGCAGCTGCAATCTACGGTGCTCGAGGCTCCTCAGGAGTAATCCTCATCACCACGACCAAGAAAAGCTCCAAGGACGGCATATCCAGTGTCTCAATCAATGCTTTCGGCACGATGGATCAAGCAACAAATCTGATTCCCGTACTTTCAGCGGATGAATTTGTGGCAAGAGGCGGAACCGATTTCGGGAGCGATACAGACTGGAGAGACGAATTGATTGACGATGCATTCTCCTATACCACAAATGCAAGTCTTTCGGGCGGATTCAACAACACCAATTACATGGCCGCCATAAACTACAGAAACAATCAAGGTATTGTGAACGGAGTCAGTAACAAAAGACTGAATACACGTCTGAACCTATCTCAGGCTGCTCTTGACAATAGATTGCGATTGTCTGCCAACCTGTCGTTTACCAACGTGGACAGTGAGTCTATCAACGATGCTGCGTTTCGTTATGCTACCCTCTACAATCCTACTGCGCCTATCTTCGAAGATACCGAGGACGCTGTCGAAAGATTCGGTGGCTATTTCCAGCGTGACCTATTTGACTTCTACAATCCCGTCGCTTTGGCCAATCAGCAAAAGTTTGTTGGTGAGACAAAATCTGCATTGGTTTCCTACCGTGCAGAATTCGACATCTTAAAAAACCTGACCGTATCTGCTCAATATTCTCAAGACAGAAGCAACACCCTTTCAGGAGACTTTTGGTCAAGACTAGACTACAATGTTGGATTAGGTACCGGCGGATCGGCACAACGTAGAACCAATGATAGGGTACAGAAGATATTTGAATCTACTCTGCGCTACGAAATAGACTTAAGTGACAACCTAAACATGACTTTGCTCGGTGGTGCAGCGACTCAAGGAACGAAAAATCAAGGTTTCAATGCCAGAGTGAAGCAATACCTGTTTGATTTGGGCTGGGACAATCTGGGAGCTGGATCGATTCGATTGGGTAACAGCACCGAAGTTGCATCGTATGCCAACGAAGATCGTCTGAACTCCCTTTTTGCTAGAGCAAATTTTAATCTAAGCAACAGATTCTTCCTCTCTGCCTCTGTGAGATCTGAAACCTATTCTGGCTTTGGAGCCAACAACCAAACCGGTGTTTTCCCGGCCGCTAGTATCGGAGCCGATTTCACCCAGATTTTTGACATGGGCCTTTTCAGCCAGTTTAAGCCAAGAGCCTCCTTCGGGGTTACTGGAAACCTGCCTCCCTCACCAACTTTGGCTCTGGGGGTTTATGGTAACGGTAATCGAGTGGATTTGGATGGTGACCCAAATACGCAAACTGATATCTATGTGGGGATCGTTCAAAATTCAAACCCTAACAAAGACCTGAAGTGGGAAACGAAACAAGAAATGAATTTTGGGGTAGACTTTGGCATGTGGAACAATAAATTGACGGGTAGCATGGACTATTACGTTAGGAACATCTCTGATCTATTGTTCAACGTTCCAGTGGCCACTGGTGCTCCAAACCCTTTCGATCCAGGGAGGTTTAATACGGCTTCTTCAACTTGGGTAAACCTTGCCGATCTAAGAGCTGCCGGATTTGAGTTTGCGATTAATGCGCATGATATCAACCTAGGTTCGATTAAATGGCACCCAAGCCTGAACTTCACAATTTACGACAAAACCATCATCGAAAGCTTATCTGCGGGTGATTTGGGATTTGACGAGTTGAGATTTGCTACTCCTGGATCTCCTGGTCAGAACAACAACCCGATCGTTTACAACCGAGTAGGTCAGACCTTGGGAGATTTTTACGGGCCGGTATTGCAAGGAATCACTGAAGATGGGCAATATATACTTTCTACTACCGATCCAGATGAGTTTGAAAAGCTTGGAAACGGCCTTCCAAAAGGAGAGTTTGGCTTGGCAAACAATTTGGTATGGGGTGGATGGAACTTTAGTTTCTTCTTCAGAGGAGCCTGGGGACATGATCTTTACAATTCCTATAGAGGCTTCTATGAAAACCAAGATGCATCTTCTAATACTTGGAACTCTGTGGTCACTGATAAGACCGAGTTTGTTACCTCCACACCTACATTCAACAGCTCCTACATCGAAAACGCATCGTTCATTCGATTGGATAACTTAGAGTTGGGCTACAACTTTAAGACGCCATCGCAAAACCTGAATTCCTTCAGAGTTTATTTTGCTGCGCAAAACCTTTTCACGATTACCAATTACACTGGAATTGACCCAGAAGTTAGGATAACCGACTCTGAGAACACAAATGGATTCACCTCCTCTTTGTCTCCAGGAATCGAGCGTAGAAACACCTACTTCCAAACGAGATCATTCACTTTGGGCCTATCTCTTAATTTCAAATAATTAATCTAAACACAGAGACATGTTAAAATATATAAGTAAAATCTGTCTGATGGTGCCAGCACTCTTGTTGCTGGGATCATGCTGGGAGCTTGACCAAGAAGTGCTGGATGGCGTGACTCCAGACGATGTCGCCAACAGCACCAACCCAAAATTGATAGAAGTTCTAAAGGCGTCTGCTTATTCCCGTATCGTAGGAAGCTGGGGTGGACACAATAGCATTTGGTCGATCAATGAGGTCGCATCTGATGAAATGGCAATTCCTCAGAAAGGTCCTGACTGGGAAGATGGTGGTATTTGGCTTAGAGTACACCGTCATACTTGGGGCACGTCCGAAGATGCCTTTAACAACTCATGGAACTACTGCTTCACTGCAATCGGAGAAATCAACAACCTCATCATTTCTTTTCCCGATGTAGAGTTGCTAGTCGCTGAGCTCAAAGTTTTACGGGCACTTCCTTACCTATGGCTGATCGACTCCTTCGGAAATGTTCCGATCATCACTGAAGCGTCCACTGGTGGCAACCCGACCAACAATTCAAGACAAGAGGTCTTTGATTTTATCGAAAAGTCAATCTTGGATAACATCGACATGCTTCCCAAAGCGGACACTAGAACTACCCTGAACTACTACTCAGCTCAGGCGATGCTGGCCAAACTCTACCTGAATGCAGAAGTCTATACCGGTACCCCTCGATGGGCAGATGCGGAAGCAGCAGCTAATCAAGTGATCTCAGGCCCCTATTCCTTGAGCACAAATTTCTTCGCAAACTTCGCGACAAGAAACAGCGGTTCAACCGAGAATATCCTGACGCTCCCTTACGATGAAAACAACGCCGCGGGATTTAACTTGGCGATGATGACTTTGCACTACCTAAATCAGAATACATTCGATCTGAGTGCTCAGCCATGGAACGGATACGCTTCCTTGGAAGAGTTCTACAATAGATTCGATGATGAAGACGTCCGAAAAGGGAGTTTCCTTGAAGGCCCTCAGTTTAGCTCAGACGGAACTCGACTGGAGGATTTATCATTTGAAGCTGGAGACCCTGATGGAGCGCCTTTGACCTTTACTCCTAAGATCAACATGCTTGCCCCAAATGCCTTCAGACAGGCTGGAGTAAGGGTTGGTAAATTCGAATTTGCTCCCGGTGCAGGTCAGGAATTGAGCAATGACTATCCGCTATTCAGATTGGCAGATATTATCTTGATCAAAGCTGAAGCGGCGTTCAGACAAGGAAAAACCGGCGAGGCGCTGGCTGCGGTCAATCAAATCCGAACTAGAGCCGGCGTGGAGCCATTGACTGCGATTACCGCCGATGCAATCTACGAAGAGCGCGGGTTTGAAATGTTTGCAGAGGCAAGCCGCCGAACTGACATGATTCGCTTTGATAAATTCCGACAGCCATGGTGGGAAAAAACAGCTTCTGAACCTTTCAGAAATCTATTCCCAATTCCGCTTCAGCAGATCAACGCAAATCCAAACCTGAACCAAAATCCGGGTTATTAATTAACACAAAACTGAAACTAAAGGAAGTGCATTCGCCTGCACTTCCTTTTTTTAATTCCTACACACCTAATCGGTCAGCGTATTGGCTGATGATTGATCCGAAAATTTCGAATTGACATAACACCAGCTATCTTGCCACTCCAGAAGATTGGTAAGTCTCTTATTTCTTGCATGTAAATCAAGTAATGAAATTTCTTACACCCCTTACTAGATTTCGCCTTATTATAATGGCGATTACCAGTTATACCATACTTTCCTGTCAGTCAGACTATCAAAAGATGGAAGCCAAGGAATTGGCGTCGGGAAACATCGAAAACGAGCTGTTTTTAGGCCTAGAATTAGGCATGTCCCAAAAAACATTTTATGAAAAATGCTGGAAGATGAATGGTGAAGGAATTTTAACCAACGGACCTACAGAACTGTCGGTAGAGTACCAAGTAGAAATGCCCTCTTCCTTGCCTACAAAAATGAGGTTCTATCCAAAATTTAAGGATGACAAAATCTATCAGATGCCGGTAGATTATACCTATGACGGCTGGGCTCCATACAATAAAGAACTGTCCGTCGAAAACCTCAGGAAAGATGTAGTGAATCTCTATGAAAGCTGGTACGGGCAGGGATTTATCGAAGTGAAAAGCGAAGACGGAAATCAAGTCGTTTTCGTAAAAGTTGACGGCAACCGCCGAACCAGAATATTTAAAAAAAACCTGTCAACGGTACGGGTAGAAATCTTGGATTTAAGAGTGCAGCGAGAGCTTGAAGAAAATACAGAATGAAGAATCGATTAATCGTATCCGCCATTTTCTCGTTGCTGGTAGCTTGCAAAGCTACTACGGAAACTCCTCCGACACTTTTTGAATCAATTCCGACATCACAATCCGGAATCGACTTCTCCAACAACCTGCCCTTTGACGAAGAATTCAACGTCTTCACCTATCGGAATTTTTACAACGGCGGTGGTGTGGCGATCGGTGATGTGAATAACGACGGCCTGGCAGATCTTTATTTTACAGCCAATCTCGGCCCAAACAAGCTGTATCTGAACCAGGGCGATTTCAGATTTGAAGACGTTTCCGAAAAAGCGGGAGTCATCGGTACCCGCGCCTGGAGTACCGGGGTAGCGATGGCTGACGTCAACGGAGACGGCTGGCTGGACATCTACGTATGCAACTCGGGAGATGTCGCAGGGGACAACAAACAAAACGAACTCTTCATCAACCAGCGAGACGGCACCTTCCAGGAGCAAGCGGAGGCTTATGGGCTGGCTGATCAGGGCTTCTCTACACATGCGGTTTTTTTCGACTATGACAAAGACGGAGATCTAGACGTCTACCTCCTAAACAATTCCTATCAGGCAATCGGCTCCTTCAACAAGATGCAGAATGAGCGGATCAAACGCGACGAAGTCGGCGGCGACAAGCTCTTCCGAAACGATGACGGCAAATTCATCGATGTCAGCAGGGAAGCAGGTATTTACGGTTCGGTGATCGGCTTTGGACTCGGCATCACCATCGGCGACGTCAATCAGGACACCTGGCCGGACATCTTCATCTCCAATGACTTTTTTGAAAAAGATTACCTCTATCTCAACAATCAGAACGGGACATTTACCGAATCGATGGAAAGCTCTATGCGTTCCATCAGCGCGGCGTCAATGGGTGCCGACATCGCCGACATCGACGGCGACGGACTCTTGGACATCTTCGTCACAGACATGCTTCCCGAGCCGCTTTCTCGGCTGAAGCAGGTGACGACTTTCGAAAACTGGGACAAATTTCAGTTTAACAAAACACACAGCTACCACTACCAATATTCCCGCAACATGCTCCACATCAACAACGGGGATGGGACATTTAGCGAGATGGGTAGACTGGCCAACATGGAAGCTACCGACTGGAGCTGGGGCGCACTGATCTTTGACATGGACAACGACGGCATGCGGGATCTCTTTGTCGCCAATGGCATCTATCAGGACATCACTGATCTGGACTACCTTAATTTCATTGACGACGACGAAACCAAGATCAAAATCATCTCGCAGGAAGGCGTAGACTACAAGGCGCTGATCGATCCGATTCCGATCAATCCGATTCCAAACTACGCCTACAGAAACCTGGGCGATTTGAAATTTGAAAACATGGCAGATGCCTGGGGGCTCGGCCAAGCGATCCATTCCAACGGCGCAGCTTACGGGGATTTAGACAACGACGGCACACTCGATCTGGTCGTCAGCAATGTGAATCAACCCGCCCAACTCTTCAAAAACCGAGGAAAGTCTCTGGATTCCACCCGGCATTCCATCCAATTGCAACTCATCGGGACTGGAAAAAACACCCAAGCCATCGGCGCTCAAATCCGGATAACCGCAGGCGGAAAAACTTTCTACACCGAGCAGATGCCCAATCGCGGCTTTCAATCATCGGTCGATCCCAAGATTACGATTGGACTGGGTGATATCGCTCGCGTAGAAAAAATCGAGGTGTTTTGGCCTGACGGCAAATACAGCATACTGAAAAACCAAGCCGCTGACCAACTGCTTCAGCTGAAACGGGAAGATGCGAGCGAAATTCCCGAGAACGTCTTATTTTTCCCTGATACCAAGATTCACCCATTCAGCAAAGTGGAAAGTCCCGGTTTGGAATTCACCCATGCTGAAAACGAGTTCGTGGACTTCGACCGAGATCGCCTGACCTATTTCATGTTTTCGACCGAAGGCCCTGCTTTCGCAAAAGCGGATGTGAATGGAGACGGTTTGGATGACTTCTTTTTTGGGGGAGCCAAAACTTTCGCAGGGAAACTCTATCTCGCAGATCGCTCCGGAAAACATCAGGAAAGGCCTCAGGCGGCTTTCGTCCAAGATGCACTATCTGAGGATACCGATGCACAGTTTTTCGATGCTGACGGAGACGGGGATTTGGATCTCTTCGTGACTTCGGGGGGAAATGAATCTGGCTTTGGATCTCCAGACCTAGCGGATCGATTGTACTTGAATGACGGGAAAGGCAACTTTTCCAAACATACAAGCGCAGGATTTTCGTCAGTCACCGGCAGTAGCAGTACCGCCAGAGTGATCGACATCAACGAGGACGGAGCATCCGATCTCTTTGTCGGAGGTCGACTGATTCCCTTCACCTATGGTGCACCGGCCAGCAGTCAGCTTTGGATCAATGACGGCACCGGCAACTTCACCGAGCAAAGTGCCTCCCTTGCACCTGCCTTGAAAGAGCTGGGAATGGTGACTGATGCACAGGTAGTCGATTGGGATAGTGACGGCAAAAGCGACCTGATCGTGGTCGGAGAGTGGATGGCGCCTACCTTTTTCAAAAACGTAGGCGGAAAGCTGGAAAAGTCAGAAATACCCAACCTCAGCAACCTGAAGGGATGGTATCGAACGATCGAAATCGGGGATTTTGACGGCAACGGACTACCGGATGTCGCGCTGGGAAATCACGGTCTCAACACGCGATTTAAAGTTTCCGCAGCCTCGCCGGTCAGCATATTCTTGAACGATTTTGATCAAAACGGATCGATAGAGCAGGTTTATACCCAGAAAGTCGGCGAAGTCCAAATACCCTACACTCTTAAACATGAGCTGGAACGGCAGGTGCCGGGGATCAAGAAAAAATACATCCGATATACGGACTATAACAACAAGTCACTGGAGGATATTTTCCCCAAAGAAGTCGTCGACAAATCCATCATCCAAGAAGTCAACAACCTGGAATCGGGGATTTTGCTGAACAAAGGAAGCGGCAATTTTGAGTGGACACCTTTCCCGAGAATGGCCCAACGTTCATGGGTTTTCGCGATTCAGGTGCTGGACATCAACGATGACGGCATACAGGATTTATTGCTCGGCGGCAATCTCGCTCAGATCAAACCTGAAGTCGGAAAGCTGGATGCGAGCTACGGGGAACTGCTGTATGGCAACGGGGACGGCACATTCACCTACAGCCCCAACCGTGAAAATGGCCTGAAGCTCGACGGGGATGTGAGAGCGTTTGCTCTTTTGGGGGATAAGAAGGTTTTGGTGGTGAAAAACAGCGCGGCCGCTGAGATTTGGAGGTACTGATGAACCGATCGCTGGCCAATTTCAAATGGATTTTCCTTGCCGGGCTCGCGCTTCTATCCTGTAAAAAGGAAGAAAAACATGAACCTGCGGATACGACGCTATTCACACTCCTACCTGCTGAGCACACCGGAATTGGTTTTCAAAACCAACTCACCTCCACTCCCGAACTCAACATTCTCGAATACCTGTACTACTACAACGGCGGCGGAGTCGCCGCCGGAGACGTCAATGGCGATGGTTTGGTCGATCTCTATTTCACCGGCAATCAGGTATCCAACAAACTCTATATCAACACGGGGGATTTTCAGTTTGAAGATGTCACCGAATCTGCAGGAGTCAGCGGTGACGGCGGCTGGTCTACCGGAGCGACTATGGCCGATATCAATGGGGACGGACTGCTCGATATCTATGTGGCCCAAGTCGGTGAACTGCCCGGGGTCAACGGGAAAAACAAACTCTACCTCAACCTCGGCAATGGCAAATTCCGCGAAGCTGCTGCCGAATTCGGGATCGACTTTAAAGGATATAGCACGCATTCGGTATTTTTTGACTACGACCGAGATGGAGATCTCGACCTGTACCTGCTCAACCACAACGTCAAGTCACCAGAGGTTTTCGCAAAAGCTGGCATGCGAACCAAGCCAAGCAACCTTGGAGACAAACTATATCAAAACCAAGGCTCGGAGGGCATTGACCGATTCGTCGATGTGACGGATGAAGCCGGAATCTACTCTAGCGTTCTGGGTTTTGGACTGGGCGTAACTGTCGATGATTTTGACGGAGACGGCTGGCTGGATCTGTATGTTTCCAACGATTTCACAGAAAACGACTACCTCTACCTCAATCGGCAGGATGGTACTTTTCGGGAAGCTTTGGCAGAATTGATTCCCTCGACGAGCCGATACAGTATGGGAAACGACGCCGCTGATCTCAACGGCGACGGATTGCCTGACATCTTCACCACGGACATGCTTCCCGAGAATCCCCAAATCTGGATGAAATCCGTCGGCGAAGACAAGGCTGAGGTATATCAGATCAAGGAGCAATTTGGCTATCAAGATCAGTACGTTCGGAATCACCTGCAATTGAATCAGGGCAAGAACGGTTTTGCGGAAATCGCTTTGTTCTCGGGAGTTTTTGCCTCGGATTGGAGTTGGTCTCCGCTGATCTTCGACATGGACAACGACGGCCTTGCCGACATCCATGTGACCAACGGGATCGTGAAGCGACCCAACGACCTGGACTTTATCCAATACAGTCAGGATGCGGATCGGAACCTTCCACTTGAAGAACTCCGGCAACAGCAAATTGACCTGCTACCGAGCATGAAGCTTCCCAATATTGCCTGGAAAAATCAGGGCAATCTACAATTCCAAAATGAAGCCGATTCTTTGGGTTTGGGACAGGAAAGCTACTCCAACGGCTCTGTCTACGCCGACTTGGATAACGACGGCGACCTGGATCTGATCGTCAACAATCTGAACCAAGTGGCCTTTGTCTATCAAAATCATGCGGACAAATCCGACAACCACTTCCTGAAAATTGACCTGAAAGCAAGTGGAAAAAACCCCTTCGGGATCGGTGCTCAGGTCGCTCTTTTCTCCGGAAAGGAAAATTTGACACAACGGCTAAGCACCAGCCGGGGGTTCCAATCCGGCCCATCCACGACCTTGGTCTTTGGCTTGGGAGAGATTGCTTCCCTTGACTCCATCCAGGTGACTTGGCCAGACGGTAAACGGGAAATTTTTGCCTCTGTGAAAGCTGACCAAAACGTCATCCTGGCGCAAGGCTCCGGTCGCATCGCCGCGCCAAAGTCCAGCTCCAATTTGACTTCAGAGGTATTCCCAATTGTGTCTTGGACACATCAGGAAAAGAATGTCTCCGATTTCATCAAGCGGGAATATTTGGCACCACGGACTTTCTCCAAGATGGGCCCAGCGCTGGCGGTGGCGGACATCAACGGCGACGGCTTGGATGACTTTTACGTGGGTGGGGCAATGGATCAGCCGGGTGCTTTTTTCATGCAAAAGCAAGATGGACGATTCGAAGAAATCCCCAACGAAATCTTCTATCAGCTGGCAAAAGCCGAAGATATCGTCGCTGAATTTGCAGATCTTAACGGGGACGGCATGCTGGATCTTTTTGTAGGCAGCGGAGGAAATGAATACCGAACTGGAGACCTATATAGTTTTGACCGTATCTTCTTTGGTGATGGATTTGGTCGGTTTCGATTTTCGATGAGATCTATTCCCCCGATCGGAGAAAACACGTCCTGCATCGCTATCCGCGATCTCGACAGCGATGGAGACTTGGATCTTTTTATTGGGAGTTCAGTCAAATCGGACGACTACGGTGCAAGTCCCAAAAGCAGCATCTTAATCAATCAGGGAAATGGCCAGTTTAAAGACGAAACACAACTTTGGCTGGCTGACGTGAATTTGGGCATGATCAACACAGCCAAATGGGCGGACTTGGATGGCGACGGAAATTCAGAATTAATCCTCAGCGGGGATTGGCAAAGCATCCGGATATTCAAACTTTCCTCGGAAAAAAAGCTGATCGAAATCCATCCAAGGGGACTTGAATTTTCCGCAGGATGGATCAACACCTTAGAAATCGCGGACCTCAACGGCGACGGAAAGTTGGACATCCTGACCGGGAACCTCGGATCGAACAGCAAGCTAAAGGCTTCGAAAGAAAAGCCGGCCTGGCTCTACCATCACGACTTCGACGGAAACGGGCAAGCAGATCCCTTGATGTTTCATTATTTGGGGGAAAGCTTGGTTCCCTTTGCGACCAGAGATGACCTGATCAGACAGATTCCGGGAATCAAACGAAAGCACAACTCCTACGCAGAATACGCCCAAATCAGCAAACCGGAGGATCTTTTCAGCCCAGAAGAAATTCAGAAAGCCCGCAAACTTCCTGCTTACGAGTTTCGATCCGGCGTGTACTTTCAACAGGAAGACGGCGGATTCGACTATGTTCCCTTCCCAGCCAAAGCCCAATGGAGCCCGATCTTTTCAATCGAAGTGGATGAAAATTCCGGCACAGTTTACCTTGGCGGCAACTCCTCAGACCTTAGAGTTGACTTGGGCAAATCACTCAACCTGGGAATTCTCGGCTTCAAATGGAGCGAAGGAGTATGGCAAACCACTGGGATCTTTTCCACATCAAGTCCGATCAGTATAGGAGCCGAAATCCGAAACCTCAAACATTTGCGGTCTGGCCCGAGATCCTTCCTTCTGGGAGCGCAAAACAACGGCCCGTTGATTTGGATCCAATAAAATTCTTCCCGATAATCATTTGAGTTTGACCCCTATCTAGTTAGCTTTGAGTCCTCATGTAAGTTGACCAAACCCAATCGACCCCGTCAGGGGAAATACATCGTCAACTTAAAATTGAAAAACCCACTATGAGTACGTTTCGAATAACTTCACTAGTCCTGGTTTTGATCAGTGCATTCACAGCATGTCAAAAACCGAAGGATTACTCCGAGGTCATCAGCGATGGATACTATTTCCATCGGGCCCAAACCCGGGTTACCGAAGTGATCATCCACGACATCTTCTCTCCGCCCGTGGCAGCCAGGATTTATTCCTATGCTTCACTAGCTGCTTACGAAGTGGCGGCAGCCAGCGATCCAGCCAATTACGCCCCCCTATTGGGTCAGCTCAACGGTTCAGAGCCGCTGAATCTAACCATTCCGAAAGACGTCTATCCTCCGCTTGCTGCTTTAGCCGCATATTATCACATGGGCACTGCCTTGATTTTCTCGGAGGAAATGATGAATACGCAGCGCGACAAGGTCTTTGCCGAGCTGATGGGAAAAGGAATTCCGGAGGAGGTATTTGAAGCCTCCGTCAAGTTTGGACAGGAAGTCGCCGAGAAGGTGAAAGATTACTCCAAAAAAGACAACTATCACCAAAGCCGTTCCTTTCCGAAATACACCGTGGTCAATGATCCCACCACTTGGCAACCCACCCCACCGGCGTACATGGAAGCCATTGAACCTCACTGGAACAAGATCCGTACGTTTGCACTGGACTCCGCTGCCCAATTCAAGGCCGGTGCACCGCCTGCATTCTCCGCTGAGCCTGGATCTGACTTTTACGACATGGCGATGGAAGTCTATAATGCCAAAGCGAACATGACGGATCCCCAAAAGGAAACTGCGCTTTTCTGGGACTGCAACCCCTACAAAATGAATGTCAAGGGTCACGTGATGTTTGCGGAAAAAAAGATCACTCCCGGCGGACACTGGATGAGCATCGCATCCATTGCGAGCAAAGCCGCCGAAGAAGACTGGAAAGGCACTGTCGAAGCCTACGCGCTGACGGCAGTTTCACTCAATGAAGCTTTCATCTCCTGCTGGGACGAAAAATACCGAAGCAAGCTGATCCGGCCAGAGACCTATATTAATCAATACATCGACGAGGAATGGGTTCCGCTTTTGCAAACCCCTCCATTTCCAGAGCATACCAGTGGACACAGCGTAGCCTCCACCGCGGCAGCCTATACGTTGACACAGCTTTTTGGAGACGAAATACACATTGTTGATAGCTCCGAAGTAGCGTATGGATTGCCGATACGGGAATATGACGGATTCACCCAGATGTATCAGGAGGCGGCGATGAGTCGGTTCTATGGCGGTATTCACTACATGCCAGCGATCACAGAAGGAATCGTCCAAGGCAGGCAAGTTGGAGAATTGGTCTGGCAAAAGATCTCGACCAAGCCGAAGCAAGTGGCGATGAGCCAGTGAAAAAAATCCCCGGAAACTCTACTTCTGGGGATTTTTTTTATTGGTACAGCTTCTTATCCAGAATATACTCCTCCACCGCATCCGTCAGCAGGTACTTCACCGAATGGCCATCCTGCATTGCCTTGCGGATAAAAGTCGCCGAGATATCGAGCAGCGGTGCATCGATGGTTTTGATCTTGGGATGCGCAATGGCTTTGGTTTCTCCCGGCCTGGGATAGACGAAAATCTCATAGTGGTCTAGGATCGCCTGATGGTTTTTCCATTTGTGGAAATGGGTCAGATTGTCCGAACCTAAAAAAAGACAAAATTGGTGCTTGGGATATCGCTCACTGAGGAGCGTGAGCGTGTCGATCGTGTAGCTTGGTTTCGGCATGCGAAACTCCACATCTGTCGCTCTGAAGTGATAATGATCCGCGATCGCGAGCTCCACCATCCTCAGGCGGTCAAACTCATGAATCAGCGATTGTTGTTTTTTGAAGGGGTTTTGGGGACTGACTACAAACCAAACCTCGTCGAGGTCCGTTCGATCGTAGAGCGTATTTGCGATGATCAGGTGACCGACGTGAATCGGATTGAAGCTGCCAAAATACAGTCCGATCTTCATTTTTACTTTGCCAAAAATCCCGACACCAACTCCACAGCTTCCGCCGATGCTCGATCAAAGTCATCATTGAAGATGCTCACATCAAACTGCGGCTCAAAAGTCATTTCAAACTTGGCTTTGTAAATTCTACGGGAAAGCGATTCTGGAGATTCAGTGCCCCGGTCGTTAAGTCGGGATTCGAGCACTTCCATGGAGGGTACTTTGACAAAGATCGCCAAGCCGTTTTCTCCAAAGTACTTTTTTAGTGCCAATCCACCTTTGACATCCACGTCAAAGATGACCGCCTTACCACTGTCCCAGATGCGTTGGACTTCTTCTTTGAGGGTGCCGTAGAAGTTTCCTTCGTAGACTTCCTCCCACTCAACGAAGGCATCT
Organism: Algoriphagus jejuensis; assembly: GCF_039523455.1. Taxonomy (NCBI): domain Bacteria; kingdom Pseudomonadati; phylum Bacteroidota; class Cytophagia; order Cytophagales; family Cyclobacteriaceae; genus Algoriphagus; species Algoriphagus jejuensis. Next base: position 821,406 of record NZ_BAAAFI010000002.1, on the reverse strand, counting down.
TTGTCAATATTGGTTTTGAATTCCTCGATGCTCAAAAAGTAGTAATCCCGTCCGTGTACTTCATGTCTTCCTCTTTTGTCCCGGGTGCAGGCCGAAATCGAAAATCCCAAGTTGGGAACATGGTGGATCAGGTGTTTGACCAGGGAAGTCTTCCCTGAGCCGGATGGTGCCGAAAAGATGATTGCTTTTCCCTGAATTTGGCTCATTTGCTTTCGTTTATCATTTGGCGGATCGAGTCGGCCAATTCAGTAGGTACAGCTTGCTTGGTGCATTTGGTTTTCAGCACCTCGCGAATGGCTTGCTCGAGATGAAAGTGCTCGAAGCAGGGCTGGCACTTCGCCAACTTTTCCTTCAATACTTCCTTGCCATTGTCGGCCAACTCTCCATCAAGGATGCTTTCAAGCAGCGCAAAGCACTTGCTCACATCATCGCACTGGAGCTTGCGCTCTCCGGATGCTTGATCGTTAATTTCCATGAGTAATTGTTTTAATCCTCCTCTTCTTCTTCGTCAGTATGGTAACCCATCGATTGGGCGTATCCTTTCAATTGATCTTTCAAAAGATTCCTGGCTCGATGCAGCCTGGACCTCACCGTCCCTATTGGGATATCAAGAATCTTTGCCATTTCCTCGTAAGTAAACCCCTCCAGATCAGCCAAAATGATCACCGTGCGGAAGTCCACAGCCAGCGAATTCAGCGCATTGGAGATTTCGTCGCCAAGCATATCCTTGACGGATTCGGCCCGGAGGTCGGAAGTACTTTGGTAGTCAACATCATCCGAGTTGTAGAAAGTTTCAACCTCTTGGTAATCTACCTTTGCAGGCTGCTTACTTTTCTTTCGGTATTCGTTGATAAAGCTGTTTTTAAGTATTCTAAACAGCCAAGCTTTTGCATTCGTGCCCTGCTCAAAAGAATTGATAAACCGAAAAGCCTTCATGTAGGTATCCTGCACGAGGTCTTTGGCATCGTCCTCGTCAAAAGTGAGCCGAAAAGCAAAATTGTACATGGAATCTATGTGCGGCATAAATTCCCCATCGAAGATGGCCGTTTTCTCTTCCTGAGAATATTTCCTGCGCTGTACTTCAGACATAAGCTTCAAAAGTAATCATTGCTCCAATTTATCCCTAAACTCTGAACTTAAACTCACTCGATTTCCTTTATTTTGTCATTCTGATCCTTGCATAAGCAGGGATTCATCCACAAAATTCCACAGGAGTCATGTTTTTTTTCAGGCTGTTGTCCAGGCTTCCGCTCTGGGTGTTGTACCTCTTTTCCGATTTTATCTACCTCATCGCTCGATATGTGATCAGCTATCGCAAAAAGGTCATTGACGAAAATCTGAAATATGCCTTTCCGGAAAAGACAGACGCAGAGCGAAAAACCCTCCGAAATCGCTTCTACCGAAATTTCACCGATGCTTTCTTTGCCGAGACGATCAAGATGCTAACCATTTCGGAAAAAGAGCTTCGCCGGCGATTTCATGTCGTCAATCAAGAAATAATCGACCAGGAAGTCCTCCAAGGCAAAACTGCGCTGATGATGGCGGGTCATATCTTCAACTGGGAAATGGCGATCCTCGGGGTCGCGCTTAACACGGAAGTAGAAGCCGAGACGGTCTATCTGAAGTTGAACAATCCTTTTTTCAACCAGCTCATGCTGGCTATTCGCACACATTTCGGAGGAATAATGACTGAAGTCAAGGAATTTCGAAAAAGTATGATCACCCTCCGCAGCCGTCCTAGGATCCTCCACTTGGCGGCAGACCAGCGGCCGACGGGCAAAGACAAATATCAACGTGAATTCCTCAACCGCCCGGCCAATTTCTACGAGGGTGGAGAGATGTTTGCCAAAAAGATGTCACTGCCAGTTTTCTTTGGCACGATCACGAAACAGAAACGCGGACACTACCGATTCGAATACGAGAAAATGGCCGAGCCTCCCTACGATGGTAGCGACCCACATAGTGTCACAGACGAATTTTGCAGAAGACTCGAAAAAAACATCCGCAACCAACCCGATTTGTATCTTTGGAGCCACAAGCGGTGGAAGATTTAAATTTCGAATTGGAAAATTACCAAGCCTAGCTTTCCCTTCTTGATTCTTGATACTTGCTACTCGACACTAATATCTTGACTCTAGTATCTTGATTCTTGGCTCTGGGTTCTAAAATCTTGATACTTGAGTCTTATTACTTGATACTAAAAAATGGATTACCTCAAGGAACTCAATACCCCACAACTACAAGCAGTACAACATACCGACGGCCCGGTGATGATCATCGCGGGTGCAGGTTCGGGCAAAACCCGTGTACTTACCTACCGGATTGCTCACCTGATTTATTCCAGGGGCATTGATCCTTTCAATATTCTCTCCCTGACCTTTACCAACAAGGCCGCTGCAGAGATGAAACACCGAATTGAAACACTCGTCGGACTCGAAGCGAGAAATACCTGGATGGGGACCTTTCACTCCATCTTCGCCAAAATCCTAAGGGTAGAGTCAGCGAAACTCGGCTACCCTTCCAACTTCACCATCTACGATACCGACGACTCCAAGTCCCTGATCCGCACGCTCGTCAAAGAGATGCGCCTAGATGACAAAGTGTACAAAGCCAATGTGGTGCTTTCCCGGATCTCAGGAGCAAAAAACCGACTGCTTGGTTGGAAGGCCTACCAAGATGATCCCTATGTGAAAGCCGACGACGAAGCGGCAATGAAACCCAGAATGGGAGAAATCTACCAACGCTATCAAGACCGACTCTTCAAAGCAGGAGCGATGGACTTTGACGACTTACTATTCAACACCAACGTGCTGTTTCGCGACCATCTCGATGTGCTTAACAAATACCAACAGCGCTTCAAATACGTCATGGTTGATGAGTTCCAGGACACCAATATTTCCCAATACCTCATCACCAAAAAGCTCGCCGCCGTTCACCAAAACATCTGCGTCGTCGGAGATGATGCCCAGAGTATCTACGCCTTTCGCGGAGCGGATATCCAGAATATCCTCAACTTCGAAAAGGACTACCCAGATCTCTTTGTGGTCAAACTAGAGCAAAATTACCGGTCCACCAAGACCATTGTAGAGGCTGCCAACTCCATCATCGACAAGAACAAAGCGCAGCTGAAAAAGGTCGTGTGGACTTCCAATCCCGATGGGGAACTGATCGAGTTGATCAAAGCCGCCTCCGACAACGAAGAAGGTCGGATCGTGGCCAACATCATCTTTGAGGAAAAAAACAACAAAAAGCTCAACAACAGCGACTTTGCTATCCTCTATCGAACCAACTCCCAGTCGCGATCGATGGAAGAGGCGCTCCGCAAGATGAACCTCAACTACAAGATCGTCGGCGGGCTTTCTTTCTACCAGCGGAAAGAAATCAAAGACCTCATGGCCTACATGCGCTTCACAGTCAATCCGGTGGATGAGGAGGCGTTCAAGCGGGTGATCAACTATCCCAAGCGTGGAATTGGCGACACCTCGGTGGACAAAATCCTAGTTGGAGCCTACGAGCACGACATGCCGCTTTGGGACGTGGTGCAGAATGCGCACAGCTTCTTGGGTGGAAAAGCCGGGAGTTCGGTTGACAATTTCTCGACGATGATTAAGGCATTCCAGATCGAAGTCGAGCGCAAAGATGCTTTCGAAGCGGCAAGCATCATCGCCAAGCAGAGCGGCTTGTTGCGCGAGCTTTACGAAGACAAAACCATCGAAGGACTCAACCGTTACGAAAACGTCCAAGAATTACTCAACGCCATCAAGGAATACGTGGACAATCCGGAGAATGAAGACAAAAGTCTGGGTTCTTTTCTCCAGGAAATCGCGCTCCTGACTGACAACGATCAGGACAAAGACAAGACCGACGCGATCACGCTGATGACTGTCCATGCTTCCAAAGGGTTGGAGTTTAAGCAGGTGTTTGTGGTTGGCATGGAGGAGGATTTGTTTCCTTCGCAGATGATGATGCAGAGTCGGGACGATTTGGAGGAAGAACGGAGACTTTTCTATGTGGCTTCGACTCGGGCGATGGAAAAATTATACTTGACTTATGCGTTGTCACGTTATCGGTTTGGTCGCTTGCTCAACTGTGAGCCGAGTCGATTCCTCGAAGAAGTGAACCCAAATATGATCAAAGTAAACAAGCGGGTGGCCTCCAAAGAGATGCCCGGGGCGCTGCGCAAAGAAGGCTTACCCGGTTCCTCGGGATTCATCGGCATCAAACGGCAGCCTGAATCCCGGCAGCCGATCCAGCTGAAAATCCACACACCTACTCCTGATTTCAAACCTAGCAACACCAACAATCTCAAAGCAGAGCAGCTGGTGGAGCATCCTAAATTTGGCTTTGGAAAAGTCCAAAAAATTGAAACAGAAGGCCTTAACAAAAAGGCCACGATCCAATTTGAGCATTTTGGCGAGAAAACATTATTGCTTAGCTTTGCCAAGCTCAGAATCATAGACTAGTCACCTGCTCCCCTGTCCTTTGGTGATTTTTTATTACCTTTTGCAAGGCTATAAACGGGAAGCAACATGGAGCACTCCGAACCTGAAAAACAACAACTTATTTTGAAAGAATACGGCAAAAACATTCAACGCCTGGTCGATCATGTCACCGGCATTGAAGACCGTGAAAAGCGCACGCAAAGTGCCTACACCGTCATTGAAATCATCAAACAGCTCAATCCATCCGTGAAGCAGGAGACAGATCAGAAGCTGTGGGACGACATCCACATCATGTCTGACTTCAAGTTGGACGTGGACGGCCCATTCCCTATGCCGGAGAAAGAGCTGCTGGGCAAAAAGCCCCAAGCGGTCGGCTACCCTAAAGGTGAAGTCAAATTCAAACACTATGGACGAAACATCGAAAAACTGATCGAGAAAGCCATCGAAATCGAAAATGACGAAGAGCAGGAAACCGCCATCATCTACATCGGCCAGCTGATGCGAAGCTTTCACTCCACTTGGAACAGAGACAATTTCGATGACCGCATCATCCTTGACGATATCAAGACTCTGTCCAAAGGCAAATTACACATCGACTTGGAGAAGGTGAGAGAAAACGCCCTTTTTGAATCGAATACCCGCCGGGATTTTAAGATCCCGCATGCAGAAGACGAGCATTCGAAAAACAAGCGACCCGCTCAACACAAGAAAAATCACCGCAACAACGGCCACAACAACAAAAAACGAAGAAATTAATGGCTTCTTTTCGCGTAACCGGGGGCACCCGATTAAAAGGTGAAATCATTCCCCAGGGAGCTAAGAACGAAGCATTACAGATCCTCTGTGCAGTACTGCTTACTCCCGAAAAAGTAACTGTCAATAAAATTCCAAATATCCGCGACGCGAACAAACTCATCGAGCTTTTGGCAGACATGGGGGTAAAAGTTCAGCAGCTTGGGCCTGAGTCTTATTCTTTTCAAGCGGATGCGGTCAACCTCGACTATTTAGAAACCGAAGATTTTCTTCAAAAAGCCTCAGCACTTCGGGGATCAGTAATGATTCTTGGGCCGCTCTTGGCCCGCTTTGGCAAAGGCAAGCTTTCCAAGCCGGGAGGAGACAAGATTGGCCGTCGCCGCATGGATACGCACTTTTTTGGCTTCCAAAAATTAGGGGCCGAATTCCACTACGACGCCAAAAACGAGATCTTCCATATTGACGGCAAAAACCTCAAAGGAACCTACATGCTCCTCGATGAAGCATCGGTGACTGGTACAGCCAACATCGTGATGGCCGCCGTGCTCGCAGAAGGCAAAACCACCATCTACAACGCAGCCTGCGAACCTTACCTGCAGCAGCTTTGCGACATGCTCAACCGCATGGGAGCACAGATCACAGGAGTCGGTTCCAACATGCTACATATCGACGGCGTTAAATCCCTGGGAGGAACAGACCACACGATGCTTCCTGACATGATCGAGATTGGTTCGTTCATTGGGATGGCCGCCATGACCGGTTCAGAGATCACGATCAAAGATTGCCAGATCCACAGACTCGGCATCATCCCGGAGACCTTTAGACGAATGGGGATAAAACTTGAGTTTCGCGGCGACGACATTTATATCCCAGCTCAGAAGCATTACGAAATCGAAACCTTCATTGACGGCTCGATCCTTACCGTAGCCGACCAAATTTGGCCCGGATTCACGCCAGATCTACTATCCATCATTCTGGTCACAGCCACACAAGCTAAAGGAACGGTGCTGGTCCATCAGAAGATGTTCGAGTCCCGGCTCTTCTTTGTGGACAAACTGATCGACATGGGGGCACAGATTATCCTCTGCGACCCACACCGCGCCACAGTAATTGGACTGGACAGAAAATACCCGCTTCGAGGTATTAAGATGACTTCGCCCGATATTCGCGCGGGAGTTGCACTACTGATCGCAGCCATGTCTGCCAACGGCACTTCGATCATCGACAACATCGAGCAGATCGATCGGGGATATCAAAATATTGACGAGCGACTCAATGCGCTCGGCGCAAAGATTGAACGTCTATCCTAAGCGAAAAGGGAGTCAATCGGCTCCCTTTTTTATTTTTTCAGTCCCTGCGACTCAAGTTCTTTTCCCAATAATCCATTCCCCTTAGTCCATTATTCCCAATTTTTGGTAACTTTTTGGTCAGTTAGCTCAACCCAACAACACCTATGACCAAGAAGAAACTCCGTAGCCAAGATTGGTACGGCCGTACCGGAAAAGACGGATTTATCTATAGATCCTGGATGAAAAACCAGGGATTACCCCACCACCTTTTTGAAGGTGAAAAACCCGTGATCGGGATTTGCAACACCTGGTCCGAACTCACTCCTTGCAACGCACACTTTAAGGAACTCGCCGAAAGCCTGAAAAAAGGCATCTGGGAAGCGGGTGGTTTTCCGCTCGAATTCCCCGTGATGTCGCTTGGCGAGTGCTCGATCAAACCAACAGCCATGCTCTTCCGCAACCTAATGTCTATGGATGTGGAGGAAAGTATCCGAGGCAATCCTCTGGACGGCGTCGTACTGATGTGCGGCTGTGATAAGACCACCCCGTCGCTTGTGATGGGTGCCGCCTCCGTGGACATCCCCTCTATCGTACTCTCCGGCGGACCGATGCTTGTGGGTAGATTCAAAGGAAAAAAAATAGGAACCTCCGACATTTGGAGATTTGCAGAGGATTTCAAGATGGGACGACTTTCCCAAGAAGAATTCATTGAAGCCGAAGCTGCCATGTCGCGCTCCGTGGGTCACTGTGCTCCGATGGGAACCGCCTCCACGATGGCTGCTATGGTAGAGTCACTAGGGCTTTCTCTGCCGGACAATGCCACGATCCCGGCAGCGGATTCCAGGCGTAAAGTACTCGCACATATGACCGGCATACGCATCGTCGAGATGGTCAAAGAAGACATCAAGATGAGCTCTATCCTGACCCGCAAGGCCTTCGAAAACTCCATCATGGTCAATGCCGCCGTCGGGGGATCCACCAACTTTATCCTTCACCTGACAGCGATTGCCAAGCGGATCGGCGTGGAGCTGGACCTGACTGATTTTGATTATTTCTCTTCGAAAATTCCCTTGATTGCCAACGTTCAGCCATCCGGAGAGCATTGGGTTGAGGATCTATTCTATGCGGGCGGCTTGCCTGCGGTAATGCGGGAAATCGAAAAACACCTGCACCGGGACGCGCTCACTGTCAATGGAAAAACGATCGGTGAAAATATCTCCAATGCGGAATGCTGGGATAGAAACCTGATCGGCACGCTTGAAAATCCGATCAAGCCTGATTCTGGAATTGCTGTGTTGAAAGGAAATCTATGTCCAAACGGTGCCGTGCTGAAGCCATCCGCGGCCACCCCTGAATTGCTCACGCACACAGGCAGAGCGGTGGTTTTTGAAAATATCGACGAGTATAAAGCCATGGTAGACGATCCGGATCTGGATATTGATGAGACCTGCATCATGGTGATGAAAAACGTCGGACCAAAAGGCTACCCAGGCATGCCTGAAGTTGGCAACATGGGTTTGCCCAAAAAAGTCTTGGAGAAGGGATTCAAAGACATGATCCGCATTTCCGACGGCCGCATGAGCGGAACGGGGTTTGGGACAGTCGTATTGCATGTCTCCCCGGAATCTGCCATAGGCGGCCCCTTAGCTTTCGTCCAAAATGGCGACATGATCGCCTTGGATGTCCCCAATCGAAGTTTGAATCTTTTGATCTCTGAGGAGGAATTTGCTAATCGACGCAAAGACTTCATCCCAACGAAATTACCCTATGAACGCGGGTATGTCAATCTTTTCCTCGACAAGGTAAACCAAGCCCACGAAGGCGTCGACTTCGACTTCCTGCAGGGAAGTTCGGGATCTGAGGTAAAGCGAGACTCGCATTAATTGAAAAGTTTCAGCCAAATTATAAACTCTCCAAGGGTTTCGAACCCTTGGAGAGTTACCATAGGAATCTATGAAAAACCAAAAAGTCGCCCTCGTCACTGGTGCGGGACAGGGAATCGGGCTTGAAATTGCCCGAAGATTACTTGAGACAGGCTCACATGTCATCCTCAACGACCTTCAGCAAAGCCTGACCGAAGAAGCCGTAGCTTCCTTGAGCCTTTTGGGAAAAGGCACAATCATTGGCTGCTCCGGTGACTCGGCCAGCGAAGAGGTCATTTCCGAGTTGATCGACTTGGCCATGCACCAATTCGGGCGCATCGACCAAGTGGTCGCCAACGCAGGCATTACGCTTTTTGGCAATTTCCTGGACTATTCACGCGAGGATTTTATGGAGGTCACACGAGTCAATCAAGCCGGAACATTCTTTCTCACTCAGGCGGCGGCAAGGATTATGACAAGCCAGCCAAACGGCGGATCGATCCTGCTCACTTCCTCCGTGACGGCTCATCAAAGCCATGAAAACCTCGCCGCCTATGCCATGAGCAAAGCTGCGATAGAGATGCTGGCCAAAAACTTGGTCATTGAACTTGCCCCTTTTGGTGTTCGAATCAACACCATTGCTCCCGGCGCCACGGTGACCGAACGGACTACAGCGGACCCCAACTATGTCAACACTTGGTCCAAACTAACTCCCTTGGGACATCCTGCCAACACAGTTGACATAGCGGAGGCAGCGTTGTTTTTGCTTTCGGATGCGGCTCGGCATATTACCGGTCAGACGTTGATCGTGGACGGGGGATGGACATCAATTAGCCCTTCTCCCTATGCCTGAAAACCACGCCTTACTTTTGAACAAGAAGTTCGTTCTGAAAAGCCCCGCACCATGGAAGGTGAAGGGCGAGGCGATATTCTTGATTTTTAAATTCAAAAAAACGTGGGTAGCAGAAAGTGGGCTCCTCCCAAAACATCTGAAAGGAAAATTTAAAGGAGGCTTGGGTTATGTTTTTCTTGGAAACTATACCGACACGCCAGTGGGAAAGTATCATGAGCTGCTTTTTGTCCCCGGAAAATTCAGAAAAACAAAAAGACAGGCGATAACCAAAAACTTTGTTGACTCCGAAGCCAGCACCCAAAACGGTCGGGAAAATTGGGGCTTCCCAAGAGAAACCCTACCTATGAAGTGGCTGACCAACAAAAACTTCGATAGTCTTTGCGTGGAAAAAAATGGCGCTCCGATTTTCTCGGCTGAGTTTGAATCCAAAGGATTTTCCTTCCCGATTTCCACTTCCTTTTTTTCGATCCGACTTTGCCAAACATGGAACAAATTCAAGTACTACACCCGACCCGCGGGATCTGGCTGGGGCAAATTTTTGAACATCAAGCGCTTGGATGTGAACCCGGATTTTTTCCCCGACATCCGCCACATCAAACCGATACTTGCGATCAAGGTCAGCCGCTTTCAGATGCGCTATCCTGAAGCCAAGTACCACGATGATTTTATCTAAGTGCGGCCAGCGGGACAGCATGGTTGGATTGCTACAGCACTTCCTGATTTTTTTAATATCTGCAGAAATACAATCACTTTACTCCGCCCGTCACTTCTAACCTGTAAACTATTTCCTATATTTAGCCGGGTCTCTTTTTCCCAAAACCCAGACCCAATGGCCTTGTGCTCCTCCTGCAAATGAGCCGAATCCCATTGAAATCAACCCTTGCAAACTCCAGCAAACATGAAAAATCTCCTTTTGCTTATCTCCCTTCTTGGAACGATGGCTGCTTGTGAACAAAAGGCGACGATGCCTGACACGCTTCCCTTTCAGGTCGCCAAAGCCTACGGCTTCGAAAATATCGACCAGGTCAAGTCCATCGCCTATACCTGGAATGTGCAGCGAGATTCAGTCAATGTACTTTCTAGAAATTGGAAATGGAATATCAAAGACAGCACGGTCTCCTACTCTGGCCCAGACACGACTTTCACCTACAGCCTCACAGCCGACTCCCTGCCCAAGCAGGATGGCGGCTTTATCAATGATAGGTATTGGGCAATGATGCCTTTTCAACTTGCTTGGGACAAAGGATACACCTTTGAGACCAGCGAAAACGCCACCTCTCCCATCAAGGGAATCCCTTCCACCAAACTCACCATCCTTTATAATTCTGGGGAGAAAGGCGCTCCCGGAATGGGTTACACGCCCGGCGATGCCTATGACTTGTATGTGGATGAAAACTTGATGATCGTCGAGTGGGTCTTTAGAAGAGGCAACAGCGCCGAGGGCCGACCCGTCACCTGGGAAACAGTCGAATCCCACGGCCCCCTGAAATTCTCCACGGAGCACTACAACGCAGAAGGAAAGCGTACGCTTTGGATCTCCGATATCAAGGTAGAATAGAAGCGCAAAGCAAGGCTCTGGCCCCGGTCAGAACCTCCCGCCGCTACTCATTGCCAGGTGAAAATGACAAGCATAAACTCGAAGAATACGGCCGGGATACTGGGCTTGCTCGCGGTTGCAATCTTTTTAGGTTCCTTGGTCTTTTTCGGCATTGCCAACCGGGAATTTAGTTTTTGGGATGACTTCATCAGCCGATTGGGAGCCAAAGGTGCGCCCAATGCTTTGGTTTGGAATCTAATCGGATTTGTCGTGGTGGGCATCTTGCTTTTTGGCTTTGGGCTGTGTTACGGTCTACTGCTGAGGGATCGCCTTTTGGCTGTGCTCCTGTCTTTTTTCGGTTTGGGCTTTGCTTTCATCGCCAGCCCAGTGGACTTTTCGGACTCAGAAGTCTCAAAAGTTCACGTATTGGCTGTTTGCCTTGGGCTCGCCTGCTGGCTATTGGGTCTGTCCCGAATGGGTTACAATCCCCAGCTTTCGCAAAAAATCAGAAACCGGGCAAATGTCACGGCAGTCTTGCTACTGGCAGCAATCACGGGTCATGTCCTGGGAGGATGGGCTATGCCGATGACCCATCGATTGGTCTTCGGAATCGTCTTCGGATGGACTGCGATCACCTCACTGGAATTGCTCCTTGTCAAAGAATCCTCTGACCAAAAAACCACTTAACCAGAGAATCTCTCGACGGAAACCACCATAAACCCAATCTAAACCTACATACCCTATGAAACAGCTCAATCCCCGCAGAGAATTTCTTCTTAAATCAGGCCTGCTCTTTGGTGCCGGCCTGATGGCAAATCCTTTTTCCAGCTTTGGCTACGAATTCAAAAAAACTTGGACGGTGGGCGAGATCATGGACGCTTTTATCGCCCAAGTTCCAAATGCACCTTTTGCCCAAACAGTCGACACCATCAAGGTCGGCTCGCGGGACACCGTTGTGACGGGAGTGGTCACGACCATGTTTACCACCATGGAGATCATTCACAAAGCCATCGAGCTCAAGGCCAATCTGATCATCCCCCACGAGCCGACCTTTTTCTCCGGACAGGATGAGATGGACTACCTGCAGGACGACCCTGTATTCCGAGCGAAGTACGATCTGATGGAGAAAAATGGGATCACGCTCTGGCGAAACCACGACTACGTCCACCGCATGCAGGATGACGGCGTGCGGATCGGCGTGGTGGAGGAGCTAGGTTGGGAAAAGTACTACACCCCGAAAAGTCCGATTCTCAACATTCCGAAGACCAGTCTCCGAAACTTGATCAATCACATCAAGTCTCAAATGAGTGTGCCTGCCATGCGCTATGTGGGTGATCTGGAGCAAACCTGCGCCAAAGTCCTCCTGCTTCCTGGAGCCGTCGGAGGCAGACGACAGATCGAATCTATCATGGAGCATCGCCCCGACGTCCTGGTCTGTGGCGAATCCAACGAATGGGAGACTCCCGAATACGTGCGCGCCGCCAACGAGATCGGGATGAAACTCTCGATGATCGAGATCGGCCACTCTGCCAGTGAGGAGGGCGGTTCGGAATTTGTCAAAAAATGGCTGAACGAGTATATGCCGGGTCTGCCGGTGCATCATATCTCTTCGGGAAACTCCCTCCAGATCTTCTAAAAATGCAAAAAGACTACCTCACACGCGAGGCAGTCTTTTTTATGAATCTCTCTGTTTACTTCTTGTACATCGTAAACATCCACATTCTTTTCTCCAGATCACCGACAAACTTGGTCAGCAAATCTGCAGTGGCGATATCACCTGCCTCATCCGCCTGCACTGCTGCTTTGCGATGCGACGAAATTAATACGCCAAGACCGTTGATCACATGGGTTACGCATTCTTCTCCGGAGAAAACGTCCGTGATTTCCTTGTGAATCGTGGTGTTCAAATACTCTGAATAGGCATGGGTCGGACGATATCCGATCATCAAAACCCTCTCTGCCAATTCGTCAATGGATTGGTAGACCTGAGAATACAACTCCTCAAACTTCACATGTAGGGTGAAAAAATCGTCACCTTTTACGTTCCAGTGAAATCCTCTGACATTTTGGTAAAAGACATGATAGTCCGCCAAGAGGTCATTGAGAAGTCCGCTCAATTTTTTCATTTGCTTTTCATCCAAATTCAAGTGATTGGAAAGCGTTGCTTTAGTATTGGTCGTGGTAGACATCGGTAATTTATTTTGGTTTCTCTTACTAATCCAAGATCAGCACCAATGCCTTGCGACAGCTGGAAATTCCTATCTTTCTTCTTTTATGAAATTTAATTTCCCATAACCAGATATCGCAATACTTTATTTCAAATTTTTTCTCTTCTAAAGGAAACTACCGGCCAAGCCCGTCCACAAAATGTGTAAAAAAATCCCTCGCTTCCCATTCCGGATCTCAAAAAAACGTTTTATGGCTTTTCAACTTTTACATGCTCCACCTCCACCGCTGTGTCAACGGGCATTATTTTTTCTCCAGTATGCTTGGTATAGACGTAGGTGATTTTGGCGCCAAAGAGAAAAATAAAAGCAGCGTAGTAAGTCCAAACTAAAAGCACGACTAAGGATCCACTGGCCCCGTAGAGATCTGTCAGTGAACTGGAACCCAAGTAGATCCCGATGAGTAGCTTCCCCGCTAAAAACAAAACAGCTGTCACCAGCCCACCTACCCAAACGTCTCGCCATTTCAACTTTGCGTCTGGCAAAATCTTATACATGAGTGAAAAAATCAACAATACGATACCAAAGGAAACCAGCTCAGAGCTTACTTTCATTACGATCTCTGAAAGCGTCTCTTGAAAACCCTGTATGAATTTCTTGAAAATTACAAGTAGGGCCTCCACGACAAGTGAGACCATCAGCACAAACCCGATTCCGATTACCATGGCCAATGACAGCAGGCGGTTAAGCAGGTATTTCACAAAGCCTTTTTCAGGTTTTGCCTCGATGTTCCAGATTTTGTTGATGGCCGACTGCAAGGCAAAAAAAACGGTAGTCGAACTGAATATCAGTGTTCCGATACCAACTATACGGGCAAAGAATGTATTATCCTCTTGGACCGAGGCTTCGGCGAGAATCTGCTCAATCTGCTCTGCAGTTGACGGACCGATCAGGCTCGAAATCTGCCCGATGAGTTCCTGCTGAATCCTGTTTTCCTCGTACAAAGTTGCTCCAATCGACACCACGATCAGCAGCACCGCTGGCAGCGAAAGCATGGTATAAAATGATATTGCCGCCGAATAGGTAAACGCATCTTCGTCCATGAAGGAGGTTACCGATTCCTTTAGAATTTGCCAGGCTTTTTTAAACATCTCGATTGAATTTATGGGTTTTGCCTCAAGTAGTTCTCAAGTTCTGTTCCATCCAGATTTTGGGGAAATCAACCGGGTGGTTTAGAAGTTGAAGTAAAAAAACTTCGGCTATTTCTTCCTCCTCTGAAAAATCTTGTCGGAACCTCCTAGATGCGCAATCCCGGCGCAAATCGCCTGCAAAAGTTATTCGACGATCGTCCTGAAAGTGAGGTTCACTCTGGGTTTCGTGACACGCTTGGTCGGCGGGAGCCTATGCAGCCAAAAGGTCTGCGTCGTACCCTTCATCACCAAAAGACTTCCATGCTCCAAAATCAACTCCACCTTTTCCTTCGCCTGTTTGTGCTTGAATGCGAATTTTCTTTCTGCCCCAAAACTCAGCGAACCGATGGCACCGTCCTTTTTCAAGTCAGTCTCTCCGTCGCTGTGCCATGCCATCCCCTCTTCTCCGCTGTGATACAGGTTGAGCAGACAGGAGTTGAAGGTCTCGCCGGTTTCGTATTCGACCAGCGATTTCAACCCCAAAAGCTCCGGAGTCCAAAGTAACGCCTGCTTGGTTGTGTTGGAATACGTGTATTCAAAAGGTTTATCTCCATACCAGGCTACTTTTCGTTTGGTTATGATCTTTTTGCCAAAGATTACTGCCTCATCATTTCGCCATTCGATGCTTTCCAACAAGCACTTCAGGTACCTATCCGCTCGCTCCAACGTCACCAGTTTCCCGTAATAATTTACCTCCCCGTCATAGGGAAGTAAGTTTCTCGTTCTATCTATCGACTGTTCAAATAAATCCATCATTTGTCGGCTGAAAATGCGGTCTTACTCGCTAACCAAAGTTGAGACCTCATTCTTGTTTGCCAACTGTCCACAGGCAGCATCGATATCCTGCCCGCGTGATTTTCTCACTTTGGCGATGATGCCCTGGCTTTCGAGAATGCGCACGTACATGTCCACCGCCTCTTGCTTAGCCTGGCGAAATTCCCCTTCGTCGATGGGGTTGTATTGGATGATATTGACTTTGGAAGGAATAATTTTACAGAATTTGGCCAAAGCTCGCGCATGGCGCTCGTCGTCGTTGATTCCGTCCCAGATCACGTATTCGTAGGTGACCTTTTTCTTGGTTTTTTGATACCAATACTTCAGCGACTCGCCGAGTTCCTCGACAGGATTGGAATCATTGATAGGCATCAGCCGTGATCTGGTCTCGTTGATGGCGGAGTGGAGGGAGACGGCCAAATTGAATTTGACTTCATCGTCGGCCATCTTGCGGATCATCTTGGTGACCCCCACAGTGGAGACGGTGATGCGGCGCGGAGCCATTCCCAGCCCCTCCGGAGAAGTAATCTTGTCGATCGCCTCGATCACATTGGCGTAGTTGAGCAGGGGCTCGCCCATTCCCATAAAGACGATATTGGTCAGCGGGCGCTGGAAATAGGTCTCAGCCTCGTCCTTGATCGCCACGACCTGATCGTAGATTTCGTCGGGATTGAGGTTTCTCATGCGCTTGAGTCGCGCTGTCGCGCAAAAGTTGCAATCCAAACTGCAGCCGACCTGGGAAGAAACACAAGCAGTGATTCGCTTGGTCGTGGGGATCAAGACGGACTCGACGATCTTGCTGTCAAAGAGTTTGACAGCATTTTTGATCGTGCCGTCGCTGCTGTGCTGCATCAGGTCCACGTGGATATGGTTGATGGCAAAATGGGTTTTGAGCATCTCACGGGTCGAAAGGGAGATGTTGCTCATGTCGTCGAAATTTTTCAGCGACTTGTTCCAAAGCCATTCATAGACCTGCTTGGCCCGAAATTTCTTTTCTCCCTGAGCTACAAAAAACTCTTCCAGCTCGACTAGACTAAGTTTTCGGATGTCTTTCTTTTGATTTTCCACGGGACAAAGTTACAGATTCAAAGATTGTAAAATTTGAAAAGTGAAAAATTGGAGAGACTGGCGCGAATGTAGTGACGTGGTAAGGTTGCAAAGTACTAAATGCCCGGTGATCGATGTCTGAATTCGGAAGCTCGTAAGTTGCACTTCGTAAATCGTAAATCCCCTCGCCTTTTATCATAAAAAGCAGGGGATTCAGGAGTTTATGCCTTACTTTTGCGGTTGAAAAACCCAAGTTCTCCTATGCGCCAAACCTGGTGGAAAATTCTGGCGATCGCCCTGTTGCTGTACACCCTTGTTGCCGGTTTGTTGATGGATGCTCCCCGGCTACCCATCCTGAACGAAACGATCCGTGCTCTGCACTTTCACGTGACGATGTGGTTTGGAATGATTCTCATGCTGGTTGCTTCGGTGTACTACAGCATCAAATTTCTCCATACCAATAAACTGGAGTATGATGACTTGGCGCTGGAATTAACCAATTCAGCCATTCTGTTTGGTGTGTTGGGAATCGTCACCGGGATGCTGTGGGCTAAGTTCACCTGGGGAGATTACTGGAGTGGTGATCCCAAGCAAAATGCCGCCGCAATCGGACTGTTGATGTATTTTGCCTATCTGATTCTTAGAGGTAGCCTGACGGATCCCCTGCAGCGAGGCCGCATCGGAGCGGTGTATAATATCTTCGCTTTCGCAGCTTTCATCCCCTTGATTTTCGTCCTTCCTCGTCTGACAGACAGCCTTCACCCGGGCAACGGTGGCAACCCCGGATTCAATGCGTATGACCTGGATTCCAAGCTGCGAATGGTGTTCTATCCAGCGATCATCGGATGGACACTTTTGGGCGGCTGGATCGCAACTGTACGGGTAAGAATCCGTAGGGTAGAGCGGGTTTTGGACGATAGACTTCTTAGCTCTTGATTCATGAAATCAAGCATGTTGCAAAAACCTATCACAGGAATGATTATAAACCATTCGAAATTCCATGTGGCAAAATAGATTCAATCAAACACACATGAAAAAATTACTGACAATAGTCCTGTTGCTTTTCTCTCTCAATATATTGGCTCAGGAAAAAATTGAGGTGACCGAAGCGGATTATTCGAACAACTCCGTGGAGATGGCTGATCAGATGCGTGCGGATGGCAAGATCTACGTTCTGGTTGGAATTATCGCGATCATTTTCGTGGGAATTATCGTCTATGTAGTGAATACAGATCGGAGGATTTCCAAGCTGGAAAAGAACCTTCCCTCCTAACTAATACTGAAATGAAAAAAGGACATATAATCGGACTGGGAATCATCGCAATCGCCATTGTGATCATCATGACTTCGATCGGAGACGCAAGCTCCTACGAAAGCTTTGACACCGCTTGGGAAATGAAGCAGGACGGAGATGACAAAGCCATCCACGTGGTGGGACAATTGAAAAAGGACCCCCTAGGCCAAGTGACTGGACTCGAAATCGGAGAAGACAAGACTTCCTTCACCTTTTTGCTTGTGGACAATGATGGAACCGAGCAAAAAGTGTTTTACAACGAACCCGTGCCCGCAGATTTCCAGCGCTCTGAATCCGTCGTGGTGATCGGTTCATACCGTGAAAAAGAAATCTTCGTAGCGGACAAAATCCTGATGAAATGCCCCTCCAAGTATCAGGAAACTGACGTACAGTCGGCAGGAATGTGATATTAAGTATCCTCAGTAAGAAATCATGATCAATACCTTTATGGGTAATCTGGGTCATCTGATGACCATCGTCGCCTTTGTAAGTGCCTTGGTGACGGCCTATTCCTACTACCAGTATTTTAAAGCAAGCGAGATCGAAAAGGCCAGCTGGAGAACCTTCAGCCGGATCAGTTTCTATATCCACGCGGTGTCGGTGGTGATGATTGCGTTCTCGTTATTTGAGATTATCTACAATCACCGCTACGAGTACTTTTACGCCTATTCACACAGTTCCAAAGCGCTTCCTGTTCACTATATGATCTCCAGTTTCTGGGAAGGTCAGGAAGGGGCTTTTATCCTGTGGTCCTTCTGGAATGTGGTTCTGGGCGTGATCCTGATCAACACCAACAAGTTTTGGGAAGGTCCGGTGATGCTCGTTTTTGCTTTGGTTCAGGCGTTCTTGGTTTCAATGATCATGGGCGTGGTGATTGGGGATCTGAAGATCGGGAGTTCGCCGTTTATGCTTTTACGGGACGCAACTCAGGCGCCGATATTCGAGCTCAATCCAAACTTTGTACCTGAGGATGGAACAGGACTCAATCCACTTTTGCAAAATATCTGGATGGTGATCCACCCTCCGACACTGTTCTTAGGCTATGCGTCTACCTTGGTGCCTTTCGCTTTCCTAATGGGAGGGTTGGTAACCAAAAAATATTCTGAATGGATCCGTCCGGCTTTGCCTTGGGCGATTTTCTCAGCGATGATCTTAGGTATGGGCATCATCATGGGCGCTTATTGGGCTTATGTGACGCTGAACTTTGGCGGCTATTGGAACTGGGATCCGGTGGAAAATGCCGTGTACGTCCCTTGGCTAATCTTGGTGGCGTCGATCCATACAATGATCACCTTTAAGAAAAGCGCGACAGCCCTCAAGACCTCCATCGTGCTCGTGATCTTGAGTTTTATCCTGGTTCTCTATGCCACTTTCTTGGTGAGGTCAGGCGTTTTGGGTGATGCTTCTGTTCACTCTTTTACTGACTTGGGACTTTCCGGACAGCTCCTGATTTACATGCTGTTTTTTCTGGCGATTGCAGTTTTCCTTGCGGCAAGAGCTTGGAAGCACATTCCCACTTCGGAAAAGGAAGCCGATGTTTATTCCCGCGAATTCTGGATTTTCCTGGGTGCGGTGACTCTTGGCTTGATGTCTTTTCAGGTCATTTTACCAACTTCTATTCCGGCATGGAATGCACTCGTTGAGAGCTTCGGAGGCATTTCAAACATGGCCCCACCGGCAGACCAAATCGAGTTCTATACCAAATTCCAACTGTGGTTTGCTGTCGTCATTGCGCTGCTCACTGCGGTGGGGCAGTATTTCTGGTGGCAAAAGATGGACAAAAAGGCGCTTAAAGACGCCTTGGTAACTCCTTACATTATTTCGGTTTTGGTTTCGGCAGCGATCATTGTTTTGGCCAAAGTCTATGACTGGAAATACATCATCATCGTTTTGGCAGGTACCTTCACGATCGTCGCCAATGCTACGATTTTGATCAACATACTCAAGAAATCAACTTTCAAACTAGCCGGCGGGTCTTTGGCACACATCGGGATGGGTATGATCCTGATCGGGATTATGTTCAGCTCAGGATATTCCGACGTCATTTCCATCAATATGTCTGGGCTCACCTATAGCAACAGCTGGGAAGATGAAATGAACAAGGAGCACGTCCTGCTTTGGATCAACAAGCCGACTCAGATGAAAGACTACACGGTAATCTACCGTGGCCGTCAGAAAAAGGTAGTGGGCGTTTCCGAGTATGTTCCTGCAAAGATTTTGGAGTCTACCGGCAATGTCAACGAAGCGATCGCTTTGGAAGACTATAAGGATTTTTTCAAAAAGGGCGATGTGGTCAATATTGTATTGGAAGAAAACGACTACTTCAAGATCGACTACCTCCAGAATGAGGCTTTGAAATTTTCCCTAAGTCCTATGTCTCAGTTCAACGAAGGCATGGGCGGGCTGATCTCCTCCCCTGACTCCAAGATTTACTTTGACAAGGATCTGTACACCTATGTGGCGGCGATGAATGACTCCGCCGATCCAGAGTGGAAGGAAGACGAAAACTACGAAGTATCCCCGGGAGAGCAGTTTCACATCGCTGACTTTGTGACCTATTTCGACGGGGCGGAAGTACTCAAAGAAATTGAAGGTTATGAGCTTCAGGAGGGTGATATTGCTGTGAAAGCCAAGCTTCGTGTGCTGGATTACGATGTAGAAAAGCAGCTTGAACCGACCTTCATTATTCGTAATAGTCAGGTCGGGAAAGTTGCCGTGATCGATGATGAGTTGGGACTGAAAGTGAGCTTGGAAAACATCCTGCCCGAGCAAAACAAGTTCGTGTTTAAGGTCAACCAATATCAGAAAGACTATGTCGTGATGAAGGCGATCGTGAAGCCGTATATCAATGTGCTTTGGGTTGGGACGATTATCATGCTGTTGGGATTCACAGTGGCGATCTATCGTCGTTTTGACGAGTTTGCCAAGATGCGCGACAAGGGGCTGGAATAAGTTAAAAATCCAGATTTGAGATTCGAAATTCGAATCCAATCTGAGAGATGAAATCCCTTACTTTTGCGGCATGCTCAATTTCAAAGAAATCCTCTCCGTTTCCCTGATTCTCTTTTCAGTGATCGATATACTCGGGTCGATTCCAATAGTGATCAACCTGCGGAAAAAAGTCGGCCACATCAAATCAGAGCGGGCAACTTTGGCAGCGGGACTGTTGATGCTTGCCTTCCTGCTGGTGGGCGAGAGTATATTGAGCCTTTTTGGGATTGGCGTAAGTGACTTTGCGATTGCGGGAGCGCTGATCATCTTTGCTTTAGGTGCCGAAATGATCCTGGGAATCGAACTTTTCAAGCCAGACCCTGAAGCCACATCCAGTGCATCGATCGTACCGATTGCTTTTCCCCTGATTGCCGGAGCGGGAACTTTGACCACGATCTTGACATTGAAGGCTGAGTTTCAGCAAGTCAACATTGCTGTGGGAATTTTGCTTAATCTGCTTTTTGTCTATGCGGTCTTGAAAAGTACCAGTTGGCTGGAAAGCAAACTCGGCAGGACTGGTTTGGATGTGCTAAGAAGGATTTTTGGGATCATCCTGCTTTCCATCGCTGTCAAGATTTTCAAGACAAATGCCTTTCCAATTGCCGTAGGATAATTGTTTTTAACCATTAAGATTCTTAAGGAAATTAAGGTGGGATTTTTCAGGTATTTGCAGGCCTTTCAAGCCACTGCCAACGAATCGAGAAGCTCTTCATGTCCTTAATTTTCTTCATGTTTCTAAACTTTTGGAAAGCTGGTTCATCCTTCTTTTGCCCCTCAAAAATGCTGGGAGGGTCAATGGTAACGCCCTTTTTCTTTTCTTTGTGACATGGTAATTATTTTCACCGATGGCGCTGCCAAAGGAAATCCCGGCCCGGGAGGATATGGGGCAGTGTTGAAATTTGGTCAGCACCGAAAGGAACTTTCAGAAGGCTTTCGTCTCACGACCAACAACCGCATGGAGCTCCTTGCGGTGATTCGAGCGCTTCAGGCACTCACTACCACGGAATATCCCGTTCAGATCTACTCTGACAGTAAATATGTGGTGGACGCAGTGGAAAAAGGCTGGATCTGGGGCTGGCAAAAGAAAGGCTTCAAGGACAAGAAGAATCCCGATCTCTGGCTGCGCTACATCCCGCTTCATCTGAAATACAAGCCAAAATTGATTTGGGTCAAAGGCCACGCTGGAAACGTGGAAAATGAGCGCTGCGATCAGCTTGCCGTCGCCGCGGCAGAGGGGTATAATCTACCTCCGGATACCGGGTATGAGGCGAGTTTGTAAAATGAGCCTGTCTATTCTCTGTTTATTCTAAGAAAGTGTTGCGAGCTGATTGGCCAAAAAGTCTTTAACAGGCACGATATGGATGGTTTTGCCTTCGCTCACCAGACTATCCCGCTGATCCAATGTCAGGATAAAGCCTTCCTCTTTTCCGAAAAAGTCCATCGCTTCCAGCAAACCGGCAACTTCCCGATGCTGATTGTCCGTGTGCACTTTTTCCGTGACCTGAAGGAGCCATTTGCACTGCTTGTTTTCAAAAACTACAAAGTCGCACTCTTTCCCTTCTTTGAAATAGTAGAGATCCAGCCTTGTCTTTCGCAGCAGGATATAGACTAAATTCTCCAAAAGCCTGCCCCGATCCTCGTTGAAGCTGAGTGAATTTGCTCTCGCAAAACCTGTATCTATGCAATAGACTTTTTTGGGATTTTTGGAGATGCTTTTGGCAGACCAGCTGAATCTGGGTAAAAAGAAAAGCAGGTAGGAATCCTCCAGCCAGGAAAGATAGTCCGACACGGTAGTGGGAGATCCCACCTCGAAGGTCTTTCTCAGGCTGTTGAAACTCGTTGTCTTCCCCACATTGGATATCAAAAAGAGCGTGATATCCATCAGGGTCTTGGTGTTCTTGATTCCGTAGCGTATCGCGATGTCGCGAAAGACGATGTCCTTGAGCAGATTTTGGAGGACTTCGGGATTCCTGTCCCGGAGATATTCGGGAAATCCGCCCGATTGCAGGTAGTCCGCAAAACTCTCCGAGCTCTCCTCCAGTTGGCAGTAGTCCAGAAACTCCGCGTAGGAAAACGGAAATATCTCATGTGCGAGATGTCTTCCGGTCAATCTGGTGCCGAGTTCGCTGCTGAGAAGGGAGGCGTTGGATCCTGTTACGTAGACCTTTTGTCCTCGATCATGGAGCTGTCGCACGTAGACCTCCCAGCCGGGGACATTTTGTATCTCGTCAAAGAAGTACGAGGGCGTTTCCTCTCCAAATACCTCATCCAGTTTAGGGAAATCGCTTATCTCAAAGCCAAATATCCTTGGATCCTCAAAATTGAGGTATCCAAAATCCGCTCCCGCATCTGCTATCAGTTGTCGCATCAGTGTGCTTTTTCCACATCTTCTGATGCCGGTGATCACTTCGATATGTGTACTGGAAAGCCTGAATCGTACAGATGCCTCTCTTCGGGTGAGGGAAAGAGGTTTTGTAACTGACTTTCGCTGTCCAGTCACTGCGGCGGCTATTTCTTCTCTAAGTATCATATTCTGAGTCTATCTTAAACAAAGATCGTGTTTACTTTGATAGAAGTCAAAAGTTTACATTAGTAAAATAAAATAATTTACTTTTTCAACGTAAACTAGTTCACGGAAAAGAATACGATAGTTCAAAGAAGAGAATTCATCGTCACCAGAGGTATGTCTTTGCGACCGAGATCCTGAAGTGGTTCATATTCAGATTGAGGATATTGCCAGCCCTCGGCTCCAAGTTCATAAAGGAGCGGAGCAAGATTCTGAACAGCAGCCTTACAGCCCTGGACGATAGCCCCGAGCTTGCCTGTTTGCTTGGACAGCACGGCTTCATTTTCGATCTCAAATGGTCCAGTGAAGCCTTTTTCCTTCAAAATATTCACAAAGGCCCGCCAGTCCATGGAGTCGCCGAGTCCAAATCCCGGAAGCGTGGCTTCGTAGTGATGGCGATCCCAAGGATTTCTGCTGAAGGGAATTCCGACCTTTTCGGCCCACTCCTCGCGAATCTCCTGCATGGGATACATATTTCCCCAGAAAGGATCGGGGTTGTTGCGGGTGGATTTGACGTGGATGCGCTTGAGGCGATTCATGTCCGTGTGGCGGATGACCTCCACAGGATCGGTATGCTGCCAGACGTCGTGAGAGGGATCGTAGATTTCCCCGTGGTTTTTCTCAGGCACGAGTTCGTACATGAGTTTGCGGGCAGCGAGGACTCCCGTCAGATTGTTGAAGGTGCCAAAGTGGCCCGAGCTTCTCCAGCCTTCCATGGGGCAGTTTTCGTAGAGGACGGTCACGCCAAGACTGTTGGCATAGCGGATGATGGGGCCAAAGATGCGCTGATATTCCAGCAGGTTTTTCTCGAAACCGCCTTCCTGATTGCCCAGCTCGTGGTTGTAACCGACGAAGGTGCCGACTTTCACATCGTTGTCGTCTCCGCCCAATAGATAGGCGATGCGAATCAGCCGAAGGAGATGGTTTTGGTTTTTGACACGATGAATGGGATCCCCGCCGATCAGATTTTCGAAAGCGCCGATGGAGAGCCGCAGCTTGGCGCCGTTGAATTGGGCGATGAGCTTTTTGGCTTCTTCAGGGCCGAAGTTTTCGTAGTCGAGATGGGTGGCCACAAAGTCGTCTCTGGTGCCGTCTTTTCTAAACACGCAGAGATCGAGACCTTGGACACCAATTTCGATTGCCTTTGCGACCGTCTGATCCAAGCTGAGCTGGTCAAAGGCCGAGGTCATGATCCAGATAGGATTTGCCATGGGAGATTTGAGTTTTTGGAAAGCGGAAAATAATGAAAAAATATTGGGCAGCGACTCCGCTCAACCTGACAACAAATCGGGTAGGCGTGATAGCGACTTCACCCAGCCTGACATGCAATTTGGGCTTGGGGTGTCAGTCCGAGCGGAGTCGAGGACTTTTTCCTGTAAATTGAATGACTTCCCCAGTCGATATGAAATCGTATGTTGTTTACCTATTATGGTGCTCAGGGCGACAATTACTCCGATCCGGCTCACTACCCCCCAGAATACCTCCTCCGGATCTCCACTTTTAGTTTTTGCCGCTCCCAGAGTGCTTTGGCCAAGTCAGTTGCGACCTGGTCGGGTTCGGACTCGTGAAGAATTTGTTTGAGCTTGTTTTCGGAAAGGTCGATCCGATAGCAGATCTGCAGCAGTCTTTCCAGATTTCGATCCATCAATTGGCCGATTGCTTTGGCCAATAATGCGATAGCTGTTTCCTCCGAAAAGCCTTCCACGTCCTCGGGCAGCAGAAAATCTTTGGTGACCAAGGAGTAGGTCTCAAGAGAGAGGGATAGATCCATGGGATTAAAAAAGCCCCGATGTGGCTCGGGGCGGGAAAATTAGGCTTCTTTTTGCTCCTCGGTGCTTTCTTGGAAGATGTCAGGAGAAGCTTTTCGGATGAGTTGATACCAGGCGTTGAGCTTTTTGATATCTGAGGTATAGACTCGCGCTTCGTCAAATTCCGGAAGGACAGACTTAAGGAAAGCTCTCAACTCGGCATCGGATGAACTCGGCTCGATACCGGTATCACCAGCATATTCGGCTTCGATCTTTTTCATGACTGACTCCAGAGGCTCAGCGCCTTCTTCTGTCAGGGTATAGATCGAAATGTCACTGAGGATGGATACTCGCATGGACATTCCGGCAACCAATCTGGATTTTTTCTCATCCAATGACTCCAAAATGACTCCTGAACGAGTTGGCTTGATTACAGTATACAGTCCCGGCTTACCGGCTACTGAGGCGATGTCTTTGAAATTCATGTCTAAATTGTTTTTCAGGCTGCAAATATAGAACTATCGATCAATTTGTCCGCTCTGCCTCGTACTCCGAGACGAGTTCGCTGATGAAGGAGAGTACTTGGTCTTTTCCAGCGTGCTTTTCGGCTGAGGTGACAAAATAGTCCGGAATATCTCCAAAGATGTCTTCCAGCTTGTTGAGGAAAGCTCGTACGTTTTTGTCCGTCTGAGACTTAGACTGCTTGTCTGCCTTGGTAAATGCAACCACAAAGGGCACATCTTCCTCTCCGCACCAGTTCAGAAATTCCAGATCAATCGTCTGTGGCTCGAGTCTACTGTCGATCAATACAAATACGCCGCAGAGATTCTCTCTCGAAGTCAGGTATTCGCTGATCATTTGTTCCCACTTTTCCTTACGATCCTTGCTGACTTTGGCAAATCCATAGCCTGGCAAATCGACCAGGTACCAGCGGTCGTCGATCATGAAGTGATTGACCAATTGGGTTTTACCGGGTTTTTGGGAGGTCTTTGCGAGTTCTTTGACACCAGTCAGCATGTTGATCAGGGAGCTTTTGCCCACGTTGGATCTACCGATGAAGGCGATCTCTGCCCGATCTGGTTTGGGGCATTTGGTAGGGTCGGTGTTGCTGACGACAAATTGTGCTTTTCGGATCATAACTTTTCGATTGGCTGCAAAAATACGCTTTTATTTTGGAAGCCCTCGGAAGCCTTAAACCGCAACAATTTTCGATTCCTCGGGTTTCTGTAGTAATATTGCGCACCAAAGAAGAACCGTGATGGCCGTAGTACCCTACAAAGACAAGAAAGACTCCAAAAAAGAACAAGTAGCCGAGATGTTTAACAACATCAGCGGCAAGTATGATTTGCTCAACCACGTGTTGAGCATGGGCATTGATATCATTTGGAGAAAGAATGCCATCAAGATGCTCCAAAAGGATCATCCAAAGCTGATTTTGGATATTGCCACCGGGACTGGAGACTTCGCCATCGAAGCTTTGGCACTCAATCCAGACAAAATCATCGGAGTGGATATTTCCGAGGGAATGCTCTCCGAAGGGAAGAAGAAGATGCTCAAGCGCGGTCTGCAGGACAAGATCGAAATGCAGCTGGGCGATTCCGAAGGATTGCTTTTTGAAGATAATAAATTCGATGCTGTGATCGTTTCCTTTGGAGTCAGAAACTATGAGAATCTGGAAAAAGGTCTCGCAGATATGTATCGCGTGCTGAAGCCGGGGGGAAAGACCGTTATCTTGGAATTCAGCAAGCCGAAAGGTTTCCCGATGAAGCAAGCTTACGGGTTCTATTCCAGCACCGTCTTGCCTCAAATCGGTAAAATTGTATCCAAAGACAATTCTGCTTATACTTATCTCCCCGAGTCAGTTCAGGCCTTTCCGGATGGAGAGGATTTTCTGGCAGTATTGAAAAAAGTCGGATTTCACAGCACTGTATGCAAACCACTCACATTCGGAATCAGCTCCATCTACGTCGGACAAAAGTAGGATTTCTATTCCTGGCGTTATTTGGAATTACTGTTTCCGGATTTTCTCAAGGCCTTTTTGGTCTGACGAGTACCTCAGGTTCCGACGATAAGACGATCTCTTATGGATTTTTCCTGGCGGGTCATACGGCTACCTATCAGATCAAATATTCCGAAGCATTGTTTGATCCGACTCATACGGCAAACAATCAGGTTTACTCAATTTATCCTAAATACACTCCTGGACTTTCTCTTGGCTTTACTGGGATTTTGAGACTTCACGATCAGGTTAACATCCTACTAACTCCCAAGATTGCTTTTTACGAATACCGCGTTGATGTCAACTACTATGACACTTATGACGTGGCCTTGCCCGATGGAACTCCATCCTTAGGCTATCGTACCGAGGAGCTGGTTAACGAAGCCACTATGGTCGAGATTCCGCTCCTTTTCAAGTACAGGTCACAACGCTTCAACAACACAAGAATGTACTTTATCGGCGGAGGCAGCTATCAATTTCGCACCAAAAGCCAGGATGAAGCTAACCTCGACCCTATCGTCACCAAAGGCCAAGACTTTAGCATTGAAGCGGGAATGGGATTTGAGATTTACTTCAAGTATTTCAAGTTTGCACCCGAAATCAGGTTCTCCCACGGCCTGAATAATATTTACTATGCCGAGAAGACACCGGCAGAAATTCGCGACGTCATCTCGTCTGTCAAGCGCAAAGGAATCACCATTTATCTGAATTTTCAATAATTCACCAATCCTCGTTCCGAAATTGTTTGCGTAAATACCATCCCGATTCTGGATTTTCAGGATTTGACGGGTTAGCAAAGCAGAAGTTTATTGCTATTTTAAGCCGGTCTATAAGAGATTCTTCGAGACTACTTACTTCAGCCCATCTAACCACACGCTTTTCTCATGAAATCCAAAATCTGGAAAATTATTGTTTTAGCCGTCTTGATTACTTCAATCGGCTCTTTTCTCTTTCTCTTTAAAGAAAATAAAGTCGACCCTAGGCTTGGAGGTATCCCTTTTATCTTTTGGACCGGATTTGCGCTCGCTGCACTGTTGGTTGCAATGACCTATTTGGGGGCTCAATTTTTTCCTCATGAAGAAAATAAGAAAGCATGACGGGCTGGCTGATATTCTTTTTTACGCTGTTTCTAGCCTCTTTAGGCTTCGCCTCTTACAAGTCATATAGCAAAAACCGAAGCTCGGATGACTTCATGCTTGGTGGATCAAACATTGGTTCGATCCTTGGATTTCTGACTTTTTCCGCAGCCTTGTTTAGCGCCTTTACCTTCATGGGCATGCCGGACTTCTTTCGGACTCACGGGGTAGGAGCTTGGTTGTTCTTGGCTGTTTCCGATGCTTTGATGGTCTTTATGCTGATTTGGTTTGGCTATGCGCTGCGCAAAAAGGCTTCGCAAGTCGGCTACAAAGGAGTTGCGGGTTTTGTGCAAAGCTGCTTTCAGAATAAGTGGGCCGGATACCTGGTTTTTATCAGTTCCTTCCTCTTCTTGATTCCTTACGTGGCAATACAGATTAGGGGCATTTCCATCTTTCTCAATGCGGCATTTCCTGACCTGATCCCGGATTGGGGTTGGTCGGCAGTGTTGGTCGTGTTGATGCTTGTGTACTCTGAAATCGGGGGACTCAAGGCCATCATGTATAGTGACGCCATTCAGGGCGTGATCATGTTGGCAGTGATCTGGATCATAGGTCTGACCTGTCTGAGTATGGCTGGAGGTTTGGAAGCAGGCTTGGCAAAAGTCGAGGAAAGCAACGCAGCTTTGCTTTCGCTACCGGGTCCGAAAGGACTCTTTTCCAGTCCTTTTCTCATTGCGTCCGCCATTGCCATTGTCCTGATTCCTGTCTCTCAGCCTCAGTTTACCACCAGACTTGTGGTCTTGAAAAGTCTCAAGTCTGTTCACAAAATGGCGTATGCAGTTGGAATTTTTGCGATTTTGGTGATCCTTCCAACCGCTTTTATTGGCTTGTATGGCGCAGTAAAATATCCTGATGTCAGCACCGCTGAGTTTCTATCAGCTGCATTGCTATTCGACCAAGCAAGTCCGGTCGCCGCGTTGGCGGTTGTAGGTTTGTTTGCAGCCTGTCTTTCCACGACCAACGCACAGATCTTTGCCTTAGGCACCGAGTTGAGATCCCTCTTGTCGGGTCCTGACAAAAGGAATATGCGGATCACCCAACTAGCGATTCTGGTATTTTCGGTCGTGGTGTTGGTGTTTTCGACCTACATGAGCGACGAGCTGGTCTTGTTAGCACGCGTGAGTTTTGCCGGTACCTCCATGATTGCACCAGTGGTGATGGGAGCGGTTGTTTTCAGAAATCCTCCCAAGTCTTTGCTGATCCTTTCTGGATTTTGCCTCACATATTTTGTGTTATCGCTGCTCGAAGTGGTTCCGGCTGGTTTTGCCGGATTGCCGACCGATGCGGCTATGTATTGCATTTTGATTCCGGTGTCTGCCATCATTATGATCGTTCACCATTTTACCCAAAAAAATACCCATGAAATCAAGCATGACCCCAAGGGTCAAAAGGAGGGATGAATATAATCCATGCGAAGATTCCATGTGGCCTTTAAAAATCAAATTATAAACACATGAAACTTAATCCTAACTATTGGATTTCTGATTTAAAATCTCCCCTTGAGCGATTTTGGGAGCTTTCCGGCCAAAAAATCAGGCTGATCGAAGACTCTTTTGACACCAAAAACGGCGCTCCGGTTTTCACCGAAAAAGGAAAATACGTCACCCGTGGCTGGACAGAATGGACGCAAGGCTTCCAATTTGGGTCGGCGCTGCTTCAATTTGATGCGACCGGCGAAACCGAGTTTCTTGAAATTGGCCGCAAAAATACCGTTGACAAAATGGCTCCGCACCTGACTCATATCGGCGTGCATGACCATGGATTCAACAACGTCAGCACCTATGGCAATCTGCTTCGCCTCAGCAATGAGGGAAAGACCGACGCTTCTGAATGGGAAAGAGAGTTTTATAAGCTTGCGTTGAAAGTCACCGGTGCGGTGCAGGCGACCCGCTGGACGAACATTCCATCGGGAGGATACATTTATTCCTTCAATGGGCCTCATTCCCTCTTCGTCGATACGATTCGAAGCTGTCGAGCTTTAGTCGTTTCCCACCAGCTAGGTCACTTGCTGCAAGCCGAAAATGACAAGCGAATTTCCCTGATTCAGCGGGCGATTCAGCATATCTTAAGTACTGTTCGATTTTCGATTTTCTACGGAAAAGGCCGTGACCGATACGACATTTCCGGGCGAACTGCCCATGAGATTATCTTCAATACGGTCGATGGCAACTATCGCTGCCCAAATTCCCAGCAGGGTTATACTGGCTTCAGCACCTGGACTAGAGGACTGGCTTGGGCGATTTGCGGAATCGGTGAGACACTGGAGATTTTAGACCAAATCTCCGAGTCGGACTATTCTGAAGTTATCTCCAAGGCAGAGCTGATGAAGGAACTTTCAGAGGCAGCGATCGCCACATCCGAGTTCTATCTGGCCAACACACCGACGGACGGTATTCCATATTGGGATACAGGAGCGCCTACGCTTCACCAGATGGGCGACTACCTCAATCGTCCTTCTGACCCCTTCAATGCTTTCGAGCCCATCGACAGTTCGGCGGCCTGCATCACCGCGCAGGGGCTGATTCGTATCGCCAACTGGCTAAAAAGCTCCGACCCTGACCGAGCGGAGAAGTATCAAAAAGCAGCTTTTCAGATTTCAGGCGCGCTCTTCTCAGAACCTTACCTCTCAACTGAGGCAAATCATCAGGGCTTGATCCTGCACTCGATCTACCACGAACCCAATGCCTGGGATTATGCTCCAGAACCGGGAAAAGTCGCCCACGGCGAGTCCAGCATGTGGGGTGACTATCACGCGCGTGAACTGGCACTTTTGCTGCAGCGGATGCTGAAAGGCGAGGCGTATTATTCGTATCTAAACTGTGTCCCGAAATGAGCGGAAAATACAAGCCCCCGTTTCCGCGCATCGCGCAGCTAAAGACTGCGGAGCTTTTTGCGCAGCATCTGGAAAAAGAAAAAATTGAAATGGGCTTCGATGCGGAATTGATTTCCGGCGGCGAATCTCCTTTTGCGAAAGCACATACACTCAGATCCGGACAGAAAATCGGTAATGCGATGTGCATCCTGCCGATGGAAGGCTGGGACGGGACAGAAGATGGAAGGCCATCCGATCTAACCAAAAGGCGCTGGAAGAACTTCGCACTCAGCGGGGCAAAGCTCCTATGGGGTTGCGAGGCGGTGGCTGTCAGACCTGAAGGTCGCGCCAATCCCAATCAGCTGATGCTGAACGAGCAGACCTTTCAGGATTTTGTCGAGCTTTTCCAGCTTTTGCAAAACACCCACGAGGAACAGTTTGGAGATACCAGCGACTTGTTGATTGGCTTACAGCTCACGCATTCGGGACGTTTTTGCAAGCCGAACGACAAAAAGAAGATGGAGCCGAAGATTCTTTATCCACACCCGGTTTTGAACAAGAAATTTGGCTTGGCCGATGATTATCCGCTGATGTCCGACGAGGAGATCGATGGGATCATCGCTGACTATGTGAAAGCAGCTGTGCTCGCGCAAAAAGCAGGCTATCACTTTGTCGATATCAAGCATTGTCACGGTTATCTCGGGCATGAATTTCTTAGTGCATACGATCGAGAAGGGAAATATGGAGGAAGTTTCGAGAATCGAACCCGATTCCTGAGAGACATCGTGACGGGCATTCGTGCGGCAGCTCCAGGGCTCGAGGTCGGCGTCAGGATGAGTATCTTCGATTGGGTTCCATTCCAGAAAGGTCCGGAAGAAACAGGGATTGCAGCTCAGGAAGCGCCTTATCGCTATGCTTTTGGTGGGGATGAAAATGGTATAAAAGCCAATATGCAGGAGTCCTTCCTGTTCCTTCAGGAGCTGGAAAAGCTTGAAATCGAGCTTTTCTGTACCACTGCTGGCAGTCCCTATTATAATCCACATATTCAGCGGCCAGCGCTTTTTCCGCCTTCGGATGGGTACCGTCCGCCAGAGGATCCGCTGCACGGAGTCGCCCGGCAGATCCAGGCGACGGCTGAGATCAAAGCCGCTTTTCCCAACTTATACGTGATCGGATCCGCCTATTCCTACCTTCAAGAGTGGCTGCCAAATGTCGGACAACACGTGCTGAACGCCGGAAAAGCCGATTCGATTGGATTTGGGCGCATGGTGCTCAGCTACCCGGATATGCCGGCGGATATTGTGTCCGGGAATGGATTGAAGCGGGCTAAGATCTGCCGAACCTTCTCCGACTGCACCACCGCCCCGAGAAACGGCATGATCTCGGGCTGTTATCCCTTGGATCCGCTGTACAAAGCCATGCCGGAATATGAGCAGTTGAAAGCTATCAAAGGAGAATGAAAAGAGTAGCACTGATCACCGGAGGCACGAGAGGAATCGGGCTCGGCATCGCCAAAAAGCTGGCAGAGGAAGGGATTGACTTGGCTTTGAACGGCATGAGACAGGAGTCCGATGTCCTAGGAGTTTTGGATGAGCTTCGCCAAAGCGGGGTTCGCGTGGAATATTTTCCCGGAAATATTGCGGAGAAGGCAGACAGGGAATCCATCGTGTCAGGAGTCCGGGAGAAATTTGGAACGCTAAATTTTCTGGTCAACAACGCGGGCGTTGCGCCACGCGTCAGGGCCGATGCACTGGAAGTGGCCGAGGAGGATTTTGACCACTTGATGGACATCAACCTGCGGGGGACTTTTTTTCTGACCCAGGCAGTCGCCCAATGGATGACGGAGATTCGGCAATCGGATCCCGATACGCCGCTCACCCTCGTCAGCATCACCTCAATATCGGCAGTCATGGCTTCGACCAATCGGATAGCCTATTGCATGGCCAAGGCGGGGCTTTCGATGATGTCCAAAGTCTTGGCTGTTCGCCTGGCCGAGTTTGGTATTCCCGTGTATGAGATTCAGCCGGGAATCATCGAGACAGACATGACCGAAAAGGTCAAAGAAATCTATGAGGAACGGATAAAAAAGGGACTAACCCTGGAGCCGAGGCTGGGCAAGCCTGCAGATGTTGGGAAGCTCGTCGCCGCCATACTTCGAGGGGACTTGCCCTACGCTACCGGGCAGGTGATCACCGTCGATGGGGGATTGTCGGTGGGGAGGTTTTGAGGAACTAAAAATCAACGGCTTGCATTACTGGGCTATTGGTCAAAAACCTTATCTTGGAATATGCGAATCGAACGAACTGACACCGAAATCATTATCAGAATCCCCGCCGACGTGGATATCGCGGAGCTGGATAGGATTTTGGATAGGCTCTCTGCAATTGAAAAACCTGCCCTGGCAGAAGAATCTGACAATTTGAGTGCTTTTGGAGCTTGGAAGGGCGAGGAAACCGCGGAGGAGTTGATCAAATCCATCCGACAAGCTAGAACTGTCAACAGGGAAATAGAAGAGCTTTGAGCTATCTGCTGGATACCAATATTTGTATCTATTACATGAAGGGAAAATTCTCCCTTATCGAGCGGTTTGATCAAATAAGGTTGGAAGACCGCTTTATTTCTGAGATCTCTTTAGCGGAATTGAAATTTGGTGTCCAAAACAGCCAGTATCCTGAAAAGAACCAAGCAGCTCTTCTTAAATTTCTGGAATGTGTTCAGGTCCTTGCTATTTCCTCAGCTATTGACTTTTACTCGTTTGAGAAAGCCAGACTCAGAAAAACAGGATTTGCTGTAGATGATTTTGATTTACTTATCGGATCAACAGCGGTTGTGAATGGCCTAACTTTAGTCACAAACAATGAGAGGCATTTTTTCAGAATAAAGGGGATCCAAATTGTAAATTGGATCAACTAGATTGAGATTTTAGCTGCACATGACCCCCACCCCCTCCTCCTTCAAAACCGAAATCCTTGCAGGCATCAGTACCTTTCTCGCCTGCTTCTACATCATCATCGTCAATCCAGCCATCCTCTCACAGGCAGGCATGCCCTTTTCGGCAGTCCTCACGGCTACGGTTTTGGTGTCGGCTTTTGGCAGTTTGATGATGGGGCTTTATGCCAAAAACCCCATCGTCGTCGCTCCAGGCATGGGGATCAACGCCTTTTTCACCTACACCGCCGTGATGGGTTTTGGTTTGAGCTTCGAAGAAGCGCTGGGAGCCGTGTTCTGGTCAGGCGTGATCTTTCTGCTGTTGTCGGTATTTCAGACTCGGGAAAAGATCATCCGCGCCATTCCGCCTGCCATCCGACACGCTGTTTCGGCGGGGATCGGCCTGTTCATCTGCTTTATCGGCTTCCAAAATGCCCATTTCATCGTGGAAAACCCGGCCACATTGGTCGGCATGTTTTCCTTCAAAGACCCGGTGACGCTCACGTTTTTGGCAGGTTTGCTCTTCACGGGGGGACTATTGATCCGCAAGGTTCCCGGCGCGATCATCTTCGGCATCTTGTTTACGACAGCTTTGGCTTGGCCGATCGGACGTTTTTGGGGCGATGCGTCCGCTTTCAATGCCGGGGTCCCCACCTTGGTGAATTACACCGGATTCTTTGCCTGGCCTGACTTCAGCTTGGTGGGAAAGGCCGATATCCTGGGTTCTCTGCGCCTGATCCATATTCCGGTGATCTTCGTTTTTACCTTCACGATCCTGTTTGATGGGATTTCCACTTTTGTGGGCTTGGCCGAGGCCTCGGGCCTGAAAGATCCAGATGGATCCCCGCAAAATATGCGCAAGTCTCTCCTGACCGATTCCTTGGCAACACTCTTTACAGGCTTGGTGGGGAGCAGTTCGGGCACCGCATACATCGAGTCCGCCGTTGGGATCGAGGAAGGGGGAAGGACGGGACTCACGGCCGTCACGGCAGGCCTGCTGTTTTTGCCATTTATGTTTTTCTCGCCATTGCTGTCGGTCATTCCTTCCGTAGCGAGCTCGATTGCCTTGGTGCTAGTCGGTTCGTTTATGGTCGTGCCCCTGACCAAGATCAACTGGCATGATCCCTCGGAGGCCTTGCCTTCCTTTCTCACCATTGTCCTGATTCCCTTCACCTATAGCCTCTCGGTAGGGATTTCCTTCGGCTTTATCAGCTGGACGATCTTGAAACTGATCACAGGTAAAAAATCCGAACTCAACCCCATTTTAGCCATCATCAGCGTACTTTCGCTTTTCTTTTTGTGGATATGAAAAAAACTCTTTTACTCCTTTTTCTCTCTTTTCTTTTCTTCGAAAGCCATTCCCAGCGCATCGCCATCATGGGAGCGATGGATCAGGAAATCGCCATCTTGATCGATTCCATGAAGTCGGTCAAGAAGGTAGAAAAAGGCGGCATCACTTTTTACAAGGGAAAACTCAAAGGCCAAAAGGTTGTCCTACTCAAAGCCGGAGTTGGCAAAGTGAATGCTGCCTATAGCACCGCGATCTTGGCCGAGAACTTTGAGCCAGAAATGTTGATTTTTACTGGCGTTGCGGGAGGCTTGCATCCGGAAGCCATGCCGGGAGATATTGTGATCGGTGAGAAATTGGTGCAGTTTGACTTCGGACAGGTGGATTCCACGGGATTCACGGTTTGGCCTTTTCGCAAGATCGGGGGAGGTCCACATGAAGATCTCTTCGTGGAAGCTGATGCAGAGTTGATCGCCAAAAGTACTGCCGCTGCCAACCTTGCCGAATTGGAACCTATCTCCGGAAGGCAGCCCAGGATATTTTCGGGAGTGATCAGCACGGGTGACGTCTTCGTCAGCAGCAATGAAAAGGCAGCTTTTCTCTACGAGGAATTTGACGCGCTGGCCACTGAGATGGAGGGTGCGGCTATTGCCCACATCTGTCGAACGCTGGGGATTCCATTTGTCATCATCCGATCTTGCAGCGACAACGCCAACAACCACGCCCGGGTTAATTTCAACCAGTTTGTCGGCCCCGCCTCTGCCAACTCCGCAAGGATTGTATTGGCTATCTTGGGAGAAATGTGATTCAGTGATCAGTCCCAGTTTTCAACTACTGAAAACTGATCACTGCGACTGCACACTGAATACATCTACTTCAAAACCTCTCGGGCGATGACGATCTTCTGAATCTCCGAGGTGCCCTCACCGATCGTGCAGAGCTTGGCGTCACGGTAGTATTTTTCCACCGGATAGTCCTTGGTGAAGCCATAGCCTCCAAAGATCTGTACCGCTTCATTTGCTGCCCAGACAGCGACTTCCGACGCGTAGTATTTAGCCTGTGCTCCCTCCAGAGTCACGCTTTTACCGCTGTTTTTGAGAGCTGATGCTTTGGAGATCAAGAGGCGGGAGGCTTCGATCCTGGTAGCCATGTCGGCAAGTTTGAAGGAAATACCCTGAAAGCTCGAGATAGGCTTGCCAAACTGCTGGCGCTCCTTCGCATAGCTGACAGATGCCTCAAAGGCCCCTTCGGCGATGCCGAGTGACAATGCCGCAATGGAAATTCGTCCACCGTCCAAGACCTTCATCGCCTGGATAAACCCTTCACCGACCTTACCCAAAACTTGACTTTCATGTACCCTGCAGTCCTCAAAGATCATCTCTGCAGTCTCGGAAGCCCGCATCCCGAGCTTGTCTTCTTTTCTGCCTCCCTTGAATCCGGGCGTGCCTTTTTCCAAGATAAAAGCCGTCATCCCATGACTGTCCCCAACCTCGCCCGTTCTGGCAATCACGACGGCGACATCTCCTGAGACTCCGTGTGTGATGAAATTTTTGGCACCGTTGATCACGTAGTAGTCCCCGTCTTTGGTGGCTACCGTCCGCATGTTTCCGGCATCCGAACCGGTATTGGGCTCAGTCAGTCCCCATGCGCCCAGCCACTCGCAGGTAGCGAGTTTGGGGAGGTACTTTTGCTTTTGTTCGTTATTGCCAAAAAGCAGGATATGTCCTGAGCAAAGGGAATTGTGGGCTGCCATGGATAGGCCTACGGATGGATCCAGCTTCGAAAGCTCCACTATCGCAGTGACATATTCCTCGTATCCAAAGCCTGAACCTCCATATTCGGTCGGGATGAGAACGCCCATGAGTCCCAGTTCGCCAAGTTTCTTGAATACGGGAAGGGGAAAATAATTTTTATCATCCCATTCCTTGCGGAACGGTGTAATCTCTTTGGCTCCAAAATCGCGGATCATCTCAGCGATCATCCGCTGATTTTCATTTGTACTAAAATCAATCATAAAACTATTTGGGTTTATACCTATACTAACCCCAAGATTTAAAATAGGTTCTGTATCTCCTAGCGGCAAAGTGTCAAAAGGCACGCGGAAATCTAAGTAGAACCTACGCCAAGTGTTGCAGACATGATTTATGGGTCTGTTTAAATGATTAAAATCCGGACAACAAACGCTAAATGAATGCTTTTGCCTGTCTCTTACCAGCTCGTAGGTCTATAATCCTTCAGAAACTTCCCGTTCCAGTGTTTTCCGGTATTGATGCCGTCAAACAAAGGATCCATCACCCGGGCAGCGCCATCCACGATATCCAAAGGAGGTTGGAAGTCATGCAGTTCCTGCTTGATTTTGGCGAGGTCTGCAGGGTCTTCGTCTGTCACCCAGCCCGTGTCTACAGCATTGGTATAGATTCCGAAATTCACCAAATCCGCAGCCGAAGTTAGCGTCATCATGTTCAGTGCCGCCTTGGCCATGTTGGTGTGCGGGTGTCTGGATTCCTTGTGAAACTGGTGAAATTTCCCCTCCATCGCCGACACATTGATGATGTGCTTACGACCGGTATTGTCTTTTTTCATCAGATTCACCAACCGGTTGCAGAGGACAAAAGGGGCGACGGAGTTCACCAGCTGCACTTCCAGCATCTCGTTGGTGTGGATTTCTCCGAGCTTCAAGCGCCAGCTGTTGGTCTTGCGCAGGTCCACTTGCTGCAAGTCGGCATCCAGCTTTCCGACAGGAAAAATTTCCTCCGAGCTGATCGTATCGTCCATGCTGTATGGGATTTGAGTGAGTTGAGCAGAGGAACTCAAGCCGATTCCCAGTTGCTTGCCATGCCAGGAGACTGGCAGGTTTTTATATTCTCCTTCGGAAAAACCTTGGCTTAGCGTCCGTAATTCTTGTAGGCAAGCATGATGATCTGACAGGAGTTGTTGAGAATCGGGTGAAAGATCTTTCAGCTCCAGAATCTCATTTGCCATCAAATGTTGGTAAAAACCCGAAGGTCTTCGCACAGTTTGCGCGGCATTGTTGATCAGAATATCCAATCGATCGTATTGCTGCTCTATGAAATTGCAAAAAATCTCCACGCTGGGAATGTGTCTGAGATCCAGTCCGTGGATTTTCAGGCGATCTGCCCAGTCTTTGAAGTCAGGCTCTTTTGCGAAGCGCAATGCCGAATCTACTGGGAATCGGGTGGTCGCTATCACCGTCGCGCCCGCCCTCAGCATCATCAGCGTGATGTGGTAGCCAATCTTCAATCGCGATCCAGTCACCAAGGCAACTTGCCCGGTGAGGTCGGCGGTTTGAAAGCGCTTGGCATAGTTGAAGTCCCCACAGTCAGGACACATCGTGTCGTAGAAATGGTGGAGTCGGTCAAAGGAATTCTTGCAGACGTAGCACTCCCGAGGAGTATCCAGAAGGATGGCGGTTTCGGCCTCGTCGCCCGTTAATTGCAGCATGGCCGGCGCAATAAAGATGGAAGCCTCGCGGGCACTTCGGATTCCAGTTGTCTTGCGGGCTTGGATATCTTTGGCAGCGATCTTTTTTCGATGAATCTTTTTTGCGCCCTTTTTTCGCTGCGCAAGCTCTTCTTTTCCGGGATGGGAAAACTGCCCCGCAGCTTTTATTAATGAGATTCGTTGTTCCTTCGGGATGTCGAAAATCTGGTTGGTGTCTGAGTTGAGTTTTTCCAAGATGGAAATACATAACTCAATTTCTTTTGGGGTGATCTTCACTGATTCCCCTGATTCTATTTCCATCTTCATCCTCTGTGACTTACGAGGGTGCAAAAGTAGAGATTTTAAAGATAGAATTTGTATCAGTCCAAGCGGAGTCGAGGACCCTTTGACTCCGCCCAGCTGATCCACTTATCAAATCACCGTCACTCGGACTTTCTTCTCCTTCAGCTTCATGTTGTTGACCTTGGAAAGCAACTTTTCCAAAGTCGCAGTTTTCACCCCCACAAATGCGCAATCCGTCTTCAGCTCAATCACGCCTAAGTCGTCCTTGCCGAGATTGCCTTGCTTAAAGAAAAGTCCCGCCACGTCACCTTTCGAGATTTTGTCTTTTCGCCCGCCGGACACAAACAGGGTGCTCCATTCTGAAGGAGCCGGAAGCGGGGACTTGCTCAGTTTTTCGATGGCTGGATTTCCGATAAAGTCCGGCAAAGGATCCTTTTCGTAGTGCAACACATAGGCTGTGCCTGCGCTGTTCATCCTAGCTGTTCGGCCATTGCGATGCGTGAATTCCTCGCTGCGGAGCGGCAGATGATAGTGGATGATAAACTTGATCTCAGGCACATCGATCCCTCTGGCAGCAAGATCCGTCGCCAGGAGGAGTTGATGGGTGCCGTTTCGGAACTTGATCAAAGCGCGTTCGCGATCCGTCTGCTCCATTCCACCGGAAAAGATGCCGTGCGAAATCTCGTGATTTGTCAGATAATTACTCACCCGCTGAATCGAGTCTTTGAAATTGCAGAAAATGATGCCGTTTTCTCCGCCGAGGTGTGCGATCAGCGCGAGGAGTGTTTCGAGTTTGTCTTTGGTGGGCGAAAGGACTTTTTTGATTGTCAGTTTGGCGATTTTGTCTCCCAAAAAATCCACGGTGACCGGAGCTTGCAGCCCAACGAATCGGGGGATTTCTACGCCTTGAGTCGCTGAGGTCAACAGCATCTTTTTCACTTTGGGGAGAAAGTACAAGATGTCCTTCATCTCGCTTTCAAAGCCGATTTCCAGAGACTTGTCAAACTCATCCAACACCAATGTTCGGATGAACTCCGTGTCAAAAGCATTCCTTCGCAGGTGATCGGCAACTCTGCCCGGAGTCCCCACCAATACCGCCGGGCGATGCTTTATCTCTATCCGATCTTTCGAGCCCGCCCGCCCGCCATAGACGGTATTGACCTTGAAACCGGTGCCCATCTCCCGCATCACCTGCTCGATCTGGATCGCCAGTTCCCGCGAAGGAACGATGATCACCAGCTGAATTTCCTCACAGACTGGGTCGAGTTCTTGAATCAAAGGCAGGAGGAACGCCAGGGTTTTGCCCGTACCGGTTGGCGAAAGTAGGATAATCTCGTTGGAGGATGTGATCGCCTGCAGTGCAGCCAGCTGCATGGAGTTCAATTGTACAATTCCTAGCTTGGCGAGGATCTCTGACTGACTTTTTTGTGGAGTGGACATGGGGCAAAGGTAGGGTTTTCGTCGGTCGGACGAGCGATGGGATTTTAGTGATGGATTTACTGGCTTGAAGTTGTCTTTGTCCCGCCCATTTCAAAAAATCGGAGATCGTATCACTATCGTCTCCAATCGAATCATATACTCTATTATCATACTCGTATCAGCCTAAAATAATAAACACCGAATTTTGAATATCGATGATTTAAAACGGCCGATACTCCATCCAGTCCACCTCCAACTCGAAGCGCTTTTTGGGCTTTTCCAGAGAAAGAGGATTGGTCTCGACCGACCAATTGTCGGTGTGCCAGAAGTTGATCCGGTACTTGGAGGGATGCTGCGGGATTCCTCTTTCCCCCTGATAATCCCACAGAACGACCGTATCGGCCGTGGTCGGGTGAAGCATCCACCAGCGGATACGATCCGAATGCCAATCAAAACCATAGGTGTGAAACTGAGCTGAAGCGTCAAAACCTTCGATTGCTTCGATCTTCTCGGGAAGGTTTTGCAGGCCTGTAAGGTCCTCCCTTTGCATGAAGTGGTCATCGCGAAATTCAGTCGAGTACACGATCCCTTTGGCGAGGTTGATCGTCCGGCCGATTCGTTTCAGCTTTCCGGATTCACCTGTCCAGGTGCCGACATAGATGACTTCCGGATCGGCCAGCAGCCATTCAAAATCTACCTCGCTCAAGCCTTTTTCCTCATCGTTGTGATAGGTGAAGTAGCCGACCACTGCGCCTACATTAGGCTGGATTGCACGCGGATCGGGCACTTTGAGGCGGGTGGAATA
Organism: Algoriphagus jejuensis; assembly: GCF_039523455.1. Classification (NCBI taxonomy): domain Bacteria; kingdom Pseudomonadati; phylum Bacteroidota; class Cytophagia; order Cytophagales; family Cyclobacteriaceae; genus Algoriphagus; species Algoriphagus jejuensis. Next base: position 780,764 of record NZ_BAAAFI010000002.1, on the reverse strand, counting down.
GGTGCCGAAATGGGTGAATTTTTTGGAGATAAATTCTGGGCCTTTGCCGGGGCCAGCCTCATCTTTGGGATTGATCTTCAAGGAAAGAACCTTCGATTCGGGCTCTGTTTGGGCAGGTTGGCCGGATTTCCATTTGAAACCCACCTTTCTTCCCGTCGAACCATAATGAAAAAAAGTGGGCTTTTTGTCAGAAAACTCCTCCCGGAAAGCTTCATGTAACGCTAGCTCTTGCGAATCGGAATGGAGCATGGAAGTGAACAGAATCAGGATAGAAACAAAAAACCTCATGACCCGAAAGCTAAGAAAAAGCAGCTCGGAAAATCAATCCGGCAAGGCAAAAGCCACATAAGTATCCCCGCTTTTTGTCCCCTTGCCGCCTCCGCAAGCGATGACTAAGAATTGCTTTCCGTCTTTCTCAAACACTGCCGGAGTTGCGTGGCCAGCTGCGGGGAGTTTCGCTTCCCAGAGGATCTTGCCCGTTTCCTTATCAAATGCGCGGATTTTTTCGTCTTTGGTGGCTGCGATGAACAGCACTCCTCCGGCCGTAGCGACCGGCCCGCCATAATTTTCAATGCCCGTCGGGGCAAAACCCTGTGCACTCAGGGAGTCAATCTCTCCCAAAGTCACCTGCCATTTTTTCTTGCCGGTATTCATATCGATTGCAGTCAGCAGACCCCAAGGCGGGTTTGAGCCATAAATCCCTTCCTTGGTGGTGAGCCTTTTGTAACCCTTCATGTAGTACTGCGGATAGAGTTTTGCGTTTTCGGCTCCCAGTTCCTGTTTGTCTCCAGTATCTGCTTTTCCCAGCAAATAGTCGATCAAAATCCTGCGCTCCTCCTTCGATATATGTCCAAAGGTTGGCATCGCTCCCCTTCCTTTTTGCAAAAGTAGATTCAGAGAATCGGGGGTGTATTTGTCCTTTAGCGCAAGCAAACTGGGAATGGACGGCGGGTTTCCTTTTCGCTCCAGCCCATGGCAATTCCCGCAAAAGTTTGTGTACACCGACTGGCCGACATTGCCGAAACTCGCATTCGGAGTCATCTCGATCAGCCAAGGGATTTGGTTGGCATTGACGTACAGGGTTTGGGTCTCTGGATCAAAGGACGCTCCGCCCCACTCGCCGCCACCATCCATCCCGGGGAAAAGCACCAGGGGTTTTTCAGGGTGGGGAGGTGCCCAAGCATCGCCTAGGATGGCATTTGAAAGCTGACTTCGAATATCCGCCTCCCATTCCGGCTTGAGATTTAAGATGTCTTTTTCTTCGAAAAGCATGTTCATAAATGGCTCCGGCAAAGTAGGAATGGGCTGGGTCGCGGATGTTTTTTCTCCCGGCAAGATGGATTGGGTGACTGCCGTTTCCACGATGGGCCAGACCGGCTCGCCCGTCACCCGGTCAAAAACATAGGTCATGCCCTGCTTGGAAATCTGGGCGACGGCATCGATCCATTGGCCATCCTTTTGGATACGGATCAAATTTGGGTTTGCAGGAAAATCCCTGTCCCAGACGTCGTGATGGACCGCCTGAAAGTGCCAGATTCGCTCCCCCGTCTTGGCGTCCAGCGCCAGAAGGGAATTGGCATATAGGTTATCGCCATGTCGATATCCACCCCAAAAATCATAGGTAGCAGAACCCGTCGGCACGTAGACAATCCCTCGGCTTTTGTCCAAGGTCATCCCCGCCCAATTGTTTGCGCCACCCATCTGCCGGATATGCTCTGGATCCCAGGTTTCGAACCCGGCTTCGCCCTCCTGCGGGATGGTGTGGAAGATCCATTCTCGCTTTCCGGTGATGACATTATAGGCTCTGACATGGCCTGGAGCGGCATCAAGTCCTTCAGAAAGTCGCATTCCCATGATGATCATATCTTCAAAAACTACTCCAGGAGAATTGGACACAATCATAAAATCGGCCAAATCGGTGTCCAGATCTTTGCGCAGGTCGACTTTTCCTCTTTCTCCAAAACCCAAGATCGGCTCCCCCGTCTTCGCATCGAGCGCCATCAACCAATTGCCGGCGGTGAAGAGGATTCGCTTGTCTTCGCCGCTTTCCCAGAAGCTTACTCCACGGTTGGTGCCGGCCCAGAAATTTTCCCCTCCCAAAACCTGAAAGGGGTCAAACCTCCATACCTCGGCTCCTGTGGCTGCCTCCAGTGCAAAGACATTCAGCGTGGGTGTGGTAGCGTAGAGCAGGCCGTCAACCACAATGGGCTGGCACTGGATCTGGCTCCGCTCGGTGGCGTCACCAGTGCTGTAGGTCCAGGCAACTTCCAGCTGGGCGACATTTTCCAAGTTGATCTGATCCAAAGCCGAATAGCGGGAGCCATCCTCGGGGCCACCATAGTGAGACCAGTCGGTGTAGTCGATTTCGGCAGCTTTCTCGGCACAGGAGTAAAAGAGGAGGGTGAGCGCAAAAACCAGCGGGATCTTGAAAGTCATCTTGGGTGTTTTTTTTGTCTTCAGAAGGTCGGGAAAAGAAATCTATCCACAAAGCAAAAGTAGCGCAACACGCCGCTTTTGGCTTCTTTGAAAGTCTGGTCACTGATCATGGATAATCAGTATCTGTTTTTGGCGAATTTCGTGGGGATCTTCGTTTCACCTTTCATTCTGGGGCGATCTGGGTTTTCAAACGGTTCACTTTTACGGAAAACTAACCCAGCACAAGCAATGAAAAACTATGCCCTCTTGTTGGGTCTCGCAGTCTGCCACATATTTCTGACAGCCTGCGAAGACCCGATGGACCTCTCTACTCCCGGCAATCTGGTGCCAAAGACCGTCGACCTCGACCCCAGTCTTCCACAGATCAGCGTCAACGGCACCCAACTTCACGCTGAGGCTTTCGGAAATCCCTCTGACCCCATGCTGATATTTCTGCACGGTGGACCAGGAGGCGACTACCGAAATGGGATGAAGGTCCGAGCCTTGGCTGAGGATGGTTATTTCGTGATCTTCTACGATCAGCGGGGATCCGGGCTATCACAGCGACATCCCAAAAACAGCTATTCCATCCAACTGGTATTGGACGATCTGACAGCGGTGATCGCGCACTATCGCAGTTCGGACTCCCAAAAGGTCTTCCTCTTCGGGCATTCTTGGGGTGCCATGCTCGCCGCTGCCTACATCAACGCCCATCCCGAGCGCATCGACGGGGCGATCTTTGCCGAAGCAGGGGGATTCAACAAGCAGCTGCTGGACGAATACGGTGCCGCCAGCCGCAAGCTCAATCCCTTCTCCGAGTCAACCAATGATGTCTTGTACTACGAACAGTTTCTCACCGGAAAGGAAAACGAACACGAGATCCTCGACTACAAGTCTGCCCTCCAGACGCCCTATTCCTACGCCTCGGGCAACAGTGAAGGCATCGAACGTCCATCTCCTTTTTGGAGAAACGGAGCGGTCGTCCTCAGCGCTTTTGTCGATATCTCCGAAAAGGAGGGCTTTGACTTCACGACAAATCTCGAGCACTATTCCAAGCTGACGCTGTTTCTCTACGGGGAAAACAACCAGTCCTACGGGAGGACTTTCGCAGAAAAAGAAGCCGCTTTTTTCCCAAAATCCTCCATCGCCCAAATCGACAACACGGGCCATGAGATGATCTATTTCCGCTGGGATCTGGTCTATCCTGTCGTCTTGGACTACCTGAATTCACTGAATTAAGCATCGATGAAAGCACTACTTATTTTCCTCGGGACATTTCTACTTTCCCTTTCCTCAGTCCAATCCCAGGACTTCAACTGGGCTAACATCAGGACGGAAGACAAGCATATCCTTTCCGCAGAGGCGGCTTGGGATTACGCCTTAGGATTTGGCCTCGGATACGCGTATCGGCCATCTACTCAAGCGCCGCTTTGGCTCACTGCCGGGTTTTCTTTCCCCTCAGGAGAAAAGCTTTTGGATGACTTCAAGACCAAAGTCGGTGGACAGATCCGAGTAGCACAGGCAGGAAATTTTCAGGTTATCGCTTCGGTCCAAGGCATCTACCGACGCTACGAGAGCCAACTCGTCCGCCTCCAGAATCTGGGCCTTGAGTCTAGGGTGATGGTGGGCTACTATCATCCCAAGTGGTTTGTAGGCGGGGAGCTCGGCTTCGATTGGGCGATTGCGACGCAGTTTCGGCACTCGGAGGAATTCCGTCAAAACACCTACGCTAAGCTTCAGGACGGATGGGCAGCCTCTCCCACGGGCGGCAACTTCGCCTATGGGCTTCAAGGCGGCTATTCTTTTGGAAGAAATGATCTGGTGCTCAAGATCGGCGGTTTGGCTTCGCAGGGCTTGGAGACGGCACCGATGATTCCCCTTTACGCTCAGTTTAGCTTCAATTTCGAAGTAGGCAAAGCAAAGTGATGAACTTCCTGTCCGGGAAGGACTGAGCCAAGGGATCAAGACTTGTCAGCGCCGGCTTTTTGGGCTATTTTCCTCGCATGAAAAAGACCTTGCAAATCCTGGCCTTGTGCCTGGCGCCTACCTTGCTTTTTGCGCAGCAGAAACTATCCAAAGAAGAGCGGCAACTCAGTGAACTGATCGACAAAAACTACCAAGAAACTCTGGCTTTGCTCGAGGAGGTCATCAATATCAACTCCGGCTCGCTCAATAAAGAAGGCGTGCGGGAAGTCGGAAAAGTCTTTGAGCGGGAGTTTGAAAAGATAGGCTTCGAGACGGAATGGCTGGAGCTGCCAGCTGAAGTCAACCGAGCGGGACATTTTATTGCCACGCGCAAAGGAAGCAAGGGCAAGAAGCTATTTCTGATCGGACACCTGGATACGGTTTTCGAGAAGGACATGCCTTTTACCCCCTTCACTTATCTCAACGACAGCACGGCCACCGGCCAAGGCGCTAATGACATGAAAGGAGGCGATGTCCTCATCCTGGCGAGTCTGAAAGCCATGGAAGAATTGGGATTGCTGAAGGACAGAACCATCACCGTGTATTTCCCGGGCGATGAAGAAAGTTCGGGGAATGTGACTATCTCCAGACGGGATTTTATCGAGCGCGCCAAGCAACATGACATCGCGCTGGCGTATGAAACCGCCCAGGGCTTTGGCACCGTGACGGTGGCGAGAAGGGGAGCCAGCGGCTGGACCTTGAAAACTTCGGGAAACCAAAGCCACTCCAGCGGGGTCTTTCGGGAGTCGGTGGGCTATGGAGCGATCTACGAGGCAGCGCGGATACTCACCGAGTTTCAGGAAACCTTGGCTGGGGAGCAATACTTGACCTTCAATCCCGGCCAATTCATCGGCGGCTCAGATGTGAGCTTGGACGAAATCTCAGGTACCGGCACAGCCCTTGGCAAGACCAATATTGTAGCCAGAGAAGCTATTGTCACGGGGGATTTGAGATTTTTGGGCGAAGCCCAAAAAGAAGCAGCCCGTGTCAAGATGCGGGAGATAGTCGGTAAGCACCTGAATCAGACCAATGCGGAGATCACTTTCAGAGATGGGCTACCGTCGATGGAGCCTAGCGAGGGGAATTATGCTTTGGCAAAAATCCTCAACCAAGTCAGTCTCGACATGGGACTGGGTGAGGTCAAGCCAGGCGATCCCGGCAGTAGAGGCGCTGGAGACATCTCCTTCGTGGCGGAATTCATGGATTGCCTGGACGGATTGGGCGCGTCTGGAAGCGGTGCTCATGCTCCCGGGGAAACGATTAACATGAAGCAATACCCAGATTTGATCAAAAGAAATACTATTTTGCTGTACCGATTGACCCGATAACCTGATGAATTAGTGTTTGGCCGTATCCCTGAGCGAAGCGGCAGCTTTTCCAAAACCATCAGCAATGAAGCCCCAGAAGATTGTCATCTACCACGTTTTTACCCGACTTTTTGGCAACAAAAACACCAACAACAAACCTTGGGGAAGCAAGGAAGAAAACGGTGTCGGTAAGTTCAACGATTTTACGGATCTGGCACTGAGGGAAATCCGAAAGCTGGGCATCACCCACATCTGGTATACTGGCGTGCCACACCATGGCGTGATTGGGGATTTTCCGGAGATCGGCCTGACTTCAGACCATCCCGACGTGATCAAAGGACGCGCTGGCTCACCCTATGCCGTGCGGGACTACTATCAAGTCAATCCGGATCTGGCGCTCGATGTGACCAAACGCTTGGAAGAATTTGAGGCACTGATCCACCGGACGCATCGACTCGGGATGAAGGTCATCATCGACATCGTGCCCAACCACGTCTCCCGCTACTACGAGGGTCGAAATAACCCCCCCGGCGTGCGGGACTTCGGTGCGGACGATGACATTTCTGTCGAGTACAAAAAGGACAACAACTTCTACTACATCATAGATGAGGCGTTCTGTCTACCGGACCCAAAAAACGGATACTGTGCGCTGGGTGGGGAGCCCCACCCCTTTACTGGTATAAATTTCGAAGAATCTCCTGCCAAATGGACTGGAAACGGTTCACGCTTGGCGAAGCCGGACTTCGACGATTGGTACGAGACGGTGAAGATCAACTATGGTATCAGCCCGGAGGGGAAAAAGGATTTTGACGAATTGCCTTCCGGGGCAGACTTCTTGGATTGTCAATCACATTTTAAATTTTGGCAGGGAAAAGACGTCCCCGATTCCTGGAGAAAATTCAAGGACATCACTCAGTTTTGGTTAGGGAAAGGCGTGGATGGTTTCCGCTATGACATGGCCGAGATGGTCCCTGTAGAGTTTTGGTCCTATCTGAATTCCCACGTTAAGACGATCAAGCCAGATGCTTTTCTGCTGGCCGAAGTTTACAATCCCAGTCTCTACAAAGATTACATCCAAAAAGGCAAGATGGATTACCTATATGACAAAGTTGGGTTATACGACACACTGAAGCAGATCATTCAGGGTCACGGATCCACCGATCAGTTGCTTCTGGTGTTAGAGTTTTCAAAAGACATCGAGCATCACATGCTGCATTTCCTGGAAAATCATGATGAAGTCCGGATCGCCAGTCCAGAATTTGCGATCAACCCTTGGAAGGCCATGCCGGCGATGGTGCTTTCGGCGACAGTTTCGACCTCCCCGACGATGATCTATTTCGGTCAGGAAGTCGGCGAGCCCGCCGCTGAAATGGCGGGATTTGCGCAACCCAACCGCACTTCAATCTTCGATTATATTGGCGTGCCTCAGCATCAGAAGTGGATGAATGGAGGGAAATTCGACGGAGGGCTACTCTCTGCGAATGAAAAAGCCTTGAGAAACTACTATTCCGAAGTCCTGAATTTCACCCTGAAAAGCCCCGCTTTAACGGGCAACTACCTGGAACTTCACAATATCAACCGTATTCAAAATCCCGCGTATGGAGACAAGGTTTTTGCCTTTGCCCGCTGGGATGAAAATCAAAAGCTAATCGTTATTTGCAACTTTTCAGAGTATCATGGACTCAACACGGTGCTAAAACTTTCACCGGAACTTCTAGAAAAATGGGAACTTCCGATCGGCGATCGGGAGATCAAGGAAGTGATGTTTGGAAAAAAGAGGACAATGCTTCGGGTGACGGAAGCGGGTGCCGAAATTGACTTGGACTTTGGTCCTTTGGAGTCTGCGGTCTTTGAGATATAAAGCTTTCAATCAATCCCTACTTTTCAACAGGGCTTCAACTGCTGACATTAAAATCAAGGCCAAAACCAATGACTGACATTAATTTTTTGAGATTTTAATGTCGGTTCCAAAATCTGACCTCAACGCTGAGGTCACAAAGCACCACTGACCTCAAAATATTCAAATTTTGAGGTGAGCTAAAAAACTGACCTTAGAACGAAGGTATTGCTTCCCTATCCACCTCAAAAACCTTTCATTTTAAGGCTGAGGCAGGCTTTCAAGTTCTCCTATCTTTCCCGAATTTGCGGCTGGAATTGACTCCAGCTATGCCCCGAAAAAACTCCTCTTCTCCCTGGATCGGTATTGTCCTTTTGCTTTTTTTGGTGATGCTGGGAACTGTGGTTTTGGTATACAGATTCAGGAATCAACTCGAGCGACAGCTGGGTGATTTTACCCGACCCATGCCCCCAATGACCGAGCAGCTCAAGCTGGAGCACGTCTTTCGAAATTTTCCCGAGGGCAGTCTGGGGCTTGACGTGTCGGAATATCAAGGCAAGATCAATTTCGCGGGACTTCAACTCCAGCTAGATAACCGTCGGATGGAGTTTGTCTTCATCCGCGCGACAATGGGCGACGATGGCGTGGACAGGCGCTACCTCCAAAACTGGGACGGTTTTGGCAATATGCCTGTCAAACGCGGAGCCTACCACTACTACCGCCCGAACGAAAACAGCAGCAAGCAGGCCCAAAACTTCATCAAAACTGCCAAACTGAAACATGGCGACCTGATCCCGGTCTTGGATATAGAAAAGCACAGCACCATTCAGCCTCGGGAAAAGCTGAGAGAAGGACTGAAAAACTGGCTGCGCATTGTGGAGGAACACTATGGCGTGAAGCCCATGATTTACACGGGCGACCGTTTTTTCTGGGACGTACTTCACGGGCATGGCTTTGACCAATATCCGATCTGGGTCGCCAACTACAACCCGATCATGGAACCGGAGACTCAGGACTGGGAGATCTGGCAGTTTTCCGAAAAGGGGAGCTTGCCGGGCATCGGCGAACGGATAGATCTGAACATCTTCCGAAACGGAAGCGAGTACCTGCAGTCACTGGTCATACCGGGATAAGGACATTCTTGCACAAGAGACCGATTCCACTTATTTTGAGCAACATAGACCAAAACCCACTATGATCCTCGCCCCCTTCCTGCTTCTTCTTCTTAGCCTTTTTTCCAGCAACTCTTCCGAAACTCCCCAAGAAACACCGCCAAACATCCTCTTCCTGATCGCTGATGACTGGTCTTATCCGCATGCCGGAGTCTATGGAGATCCGGTGGTGCGAACGCCGACATTTGACCGGCTGGCGCGGGAGGGCGCAGTTTTCCACAATGCCTTTACCTCCTCACCCTCCTGTTCGCCTTCACGCGCATCGATTCTGATTGGCCGCTATCCACATGAGATCGAGAGCGGCGGCAACCTCTGGCCCGAATGGCCTGCGCAATACCCAACCTATGTCAACGTGCTGAGCGAAGCCGGCTATTTCTCCGGTTCCATCCGCAAAGGCTGGGGCCCGGGAGACTTCAAAGTCTCTGGCTTGGAGCATAACCCTGCAGGAAAAACCTATTCCGATTTCAAGGCGTTTTTGGCAGAAAGACCCAAGGGAAAGCCCTTTGTCTTTTGGTTTGGCAGTACAGATCCACACCGGGAATATGTTCCCAACACCGGCATCCAAACCGGAATGAAGCTGGAAGACGTGCCGGTACCGGGCTTTTTCCCAGACAATGACTGCGTGAGAAATGACATCCTCGACTACTATTTTGAAGTGGAGCGCTTTGACCGGGAAAGCGGGCAATTGATCCGCATGCTGGAGGAAATGGGCGAACTGGACAACACGATCATCGTCATGACGAGTGACAACGGGATGCCTTTTCCCCGGGCAAAGGCCACCTTATACGACTATGGCGCAAGGTTGCCGCTGGCGATTCGCTGGCCGGAGAAAGTAAATCCCGGAAGTGTCGTGCAGGACTTTGTGAATTTTGTGGACTTTGCACCAAGCTTTTTAGAAGCTGCAAACTTGACTCCAGAGGCCATGAGTGGGCAGTCGCTTTGGAACCTTTTGGCGGGAGAAAAACAGGATCGGGCCCAGGTCTTTCTGGAGCGCGAGCGACACGCCAACGTACGAAAAGGCGATCTAAGCTATCCGATGCGGGCAGTCAGAAATGATCGCTTTCTCTATATCTGGAACACAATGCCGGAGCGAAATCCAGCCGGCGATCCCTCGGTACATCAGTCTGTCGGGCAATATGGCGACGTGGATCACTCGATCACCAAGTTTCTGATCATGGAGATGGAGGGGAAAGCCCAAACGGGAAGCCCAGATTACTTTTCCCTGGCTTTCGGTCCTCGACCGGAGGAGGAGCTCTACGACGTAGTGGCCGATCCCTATCAGCTGAACAATTTAGCCGCACAACCAAACTTTGCAGAAACCAAGAAAGCTTTACGGCAAGAGCTTTTGGACTGGATGAAGGCAACCGGCGATCGGCGGTTCGAGAATCCCCGCTCCACCTATTGGGATGAATTGCGGTACACTCCGACTTACCAGATGATGGACACCGATGTACCCAAGCAGATCCAAGACTATCGAATAAAGCCACCTTTCGGGCCGGATATGAAGGATGGAATCCCTTGCTTGCCGACCCAAGGATCTGCAAAAAATCAATAAACAGAAAGATTGACAACTGATTCTCAACAAAACAAAAAGTCCAAATCCACAATAGTGGCAACTTTTATGGATTACGATCCACAATAGTCGCGACTTTTATGGAATACGATCCACAAAGGTTGGAGTTTATGACGCTGATTAGCAAGCTTCTCAGATTTTCAAAGAGGAATTGTAGCATGCTTATTCTACCCTTTTCTCCAAAATCCTACTCCGCAACTAGCTCCAGATACCTCGCCATCCAGTACGGCCAAAGCCAGAAGACCGGCTCTCGAACCTGTGTCGGATCGCCTTGGATTGCCGCCCAAGGGTTTTTATCCCAGCGCACGGTAGCGCGAATAGCCGGAGGTGGCAACTGGGAAATTTGAATTTCTTCCAAGATCGGTGCATGCACGATTTGGACGTCTTCTCGTTTGATATGGTTGATCGGCCAATCCACCAGATCCAAGGGCGTTTCACGCAAAAAGGAAAGGGTTTGGGACACATTGACTTTTTTGCCCGTGGCAAGCGAATAACTCAGACTGTTGATCAGGTTTTCCCCATCGGTTTGGGCGCCAATCCATTCATCGGCGAGCTCCTGATAGACTTTTCTCGTTTCTGGATCCTTTTCGTATTTCAACAGGATCGGAAAAAGATACCCCTCCATCGTCAGGTCAAAGTAAATCTTCCAAGCTGGATTCTTGTGGTTGAGCTGAGCCGCATTTTCCAAATAACCTTCTTCCTCAATCAATCTTCGGTATTCCGACTCGTACTTTTCGTCGCCTGTTGCCGCCGCGGCAAACTTCAGAAAAGCGAGCATCTCAAAAGAATTGATTGCTTTCTCGGAAGCCCAGTCCGGATCACGGTTGATCTTGTCCGGTGACCAAACGCCCCATCGGGTATGCTTGCCATCGACATCGACCAGGTTGTAGTTGTTGCGGATCAGCGCATCCATGAGCTTTGAGACGTGGGCGCGGATTTCATCTTTGTCGGCTTCCGTGGCTGCAAACTCATAGAAATAAAAGTAGGCCATGAAATGTCCCGTCATCTCATCGCTGCTCGTGTCGCCTTTCCAAAGCCATTTTTTATCGGCAGACAGTCTCCACCGCTGCTCAACAGGCTTGTAGCGCGGATCATTGACCAAAGCCTCCGCCAACTCCCGGTCGGCATAGATTCGATTGGGATCGTGGACTTGAGTCCAGTCGGTCGGCACAATCGTTCTCGCAAAAAGTCCATCCGTCCCCGTGACCTCATAGAGTAGCTTCAAAAACCCAAAGGCTTTTCGGGCTTTGTCCAAGGCATCGGGATCTTTGGTGACCGCATAGCGGAAACTTTCCATCGCCAGATAGCCACCGGTATATTCTCCGTCGTTGTCGTCGTCGGAATTTACCCAAGTCGAAGTATCACCTGGCACCTCCAAACGCAGCATCCCACAGATCCAAGGATCCCGCATGTGTTTGGCCATAAGTTCTGAGTAAAAATGCTTCTGTTTTTCAGCCAAACTAATGGAGAATTTTCGGATGTGGCTTACTCCGTTTTGGGTTGCGATCCAAGCATTTCCTTCTTTGTCAAAAGCCACTTGGTTGACGTGATCATCGGTAAGCCAGCGCCTGCTAAAAAGCAAGGAGTGGCTGCCGTCGGGAAAATACCGCACTACGCCGACTTCCGTGCCTACCCACATCACTCCCTCGGGAGATTGGGAAACAGAGCGAACATGGATTGAGGGAACACCCTCTTTTGCGGTCAGGTTGTATCCCAATTTTTGTCCATCTCGCACCGAAACTCCGCCCATCACGCCCACCCAAAGCTTTTCGCCCGGCCCGAAGGAGACGGCTCTGGCATAGCAGCTGATCAGCTCATCGATACTTTGGTAGAGTGTTGCAGAATTCTCGCTGCAATGGTAAAGCCCAGCATCGGTCGCCACCCAAAGATTGCCTTCGCCATCCGTGACCGCATCCCGAACCGATTTTGCGATCGGATAGGACTGCTTCACCCATTCCGAATCTTGTTTTCTCCAAATTCCAAAAGGGCCCAAAGCGTACACCTCGGAACCCGCGGAGGTGATCTCAGAGATTGGTCCTTCGATTCCGCTCACTGGAGTGGCCTGATTGGCTTTGACTTGATAAAGCCCGTCCCAAGTGCCCAGCCAAATCGTCCCCGCATTGTCTTGCCCCACGGCAAAGGAAGGCCCTCTTTCAGTTCCAGCGATCACCGGAATCCAGGCTTTGTCAGATTCTGGCTTTCGAAATATCCCGCCAGCCGTCGCAATCCAAACCTGGTTCTCCTGCTCGACCAGGATATCCCTTACCTCATTTTCCTCCGGAAGATCACTTACGAAAAAGGCCTCGTGGACTTCCTGATTGAAGTTTTCGTCTGGAAAAGGAGTTTCAATGGCCGCATTTTTCTTCTCGGGTAATTCTCCTTTGCAGGAAAGGATAAGCAAAAGTGCTATCGTAAGAGAAAATCCAGGAAGCCCAAGGCGGGAAGTGGAAGGGAGCCGAAAGTTCATTTTGACGGGTTTAGGTAGAAGCAGAAATACCAACTGAAAAACCCAAAAATCAGCCTATTGGACTATTCGCCTAACGAAAAACAAATTTTGCCTTAAATCCCCGTCTTGATATACTGAATCGCCCTCTCCAAGATCGGATCCCGGCCTGCAGCAATGTCTGCGTCCGTGGTTTCTACCCGGATGTCCACCGGTACACCACCTTCGAAGTTCAGGCCATCAACCGTGTAGCCGATCGTCGAGCTGTAATTGAAATACCAGCCGTTGGGAAGGTCATAGCCAGCGGGGACGCCGCAGCCTCCACCTGTGTCGTCACCCATCAGGATCGCGCCGGGGATGCCCTTGATGTAGGCGGAAAAATAGCTGCCCGCGCTATAGACCTTGCGATTGGTCAGGACGACTATTCGTCCCTCAAAGTGGGGATTTTGCTGATTGGGGTCTAGGAAGATGTCTTTTTCTTCGGAAAAGTCATTCGGTCCGGGGCCGTTTTTGGTCTTAAACGAATAGATCTTGGTGCGCTCCTTGATCAGTCGGGCTGCAATCTTCAATCCGTTTTCCGGATTGCCTCCTTCGTTGTTTCGGATATCTATGATGACCCCGGGCAATCCCTTGAATCGCTCTACCACAAAGTCCAGTTCGTCCTCCAGGATCGGCGTGGCAAAACTTCGGTAGTGAAGATAGCCCACGCCATCAATCTCCTGATTGAGCAGGTATCCGGTGATGCGATAGTCGCCTAAGTAGTTTCGCTCCAGCACGTCGAAATTGTAATTGGCAGGCGCCTCGAGATACGGCAGGTAGCGACTGATGTCAAAAGGAGTCCGGAGATTGGTGTGGCCATCCTTGAGCGTATTGAGCATATCAGCCATCACATCATATAGCTCCTGATCGCTTTGTGCCTGAAGAGCCAAGGGGCGATAGACCGTCTGAACGCTGTCCCAGTTGATCTTCTTGTACTCAAAAAGCGCATAGCGATCCTTCATCGCCTGCCAAAGGACATCGAAATTGTCGGCGTTGTTGTTTTCTTTTTCTGAGCTGTAAAAGAGATTTTCGCAGGCAGTGAAGCCCAGCCCAATCACCAACAGAAGTATGGTTCCGAACTTTCTCATTTGGTTTTCATCAGGAAGTTGACACCAATGGTATGCGCGGCGGCGTGCACCGGCACGGGGTTTTGATAGGAATAGTATTCCCAGTTGTAGACCACCTGCATCTTGTTGCCGCTGGCGATGGGGAATTCGACGTAGTTGTCAAACTGGATTCGGGGGAAATTGCCTAGCCAGCTCACTGACGTATTGTCAAAGAGAGAGGATACGAAGTTCTTTTCGTGATCCAGAAACTCCGGCACCGCCGAATATCCTGGTCGTGAAATATAACCGATCAAGGGGAGTTTGAGGGTAAAGCTCGCCTTCATCGCTTTTCCCCAAAGATCAAAGTTCCGCAGATAGCGCCCCTCAGCCTGGAGGTTTCCGGTAAATTCGTAATTGATCTGGCTGTTGTCCCAGCGGGGGGAATAGCGGACGGAAATCACGTTGGAGAGGCCAGGGCCAACATAGATCGCGCTTCTATCATCGCTCTTAAGCTGAAAAAGATAGCTGTAGCTGAGCTCGTTCCAATAGGAGCTAATACTCGGCTGAAGGTAACGCGAAGGCACCTGCCCGATCTCAAAGGCTTTACTCTTCATGCTGCCAACGGCTGCTTCAAAGTTGAATTTCCGCCAAGTGTTGGCTTTGTTCTTTTCCATGTTGATCATGAAATAAAGCAGGCCTCCGCTGTACTTGGTTTGGGTGACGAGTTCGTCCTGGAAATTTTGGGAGCGAATACCCACTGCCATCCCCCAAAAAGTCTCCTTTTGAGAGTCCTGTGCCTGCGCAAGGTCAATGGAAAAGAGAAAGCAAAGCAGGATGAGAGGCAAGTATTTTTTCACCGGCTGTCTGTTTATTCTCTACAAAAGTATTTCAATAAAAACAGATCCCTAAGAATGTGCTCGGAAACCTCGACCAAAACCTATCCGATCGCTAAAACCTCAGCTTTTTCTTGCTGATCTCGGGATGGACGTAGGGCTTCAGATTTTCGGGAAAGCCCAGTTCAAAAGGCGATGGCCCTACCCATTCGGTCTTCTTGCCGGCAATCTTGATCGTGCCTTTGGACGAGATGGTGACGGTCGTAAAGAGGGGTTCTTTGAAGGGTGCCGTAAACTTGATCCAGCGGTAGTTTTTGTCCACTTCGGCACTGTAGCGGATATGCTCATAGTCTTCCCCCAACCAATGGTATGCCATCGAAGTCGTGGAGATGTACCAGATACCGCCGATGTTTTCGGCATAGTCCGTATGGGTGTGACCGTTGAAGGACGCGATGACTTTACGGTCTGGATGAAGGCTGTTATGAGCTTGGAGCAAAGCCTGAACTTCCTCGAAGTTTTCTACGCCGTAGGTTTCCTGATGGGTTTTATAAATAGAAAGTCCTTGATGGGAAAAGAGGATGGTCGGAAACTGAGACTTTTCCAGATCTTGCCTTAGCCAAGCAAGTTGCTCCGAACCGATCAGTTGTTGATAGCCCTTTTTGCTTGGATCCACTTTGTCATTGCCATCGAGCACGACAAAGTGAAACCCATTTTTGTCAAAAGAATAATAGCTCGACTCCATCTCTCGATAGGCCAAGGCCTTTTCCAGAGTCGTTCCCCCATCCATCTCGTGATTGCCGATCACGTGGTGTTTTTCTCCGGGAAAAGAATTCCAGATATCATAGGCCTTTTGATACTCGGGTTTGGGAATGCTAAAATCCCCCAGCTCGATGATGAAGTCAGGTTTTTCCTTCTTCATCGCATCGATAAAAGTCGTCATGCGGTACTCCGAATCGTGCATGGTCGGAATGTGGACATCGGTACACAGGCCAAAAGTGACCACATTCGCTTTTTGGGCAAAGCCAGAAGTGCCTATCCCCAATCCGGTGAATAGCAGCAGGATGGAAAGGAATTTCATAGAGGAGTATCGGACTGGGATTTAGGGTTTGAACTGGAGAAAATCCATCACGGCTTTTTCACTTTGGAGGGCATTTGCCGGAATCGGATGCTGTTCGTTAAAAACCATCAGTTCCTCTCTGGGCAAAAGCGTGACAAAACCTTCGTCAAACTGATTTTTGACCAGGATCTTCCCCGCATTCAAGCCCAGGTACTGCGCCAGAAAATTATAAACCACGGCCCGCTTGCTGGGGCCATAGTCATGGCGCTCAGCCGGAAGGTGGACATTATCTACCTTGCTTTCGGCATCGTACTGGGCATAGACTTTCTGGATGTAGGGCATCTCGATTCTCGGAGTATTTTTCGTCCAGTCACCACCGTCTGAAACCAGCAGCATTGGTCTTGGCACCGCCAAGGCAGCGATCTCTACATTGTTGGTCTGGTGATGGGCGCTCTTGTGCACCGGCATTCCGCTTTCGCAGACACAGCCCCCAAAGAAATAGGCGGACACCATCACGACTGGCACTGAAACCTTGATCCGGGGATCCAAAGCGGTGATCATGATCGACTGAGTTCCTCCACCGGATTCGCCGGTCACCGCTATGCGCTCGGGATCCACGTCAGGTCGGGATTGCAGGTAGTCGATCACGCGCTGGGAATTGTAGGTTTGGATCGAAAGTGCCGCAGGGATCTTGTGTTCCACCTGCTTGGAATCCCCATAGCCGATCATGTCGTAAGCGAAGACCACCGCTCCCATCCGTGCAAAAGCAGCACTGCGAGTTTGGACGCTTTCGCCAAAGCGGGGATCGGTCCCATGTCCGTGAACGCTGAGGATGCCGGGACTTTTGGCAAAAGGTTCTTTGCTGATCGGGCGATAGAGATTGCCGGTGATGTAGAATCCTGGAAAGCTCTCGATGGCGATGTTTTCGACAATGTAGCCGTCCATCTCTCGGGTGCTGTGGATGATGGTATTGAAGGGAGTGTCCCGCTTCGGCATCTGGTCCAGCTTCATGCCTTTGATGAGTCCCTCGCGGATCACCTCGGCACGCTTTTCCCAATCGGCCTTCGTCGTCCAGTCCTTAGCCCATTGCTTCATGTGGATATTGGCTTCGTCCTCTGTCCAGTAAGCACCCTGACAAAGCATGTTGTCCTGAGCTTGGACGGTAGGTGTATGGAAGATGGCGGCTATCGCAAAGGCAAGGATTCCGATTCGCTTTTTCATGGTTAGAGGGTGTGAGTTAAAGACTTCAAGATGGGGTAAATGGACTAGTGTCTATTTGGTCAACAGCGGACGGATCATGCTAGGAGCGACCGCTCCTGCTTTCTCCTAATGACCGATTTTCTTATTTAGGAAATCTTGGAAAATCGGCCATGCCTACGGCATTTTTCAAAACCTGTCATCTTTGAATTCCAGCCATTAAAATGGTTGGCTAGCAAATGATTCATGCCTACGGCATTTTCTACCCAAGTTCACGTCATTCCTCTGTTGTACATCTGGGACTATTAAAAGTCACTAAGCACACATTTTCTCTCTGTGGTTGGTTTATTTAACCACCGTTGCGATTTCGCTTGGCTCAAAGCCAATCCGATGCGCATTCACATAGAGCGAATCGCCAAGTGCTGCTTCGAAAGGCTTGGAATAGATATTCCATCCGGCCGATTTGGACTTTCGATAGGAAATAATCGACGAGGAAGTCGCCGAACTCAAACTTACCTTTCCACCCTGAAAATCGACTTCCGGCACCTGAGTCACAGGCGCTGAGTCCTGCCCTCCCCACCAATTTCTCACCATTTCCAGCTCATTCAGGGCTGCCATATCTCCGTACTTCAGCATCCATTCTTCATGAACGATGCGCATCTCGGCCAGCTGCTCAGCATAATCCGGGTCTTCGGCCAGATTTTTAAATTCCCAGGGATCAGTTTGCGTATCGTAGAGTTCTTCCAAGGGCTTGGATGTAGCAAACCAGCGATCTTGATTTTGATCCAAAAGGCCCTTATCATGCAAATCCAACAGGTGAAGCATCAAAGGATTCGAAAGGCGAAAGCGGATGTTTTGATAGTTCGGCTTCTCGGGCATATAGTTTCGGAGGTATTTATAGCGTCCATCGGAGACCGCCCGGACGCGGTCGTATTCCGAATCCATGCGATCACGCGCTGCATAGATGTATTTTCGAGGTTCGGCTTTTTGCTTTCCAAGAAAAGCCTGTCCCTGCATCGTCTCGGGAACTGGCACTCCCGCCAGCGAGAGTAAAGTCGGCGCAAAATCCACGAAGCTCACCAGTTCCTCTGTCTCGGTTCCCGCATCCAAGAACGGTGCCTTGACCATCAGCGGCACTCTCAGGCCTCGGTCATAGAGTTCTCTTTTGAAATAAGGCATCCCGTCCCCATGGTCCGAATAGAAGAAGATGATTGTGTTGTCATACAGCCCGTCGGCTTTGAGCTGGGCGATCACCTCTCCCACCTGCTTGTCCATCCGCATCACATTGGTGATAAATCGCGCCAAAGTCCGCCGGGTGATCGAATCATCCGGATAGACAGGTGGCACGGTCACTGAATCTGGATCTACCAGCAAACTGTCTTTTCCCTCCCGCGCCCACACTTGGGACTCATGCGTCGTAGTAAAGTTGAAGATCGAGAAAAAGGGCTGCTTGGGATCCGGTCGGTTTCTCCAATGGGCACTGTTGCTGCTGTCGTCCCACATCCCCACAGGACTTCTGAATTGGTAATCCTCCTTCACGTTGTTGGTCACATAGTATCCCGCCTTGCGCAGGTAGATAGGATAGGGCAGCATCCCCTCAGGCAATACGGTAGAGTAACCCTTGAAACCCGGTGGATAGGCATCACTAGCCGCAGCGGATGGTG
Organism: Algoriphagus jejuensis; assembly: GCF_039523455.1. NCBI lineage: Bacteria > Pseudomonadati > Bacteroidota > Cytophagia > Cytophagales > Cyclobacteriaceae > Algoriphagus > Algoriphagus jejuensis. The sequence goes on along the minus strand of NZ_BAAAFI010000002.1, from coordinate 762,216 downwards.
CCAAAGTGCGCATGTGCATCCCGCCGATGGAAGTCTGATAGGCCCCGGTGATCAAAGCCGAGCGGCTTGGCGCACAGACCCCGGCGGTCGAAAAGGCATTGTTATACTGGAGTGACTCCTTTGCCAAGGCGTTGAGATTCGGCGTTTTTCCCCCGGTGTCCCCGTAGCTTTCCAGATGCTCGGGCGACATGTCTTCGCAGACGATCCAGACGATATTGGGGCGCTCGGGGTAGATGACCCTGTCGGAAAGCTTCTCTTTTCTTTGGCAGGAAAAAAGGGTAACCAATAGCATTAGTAAAAAAACCGGTCTCATGTCTTCGTTTTAAGTGGAAATTAAAAGATACGCTTTTTGAAAAAAAAACCTACCCTGTCCATAGTCGGGCAGAAAATCTTTATTTTAACAATTCAAAATTTTTACAAAATGAAAAAAACCAAGCTTATCCTTCTGCTATTTTTATTTTCTCAAACTATTATTGCGCAACAGCGAGTTTGGCTCGATGCGGACACAGGCAACGAAATGGACGACCTCTACGCCATCGCACACCTCGTCAAATCCGACAAAGTCAAACTCATTGGCCTCAGCTCCGCCCACTTCAACAACGCTGACCTCAATACTTTCGAAAAGTGGAATGCCTACCAAACGGAGACCTTAAAGCCCGTAGAAGAAAGCCAGCGGCTCAATGAAGAAATTCTGAACGCTCTAAACCGGGTAGATATACCCCATCCACTGGGTGCTGACCGGCAGATCGGACGTGCCTGGGGACAACAGGAACCCCGCGATTCTCCCGCTGCCCAGGCGATAATCGCAGCCGCCCGGTCGACTGCCGAAGGAGAAAAACTCGACATCATCACGCTGGGTGCGATGTCAAACATCGCCACCGCACTGCTTCTTGCTCCGGACATCCTTCCGAAGATCCGGCTATTTTCCCTGGGAGCATGGTATGATCCAGCCACCGGAGCCTGGAACAAAAACGAATTCAATATCCGCTGTGATCTCAATTCCTTCGATTATCTGCTCAATCTGGAGGGCTTGGACTTCACCCTCATGACCACGACTACTGCTTTTGCACTCAAGTTTGACCGGGAGGAGACCTACGCTGCACTGGATGAGTCTGTCGAGATCGAAAAAATCCTGGCCGATCGCTGGCGGACCCAAAATCCACAGGACGAGATTCGGGTAATGTGGGACTTGGCTTTGATAGAAGCCTATCTCTACCCTGAATGGTCTACCCAAGCCACGGTGCAAACTCCTCCTGAAAACACTCCACGGAAAATCAAAATCTATGCATCGATCGATGCCGAGGCGATGAAAGAGGAGTTTTGGAGACAACTGAAAGAAAACCAATCCCACGTCAGCAATCCTCAACAAAAACATCTTTCAAAACTTTAAGTAAAAGAACTTCACCCTATCACCCACATGCCTGTGCCTTATCTCAACCGAAGAGAGTTTTTAAGTTCCGCAGCCACCATCGCCGCATCCATCTCCATTGTCCCCTCGCATGTCATTGCCGGGACGGGACACATCCCGCCCTCCGACCAATTGACCGTCGCCAACATCGGCTGCGGCACGCAGGGCCTCCGAGAGATGGGAGAGATGCTGAAAAACCCCAAGGTCCGGGTGGTTGCCGTCTGCGATGTAAACAAGAGCTCCTCGGACTACATCGACTGGTCGGCCAATGGCATCCGTGACAACGTCCGGGAAGTGTTGGGCGATCCGACCTGGTGGGAAGGCAAACAGGGGATCCCCGGCGGCAGGGACATAGGACAGGAGTACGTCGAAAAGTACTACGCCAGAAATAAGCCCTCAGGCAAATACAAAGGCTGCGCGAGCTACGAGGATTTCCGCGAACTGTTGACAAAAGAAAAAGGAATCGATGCGGTCAAGATCATGACTCCCGACCACACCCATGCATCCATTGCACTCGCTGCCATGGACAAAAAGATGCATGTCGTGACCCACAAGCCTATCTCGAATCGGCTTCTGGAAGGAAGAAAGGTCATCGAGAAAGCCAAGTCCAGCGGAACGATCACCCATCTCTTGGCCTGGTCGGATCGTCCTGAATATCGGCAGATCAAGGCTTGGATGGACGAAGGCCTAATCGGCGAGCTGAAGGAAATCCACAACTGGTCCTACCGCCCCGTCTGGCAACAATGGACCAAACGACCGGAACCAGCTATGCCCGTCCCCATTGGCTTCAACTGGAAACTATGGCTCGGCCCTGTACCGGACATGCCCTATCACAAGAACTACACACACAACGTCTTCCGGGGCTGGTATGAGTTTGGCGGCGGTTCCGTCGCTGACATGGGACATTACAGCCTGTTTCCGTTGTTTGAGACGCTCGGGATCACCAAAAGTCCAACTTCTGCCAAGGCCTTTGGCACCACTACCCGAGAAGAAGTCAACCAAGTCTATCAATGGGTGAAAAACGACGTGGCTTTTCCCGCAAGCTGTATGATCAAGTGGAAGTTTCCCGAGCAGGAGAAGCTGCCTGCATTTGACCTGTTTTGGTACGACGGAGGCATGAAGCCTTTTGCGCCAGAGGAGCTCGAAATGGACGGAAAAGACACGCCGGAGGAAGGTCTGATACTCGTGGGCACCAAAGGAAAAATCCTGGGCGGATTCCGGGGAGAAAATCCGGTCTTGCTGCCTGAGAGCAAACTGATGGCTGGCCGCGATGCCGAGCGAATCAACTCACGGGAAGTCGAGCGCATGACCGACTCCTGGGTGGACTACATGCTGGAAGGCAAGCAGACTCCCGGCAGCTTTATCCGTGCCCAGTGCATCACCGACACGATCAATCTGGGAGCTGTGGCCTTGCGGGCTAATAAAATGGTGGAATTTGACGCAAATCTGCTTACCATTACTAATGACGCCGCCGCAAATAAATTCCTCACAAGAGACTACAGACTTGGTTGGGAGATATAAAACAGCAGCGGTGGGCAGAGATCGAACTGACAACGAAAAAATATGCAAGTTGAAAAATCCACCTAGGCAACCTTTCTAAAATAACTTTTAACCCTTAACCTTTTCTTACCCATGACAAACAGACGAAATTTTATCAAAACGGCAGGCTTGGCTTCAGCTGCACTTGGTCTTGGCATTCCAAATATTTCATTTGCCTCCGGCAAAAAGGAAACTTTCAAAATCTCATTGGCTGAATGGTCGCTTCAGCGCCCGCTCTTCGCCAAAACGATGGATCATTTGGACTTTGCTTTGGTAGCCAAAAAACATGAGATTGACGCAGTAGAGTATGTCAACCAGTTCTTTATGGACAAGGCCAAAGACATGGTTTATCTCAAGGAGATGAAAACCCGTGCGGATGGCGAAGGCGTGACCTCGGTATTGATCATGTGTGATTCGGAAGGAATGCTCGGCGCAGCTACCTCCGAGGGTCGAAAACAAACGGTGGAAAATCACAAAAAGTGGGTCGAAGCAGCGAAATTCCTAGGCTGTCACGCCATCCGGGTCAACGCATACACAGCGGTACCTTATAGCACCGATGCAGTAAAGGAGCAGGAAGCGATCAACGTATGCAGTTCCGGACTGCGTCAATTGTGTGAGTTTGCGGATGATTTTGATATCGATGTGATCATCGAGAATCATGGCGGCTATTCTTCCAACGGAAAATGGCTGGCTAAGATGATCAAGGAAACTGCTCACAAACGAGCCGGTACTTTGCCGGATTTCGGCAACTTCCGGATGCATGCTGAAGGTGATAAAATATCCAGCTACGACTCTTATCGAGGTGTGGATGAACTGATGCCGTATGCCAAAGGGGTGAGTTTAAAAACCATGGTCTGGGATGACCATGGCAAAGAACATCCGTTGGACTATGAGCGGATGATGAAGATCGTAATGGCTCACGGTTTCCATGGCTATGTGGGGATAGAACACGGAGAGCCCGGCAAAGAATGGGACGGGATCGTGGATATCCGATCCAATCTGGAGATGATCCGCAAGACCATGGAAAATGCGTGAATGAAGAAAGGCTAGTCCAAATTTGGCCTAGCCTTTCTGCTTTTTTGTCACCTTCCTTTCCTTCAATCTAAAGATTGCGTCTTGCCGCGCGATGGTCAATCATCGAGAATCCAACACCTCTTATTTTTTACTCTCCGCCACTGCATGATGTGCTGCTCTGGCCGCGAATGCCATGTAAGTCAAAGATGGGTTTTGCGTGGAAGTAGAAGTCATCGAAGCTCCGTCTGTGACGTAGACATTCGGTACCGCGTGAAGCTGGTGATTGGCGTTGAGCATGGACGTTTTAGGGTCTTTGCCCATGCGAGCGCCGCCCATCTCGTGGATATCGAGTCCCGGAGCACGATGATCGTCACGTGTTTGGATATTGATAAAGCCCGCCTTGGTGAACATCTCCGACATCTGCTCGATGTAGTCCTTGACCATCTTCTCGTCGTTGTCGTCATAGTCCACGCTGATCTTGAGCTGGGGAATTCCCCACTCATCTTTCAGGCTGGAATCGAGACTCACGGTACTTTCCTCCTTGGGAATCGTCTCGCCCATCATGTGCGAACCAACACTCCATAGACCATATTGATCAGGATTAAGCAAGTTGTTTTTCAATTCCATTCCGATACCATCCGAGTTGGTTCTTACGCCTCGATTGGCAGAGAAGCCTGCGGCATATCCTCGAAGGAAGTCTGTTTCTTGCTTATAAACATTTCTGAATCTTGGAAAATAGCCGCTGGTTGGTCTTCCGCCGGAAGTGGTGTATTCTGAAGCTCCTTCGTATTGTGCAGAGACTCCCGCGCGGTAGTTGTGAAAAGCTACGTATTTACCCAACGTTCCGCTGTCATTGCCGAGTCCGGTTGGGAAGCGGCTGGAAGTAGAATTCAAAAGAACCAAATTGGTGTTGATCGCCGCCGCATTGAGGAAGATCACATCCGCATAAAACTCCTCCGTCTCTTTGGTCAGGCGATCCACGATGCGAACTCCGGTAGCCTTCCCTTTTTCCTCGTCATAAATAATGGAATGCACCACCGCATCTGGTCTCAGGGTGAGATTCCCGGTTTTCAAAGCCCAAGGAATCGTCGAGGAATTGGAGCTGAAATATCCCCCGAAAGGACATCCACGTTGGCAAAGCTGACGGTTTTGGCACAATGTCCGCCCTTGCGCAGCATAGTATTCAGCATTGCCGTGAATGTGCGCGCACCGCGCGGAGATCATGTGTCGGTCGCCGCCATAGTTTTTCTTCAGTTGCTCCGCAAAGTATTTTTCAACGACATTCAACTCATAGCCCGGAAGGAATTCTCCGTCTGGAAGCGTGTCGATACCATCTCTGAAACCTGAAACTCCGGCAAATTTCTCGACATGGCTGTACCACTTTTCGATGTCTTTGTATCGGATCGGCCAATCGACCGCAAAGCCGTCTCTCGCGGGGCCTTCGAAGTCAAAATCTGACCAACGCTGTACCTGTCTCGCCCAAAGCAGGGATTTTCCTCCAACTTGATAGCCACGAATCCAGTCAAATGGCTTCTCCTGCACGTAAGGATGCTCGGTGTCTTTGACAAAAAAGTGCATCGCATCCTCTCGGAAGGCATAGCAGCGGCTGATCACCGGATTTTCCTTTTGAATCTCCTGCGGGACCTGACCCCGATGCTCAAACTCATAGGGAAGCATATTGGTGGTTGGGTAGTCCTTACCGTGCTCGACTTTGCGGCCACGCTCCAGCATGAGGGTTTTTACACCCAAATCACACAGTTCCTTCGCTGCCCAGCTCCCGCTGATTCCGGAACCGATTACTATAGCCTGATAAGTTCGTTCTTGCTTACTCTTAAGGTTCAGATTAGCCATTGATCCGTGGTTTTTGAAGATCCGTGATCAAGACGGCGCCGTTGTATTCGCCAGGAATCAGGGAATAGGGAATCACCTCAGTTTGGATGTATTCCGAAGCCATGTAGCCTTGGATGGTGAATCGCTTGGTAGAGTTGAGGAAGTAGGCAATTGACGTGTTCTTATTTCCTTCCTCGGTATCATCACCCTCGAGCTTGGTGCCTGTCAGGATGACTTGTTCTTTTTCCTTGGTGGTCAAGTCCTCAAATTTCTTTCCGGCAGATTTCTTTACATAATCCTGAAAAGCTCCGAGACCGACGGTAAATTTCTCCTGGTTTTCCTCGGTAAAACAATCGTTGACCATGACCAAGATAAAGTCGGGCACCTCAAGATCCAAGGCGCCTTTGATTTCCCCAGCGGGAATGATCGTATCCGAAATTGAGCCCAAAAGCGCCTTTTGGGATGCGGAGACCTTCAGTTTGTCGTAAGCGGCGAGGATGTCCTCTTTGCTGAAATCACAGGAAGGAATCAAAACAAGTCCTCCCGAAATCAAAGCTAAATGCCGCAGGGCGATGCGTCTATTCATAGGTTGGTTGTTTGGGTTATAAGCAAATCGAGCTGAGAAAGTAGCCAATTTGCCTAGAATCCGCAAAATGTTTTCTGTATTAGCGGGTAATCACGCCAAATTCCCCAACCGTAGCCTTGTTGCCGTCGGTGGTTTTCAGGGACTTCAGGCGCAGGTAGCGAGCCTGCACTTTGTCAAAACGGACAAACTGCTCGATTGGACTCGCCGCGATGTTGGAAAATTCCCCTCGTGCGACTTCTTTCCAGGAGCTGCCATTTTCGCTCACCTCCACGGTATAGTCGGAGATAAAGCCACTCGGGTAGCGCGCCTGCATCGGGAAGTAGGTGATCCCGCTGAGCTCAGCGGTCTGACCCAAGTCCATTTGGAACACATTATTTTCGGTGGTGAAATAGGAATGGATATTTTCATCTATCGCACGTCCCGCTCGTTCATCTGAGCTGGCTACTTTCCAATTCGCCTTTGGCAAGTCGTAGTCCACCCGGGCAATCTCGGAGACATTTCCGGTGGCTGGGTCCACGGCAATAGCTTGGACAGTTTGGGCCGAAAGCACACCAAAGTCCCCAGCATAAGCGTTTTTCCCTTTTTCCGGCGTAGAGCCGTCCGTCGTGTAGTAGATCTCCAAATCCGACTCGGCCGCGGCGATGCTGACCTTCCCCTCAGCCGTTCGAGTTACCCGCGGCGGAAAAAGCAAAGCCGGAGCCGAGTATACGCCAATCTCTGAGATCACAGGGATATCCTTGGAATCAAGAAAGTTTACCCGGATTTTCTGTGCTTGGGTGTCATCAAACCTCAGGACTCGCTTGTAGCCGATGGTGGTGCCTTCGGCGACTTTTTCCCAGCTTCCATTCACTTCTTTTTCCAGAGAAAAAGACTTGACGCGCTGGCCCAAGTTGACGAATTCTTGGACCAGGAGACGGTTGAAAGATACTTCTTTCCCAAAGTCAATCTCCACTGAGGCCTGAATCTCGCCGTCAGGAGTCGTCCAATAGGTATTGAAATCTCCGTCGCTAAGATTGGTGGCTTCGTAGCCGCTTCCGCGATCCACGCTCGCTCCAAACCTTCCTTCTTTTGCCAGATTGACTGCGAAATCTTCCTTCACCTTGGCAGCCATCTTCAGGATCGCTGCCTCGTCATTTTCATGGATGAGACCGCGCGTATCTACCGGGAAGTTGATCAGCAAGGAGCTGTTTTGTCCGATGCTTTTGTAGTAGATCTCCATCAGTTCCGGCAAAGTCCGGACTTTGTGATCCTCGTATTTGTGGTAGTACCAACCTGGGCGGATACTCACGTCCGACTCTGCAGGTATCCAGTGGGTGCCGTTTTCCTGGCCTGGAGCCCATTTTTCAAATCCAGGCATCCCTGCGTAAACCGAGTCTCGCATCAGATTGGACCAGGTGGTCTCATAGGCGAAGCCGTGCTCGTTGCCGACCCAGCGTACATCCGGGCCCGCATCGCTGAACATCATCGCGTTGGGCTGGAGCTCCCGCACCAAGGCGTGCATCGTCGGCCAGTCGTAGTAAGTTCGCTTCTCCACCTTTCGCTCCTCATTGGCGCCACCATACCAGCCGTCGCCGCCATTGGCTCCGTCAAACCACACTTCGTATATCTCACCGTAGTTGGTCAGCAACTCAGTGAGCTGGTTTTTCATGTAGGTGACATATTCGGGTTTGCCATAGTCAGCATGATTACGATCCCAAGGGGAATAATAAATACCGACTTTTAGTCCCTCTGCCCGGCAGGCATCGACAAATTCGCGGATCAGATCTCCTTTTCCATCGCGCCAAGGGCTGTTTTTGACCGAATGCTCCGTGTAGGCCGATGGCCAAAGTACGAAGCCGTCGTGGTGCTTGGCAGTGATGATCAGTCCTTTCATGCCAGCTTCCTTCGCTACCCGAGCCCATTGCTTGGCATCCAGTTCTGTCGGATTAAACTGCTCCGGTTTCTCGTCTCCAAATCCCCACTCCCGGTCGGAAAAGGTATTCATGTTGAAGTGGACAAAACCGTAGAACTGCATCTCCTGCCAAGCGATTTGGCGCTCATGTGGCACCGGCAAAACCGGGGATGGAGGAGCGGCTTTTTCCTGACAGTAGGATAATCCTAGGGCTAAAAATGGCCAGACGTATTTTTTCATGGGTAGGTATTTGGGCGAAAACCTACCGAATTTAGACGGGATTTTAAAGAAAAAATTACAAGAAGTAGCCGGTGGTTATTAAAAATAATTAGAAAAAGGATGGGGATGTTGGTCTATGGGGTTGCTAGTCCACAGGCATTCGCGGGCAGAATCGGTCGACTGTTGACCGTGGGCTGTTGATGGATTTTTCAATCTTCCTGCTCAAACACAAAAATCCCTTTCTTATTCCCAATCACCACATCCAAAAGGCCGTCGCCATTGATGTCCTCGGCGACGATGTTGAGGCCAACTCCGGAGGCATCATCGATCTGATGTGCCAGCCATTGAGGTTCTTTTCCGGGCACGAATTCAAACCAGTAGAGATAGGCAGGTTCCAAAGCACCCGTTCCCTCGCGCATGTGGGCGTAGTAGCGCTTGCCGGTGACGAAGTCCTTTTTCCCATCTCCGTTCACATCGACAAAAGCCACCGCATGCGTCTCTGACATCTCTTCCGTCAGGATATGTTTGGTGAAATTCTGGTCGCTGCCATCCGCCTGATTTTCGTAGTACCAAATCCCCCGCTCATGCGCCGATGCAGCAAAGACATCGAACTCTCCGTCTTGGTTGAAGTCGAAAGAGTACATGTGAGAGGCTGGTTCTCCGAGATTGGCGGGGTGCCAGCTCCAGTCGGACTTGGTCACGTCGCCCGGATTTTCCCACCAACCTTCCCGGATGATGACATCAGATTTGTCGTCTCCATTCATATCCGAAAAGCCCAAACCATGGGAGAAATTCTCCGAACCGGGAGTTCCGGTTTGGCTGATCGTGTATTTCGTCCAGGTCAAATCATCCTTCGAACTCGGAGATTTGAGCCAGATCATCTGCTTATTGGCCACATCTCCGCAGAGAATGTCTTTCCGCCCATCGCCATCCACATCGTAGAAGCCCGGCGACTCATTCCCGACGGTTTCATGGATCAGGTGCACTTTCCAGTGTTCGTCTTTGCCCTGAGGATTCTCATGCCAATAGACTCCTTTTCCCGGAAAGTCAAAACGAATAAAGTCTACAAAGCCATCCTGATTGACATCCAGCGCAAAATTCAGCATCGAATTGCTCCACTCCTTTTCCGCCACGTAAAGTTTGGGTTCGTATATCTCGTGCCGTTTCCAATCAGGAGCTTCAAACCAAAACGGTCCTGCCATCACATCGATCTTCCCATCATTGTTCACGTCTCCGACCGCGACTCCTTCTGTCACAAATTCAGAAAACAAGACTGTCTTTTTAAAGGGAATGTCACCGCTTTTGTCGCGATTAGCCATTATCTGGCCATCACAGGAAAGATGAAAAACGGCCATTAAAGGCAGAACAAGAAGGAGCTGTACTGGTTTTTTCATGGGTTTTTGAATCGCAGGGTTCGGGGTCAAAGGGACCGAAGTAGTAATGCTAGAAGCTATTTTCTCTGCTAAAACTTCCTAGAAATTATCCCATTAAAAGCTCAAATCCAAAGACTTCTCGATCCTGGGTTTAATTTTATGAGCCGTAGTTTCTAAATCTAGAGGTCAATAGTAACCATTGAAAAAGATTTGAACGCTCGTCTGCACAAATCCGCTTAATTTTCAGGTATGAAAAACCTATTGCTCTTTTTGCTCTTTTTGACTAGCCTTAACATCCAGGCCCAGATCCAACTCAAAATAACCGACCAGATCACAGGGCTTCCCTTGGAGAACGTGCGCGCCAGATCGGAAAACCGTTCATTTCAAAAGACCAATGCCTCCGGGATTCTTGCTTTCCCCGGAGAAAACCTACGAATCTCATTTGCTCTGGAGGGCTACGAAACGCTGGAACGGTATTTTGAAGCGGGGGAGCATGAAGTACTGTTGATTCCCACTGTCATGAATCTCGGCTCGGTAACCGTAACTGCTTTTGACTCGGAGCGTCCCCTTTTGGAGCAATCCGCAGCCATCGTCCAAGTGACCGAACGGGATTTTAGCCGGTTCAATGAAATCTCACCAGTCAACGCTTTCAATCAGAAAGCTGGAGTGCGAATCGAGGAAAGAGCCCCCGCAAGTTACAGGGTCTCAATCCGGGGAAGCTCGCTGCGATCACCGTTTGGAGTACGGAATGTAAAAGTCTATTGGAATGAAGTACCCTTTACGGCGCCGGACGGCACGACCGCCTTAAATCTGCTCGACTTGGCCAATGTCCGCTCTTCGGAAGTAGTCAAAGGCCCATCGGGCAGTATCTATGGGGCGGGAAATGGGGGAGCGATTTCACTGTTCAGCCAACCAAGCCTCACCGGAAACCGCGTATCCGCAGACTTCTTGGCGGGAGATTTTGGCCTATCCAAGTATCGCCTGGGCATCTCCCAGCAGCTCGGCGAGGGCGGAATTGAGGCTTCTTTTGTCTCCCAAAAATCGGACGGCTACCGGGATCATTCGGCCGTTGATCGGCAGGTTTTTCAACTGGGCAGCTTTTTTCCTATTTCGGAAAAACAGGAAATCCGCACGCAATTCCTCGTGTCGGACCTCGACTATCAGATTCCCGGCGCGCTAAATGCTGACCAGCTTGCAGCCGACCCGACCCAGGCGAGACCGGGTTCTGCTGCGCAAAACAGCTCCATCTCCCAGCAGGCGGTCTTGCTTTCCTTGGGGCATTTGTACCGCTTTTCGGAAAAAACCAGCAACAACACGACGCTTTACCTGAACACGAACGATTTTGAAAATCCCTTTATCCTCGACTACAAGAAGGAGCTGGGATTTGGCTACGGCCTGAGAACCAAATTCGGCTACAATGGAAAGCTAGCCGGAAAATCCCTGCGCTTGGTTGCCGGAGGCGAGTATCAAAACAGCCTCACCGACGCGCAAAACTTTGGAAACCGCGCCGGAGTGGCGGACACCGTTCGCTTTGCAGACAAGCTGCGGGCCTATCAGGGCTTCCTCTTCCAACAGGCCGAGTGGAATCTCACTGAAGCGCTACTTTTCACATTGGGCTTGAGCGAAAACTTTTCCGGCTACGAGATCGACCGACAGATCGATGCCACGGGCGGGGCGACAGGGATCCAGAGTCGGGATTTTGACCCGGTGATTATCCCCAGAGCTGCGCTCAACTACCGACTGAACTCATTCAGTTCGGTCTATGGCTCAGTCAGCGGGGGCTTTTCCCCTCCTACCATCGACGAGATCCGGACTAACGAGGGCAGTGTCAATCTGGATTTGGAAGCGGAAAAAGGCACCAATTTCGAGTTGGGCTACCGGTTGGGCAGAGAGAAGCTCAACCTGGAACTCATCGCCTATTACCTGAAGCTCGACCAGACCATCACTACCTACACCAATGAAAATGGCGTGGTGCTCTTCCGAAACGCAGGCTCCACGGATCAAAAAGGGATCGAGGCTTCGCTGGATTATGCCTTGCTGAGAAACGCAGGGGGATTTTTCAAGGATGTGTTGATTGGAACGGCCTACACCGGACAGTTTTTCACTTTCAAAGATTACCAAAAGCAGGACAACGATTTCTCCGGAAATGACCTGACGGGAGTGCCACCAAACAATCTGGTGACGCGCCTCGACATCCGAACGCGCCCGGGCATCTACGCCAATTTGACCCATCAGTTTACCGACGAAATCCCGCTCAACGACGCCAACACGGTCTATCAGGATACCTATAATCTAGTCAACCTACGCTTGGGCTGGGTCAAAAACCTGGGACAATGGGATCTGGAGCTCTTCGCCGGCGTGGACAACCTGCTGGATGAAAGCTATTCCCTCGGCAATGACCTCAACGCCTTTGGAGGACGCTACTACCAGCCCGCGCCGACCCGCAACTGGTATGGAGGCGTGAAGCTGGGATGGAATTACTAGAAGGAGAGACTTTAGATGTAAGTATCAAGACGCTAGATTTAAGATTGTTAGTACTCCTCCTATAAAAGGAATAAAGAACGCTCGCTGCAAATTAAAAATTGGTTCCCTTTCGTTTTGAAGGAATCATTTCCATCAATAAACCGTAAATTCCTTCATGGACTATTCACAGTTTATCACTATCGATCCTGAAAATCGCTTTGGAAGACCTAGCATTAAAGGCACTCGGATAAATGTGGCCGATGTGCTGGGTTGGCTGGCGTCCGGAATGAGTATGGAAGAGATTTTAGAGGATTTCCCTGAACTTAGCCCAGACCAAATAAAGGCGTGTTTAGCCTTCGCCGCTGATCGAGAGCAAAAAGTAAAATATGCTTAATCTCTTAAATGAAACTGCTTTTGGATCGAAATATCTCCCGTAGAATCGTTAAGGAAAACAATACTTTCTTCCCTGATTCAAAGCAGGTAAGAGAGGTCGGACTTGAGGGATTCACTGACAGGGAATTTTGGACATTCGCCAATAAAAACAAATTCACTATCGCAACCTTTGACAGTGATTTTGTAGGCCTTTCGACACTTTTTCATTTTCTCCAAAGGTAGCTTGGCTGAAATTCGGAAACCCTCCACCAGGAAAATCGCCGCCGATTTAATTTCCAGAATCGAACAAATCCACGATTTTTTTGGAAAATGACTCTGAAGACATTTTAAAAATTGAAGCTGGGTTTCAACGATTCGACAACAGATCTGTGGGAGTTTTAAAGTTTAATTGGCCTGAAAAGATGAAAAAGAACAAGCAGAAGCCTCCCCGAAAGGGTTGGGCAAAATTGTTTAAAAAGATGCACCAGCAGGGGGACAACGAACTTTTGATTCCCGATTTGTATGAAGACGAGAAATTCCTGAATGATCCAAAAGAATGGGTTTGGCCAGTGGATTCTAAAAAATGAAGCTGGGTTTCCAAAAGTTTCCAGAACTTTACCCACAGAATTTTTGATTAACTACCTGAATTAATAAACGCCAAATATGCAAAGACCCGATTTCAGCATCGAAGAAGTAAACAAAATCATCCGCGGACGCCGCTCCCTTTTTGCCGCGCAGTTTAAGGAAAACGATTCCGTAGCCGACTCCATCATCGAGGAGATCCTCGAAAACGCCAACTGGGCGCCCACCCACAAGCTGACCCAACCTTGGAGATTCATCGTCTACACTGGAGAAGGAATTAAGAAACTCGCCGACTATCAGGCGGAACTGTACAAGCACAGAGCGGAGAAAAACGGCACCAACTTCATCGAAGCCACTTACCAGAAGTTTAAAGAAATGCCGCTGAAGTCCTCCCATATCATCGCTATCCTGATGAAGCGCACGGAAGGCTCGGGTATTCCGGTGATGGAAGAGATCGCTGCCACAGCCATGGCTGTCCAAAACATGTACCTGACAGCTTGCGCGCACGGACTGGCTTGCTACTGGGGCACCGGCGGTCCGACATTCTGGCCGGAAGCCAGAGAAGACTTCGGGCTGGAAGGAGAAGATATGCTGATGGGCTTTTTCTACGTAGCCAAGCCTGCATCTGACAACTGGCCGGAAGGAAAGCGAGATTCAGTAGCGGAAAAAGCAAGCTGGGTTAGGGAGTAACCGTCATCGCGAGGAACTGCCTGCCCCGATTCATTTCGGGGAAGCGATCTTAATGAATAAGCAGAAAAGGAAGGCGAGAGTCTTCCTTTTATTTTTGATTTGGGGTTTATGATTTACGAGAGCCAAAGAACACGAGGGCTTCGAATTCCTCCGTACCGGAAAGGCAGGCACTCAGCTTGACACCATTAACAGCGAATTTTTCAATTTTCAAATCAATTTTCCAATCACACTACCTCTTCCCCAATCCAAAAAATCCCCGCTCCCTTGATCTCCGTGATTCCCTCTGGCACTTCTAGTTGAGTGAGGTAAGTCAGAGGCAACAGGAGCTTTCCGTTGTCATTCGAGATTTCGACCGGCATGCCTTTCTTTCCCAAAATACGGATGGTTCGCTCGCCAAACCACTTTTTGAAATCCCCGCTTTTGACGGGATAATATTTCCAGCCACTATCCATGACTGTCAAGTCCAAGAGTTCGGCTTCGTTCGACAAGGCCTCCAGCTGGGAATGGTCAAAACCAACCAGATGCGATCCCTTGTGTTGGGAAGCCAGAAGGTATTGTAGGCCTTCGTGAAGGAAATTGTCTGCGTTAGCGGTCAGAAACCTCACCGGATATTGCTCTTCCAGCAGTTGCATATTCTCCTTTTGAAAGGCCTCCGTCGCCAAGATCACGTCGATCTTGATCCCCCAGCTCAGCACGGTGTCGAGGCATCCCTGCCAGACGAGCACCGTGGGCACCCACTCCAAAAGCGGTGAAACTGAATCAAAACTCAAGTCTGAAGTGTTCAAAATGAAAACCGCCGGTTCCTGTTGTTCTTTGACAAAATGATGGCTCGACATCAGCTCCAGAGTTTTTGGTAGAAGTTAAACACGTTTTCAAAGGCCATATTGCGAAGCTGGGCTTCAGAAAGACTGGCGTTCAAATGCCCCAGAATATCGGGGTATTTGCCGGAATTTTCCGCCAGGGGAAAGTAAAAAGGATGGCGGCTTTTGTCGGGGAAGTCCTTGGTATAAAAAAAATCGGCCCCGAAACAGATCGCATCTTCGCCGAGCGTTTGACCATAGCGCAAGTGCTCATAGAGTCGCTCGGGAACCTCCGGATCGAGGAAATTTCGAAGAAAATTCACGCCGATGATTCCGCCTCGGCGGACGATCTCCTGAGCAAATTCATCGCTAAGATTCCGCTTGTGATCCCAGATTGTGCGAAAATTGGAGTGGCTGGCAATCACGGGAATCTCCAGACGATTTTGGTCGATGTGGGTCAGGATTCCCTCGGCCAGCAAATCAGAAGTGTGGGAAAGATCAATGGGAATCCGCTTGCCTGCCATGTAGTCCAGAATTTTTTTGCCGTCATCTTTCAGCCCGATTCCTTCGGTGTAATTTCCTCCACCAAAACGGTTTTCGGTATGGTGCGTCAAGCTGATGTAGGCGAGTTGGCCGACCGTCTCGACTATGAAGTCAAACTGGGAATAGATCTCCTCCCATGAGGCATGTTCATGACCGAATCCGGCGGCATTTTCTACAGAGGAGATGACTCCAATGGCCTCTTCCGTACCGCGCTTTTCGATATACTCGGCATCAAAACCCGTGACAGTATCCTGCTCTTTGCGAAGCAAATCCGAGAAGATAAGCGCCTGTTTTCTAGCCATCTCCATGCTATCCTGCTTGACCTCCGTGTAGATCGCCAAGACCTGCATCTTGACATTTCCCGCCTTCATCAGTGGAAAGGCACAGGCAATCTGCGCTGGATCAAAAGGATCTGCACCGGGGATTTTTGCCATAAATGACATCAGGTCGCAGTGCATATCGGCTATCGGGTACTTCATGGAGGGGAGGGGTTTTCGGACAAATTAAGGCAAAATGAATTTACGAGCTACGATTTTTGATTTACGAACTTGTAGAGCTCCCCAAAGGATCCGAGGCAATTCAATCACTTCTCTGATCAAATCGACAAGCGTGAAAAGACTTCGATCGGCGAAACTCTAACTCTGGACCAGCTACTCCGAGTTTTTTCTTTGCAATTTCTATCTTTGGAGCAAATCCCTCACCAAACCTAAGTACGCCATGTCTGTAGCAAAGCCCTTCAATTTCAAAAAGTGGATCGATGAAAACCGCCACCTGCTCAAGCCTCCCGTTGGCAACCAACAAGTGTACAAAGGCAACGGCGACTTCATCATTATGGTCGTCGGCGGGCCGAATAGCCGCAAGGATTACCACTACGACGAGAGTGAGGAGTTTTTCTACCAGTTGGAAGGCGACATCGTCCTGAAGATCATCGAGGACGGAAAGCCCAAGGACATCGAGATCAAGGAGGGAGAAATCTTTCTTCTTCCTGCGAAAGTCCCCCACTCTCCACGCCGTCCTGCCAATACCGTTGGCTTGGTGATCGAGCGATACCGCCAAGCGGGAGAGCTGGACGGCTTCATCTGGCACTGCGAAAACTGCGGAGAAAAACTTCACGACGAATACGTGGAGCTGACCGACATCGTATCTCAGCTCCCTCCGATCATGGAGCGATTCTGGTCCAATGAGGAATTGAGAACCTGCAAATCCTGCGGGACTTACATGGAGAAATAGGGGCTAGTCAACAGTCCACGGACGACTGTCGACAGCCGGTTCTTTCAAGATTAGAGCTTGGAAATCAAGGCTAAAGTACTTTATGACGGGCGGTGGACTGTGGTCTGTCGACCGTTGACAAAATAAAAATATGAATTTCGAATTCTCCGAATCTTTCGCCCTCCAAATGGACGCCCAAGATCCCTTGGCATCCTTCAGATCCCGCTTCCATTTTCCCAAAGTAGATGGAAAAGAAGCCGTCTACTTCTGCGGCAATTCACTGGGTCTTCAGCCCAAATCGGTGAAAGACCATCTGGAAAAAGAGCTGAACAATTGGGCGGATCTGGCAGTGGACGGGCATTTTCACGGTGAAGATGCTTGGTATCACGTACGAAAGAAGTCTAAGCCAGCTTTGGCGGAGATCGTCGGCGCGCACGAGCACGAGGTCGTGGCCATGAATAACCTGTCGGTAAATTTACACTTGCTGATGGTTTCCTTTTATCGCCCAACCAAGGAGCGCTATAAGATCATCGTGGAGGCTGGCGCTTTCCCTTCGGATCAATACATGCTCGAAACCCAGATCAAGTTTCATGGCTTGGATCCCGCCGATACGCTGGTGGAGTTGGCTCCCCGAGCCGGTGAACACACGCTTCGAACGGAGGATATTTTGGCCGAAATCAGGAAGCAAGGAGACAAGCTGGCAATGGTCAACATGGCTGGGTTACAGTATTATTCCGGTCAGCTTTTTGACATAAAAGCCATCGCGGCAGCGGCTCATTCGGTCGGCGCTTTGGCGGGTTTTGATTTAGCACATGCCGCGGGAAATGCCCTCCTCAAGCTCCACGACTGGGATGTGGACTTTGCCACCTGGTGCAGCTACAAATACCTCAACTCCGGCCCGGGCAATATTTCGGGCATTTTCGTCCACGAGCGCTATGCCGAGCGGTCCGACCTGCCGCGCTTTGCGGGCTGGTGGGGACACGACGAGGGCGAGCGATTTCGGATGGAAAAAGGATTCGTGCCCATGTTTGGCGCAGACGGCTGGCAATTATCCAATACTGACGTCCTCGGCCTTGCGGCACATCAGGCTTCTCTCGATATTTTCCAAGAATCCGGAATCGAAAACCTCCGGGCAAAAAGCGAAAAACTAACCGCCTACCTCGAATTTATAATCCGTGAAATCAGCGGAGAATCAGGCGTTTTGGAAATTATTACCCCAAATAACCCGGCTGAAAGAGGTTGCCAGTTATCTTTGCTGATTCACCGAGGAGGCAAAAGTGTCTTCGATGAGTGGTATCATCAAGGTGTGGTAGGCGACTGGAGAAACCCGAACGTAATCCGACTGGCGCCTACTCCGCTGTACAACAGCTTCTTGGATGTGTTTCGATTTGCAAAGATTTTGGAACAATCCCTGAAGAAATTCGCTTAAAAGAAGCGTGGGTAAAACTATCCGATGAAAAAAAACGAAATCACCATCTTGGGTGCCGGCCTGATCGGCAGTCTGATGGCCATATACCTGAAGCGTCAAGGCTTGGAGGTGTCAGTGTACGACAAGCGCCCCGACCCACGCAAATCCCCCTATTCTGAAGCTGGCAGATCCATCAACATGGCCTTGAGTGATCGAGGCTGGAGAAGCTTGGAGCAAGTGGGTTTGAAAGAAAAAGTCCTGCCCCTGGCGATTCCCATGTATGGGAGGAGAATCCACGACGAGCATGGCAACACTACCCTCATCCCCTATGGCAAAGAAAATCAGGCGATTTACTCCATTTCCCGGGGGAAATTCAATCAACTACTTGTCGAGGAAGGCGAACGCTTGGGGGCAAAAGTCCACTTTGAGCACAAGTGCCTAGACGTCGATTTTACAAACAACGAGGTGACGTTTGAAACTCCTGAAGGAGAAAAACAATTCAACCCAAATGTCATCATCGGAGCTGATGGAGCCTATTCTGCCTTGAGAATGTCGATGCAAAAGCAGGTTCGGGTTAATTATAAGCAGGAGTTTATTCCCCACGGATACAAGGAACTGACTATCCCGGCAACTTCAGACGGCGAATTTGCCATGGATCCCAATGCGCTGCATATCTGGCCTCGCGGCAAGTTTATGCTGATTGCGCTGCCCAATCCAGACAAGTCATTCACCTGTACTTTGTTCCTTCCTTTTGCAGGGACGAAGGTGTGCTTTGAGAAAATCCTGGACGAGAAAGACCTGGAAACAGTCTTCCGATCCTATTTCGATGACGCTTATAAGCTGATGCCGGATTTGAAAACTGAGTTTTTCAAAAATCCGACTGCAGCACTGATCAATATCGAATGCTACCCTTGGGTGCAGGGGAATTCCCTGTTGCTAGGCGATGCGGCTCATGCCATGGTTCCGTTTTATGGGCAGGGTATGAATTGCGGATTTGAAGATTGCTACATTCTCAATGGTCTGATCGAAAAGCTCGGCACAAATGCCTGGGATTTGGTTTTCGAAAAATACCAGAAAAAACGCAAGCCAGACACCGACGCGATTTACCAGTTGGCGATGGAAAATTTCAAGGAGATGCGGGATTCTGTCGGAGATCCTAAGTTCATCCTGCGCAAGAAAATCGAAGCCAAACTTCACGCCCTCTATCCGAACGAGTGGATTCCACTTTACACGATGGTGACGTTCTCAGAGATGAAGTATGCCGAAGCTTATGCTCAAGGCAAGCTCCAGGAGGCAGTCATGGACAGGGTGATGGCTGATCCGTTGATCACCGAAAATTGGGATAAGCTCGATTACGAGGACATCATCACTCAATTGGAAACATCAAAAGCGGTCTAAGGATCGCTTTTTTTGTGCAGCCGTCACGTTACCCTGCTTTTTCAGATGCTGGAATCGGGTCGCACTATTCGTTCCGCTTTCTTTCGTGGGGTGGGTCCTCCCAGGCCATAATATTTCAGTCCCGAAAATTGCCGAAGGGTTTGAGAAAAAGTGCTTTCATAAGTTTGGGGTTTTGACTCATGCGCTTTTTCGGATATGGTTTGTGACAACACGGACCACATCCAACATTTTAAAACTTTTCAACCCTCACCTTTCTAAACATAAACTCATTGTCACTCATCCTCAATTCTTTCCCACTGGAAGTAGTCACATTCTTGAGGGTTACTTGTTTGGTCTTGAGATAGGGGAATTGCTCCTGATAGGAACCACTCAGATTTTCCGAATTGAAATTCCCAAAGATCGCTGGTCCTTGATAATCCGCTGGATGATTGGAGTCATCGATACGGAGGTTTTCGATCGTGATCTTTTCCGGCATGTAGCAGGCGTATCCGAAGTCATGCTGTCCAGAATTGTACCCATTGATCAGCGCCGCGCTCACAGGTTTGCCTCCCGAGGGCACGAACGTGCAATCACGAATGATCAGTTTCCCCTCCCAAGTGCTCCCGTAGTCGGAGCGAAGATTTACAATGCTCCTTCCTCTGATCTCAGAATTTTCCACCGTAAACGTCCCGCTTCCTATGGCATTGATTCCCATGTGTCCGAGGGTTGAATTGCGGATCGTGGCGTTGGCTACGCCCATGTGCGCATCAAATCGGGAAAAGGTGCAGCTATCGAAGAGCAAGTTTTTGCTATAGTTTGAGCCCATAATCCCCCAATAGGTAGGATCATCGATGTCGTTCGTTTGGCTGCAGTTGATAAAGGATACATTCAGCGCCCGATTCACTAACAAATCGTAAGTACCCATGGAGACTGGATCTCCGGCGCTGCCGATGGTTCGGTAGGTTTTGTGTCCGGTGAGAATCGTATTCTTCACCAATACATCGGTGCAATTGCTGATGTTGACAAATCCACTATAAGGTGCTCCATGATCTCCTTCGCCGGTGATGCGGTGCTCTAATCCGTCCAAGACAACATTCGAGCGCTGGATAGAAAGATTCCGTTGGTAATAGTTGTACTTCGAATCCTCCCGGTTGGCTATGGTAGTGAAAACTCCCCCTGTAATAGTCAGCGTCTTTTCGTCTATGGGGAGCGCCCGGGCATCTGTGATCTGGTCAAAATCCCAAATGATCGGCGCATTGGCATCCACATTCCCGTCTTTGTCCACAAGAAAAATATCCGTCTGAGCAGCTCCACTGTTTTGGTTTGGCCCAAAACGGATGTAATGTTTTACACTGGAATTGGTGACGGTGATCAGTGCAGGTTGGGGCAATTTGATGTCGACTTTCTTCTGATTCCTTTTGAGCGAGGTGATACCTTCCAGCTTGTGGGGCTCTTGATTCGATTTGACCAGGAAAACAGGAGCGTTGCGATTTTCCACGTCGGTGTCATCTATCGTGAAACAAGCCGTGCCAAAATCAGTGTCAGTTTGGATGATCGCCGTGCGCTCCTTTCCTCCAATGTAATAATTGCGAGCAGGGTCTGCTTTCACTTTCAATCCGTGTTCATTTGCGAAAGCATGAGCAGCAGTGATAGCCTCCATGTCATCTTTTTTTCCGTCGCCTTTGGCTCCAAAGTCGCTATAGCGGACGAGGCCGGAGGCTTTCATTTCCGCGGCATTTTCTGGAAAAGTCTGCGCTTGCGCCAGCACTGCACTAAAAGCCAGCAGAGGCAAAATGAACAGATATTTCATCAGGCGGTTGTTCTCAAAAGTCATGTAAAGCAATGTTGATTCTTGTTAATTGGTTTCATTCTTGTACGATCCAAAGCAGCGGAAATCTCACGGGCATATTACGGATGACTTCCGGCGTATCAAAGTTGGCTTCAAGCGTATTCCAAAGCTCCAAGTACTTTTCCCGCCCATAGGCCAAGCCTCCAAAAAGCAGGAAAGAATGCCTCACCGGCCATTTGTCCCAGTACATTACATCTTTTTGATAGGGCCAAGATTCCTTCTCGGCGACGAATGGGTAGAGAAAGGAAATACCCGATTTCAGTGATTTCCCATCAGGGGTTTCAAAGGCAAACAAACTCTCAGATTCCCCGGCGTAGACTTGGCAAAGCGTGGCCATGGCATCCAAGGTGAAGAGCGAATAACCATAAGGCTTGGTACGCTTGAGCTCTAGCGGAAAACTTCCGTCCGTTGCCATTTGATCGGGTAGAAGCACGGTTTTATACATTTCCCTGCAGTAGTCCAGCACCTCCTGGTTTCTGACAAGCTGCGCAAAAACTGCCGCCTGCATCGCCCAACATACGCTGTGATTGTTGCCGTGATCCCGCTCAGCGATTCCGTACGGATGCGTCGTCATCCAAGTCAGATACTCCGCAAACCAGTCTTTCATCTGCTTGATTTCAGAAGCGGGAATGACACCCGAGCCTTCCACCGCTTCAATCGCCTTGGCCACTTCCATGAGTTGGATCGTGTCGATGATGCCAATGCCGCGCCCGGTCACTCTGCCTTTGATGGCTTGGCCATAGAGTAGGTTCGGGTTCATCTTGGTATCCGCGTCGATAAACCAGGCTCGAAGATGGGGTGACAAAGATTTGACATAGTCGTCTTCTTTGGTCACCAAATACGCCGAAGCCAAAGCACCGGAAATCTGGCTAAACCGAATCATCGCCTCACGATGGGCAGTGAAATTATCAGGATTGGTCAGGCCATCTCGCTGGATATAGGGACCTTCCGGATTCCCCGGATCTGGCCACCAGTAATCTCCTTCGGAATAAAAGTAGTGAACGCCACCAGCACTCCGGGGGCTGGATTCTGCCGTAACGGTGATCGGCTTCAAAGCTTTGTATTCGTCCGCCAGCCTCACCACTCTGGCTTTTTCTTTTGCAAAATAGTCTGGAGCAAGACTCAAGGATTTCTCCTGAATAGAAAGAGTTAAGCTAAAAATGAAGAAGATGATAAATAAGCTTTTTGTCATTTTCGAAAGAACTTTAAACTAAAAGAATGCTGCTAAAGCGCAAATGTATTGCCGTCGAGAGCGGATTTTTCTAAGTAGACTCAGCTGTTTGAGGTAACTTACTTTTTCTCCATCCGTACCCAAAAAGGAAAATATCGCTTGCCTTCCACTATGTAAAAAGGGATTAAATCGCCCTTGCTTTGCTTTAGCGTCACCTCTTTCATCTCTAAGATATCGAACGGACTTGTAGCCTGATCCTGAACTACAAAAACCTGATTCCCCATTTCCATCGTCATTTTTCCATTTGGAGCCACAGGTTTGACAAACTTGAACTGGATGTCATAAACGCCGGGCTCGACGGCTACTCTCCAATAGCCATACACATCCTCTTGATTCCAAATCCCCCGCTCACCCGAGGCGTCGTTGCGGTTAAGGAAAACTGGATTTTCGGCGGCATTACCGATTTGGATCAGTGGGGGATGCACCAGATTTTCCTCTTGGATCAACTCTGAATAGACCGCGTCCAGCTCAGTTTTCAATTCGCGCGCTTTGGCGGTCTGAGCGTTGGCCAAGTTGTGCTGCTCATAAGGATCGTTACTCAGGTCGTAAAGCTCGAAACTATCCACACCTGAATTATAGTTGGTATTTCCCACAAGTTTCCAGCCGCCTCTTTGGATCGAAATGTTCTCATAAAGCTCTGGGTATTTCCTCGTCCAATAGGAAAAATAGCTTCGATCCGCCGATTTCGCATCCAGTTTTTTTATCGCGGGTAGCATGCTATGGCCGTCTATTTTTCTGTCACTGGGCAATGCAAATCCACATAATTCTGCCAATGTTGGCAGAACATCCATATGAGCAGCCAGGCCAGCGACGTCTCGATTTCCCTCAAAACCATCTGGATAGCGAATGAAAAATGGTGCGCGCACGCCTCCCTGCCACACGTTGCCCTTTAGGCCTTTCAGCCCCATCACATACCGCTGCTGCTGCGGGCCATTGTCGGTCATGAAGATCACGATGGTATTGTCTTTGATTCCGAGTTCGGCGAGTTTGGAGAAAAGCTTTTCTAAGTTGTCATCGATATTCTCCATCATCGCATAGACTTTTCGGGCGTCTTCTTTATCCTTTTCCGACATGGGATAAAACGGTTTTTCGTCCATCCCAAAGCCGGCTGAAGGGTCGATGTCCTTGTATTTTTGATAGTATTCCTCAGGCACCTGCAAGGGCGTATGAGGAGCATTGAAAGCGAGATAGGTGAAAAACGGCCTGTCTTTGTTTTTTTCAATGAATCGAATCGCCTCGCTGGCGAATATATCCGAACAATATCCCTGGTAGCTCTCTTGCTCATTATTGTGCCACAGCACGGGATCAAAATAGCTCCGATCTCCCTGATAATAGGTCGTGAAATCGCCCACCTGTCCCATACCCCCCGATAGATGAATCAGCGACTCATCAAATCCCTGGTCGCTCGGCCTCATGGGATAGTTATCTCCCAAATGCCATTTCCCAAAGATCCCGGTCACATAGTTATGAGCTTTCAAAAGCTCAGCGATAGTAAGTTCGCTACCCGCCATCATCGCACCTCCGTTGTATGTGTCGCGGACACCCGTGCGCAAGGCGTAGCGGCCGGTCATCAAACTCGCCCGTGTCGGCGCACAAACTGGCGACACATAAAAGTCCGTGAGTCGCACACTTTCTGCCGCAAAAGCATCAATCGCCGGAGTTTGGACATGAGGATTGCCATGCACACCTAGGTCTCCATACCCTTGATCGTCGGTGATAATCAGGATCACATTGGGAGCTTTGGGCCTTTGCTGTGCAAAAGAGAAAGTGCAGGGAGCGTAGAAAAAGATGAGAAAGGTGAAAAGTCTGGATTTCATCATTGGAAGCTTGGGGGATGTGATTATCCTAAAAATAAACTTTAAAGCTAAAACTGTTGTCCTGCGGTTCAAAGTACACCAGCAAATCTTCACTTTTTCAATAGGGTAGAAATCCACGACTCATGCAACAAGGAATCGCCCCCCGTAAGAAATGAAATTCTTATAATTAGACGTTGAGATTTGCAATGTAGTAGTTTTCTACCTATATTGGAATGTTAGTTCAATTTCTTTTTAGTTGATCCAACTGTACATCTTGCCGATGGAAATCAAAGATCTTTTGGTTGTAAAATCGACTTGCATAATCGAGATCATATTTTCCCGGGCAGTTTCTTCTCAATGGACCGGTAGATGGATTTCTCCAGCATAGGACTCGCCAACTCAAATGGTAGGCCATGGAGCTGAGGCTCGTATTGGTCGCAAGCCGCTCTACGTATAGGTAAAAGTGCTGCATATAGCAAAAAGGTTAAAATCCTAAACATCTTTCTAAAGACTGTTTTTTCAAGCAAACCTCTGGCAGCTTTAGAAAAGCTTTAAGTCTTTACCGGTATGCAACTTTTCAAGATTTATTCCCGTTTCTACTTTCGTTTGATCGAAATGACGCCCATTAAAAGCCAAAACGATTGAGCAACTCAAATCCGTTCAGGTTCTGTTAACGGGCAATTGTAGCGCGGCATTCTATTTGCGTGTTCAAAAAGCTAAAAACATTCGTTGATAATTAAGGATTTATAGTTATAGAGCTTTCCATATGGAAATTTAGATTTATGTCGCTACTTTCGCCCAAATTCAAGAATTACTAGGATTTTAATTCCGTTGCAACTACCACATAATATGATTAGGAGTTTTATCGTTGTTGTTTTTACCCTTTGTCTCTGCCAAACGCTGTGGGCTCAGGGGAATCATCTGACTTTTGGTATTGGCCCTTCCATGATTTACGGAGACAATTCCGGAGAATACCGAGATTTCAAGTTTAAGGTTTTGCCCGCAATCAGCTTCTCAATCAACAAACAAATAAATGAAAATATCGCCTTAAGAGGTTCTCTCGGAGCTCAGATGATTGATAGCGGGGATTATGATCTTTCCTATCAAAAAAAGCTTATCAAATGGGGAGACCAGGATCAGGCATTCAAATATAAAGGAACGAGTTATTTCGCTGATGCGATGCCAATATTCATGACCAATCCAAATGAAATGGGAATGCTGATGTCAACATTTCAATTCTATGCAGGCTTGGGATTAGGGATTATGTTTGTCGATAGGGAGCAGGATGTTCTAAAAAACGGCATTCTGGAAGATGGAGTATTGATCGAAGGTGATATTGTCACATCCAAAGAAACGAACCTTCTTCCCTATATCCCTACAAGAATCGGTCTAAGCACGAATTCAGGAGGCGATTGGGATCTTGGGCTGGAATTTGTTTTAATCACCACCTTGAATTCAAAAATGGATGGAAACACCATCAAAGACAAAACATTATCTCCTGATATGGCTGGACAAATTCTATTCACTGTTAAGCGCTATTTTGGTAAGGCCTGGTAACTCGGTTATTTCGCTCATATGCTCCAATAGTTTCACATAATATGTTGTAAAACTAGGATGCCTTTTTCGAAAGCTTATAGAAACTTCTCTTCGTTTTAGCCAACAGATGCGTTATTAATTCAAGGTTATAAGCTTGTACATTACTTTCATAAGGTCTAAGACTTCAGTTAAATAGTTCCAAGCTTTAATGAAGCCCTAAATTAGCTTATTCCCTTATAGAAAAGGCTGACCCTAAAGCCAGCCCCAGTGCTATAACATCGGCCTAAACTGCCTCAAAAACCTCACGTCATTTTCCGTAAACAAACGCAGGTCCTTAATCTGATATTTCAGCATCGCAATGCGCTCGATGCCCATTCCGAAGGCGAAGCCGGTATATTTTTTGGAGTCGATGCCACAGTTTTCCAAGACGTTTGGATCGACCATCCCCGAACCACCGATCTCTACCCAGCCGCTGCCTTTGCAGACGTTACAACCTTTACCACCGCAAATCAAGCAGGAGATGTCTATTTCCGCACTTGGCTCGGTGAATGGGAAATAGGAAGGACGAAAACGCACTTTGGTCACTTTGCCAAACATCTCCTTGGCGAAGTGGTAAAGTGTATTTTTCAAGTCCGCGAAACCCACGTTCTCATCTACATATAAGCCCTCTACCTGATGAAAGATACAGTGCGCACGAGCTGAAATCGCTTCGTTTCTGTAAACCCTTCCCGGTGAAAGTGTGCGAATCGGCGGTTTTTGATTTTCCATCACTCGCACCTGCACCGATGAAGTGTGGGTTCTCAGCGCTATGTCGGGATTTTTTTCAATAAAGAAAGTATCCTGCATCTCCCGTGCCGGATGGTTTTCCGGAAAGTTCAGCGCAGTGAAGTTATGCCAGTCGTCTTCGATCTCTGGTCCTTCGGATAGGTTGAAGCCGATCCGCTCAAATATCTCAATGATGCGCTGGCGGGTGGCGGTCAGCGGATGAATCCCTCCCAAAGGGTAGTTAGAAGGGGGCAAAGTCAGGTCGATGTCAGCTGATTTGGACTTCTTGTTAGCCAAGTTGACCTTCTCAATCAGCTCCTGAAACTTCCCTTCCGCCAATTGCTTGACACCGTTGATGACTTGACCGTATGCTTTTTTCTCCTCGTTCGGGATCCTCCCCATCTCTGCGAACAGCTCGCCGACCACGCTCTTTTTGGAGATATACTCCATACGGTAAGCTTCCAGTTCATCTGGAGTATTTGCATCGGCAGCAGCAATGGCGGTTTTGATCGCCTCGATTCTTTCCTGACTCATGACTTGATTTTGATCAAGCTGCAAAGCTAAGGATTTTGGGCTTTTTTGGGCAAAGTCGTCAGCGAAGTCATCCGCTCAATTTTAAAACGCTCAAACTTTTTTTCAAGCTCACTCAATCCAATACAAAATATCTCCTCGTAAGTGCAGTCATATCAAAATCGAATTTTCTAAACAACCAAAACCATGAACAATCTATTAAAAGCGGCTTTCGCAGCCTTCGTATTTCTCTCAGCTAATCTTGCCTACGGGCAAATGGAAAAAACCGTCGAAGTGGGCGGTGCTCCCATGTATCCTTCTAAAAACATCGTGGAAAATGCGGTCAACTCCTCTGATCACACTACGCTTGTCGCCGCGGTGAAAGCCGCTGGTTTGGTCGAAACTTTACAGGGGAAAGGTCCGTTCACGGTCTTCGCTCCCGACAATGCCGCTTTTACTAAACTTCCAGCCGGAACGGTTGAGACACTTTTGAAGCCCGAAAACAAAGGCCAGTTGACCTCTGTTTTGACCTATCATGTGGTGTCGGGCAAGATGGGCTCCAAAGAAATCGCCGCTGCGATCAAGAAAGGTGACGGCAAGGCAACTCTCACCACGGTGCAGGGAGGAACTCTGACTGCCTGGATGAAAGGAAAAGACCTCTACCTCACGGACGAAAACGGAGGCCAATCCAAAGTGACCATCGCAGATGTATGGCAGTCCAACGGCGTAATTCACTCTGTGGATACCGTGGTGCTCCCTAAGATGTAATTTGGAACAGCACCTATAAAAAAAAACCGACTGGATGATTTCAGTCGGTTTTCTGCTTTTACAAGCCACTCAAATCTTACACCGATAACCATCGGGAAAAATTCTTAAACTGGATTTTACCAGGTTCTTCCGCCTCCTGGTCTGCCTTGCCAGGGGCGATCCGGCTGTGCCTCTGGTTGCTTGAAGTTGCCTAGGATATAGGTAAAGGTGAGCATGCCATACCGGGTCAAGACATTGGTGAAAACATCGGTCACTGATACGTCGGAGACAGTGCGGCTGATGCTGTTGTTCTGATTGAGTAGGTCAAAAATGACCATTTTCAGTTCTGCCTTGTTGTTTTTCGCGAAGCGATAGCCGCCTTCGATATTCCATAGCCAGAAGTTTTGGTCAAAGCCCTCAGAAAGTCCACTATATAGCGTATGTGCAAGGTTGTTTCCTACAAATACTTTCCCGTTTTGTGAAGAGAGGTAGAGTCTGATGTTCGATTCCTGCTGGTAATAGTTGTTGTCCAAGTCCTCCTGTAAACTGGAATTGACAATATTGTATGTGCCTGTAGTCTGGATCGAGAAGTCTACATTCTTGCTGATGTTGGAGCTTAACGTCAGGCCTTGACCAAGCGCAAGGTTGTCGTTGATGTTATTGTCTCCATTGATTATTCCTGGGGTACGATTGTAGCTGATCCGGGTGTTGGTATTGAATTGGGTCTTGATTTTCTTGATCGGTGCGCCATAGGATAGGAAAAAGCTTGATCTCCAGTTACCATCCAAGTTGATCGGCTGGGAGATTTGACCTCCTGAACGCAGCAGAATTTCATCGTTGATCAACGTGTCTTTGGCGGTGATAAAGGTGTTGTTCCCAATGTAATTGTTGGTCGCTGAATAGTTCAAAAACATGAACAGCGTCCGTGATTTCTCCATGTTCACTTTGCTGATATTCGCAAAGATGTTATGATTGAAGCTCTGAGCAAGGTTGGGGTTACCCACACTCATGTTCAGTGGGTTTTGATTGTTTACCACATTCTGGAGCTCGGTCACGCTTGGCTCATCCGTGTCGGTACGGTATCTGAATCTCCAACTGAAGCCGGTTTCACGGTTTCGAAAATTCAAGCTGGCACTTGGGAGAACATTGTTGAAGGTTTTCTTAAAAACTCCCTCTGTGGGAAAGAATGCCTCATTGTCCAGAGTCGCGTATTGATAATCCAGGTTCAGGTTGGCGCTAAAGCCGCCAGAGTTGTATGCATATCCGGTGCGCAGTCTTTGGGTGATGAATTTGTTGTCAAACTCATTGGAAAGTGCGGTGTCCAAAACCGGTCTTCGCTCAGCATCCAAGATGTAGGTTTTTTGGTCAGCGATGGTTTTATTGTTGCTGATCTGGTAGCCCACGGTACCAATCGATTTTTCTCCCAAAGGCTCAGTCAAGGTAGCATTGATACGATAGTTCAAACCGTCATTCAAAGCATCTGTCTCCTGCAGCGTGGTATCTATCAGGTTCCGATTGAAATCACGACTCGCGGCAAGCAGGTCAGAGTTTTGATCGCGATTGCTCCATACGGTATAAATATCCGTGGAGAAGGTTCTCCCTCTTTTATCAAACTTATAGCGATAGGTCAGGTTATTTGCGATGTTGTAGGCCTTTGTTTCCGCATTGGTGATGGATCTCAGAGCGGACAGCGAATCTCCCGTACTTGCCGAAGTCAAGGCATCTCGGTCGCTAAAAGTCTCATTGGTCTGAAAGGACAGGTTTGGGGTCAGAATGATGGAATTTTTCTCATTCAGATCCGCTTCAATTCTCGCATTCGCCCGGTGGTTGTAATTATCCACGGTGTTGATCAGACTTTCTTGATAGTATTGTCTCAGGTCTTCGTTGACGACTGTCTCTCGGTTGGTTGTTTGCTGTAATGTACTAGTCGAATTGTTGAAAAAATAGCTGCCGGAGAAGTTGACTTTCTTTCCCCACTTGTCGGAATAGTTCAATCCCAGCGCGTTGGTGGTCACAATTCCCCCTGAGTTGCCGACGTAGAAATCGTTGTTGCCACCGCCCCATTGGCCACCCCCGCCACCGCTGCGTCCCCCGCCCCGTTGGCCTCCGCCGGAGGAGTTAGCCGTTACACCGGCGAGGTCTTGGCTCGAAAAGTTTTGCTGGTTAATGTTATTGAAAAGACCAAGCACAGAAATTCGCTGATCCTCTTTGAACATGTTGACGCTACCCCCTGCGGAATACCGATCGTCCGTTCCGTAGCCGCCATAGGCTCTGCCAAACGACCCATTTTTGCGGTCCTCCCGCAGGATGATATTGATCGTTTTGGTATAGTTGCCGTCATCAAAACCCGTCAACCGGCTTTGATCTGAGCGCTGATCCAATACTTCAACCCGGTCGATAGCGTCTGCCGGCAGATTTCTCAGCGCAATATTGGGGTCACTTCCAAAAAACTCCCGGCCATCCACCAGAATTTTCTGAACGTTTTCGCCTTGCGCCTGGAGCTGCCCGCCTTGCATGGTTATCCCCGGCATCTTTCTGATGAGATCCTCTGCTTGAGCATTGGTTTGAGTCTTGAAGGCACTTGCATTGTAGGAAGTCGTGTCACCTCTTTGCTCGCCCACCGGGATCTGCCCTTCGATGACCACCTCACCCAGAACTTTGGCATCTTCCAGCAATAAGAGCTCCCCCAGCTCCACAGGATCTCTGAAGCTATGAATCTTTGTGATGGTCTTATAGCCCAAGAATGAAATCTCCAGCTTCACCTGCGGAATAGCAGGTCGGACAATTTCAAATTCTCCATTTGGGCCGGTCACGGTGCCCCGGAGTAGGGAATCATTCACTGTTTTGATCAGGATATTGGCACCGATCATTGGCAATTTAGACACCCCGTCTGTGACTGTCCCGGTGAATTTTCGTTCGGGACGGTCACCGTTTCCAGGACGTTGCCCAAAGGCAGAACCTCCCAAAAGGAGGCCGCAAATCAGGACGACAAAAAGGTAGATTTTTTTCATAGCGATGCAAAGTTCGAACCTTTGATCGATAGAAAACGCCTTTGGTTTAATCCCTAATCCCTATAAAATTAGAATGGAAATTAACAGGGATAAATGGTCTAAAAATCTTTTAGAAACCAAACTGCTCTAAACCTGTCCCATAATCTCCGGATAAGAGATCCCAAAGTGACTGTTATCATATACCGCCTTACCATTTCGAAGGATTATTACTTGAGGCGATTCGTGTGCAACACCAAATTCGATTTCGACCTGCTCCGATAAACTTCTGTAGGCAATCAAATCTAAAAAAAACGGCACAAGCTTCTCTCCATCTTCGGTTTTCCAATTGCGCAGCAGCCTGTCCAGCGTCATGCTACTGACCGAGCAACGGGTACTGTGCTTGAAGATGAGTACAGGCTTGCTATTACTCAATTCCTTAATTTCTTTGATTTGGACCGATTCGGTCAGTTTTTTCCAGTTCATAGTAGTGAATGCTTACTTTTGGGGCAATTGTTGCAAGATAAAATTGGTTCCGTTCCACCCCCAATTTCCGCTATGAAAATACCCAACTACCGCCAATTTGTTTTCTTGAGTTTTCTTATTATTTGTGGTACCAGTGCCTGCAAAAGCTTGAACCCTACCGCAAGTTTGCCACTACCTCAGATTCCAGTTGCCTATTCGACTGTTAATGTACCGGTCGAAATTCCGATTCAGACTTTAGAAAACATGGTCAACCAACGCGTACCACCCACCTTGTTTTCAGAAAAGGGACTGGAGATGGGAAATGGCATTATCGGCGACCTCGATTTTACCAGAAATGGAATGATCCAAGTCGAAGCGCTCGACGAGGATCGCATGCAACTCACCATTCCTATCCAAGTCAAAGGAGAAGTTGGCCTCAAGCCGGGTGGACTCCGAAATCTTTTTCAATCCAAGATTCCGATCAACCAAGCTTTTGAACCGGTTGTGATACTCAATCCCGGGATTAATTCCAATTGGGCCTTGGGAATTTCGGAATTTGAAGTGATGGATTTGGGAGGAAAAATGAACCTGAATGTCCTTGGTATGGAGCTCGACCTGAGCGAGATGATCCGCAATGAAATCCAGAAATTCGCAACAAAAAACCTGACGTCAACCACCGATTTGGTCAGACTTAAACCAGTCGTGGATCAGGCTTGGAACCAAGTCGGGCAGCCCGTATATGTGGAATTTGAGGGAAAAAAGATGGCCTTTTCGATCCAGCCAGATTCCGTTAAGCTTTCAGAAAACCTCACACCCGGCGAAAGCTACAATCTCAATCTGGGCCTGGCAGGAAAGGTCAATACCCACCCGGTGGATGCGGCTCCCAGCCGAGCTTTCCCCCTCCCTAAACTGACTGAAAACCACAGCCCACACAACCTCCTTGAAATCCTAATCCCCCTCCGGCTGAGCTACCAAGAGATTGATCAGCTACTGACGGAAAACTTTGGTGGACAAACCGTCCGAGTCAATAAGACCACTTTTTTCCGGCCGGGAAACTTCAAATCCCAAGCCTACGGTGAAAAGTTGGGAATATGGATGGATTTCCATGCGGAGCAAAGCGGAGGAAATGTGATCGACGGCAGACTGTTTTTGGTCGGGTTACCTGTATTCGATCCTGAAGAAAAGCTACTGATATTCGACCAGGTGAACTTTGATCTGAAAAGCGACAGCAACAAAGCAAAAATGGCTGCCTCTCTCAAAAAGGGAAAGATCATCCGCCAACTCAACCAAAAACTGCGGTTCCCCATGGGGGAAGTAATGGAGGAGAGCCTAGGCGGAATCCGTGAGCGATTGGCGCTGCAGACACCCTATGCAGACCTTCACGTCGTTGACTTGGAAATTTTCCCCGATGGCTTTTATCCGGCAGCCTCAGGATTGGAAATTCAGTTGAAGGCCACGGGTAAAGTCGAGATCGATTGGAAGTAGCGTTTCTTCCAGTACAGAGGACCGCTAATAATTCCTTGTCAAATCCTTAAAGTTACGAATGCCCTTTAGGTCACATTTTTTCAGCAACTTCAAAAACAGCTGAGCAGTCAAAAAAGCGTCGCCAGCGGCGGTATGTCGGTCGTCTGTTTTTATTCCATAGCGAGAGCAAAGGGCATCCAAGCTGTAAGATTCTGTATTAATCCCGTTACGATCCGCCTGCGGGCCGAGCTCTAAGCGGATCGCCAGATTGAACGTGTCCAAGACTGGGTTTGGAAGTCGATCAATGCCAAAGGGTTTGAGATGTTTTTCCAAAAGTGCAAGATCAAAGCCCAAATGATGTCCCACTAAGATGGAATTACCTAGAAACGGGAGAAGTTTTTTCAGAAATTCCTCCATGGAAATCTCGTCGGGAATCCCTACCAACCCATGAATAGGAGCTGTCTTCCCTCCGGAATTCTTCGACTGCGGATACCATTCCACGGAAGTGTGAACTTGAATCTTCGCCTCGGAGACTTTCACTCCACCAAAAGACAAGATCGAATCACTACCGGGATTCAGACCGGTTGTCTCGGTGTCAATGATGGTGAAATTGAGCTGATCGACGGCTCGGATGCCAGGAATCGACTCATTGTTGATCTCCAAAAACTCCCGGACGAAATCCGCCTGCTCGATCTTTGGCTTCCAAATCTTCCACCAACTCATCGTCTGAAGTAATCTAGCTGAAATCGGATATTGACGATTTCCTGAAGTTCAGAGATGGGAGAAAAGGCATTTTTCAGGAGTTGGCGCTGGATTTTTCCCAGAGACTTAGGCTGGATAAATCGTCCGTTGTTCCGGTTTTGCAGGCCCTCCAACGCACGCATCCGCATCAGTATTTCGTAGGCTTTTCCGGCTTGGGAGAAAAGCTCCGCATTGCCCGGCTCCAGCTCAGAAAGCTTTTCAAACCGCTTGAACGTATTGTTGATCCCTACGATCCGGTGACTTAAGACCAGCAGTCGGGCCAAGTCCGTCAGTGGAAGCATCGCTCTGGATTTTATGTCAAACTGATCGCGATTCTCTCCAGATTTTTCCACCACAAAGTCTTTGAAAAAGCCGAGCGGAGGCGGATTTTTCAAAGCATTTTGAGCCAGGAAATTCAAAAAAATCTGTTTTTCAGCAATGGCCTGATAGATATGCTCAGTTAGCTCTTCCGATAGCTTTTTGTTTCCGGCCACGGCGCGAAAGTCAAAAAAGATCGACACCTTCAAAAGTGCTTCAGGACTGGGGTGAAGAATCCACTCGGAAAAGTAGTTTTTCCAAACGCTCAGCGGCTGAACCCATTCGGGATTGCTGGCCATGATCTTACCAGGGCATGCGTCGAACCCACATGCCAAAAGCACTTCCACGATCCCCTCTCCTAGTTTTTGAAAGTATTCAGCCGCTTTTGCCTGAAGTTTTTCGGGCACATCCTGATAAAGGATAGCATTATCCAGATCCGTTCGGAGCAGTTGCTCCTCTCGTCCTTCACTTCCCATGGAAAGGAAGCAAAACCGGACTTTCTCCATCTCCGGATAATCGGGATTGAGGTGTTTTTTTGAAATCTCCAAGGCTTGGCTGATGATGACATCATTGATCTCAGTCATCACTGAGGCGACAAAATCCATCGAGATCTCATTGTCGAGGTAATAGCGAAGCATCTGCTCCGCCCGATCCCGGATGACCCGCATATCTGCCAGCTCCAGGGAATTCATCAATCCATGGATCAAGACCGCGGGACTGTTGCCCATGGACAGGAAAACGTCATGATCGGAGATAATCCCCGCCACCGGGCTTTGCGCGCTTCCGTCTAGCGTCAGCACCAGATGGTGAAGTCTATGCCGGATCATGGTCAGGTAGATGTGAGAGAACCCATCTTGTTTTTTGCGGGTAATTACCGGACTGGTCATGACGGCCCAGACGGGATTTTTTGTGGATATTCCGGGAGCCAAGACCCGACTGCGCAGGTCCTTGTCTGTCAGAATCCCTTGCGGAAAATCATTTTGGTCACAGACGACAATACTGCTCACCTGTGTGTCCGCCATCAGTTTGGCCGCGTGCTGGATCGTGGTATCCGGGCTGCATTTCAGGACTTTTTCTGAGAAATTAACTTCGGACTGATCCGAAAAAATCAAGAGTGAATGATCACCAGAGGCGTTTTTGAATTCGCCCCTTGCTTTTTGACTCTGGGAAAGGTCTTGCCGGACGACAACCTGCCCCGCGGCAAATCCTGCAGCAAAAAAGAGTGCCACGCGGCTGTTCTCTTCAAGGACTTTTTCGAAAAACGAAACCGGTATAGCATAAATCAGGCAGTTTTCGACTATCCTCGAAGTCAGGACGTAGGGTCTTTTGCCAAGCAAAGCCAAGACGCCGAAGACATCGCCTTCGTCGCAAACCTCGCGGATTTCCTCCCCGTATTGCGTGTCCTCCAACAGATTGATCGTTCCTTCTTTCAGGATAAAAAAGTGAGGCCTCGCAGGCTCTCCTTTCCGAAAAAGCGTCTCACCCTTTTCCAGATACTGAATCTCCACCGCTGTAGCCACCAGCTCAAGGTCTCTTTTCTCCAAAAAAGAAAATGGAGGAAACCTCTTCAAAAATTCAGCGACCCGGTTAACGATTACATTGCTCATAGTCAGCTAGTCGACACTAGGCTAAGATGGAAAACATGCCAAATTGGCCTGTTTTAAAACGGTGTATTATTTGCACCGTTTACTACTCAAGGTATTGCAAATGAAAAGACAATTCAAACTGCTAAGACCCCTTCGCCGTCTACTTTGGGCATTGATCGTAGCCTTTATGGTAGGGGTTCATAATTTTTACAAACAGGAAATGGACTCGCCGGACTCCATCGTCAACTCAATCGAGATCGACGATCAGGACGAAGATTCCGCACCTAAATACTAATTAAAGCGCCAAGAGCCAGACTTAACTGGCTCTTATTTCTATACAAGAATGTCACGCTAGAAAACATCGATCAACTCGGAATTTCTTTAGTCTATCCTTCGAGTTTTATTTTCTCCCAGCAATAATCTTCTCCACCACTTCCGGATCCAGCAGCGTGCTGGTGTCACCCATTCCGTCGAGATTTCCTTCGGCTACTTTTCTTAAAATACGACGCATGATCTTGCCTGAGCGGGTTTTTGGCAAGCCCGGTACGATCTGAATTTTATCCGGCTTCGCAATCGGGCCTATGATCTTGGAGACGGTATCCTTAATCTCGGTGATCAGGTTGTCCTCGGTTCTGTTGGTCAGGTCGCAGATCACATAGGCGTAGATGCCCTGACCTTTCACCTCGTGTGGATAGCCGACGACTGCGGATTCGATGACTTTTGGATGCTCATTGATGGCATTTTCCACTTCGGCGGTGCCCATTCTGTGTCCGGAGACATTAATGACGTCATCCACTCGGCCTAGGATTCTGTAGTAGCCGTCATGGTCACGCTTCACGCCATCTCCGGTGAAGTACATGTTTTTGTAGGTGGAAAAGTAAGTCTGTTGGCATCGCTCGTGATCTCCGTAGGTCGTCCGTATCATGGACGGCCATGGGAATTTGATGCAGAGGTTGCCTTCGACGGAATTGCCGGTGAGCTCGTTGCCTTCTGAGTCGACGATGCAAAGCTGGATTCCCGGTAGTGGCAGGGTAGCATAGGCTGGCTTGGTCGGCGTGATTCCTGCAAGTGGCGAAATCATGATTCCGCCGGTCTCAGTCTGCCACCAAGTGTCGACGATAGGACAGCGCCCCTGGCCTATGTGGGTGTGGTACCAGTGCCAGGCTTCCTCGTTGATCGGTTCGCCAACAGAGCCAAGTACCTTCAGTGAGCTCAGGTCTTTTCCCTGAATCGGGTCGGTGCCGTAAGCCTGCAGTGCGCGAATTGCCGTTGGTGCGGTGTAGAATACGTTGACTTTGTGCTTTTCGACCACCTCCCAAAACCGGCCTGGATCCGGATAGGTCGGTACTCCTTCAAACATCAGTGTAGTCGCCCCGGCCAAAAGCGGCCCGTACACGATATAGGAGTGTCCGGTAATCCATCCCACGTCGGCGGTACACCAGTATACATCGCCAGGTGAATATTGGAACACATTATCGAAGGAATATTTGGTATAGACCATATAGCCGCCAGTCGTGTGTACTACTCCTTTTGGCTTGCCAGTGGAGCCGGAAGTATAGAGGATAAACAGCATGTCTTCGCTGTCCATCTCCTCAGCCTGATTGACCTCAGACTCGCCTTCGATGACATCATGCCACCAAAAGTCCCTTCCTTCGACCATTTTGGTTTCCTGGCCGGTTCTGCGATAGACGATCACTGTTTCAACAGAAGATTTTTCCAAAGCCTCATCAACCACAGATTTGACCCCGATCTTTTTGCTTCCACGATAGTTGCCGTCGGAAGTCAGAATGGCTTTTGCTCCGCAGTCGACCACTCGATCTGCAAGCGAAGAGCTAGAGAATCCGGCAAAAACGACGGAATGAATTGCTCCAATTCTTGCACAGGCCAGCATTGCGATCGCCGCTTCAGGCACCATGGGCATGTAAATAATGACTCGGTCGCCTTTTCCGATTCCTTTGCTTTTCAGCGCATTTGCAAATCGACAAACTTCAACAAAAAGCTCGCGGTAGGTCAGTGTACGAGCGGATTCTCCCGGCTCATTGGGTTCCCAGACGATTGCAGGACGGTCGCCTATGGTATAGAGATGTCTTTCAAAAATATTCTCGGTGATATTGAGTTTTGCGTTGACAAACCATTTTACGTCTGGCTTTTCGAAATTCCATTTCAGGACACTCGACCAGCGCTTTCTCCAGTGAAAAGAATCCGCAATTCTCGCCCAAAACTCTTCAGGCTGGGCGACACTTTTCTGGTATTCGTAAAGGTACCCGCTGAGGGTATGTAATCGATCACTCATTGTACTAGTGGTTATAATGGGGTAATGATAATTTCAATGATCCTGGGCTGCTCCGGCTCCTTTTGGGATTCGGATATTCTGGATCAGATCCTGCACGTCTTGCGGCGGGGCAGGAGTAAATTTAGAAACGACAAAGCAGACTACGAAATTGAGAGCCATTCCCACCGATCCGATTCCTTCCGGCGACACCCCAAACCACCAATGGTCAGGCGTATTGATCACTGGATTGACAAACTTGAAATAAACGATGTAGCCGATCGTAAAGACCAGACCCGTGACCATCCCGGCGATGGCCCCTTCTTTGTTGATCCGGGTGGAGAAAATCCCTAGGATAATCACTGGAAAGAAGGACGCGGCGGCCAATCCAAAGGCAAAGGCGACGACTTCGGCCACAAATCCGGGAGGATTTACTCCAAAATATCCAGCGAATATCACTGCGCCCGCTGCGGCAAAACGTGCTATTCGGAGTTCTGTTTTCTCAGAAATCTCTGGATTGAAAGTCTTGACCAAATCTCTTGAAACTGACGTGGAGATCACTAAAAGTAAGCCGGCAGCGGTAGAAAGCGCCGCCGCCATGGCTCCGGCAGCAATAAGGCCGACCACCCAATTGGGCAGATTGGCGATCTCTGGACCGGCCAAAACCATGATGTCTTTGTCGATAGTAAGCTCGTTCCTCGCTGGATCGGCTACATATTGAATCTTGCCATCGCCGTTTTTGTCATCGACGGCGATGAGGTTTGTTTTTTGCCAGTTTTGCACCCAGTTGGGCAACTCGGAGATGTTCTTTTCCGAAGTGGAATTGATTGCATTGTAAATCCCAAAAGCAGCCACTGCCGGAGCTGTGGTATACAGGATAGCGATGAAGAACAAGGCATAGCCTGCAGAAAGACGGGCGTCTTTCACTCTAGGCACCGTGAAAAATCGAACGATCACGTGAGGTAATCCAGCCGTCCCGACCATCAGCGCCAGCGTGATCGCGAGCATGTCTCCCATGCCTTTTCTCCCCGAGGTATATTCTGCAAAACCTAGATCAGCGAGCACTCCATCCAACTTTGCAAGAAGCGGTGTACCATCGGCTACCTCTCCTCCAAGGCCAAGCTGAGGCACAGGATTCCCTGTCAACTGCATGGAAATGAAGATGGCGGGAACCATATAGGCGAAGATTAGTACGCAAAACTGCGCGACTTGCGTGTAAGTGATGCCTTTCATCCCACCCAAAACAGCGTAGAAAAAGACGATGCACATCCCGATGACAACGCCCCATTCGATGGGAATCTCCAA
Source organism: Algoriphagus jejuensis (assembly GCF_039523455.1). Classification (NCBI taxonomy): domain Bacteria; kingdom Pseudomonadati; phylum Bacteroidota; class Cytophagia; order Cytophagales; family Cyclobacteriaceae; genus Algoriphagus; species Algoriphagus jejuensis. The sequence continues at coordinate 723,343 of NZ_BAAAFI010000002.1, read as the reverse complement.
GTAGCGGGAGAAAACGATCCCTACGCCCCGCATCTGTCCCGCTACATAGGTGAAGGAGATAAAAAGCGCACAAATCACGGCAACGACTCGGGCTTTGTTGGAGTAATACCTGTCGCCAACAAAATCAGGCACCGTGAATTTTCCAAACTTTCTGAGGTAAGGTGCCAGTAACAGCGCCAACAAAACATATCCTCCTGTCCAGCCCATCAAATAAACGGAGCCGTCGTAACCGGAAAAAGAAATCAAACCCGCCATGGAGATGAACGATGCCGCCGACATCCAGTCCGCTGCAGTTGCCATGCCATTTGCCAAGGGGGAAACTCCACCGCCGGCCACATAGAATTCTTGGGTCGATCCGGCACGTGTCCAGATGGCGATCCCAATGTACAGGATGAAGGAAAGTCCAACAAGTAAATAAGTCCAAGTAAGTATATCCATCGTCGGCCTAGTCCTCGTTTACGTCAAATTCGCGATCCAAAAAGTTCATTCGGATCACATAGATGAAGATCAGAAGGACGAAAGAATAAATCGAGCCTTGCTGCGCAAACCAAAAACCAAGCGGATATCCGCCGAAATGAAACTGGTTAAGCGGCTCGACCAAGATGATCCCAAATCCAAAGGAGACGATGAACCAAACAAAAAGCAAAATCAGGAGCGTGCGTAAATTCTTCTTCCAGTAGGCAGACATTTTGTTTGGTTTTTCTGACATACATTCTTAGGGTTGAGCGGTATAAAAACAAATGGAATGACGGTAATAATGCCAGTTTTAGCATATAAATTTCCGCTATTCAAATCAAAAATGAAATACTTGATTCTGGAAACAGAATCCAAGTCCTTTCCCAAGAAAAGCCAATTATTTTATAAACTTCCTGATGTTTCGTGAAAAAAACCAGACTCAATTGTGGATTACCGGGAAGAATCTCTCAGGCTTTGAAAGCGGAAGTGATCTAGACAAAATATTCCGAAGCCATTGCGAGTGCGGCAGCGAGGAAGGTGACGATGAGCTTGTTCAGCTGAAACTTGTGATGAGGACTGCTTTCGAAAAAGATCGTCGTAGAAATGTGCAAAAAGCCACCCGTCACCAGGCCATAGAGTAGCCCGATTCCTTCATTCGAAAGCATTCCTTGATTGATCAAAAATGCACTTGAAAACATGCCTAAGGGTGATGCTAAAGCGAAAATGGTTAATAAAATGATCGTCCATTTTTTGCTCAGAGCGGAAGATAGTACTGCCGCAAGTGCAAAGGCTGCAGGACCTTTGTGCATGATAATCCCAAGCAGGACGGAGTTGTCGCTGTGAGTGTGTCCAGACAGGAGCGACTCCTTAGGCATTGCGGTCCCGTGAGACAACAAGGTCCCTTCTAAAAATGCGTGGATAAACAGTCCCAGCATAAGCGTAATCACCCCTTTGGGGGTCTCCGAATGATGCTTGTGAATGTGTCCGTGCTCGATCCCCGACGACCAAAATTCCAGCAACTGCTGCAAAAGAAATCCGATCAGGATATAAAGACCCATTCGGGAATTGCTGTAGCCGGAATTGAACAGCTCCGGGATGATGTGCAAAATGGTGATGGAGAAAAGGTAGGAACCGGCAAAAACCAAGGCCAGCTTAAAAAATCGATCCTTGAACGCTGGAGCAAAAAACACCAGTGAGCCCGAAATCATCGCAGTAAGAAAAAGAAACAGAAAATTTATACCCATGGCTAGAGGTTGGCTTTTGTCAATAGATCGACAATGCAGTTCAGGTGACAACCGCTGCAAAGGTAAGAAAATTCAATAATGTTGCATTTAGCTAGATTATTTCATTGGAAAAGATAACACGGAGCTCAACTCAGGGCTAATATATTGAGTCAGTTTCCCGCCTTTTTCGTTGTAAATCAGCAGCATTCCAAGATCGGTACGAGCGGAGTCAATGCGGAGCGCCTCTTGCCAACCCATGACCATCAACGCATCTGAAAGCGCGTCGGTCGTCTTGGCATCGGGACCGATGACCGTGACTCCGAGCAGTCCGTGACTGACGGGAAAGCCGGATCTTGGATCGAGAGTGTAAGAGAGCTTGAGCGAATCTTTGGTGTAGAATTGCTCGAAATTTCCGGCGGTGGACACGGCCTTGTCCTGGAGCGCGATCACGCCCTCAGCCTTTGCTCCCATGCTGTCTGCAAGGTAGTACACACCGATCTTCCACAGCTCATCCCGCTCATTTGTTCCTTTCGCCAGGTTTTCTCCTCCGATCTGCACGAGATAATTTTTAATCCCCTTTCCTTCGAGAAATGCTCCGATTAAGTCTATCGCGTACCCTTTTGTAGATTTCGTAAAATCCAGGACGATGCCACTGGTCATCTTTCGGATAAGGGTATCTGTCAGGTTTATTTTTTTCAATCCCACATACGAAAGAATCGAGCGGATATCGGTGCTGTCGAGCAACCGAGCACCGGAAGGAGAAAAAGTCCAGACATTTTCAAGTGGTTTTTGAGTTGGATCTAACGCGCCGTTGCTGAGGTCATACATGCGATTGGCTTCGGTGAGGACGCTGCGCAAAGTAGCTGACGGGGAAACCAGCGTATCTCGGAGATTCAACCGATTGATTTCGGAGGTCGGCTCTGAGGTAGAAATGCTCAGGTTAAAAGCAGTGAGCAGCGAATCAATCGAGGGTTTAAAAATACGGTTGTCTTGATCCAAATAGGTAATTCGATACTCCGTACCGAGGGTATTGCCGAAAAAGGAAACTTTCCCGGGTTGGGAAATTTCCTGTTGCATTACGCCCGAACTCCCCTCACGTGTACGCCAGGCATACACGAGCAAAACCAAGGCAAAAAGTACGAGCGAATAAATGATGTTTTTCCGGGCGTTGGGATTCATGGAGTGCGAAATTTGAGGCGAATTTAGGCCATTTTTTGTCAGGGAGGACAAAATGAGCAAGTTCTCCGCAACGTGTTTTGTTTATATTTGCGCGTACCCCAAGCACCATGAGAGAAGATTACCTGAGCGGAGACGAAGAGCAGTTGAGTCCAAAAGACAAGGAATTTGAGCGGGCTTTGCGGCCGCTGAGTTTCGAGGACTTTACAGGACAAGCTAAGATTATCGAAAACCTCCGGGTCTTTGTCCATGCGGCCAAAAAGCGAAATGAGCCGCTCGATCATGTGCTGCTGCATGGTCCTCCCGGTTTGGGAAAAACTACCCTCAGCAATATCATTGCCAATGAACTTCGCACCGGGATCAAGATTACCTCAGGTCCCGTTCTCGACAAACCCTCCGATCTAGCAGGTTTACTCACTAATCTGGACGAAGGGGATGTACTTTTTATCGATGAGATCCACCGCCTGAATCCCATCGTGGAGGAATATCTCTATTCGGCGATGGAGGACTTTCGCATCGACATCATGCTGGACTCCGGGCCAAACGCCCGAACGGTCCAGATTTCGCTCAGCCCATTTACACTGATCGGCGCGACGACGAGGTCAGGCTTATTAACCTCACCGCTTCGAGCACGGTTTGGGATCAATTCCCGACTGGAATACTACGATGCGAAACTCTTGACCGACATTGTAATCCGTTCGGCGGGGATTTTGCAAACGCCGATCGATGAGATTGCAGCCTACGAAATCGCCCGAAGAAGCCGCGGCACGCCGCGGATCTCCAACATGCTGCTACGCCGCACCCGGGATTTTGCTGAGGTAAAAGGCAACGGCACCATCACCTTGGAGATCGCCAAGATTGCGCTGAATGCACTGGATGTGGATGAAAATGGTCTGGACGAGATGGACAACCGCATCCTGCTGACCATTATCGAAAAGTTCAAAGGCGGCCCCGTCGGACTCAGTACCATTGCTACCGCCTGCAGTGAGGAGTCGGAGACGATCGAGGAAGTTTATGAGCCTTTCCTGATTCAGGAAGGCTACCTGAAGCGAACCTCGCGAGGACGTGTTGCTACGGAGCTGGCCTATGAGCACCTCCGCATCAAGCCTACCGGAGCGAGCGGAACCTTGTTTGACCTGTAGCCGAGCGCAGGGTCAGATCATGGTGGGATTTCCCCAGGACAAAGTCTCCTTTTCCGAGAATTTGGTTCCTCGTAGCTAGGCCGCAAATAATTGCCAAACACCCCTGCTCCTAGTCGGCCAAATTACTCCGATACCCAGGGACGCTTACCTTTGCCAAGAAGACATCCCCGCTTTGCGGATATTTTTCCAGCTGTTCGCGAGAAAGATTTTCTTGGGCCGTGGTGATCAACAGCGTATCCAAGTTTTCCCCTCCAAAACAGCAAGAGGTGACATGCGGCACCGGGAGGTCAATCTGATCGAGGAGTTCCCCGGTTTTTGGGTTCCAGCGATAGACCCCAGACCCACCGTAATGCGATACCCAAAGCATTCCTTCCTGATCGATGCACATCCCATCTGGGAATCCCAATTCGGAAGGCACCTCCACAGCAACTTTGCGAAGATGAATCCCCCCCGATTCCGACTCAAAAGCGAATTCCCTTACCTGACGAGTCGGCGTGTCGATAAAGTAAAAGGTCTTGAGGTCTTCTGTCCAGGCCATTCCGTTGGAGATAGTTAGGTCAGAAAGCTGCACTTCCGGCTTCAGATCTTTTCCAATCCGGTAAAGCGAACCAGCACCATCGGTAAACTTGGTGCTTAATGTTCCGATCCAGATCCTCCCTTTCGCGTCTACTTTGCCATCATTGAAGCGATGCAAATCCAATGCTTCCTCCACCCCGCAAAGCCATTCGAGCTCCTCGGTCTCCAGATCAAACCGGGCTAATTTCCGGTCCAGTCCGAGAATCAACTTCCCTTCTTGGCCTTCCAAGACAACTGCCAATCGATGTGGAAAATGCCGGGTTCTGGTCACTTCCGTGGCTAGATGATGTTCAAAAAGATTTCCCTTTTCTATATCCACCCAGAAAAAACTCTTTCGTCCGGCATGCCACAAAGGGCCCTCGCCGAGGAAACACTGGGAGGGGACGGAGGTGATGACTTGAAGTTCTGATCCTTCGTTATTCGACATTTTTTGAATTGGAAAATTGAAATATTAGAAGATTGAAAAACTGGCTTCGCGACGTGGCTCGATATCGAACTGACAGGTATTCCGAAGCGACAGAAATCCCGTCATTGGCAGCGAGTCGGAGTCTTTGAAATCCTGTCCCGATATTTTTGAAACATCAATTTCGATCCAAAAAACCCAATTCTACTCACCCCCTCGCAAATCCAATATCACAAATTCCAAATTAATTCTGCCAATACTGCGCGACCTTCTTCTTCAAAAACGCCACGCTTCTTGCCAGTTGATCCATTCCGTCCACGCCATCTTCAATGCTGATCCAGCTATCGAAACCTACTCTTTTCAGCTCGGTGAAGATCGCGTCGTAATCATTCATTCCCTTGCCTACTTCCCCGTGACTCAAACGCGCTGCATAGCCTACGGCTCCGCCTTCTTCGTTTCTCAAATCCTCGATCGTGCCGTACTTCAGGAATCGGTCGCTGGCATGCATGGTCACCACCCGCTCGGAAACGTCATACAGCAAATCCAAGGGGTCTTCGCCTGCCAAGAAGGTATTGCTCGGATCATAGTTCACACCAAAGTTGGGATGGTGAATGCTGCCGACCAACTTGGTGAAAATGGCTCGCTTCTGGGCAAACTCCGGATATTCCCAAAAGTCGTCCTTGTAGTGATTTTCAATGATGAGGGTGATTCCCAAAGACTGGGCATATGGCAGGCATTCCTCAATGCAATCCTTGGCTAAGTTGATCCCTTCGTCGATGGAAAGCTCGGGGCGGTACTGTCCGGAAAGGACGCGGCAGTATTTACCACCCAGCACATCGGTCATCTCGATCCAGCGCTTTTGCTTTTCGATTTCCTTTTGACGAAAGGCTTTGTCCCGATGGGTGAAGTCCGGGGAGCAACACATCATTGGAATGACCATGCCGGCATCCTCGACCATCCGGCGGAAACCTGGCCATTTTTTTTCATTTTCCATCTCCAAAAAACCGGCGTACCATTCCAGTCCGTCAATTTCTAAAGGGGTTGCCAATTTCACCCATTCGGCGATTTTCATGCTTCCATCCTTGCAAAGTGCCTGCATAAAGGCTTTGGGAAATGCTGCTATTTTGGGCATCGTATGTTTCTGAATTTTGTGGTTACTTGATTGTACTGCTGTCTTTTGGAAGATTTCTCCCGATCATCGGGTGCTGTTCCAGGGTGACGACTTGTCCGGAGACTGGGCCGCATTCGTCCGAAAGCCAATAAATCGCGGCGGCGGCAATTTCTTCCGGTTTTAAGATCCTTCCCGAAGGCGCGAAAATCGCCGGCAATCCTTCATACCAGGTTTCGGAAAGTCCGTGCAGTTTTTTGCGCTCCGTCTCCCGCTCGGTCAGCACCCAACCCGGGTTGATCTGATTGACACGCACGCCATATTCCCGCATCAGCGAATCACCGAGATTGCCGGTCAGTGTCATGATGGCACCCTTGGAAACGGAATAGGCAAGCAGATTGGGCTCTCCGCTCCAGGCATTGACCGAACCGATATTGAGGACATTCCCCCGGTTTTTGGTCAATTCCGGGAGTGCTTCTTGAATCAGGAGAAAAGGAGAAACGGCATTGATGTCCAGGACTTTTTGGAAAAACGCCCGATCGGTATTGTGGATGTCGGAAGCGATGACCAAAGCCGCATTGTTCACGACTGCGTCCAATTTACCAAAGGCACTAATAGCGAGGTTTACCAGATTTTCAGGGCACGTTTCCGAAGTAATGTCTTCGCAGTGGAATACCGCATTTTCTTTTCCGATTTCTTCCAAAACTTCTTGACCAAGATCCGCCTCTAAGCCGTGGAGAACTACTTTGGCTCCCTCTTCCACGCATCGCTTGGCGATGGCTTTGCCGATACCCGTGGTGCTGCCTGTGACGATGATTACTTTGTCTAGGAGGCGCATATCAGATGGGTTTTAGGACGGATTTGACCACCTGGCCGGAGTGCATTTTCTCAAAAGCCTCTTTCCATTCAGTGATCGGCCAAACACCACCGATGATCGGCTTTACATTCAGCGCACCACTTGCCAAAAGAGCAATCACTCGCTCCCAGATCGGCCAGTTGTGGCTGAAGCTGCCTTGAAGACGGATATTTTTCTGTACAATCGGGTCTATGGAAAAGTTGAGCGGCTGAGGTCCCCAACCCACTTTGGTGATCTGCCCGTTTGGACGGACGATCTTCATGGCGATCTTCAGGGTGATGCTGTGGCCAGCGGCATCGATGATGAGGTCCGCGCCCAGTCCATCCCGCTTTCTTGCCCAAGCTTCTGCTGCATCTTCCCCGATCAGGGGCTCACATCCGTAAGCCTGTCGGGCGATTTCGAGTCTGCCCCGATCAGCTTCCAAGCCAAGAATCCCAACTTCTGCTCCACAAAGTCTTGCCATAGCCGCGCAAAGAATCCCGATTGTACCTGGACCAATTACAATTACTCGGTCTCCCGGTTTGATACTGGAGTTACCGACCACGGAGTTGTAGGCTACGCAGCAAGGTTCGGTAAGGCAGGCCTCTTCGAAGGAAAGGTTTGCGGGTACATTGTGCAGACAGCGGGCAGGCACACGGACAAATCGGGTCATGGCTCCATTTACGCCATAGCCAAAACCTTTGCGGGTGGGGTCGAGGTTATACAGCCCCACTTTGCTCATGGGATTTTGTGTGCTGATCACAGCGGCAGTCTCAGAGACTACGCGGTCGCCTACGTTCCAACCCGAAACTCTTGATCCGAGGGCAGCTATCTTGCCGCCAAACTCGTGCCCCAGCACGACCGGATAGTTTACCGGCCAACTGTGGTCAGAAGTCCACTGGTGAAGATCGCTTCCGCAGACCCCCACGTTTTCTACTTCGAGAAGGATGTCTTCGTCGCCAATTTCAGGCACTGGAATCTCCCGAATTTCGACAGAGTATTTTTCTTCGGCGTAGTTGACTACTGCCGCATTTTTGGTGCTTGACATAGGGTTAGGCTTTTTGGGGAAAAACAGTTTGTTGAGCGTGTATTGCTTGGCAGATCATGCGTAGAGAATCTTCCAGGTTTCCATCGGCAGTCTTGAAAGAATCCGCGTCGATGGTCAGAGGGGCTCCGAGTACGACAAGAGGAGCGCCATATTGTGGGCATTTGATCGCCTGCTCCAGGGAAAGACCTCCCACGGCCTGCACCGGAATGTTGACGGCGGCGACTACTTCGCGCAGCTGATCCAAAGGACTCGGCATGCGATTGCCAGAGGCCGCTATCCCTCTCCGCTCATCGTATCCGATGTGGTGGATGACATAGTCGCATCCGAGGTCTTCCAAAAATTTAGCTCCGTCGATCATATTTGGGCAGATCATGTTGTCTCCCATCACCTGAACACCGAAGTCTTTACCAGCTTTTACCACACACTTAATCGTCTCGGCATGTGCACGGGCCATGACTACGACATGGGTGGCACCGGCTTTGGCCATCATTTCGGCTTCGAGATAGCCGCCGTCCATGGTTTTGAGATCGGCTACGATAGGCACTCCGGGGAAAGCCTCTCTGAGCTTTCTCACCCCGTGCAGCCCCTCGGCCAAGATCAGTGGAGTGCCAGCTTCTAGCCAGTCAACACCGGCTCGCATAGCCAAAGCAGCTGTCTCCAGTGCTTCATCGATATTCGTCAGATCCAGGGAAATCTGTACAATAGGTTTCATATAATTTCGGGTTTTGGATTTGGACAGGAAAAAGTCAATTTATACAATATTCCTTCAGTAAATACCCCGAAACGGACTTAAAGGACTATTCCAGCGAGGGACTTCCTCCTAATTTTCACCCAAAACAATCCCGAATCCTCAATGCAAATTTCCTTTGTCAATCCAATTGTCTGCAGGATTGCGATTCCTTGGAAATGACCAAATCCTTTTTTCCACAGGGATAAAAAAAGTCTTCCGTGTTTAAAACCTGAAAAATCGAAGAAGCAAGTTAGGCAAGTCGCTAATCAAGAAAAGATTAAGACCAAGCTCTCTTCAAAAAATTCAACCAATTGCCATGCATAACTTTTTCCACATCAGCTTCTGAATATCCTCTTGAGCGAAGCAGATCAGGAATTTTCTGTAAGTCTGCGATCGTCTCCAGATCATGGGGGCTTTGCTCGGTGCCAAAAGCGCCGTCCAAGTCCGAGCCGATGCCAATATGGTTGGCGTTGCCGGCTACTTGACAGATATGGTCCATGTGGTCAATTACCGTAGCGATCGTCACGTTTCTTTCCTTCGGTGTGGACTTTCCCCGTTCCCATCCCGGACTGAGCATCCAGGCATCAAATGCACCACCGATCACCGCGCCTCTATCTACCAGCGCTTTGATCATCTCGTCGGAGAATTGGCGATTGTGGTCCACCAAAGCCCTCACATTGTTGTGGCTGGCCCAGACAGGGCCTTGGTAGATTTCCAAGGCATCCCAAAAGGCCAAATCGCAAAGATGCGTTGCGTCGAGAATGATCCCCAATTCGTCCATTTTTTTGACCAGTTCCTTTCCTTGAGAGTTAAGCGGGGCTGAAGCGTCAGTGCCATGGGCATAGCGGCCCGGCCCATAGTGTGCCGGCCCCATAGCTCGTAGGCCACTTTCGTAGGCTTTTTCCAAATAATCCAGGTTGACAATCGAGTCGGCGCCTTCCAGCGAAAGGATAAAGCCGACCGGTTTTTCGTCAGTTTTTTCACCGTCCTTCCAGAGCGCCACATGGCTCTCCAACCCACTGAGGTTACGGATCTGCGCCATTTCACCTTTTTCAACCATCGCTTGGTACCAAGCCAGTTGACCTTGAGTTTGGGCCCAAGCCTGCTCGGGAGAATGCCAGCCGGGCAGCGGATTGTCGGGAGCAACATAGCGCCCGATCTGGGTGGCAACGACGAGTCCGGCATTTCCTTTGCGGAGATCCGGAAGGGAAACGGTCGCATTGCAACGGTCGGGCTTATCATTCATTCCCTTTTCCCGAGCGTTGATTTCGGCCGCAGGCCGCATGAGATCCCGGTTCCACTCCAGGGCATTCATACTCAGGTCAAGATGGGCATCGATGGTAAACATGGCTTAGAAGCTTTGGAGGACAAAAACGGTGGGGATTTTATGCAGGTCGATCGGGAAATTCTTCCAATCTGCGACGGTTTTGGTTTGGATAAATTCGTCCTGTGCGGTCAGGTTCTTTGCAATGCAGAGCTTCGTTTGGGGAGAAAGTGAAGCCAGTGCATCCTCCAGCATTTGATTGTTTCGGAAAGGGGTTTCCATGAAAATCTGGCTTCGCCTTTCTTTCAGCGATTCGGCTTCGAGCCTTCTCAATGCCGCTGCGCGCTCCTTTTTGTCAATCGGGAGATAGCCATGGAAGGCGAAAGACTGGCCGGAGAATCCGGAACCCATCAGCGCCAAAAACATCGAACTGGGACCAGAGATGGGCACGACTTGGATTCCTTTTTGGTGGGCGTAGGCAACTGCCAAGGCTCCCGGGTCGGCAATGCCGGGGCATCCAGCCTCCGAGATTACGCCCACGTCAGCCCCATTCATCAGGGGCTGCATGAGCCGGTTGATAAACTCAGGCGGTGTTCCTTTGTCCAGGATTTCCATGTGCACTTCCTCCAGATTTACCCCCAACTTGAGGCTTGAGATATATCGGCGCGCGGAGCGGGGATTTTCGACCAAGAAGATCTTGGTATGTGCGATGACTTCCTGTACTTGTGGTGAAATCACCCAATGGGCCGTGTTGTCGGCTAATACATTGGGGATTAAAAAGAGCTTTCCTTTGGGCATTTAAGCAATCGTGAATTGGGGGTCGAAAGTTAAGTTTTAAAGCCCAAATTCATTATCTTTTTTACGCAAATCACCTTCCTAAAATTTTAACCATGAGACATTCGCTTTCACTTTTCGTGCTTTTGTTTTTCCTTTTTACCCAGGCTTTTTCCCAACAAACAAAGGCCCTGGTAGGCGGCACCTTGATCGACGGCTTCGGAGGCGTCCCCATTCGGAACTCAATCATCCTTATCGAGGGCGAGCGCATCAAAGCTGTTGGCCAAGTCGGAAGTCTGGAGATCCCAGCTGAAGCTGAGATCATCTCCACCGAGGGTATGAGCGTGCTGCCCGGCTTGTGGGACATGCATGTCCACCTCATGCTCAACGGCCACAGCGACTATACCCATTGGGATAGCACTTATATCGACGTGTTTGAATCGGTGATTATGCCTTCTTCGGCGCATCAGCTGCTGATGGCAGGGGTCACGAGTGCTAGGGACTTGGGTGCGCCGCTAGAAGCCAGTATCATTGTGCGCGATCGGATCAACAAGGGCGAAATCCCCGGTCCTACGATATATGTCTCGGGGCCCTTTATCCAAAAAGCTCCCTATCCCAATACCGAAGCCTTCCGATGGGGTGTAAACGGCGCGGCTGATGCACGTGCGAAAGTAAAAAAACTCATTGATGCGGGAGTAGATGTGATCAAGCTGATCGATCAGGATCAAATGACTTTGGAGGAAGCGCAGGCGGTAGTGGACGAGGCGCACAAGTATGGAAAGATGGTGGTCGGTCACTCCCACCGTCCAGAGGAGATCCGAATTGGGCTAAAGATCGGCGTGGACAATTTCGAACACACTGGCTTAAGCACTGCTCCTGAGTACCCAGAGGACATCATGCTGCTAATCAAAGAACGCGCTGCAAAGATGAACCTAGGCCCGCTGTTTTGGACACCGACCGTGGAGGGCTTGTTCAATTACGAAGCCGTCCGAGACAATCCTGAAAAGCTAGACGATCCCTCTTGGCACTTGGGCTTGCCGGATTCTATTATTCGCGATATCCGGGCCTCGCTTCGCTATCCGGGACGGATGTCCTATTTCCAGTTGACTCCTGTGAGAAAGCCGACGCTGTCACGGAAGTTTGCCCAACTCAAGGAAAGCGGGGTGGTAATGCTGGTCGGCACCGACAGCGGGATTCCGATGAAATTCCACAGCCAAAGCACTTGGAACGAACTCGACGTATGGGTGAATCAATTCGGCATGGATCCGCTGCTGACCATCAAATCGGCTACCTATTGGCCGGCGGTAGCCATGAAAGTAGACAAGGACTACGGGACGATCTCCGAGGGAAAATACGCCGATATCATTGCCGTGAGAGGTGACGTGCTACGCTACATCAACCTACTCCAGGACGTAGACATGGTCGTGAAACATGGCAAGAGAGTGAAGTAGGCAGGGATATTTCAAATACTAAAAAGGCTTGAAGTCTCAGTCGATTTCAAGCCTTTTTAGATTACAACTTCTTATCCCAAAAACTTCCGCATCTCCTCCACCACGGCAAGACTCAGTTAGCTTTATTGATGGAGTTGATGATTACCAGGATCATCAACTCTTTTTCTTCCGGCTTGCTCAATGCAATCATAAGGGTAATCGCCGCCAAGGCATTGTTTGCGATTTTTGAAATGCCCTTGTCATTTAAGAGGTAGTCATTTTTTGCTAGATACCACACAAACAGCCAAGCGGCAATTCGCTTATTGCCGTCGGTAAAAGAATGGTTTTTGACTACAAAGTAGAGTAAGTGAGCAGCCTTTTCTTCGATGCTTGGATAGAGGTCTTTGCCTTCAAAAGTCTGTTTGATCGCAGAGATGGAACCCCTGAAGGTGTCGTCTTTTTCATTTCCGAATAAAGGCGAGCCGCCATATTTCTCCCGAAGTTCAGCGATCGCTTGTTTCGCTTCCGGATATTCTATCTGGAAAGTTGGGTTCTCTTCTACGTTTTCGATTTGTAGATTTTGCTTGTCATATCCATCCAAGATATCCAAGCCAAGAGCATACCCTGATAGCACGTCGATGATTTCCTTGACCTGGGACTTGGAAAAATCCTCCGAAAGTGCTGCCTCTCGGATCAGTTTGAATGATTGCTGAAGTTGTGCTAGCCTTTTGTGGTTTACAGAATAGCCTTTGATGAGATGGTCTTTGAGTCGTTGGGTAGCCCATTGCCGAAACTGCGTTCCTCTTTGAGACTTTACCCTATAGCCAACCGATATAATAACATCAAGATTGTAGTAATCTAGTTTTCTTTGTACTTCCCTATCTCCTTCCATTTGAACTGTCGCAATTTTTGCGACAGTTGCGATTTTATCTAATTCACCATCGGCAAAAACATTATTTAAATGCTTTCCGATAGTCTTAATATCTCGACCAAACAAAAATGCAAGTTGGGAACGATTGAGCCAAACAGTCTCATCCTCAAATCTTACCTCAATCTGGGTTTCTCCATTGGCTTGATAGATTTCTAAGGAGCTTGGCATCGTTTAAAAAAACAGGTTAGAAGAAATTTTGAATTTAGGGAAAGGCAATTCAAAAAAGTTTAAAAAATTGGGGAGGGTAGTATTGGAAAAGCTACCCCAAAAACTTCCGCATCTCCTCCACCACTGCATGCGGCTGCTCGGCATGGAGCCAGTGGCCTGCATTGGCAATGAATTCCAATTGGTAATTTGGGAAGTGGGCTTCTAAGTCGGGCAGGTCTTTTTGCTGGACATAGTTGGAATTGGCACCCGCGAGAAAGAGCGTCGGTCCATCGAAATGACTTCCTTCGGAAAGGGCCTCGCCTACGTTTTCAATGTTTTTGGTGATCACGGGCAGGTTGATCTTCCAAACGAATCCCTCCGAATCCCGGCTCAGACTTTTGAGCAAAAACTGACGGACTCCGAGTTCGGGAATGTATTTCGCCAATTGCTCGTCGGCGTCTTTTCGGGACTGGATAGACTTGAGTTCGAGGGAATTCAAGCCCTCCAAGATCGATTCGTGATGCACCGGATAGTATCTCGGTGCGATGTCCGCCACGATCAGCTTTTCGACCCGTTCGGGGTATTTTACGGCAAAGTTCATCGCCGTCTTCCCTCCCATAGAGTGTCCCATGAGGTAGATTTTCTCCAAGCCGTCGGCATCCAAAAGTTCCTTTAAATCTTCTACCATCGCTGCATAATCCCACTCATCGGAATGCGGGGAGTCGCCGTGATTTCGCTGGTCGATAAGGTAAAGCGTATAATGCTCTACCAGTTCTTTTGCAATGGAAAACCAATTGTCCAACGAACCAAACAGGCCGTGGAGAATGACAAGTGGAGGGCCGGAGCCGGATTTTTTAAAGTTGAGTGTCATTATTTCTTGTCAACGGTCGACTGTCCACGGACGACAGCCGATGGGTGGTAAAATTAAGATTCATCGCTGATTTAAAATGAGTTCTTCAGCGCTTGGATTTTTATAATCATTCCTTCATAAGCGGTATACATCCTTGAGAAATCATCCTCAGTGATGATGTGTCGTTTTCTTCCCAAATGCAAACAATTGACCACTTCTATTGCTGAGCGATTGGCATATCCTAGGAACTTCTTAAACTCAGCATCCGACTGGCCTGTGGAGCCCTCGGCAATGTTCAAAGCAACAGAATCCGCGGCGCGCTGCATTTGCGCACTCAACACAAATCGCTCCTCCGTGGGGAAAGTCTTGACCAATTTGCTTACTTCGGCCGACAGTTCAATCCCCTGTTCCCAGACTCTTAAGTTCTCAAATTTGAACGCCATATGTTTGAGCTTCTATTAAGGCATGAAGTACTTCGAAACAGGCAGTCGACCGTCGTCAGTTGACTGTTGACTCGATTTCTAGCTGCCTCCTATACATCTGAATCGTGTTTTCCAAGCCATAATAGAGCGCGTCGCAAACCAAAGCGTGGCCGATAGAGACCTCCTCTAGCTGTGGGATACTTTGGCACAGAAAAGCTAGATTATGAAGATCCAGATCATGGCCCGCGTTCAGGCCAAGTCCCAGTTCTTTTGCGATCAGTGCTACTTCGACATACGGCCTGACAGCTTTCTCTTTATCCTTTGGAAAAAGCGATGCATAAGGTTCGGTGTACAATTCCACCCGATCCGTGCCGATCAGCTTGGCCGGCTCGAAGTATTTCGCCTCGGGGTTGATGAAGATAGACACGCGGCAGCCGTAAGATTGGAGCTCCGCGACGATGTCTTTCAACTGGATCTGATGGGTGATCGTATCCCAGCCGGTGTTGGAAGTGATGGCATCCGGCGGATCAGGAACCAGGGTTGCTTGGGCTGGCTTCACGTCTTTGCATAGCTGCATGTAGCGCTGATCCGGATATCCCTCGATGTTGAACTCGGTGGTCACCACTTTCGCCAAGTCGAGCACATCTTGGTAGCGGATATGTCGCTCATCTGGACGGGGATGAACGGTAATTCCTTGAGAACCGAAACGCTCACAGTCGAGCGCCACCTTGACCACATCGGGATTGTTGGCTCCCCGGGCATTCCTCAGGGTGGCGATCTTGTTGATATTTACGCTTAGTTTAGTCATATCAGCTGGGAAAAATGGGTATTTTTACCCGAAATTATTTGTCCGCCTTGGCGGATTGAAGAAACACAAACTTAGGACTAATGGCTTTAAAGCAGAAAGTAGATGGAGAAATAAAATCCGCAATGATTGCGAAAGACAAGGTGCGACTCACGGCCCTTCGCGCGATCAAATCCATGATTCTATTGGAAGAAACCAAGGAAGGATTCAATGGTGTGCTCTCCGAAGACCAGGAAATGACCTTGCTGACCAAAGCGGCCAAGCAGCGCAAAGACTCTGCAGACATCTATCAGCAGCAAAACAGAGCTGACTTGCTGGAAGTGGAAATGGCGGAATTGGCCGTGATCCAGGAATTTCTTCCCGCAGCCATGACGGAGGAAGAACTCACCGCAGCGATTCAAGAAATCATCACTCAAGTCGGTGCAACCAGCCCAAAAGATATGGGCAAGGTGATGGGTGCAACCAAGGCCTTGGCTGGAAAGGCTGACGGTAAAGCAATAGCGGATAAAGTCAAAGCTCTTTTGAACAACTGATTTGGCAACGGTTGATATTGTCCTTTTAATTTTACTTTCATTTGGAGCCTATGAGGGCTACAAGAAGGGCTTATTGCTCAGCATTGTAGGCCTCATAGGCTTTGTTTTGGCGATCATCCTCGGGGTCTATTTCATGGATCCGGTGAGTAAATACCTCGCCAATCACCTTGATTCTCTCAGCTTTGCCTTTCCGGTTATCGCTTTTTTGATCGTATTCGGCATCACCATGGCTCTTGTGGGCATCGCGGGTTGGGTGTTGAAAAAGATGATGAACATGATCCTGCTTGGAGGATTGGACAGTATAGGTGGGGCGATTTTGGGTATCGTGAAAACTGCCTTTTTCATTAGTTTCTTTCTCTGGCTGGCCAATCTTTACGATCTGAAAATGGCCAAAGATTGGAGTGCCAAAAGCGAGTACCTTCAATACATCGACCCGTTGGCACCTGCCGTGATTTGGATGCTTGAGCCGATTGTACCCAAGGTCAGCGAGCTTCAAAAGACTATCATAGAGATCGTGGATGGATTCAGGGATGCTGCTGCTGATTGACAATTTTGATTCCTTCAGCCATATTCTCGCCGACCTGATCCGGCAAACGGGAGAGGAACTAATCATCCTGAGAAATGATATACCTCTGACAGACCTTGAGCACATTGACTTTCAAGGTCTGATTCTTTCTCCGGGCCCAGGAGTTCCGTCTAGCTCAGGCAATCTGAATGCTATTTTTGAAAAGTATCATGATCAAGTTCCGGTGTTGGGAGTCTGTCTCGGGCATCAAGCAATCGGGGAGTTTTTCGGAGCTAAGCTGGTAAAAAATCAAGTTCCAACGCACGGGAAAGTCCACACCGTCAGAAAAACCAAACCTCATTTTTTCACCCAAAATCTTCCCAACCAATTCCAAGTCACCCGCTATCATTCCCTTCAGCTGCAAAATCTACCCGACTGCCTGGAATCAATTTTGGAAATCGAGTCCGGAGAAATCATGGGAATGGCACACCGCACCTTACCAATTTTGGGTATCCAATACCATCCAGAGGCGTTTTTGACAGAATATGGGTTGGAGTTGGTTCGCGCTTGGTTGGAGGGAAACAAATTTTAGAGTGAACTCATCTTACCATCGATGTTCGACATCTACCTTTCGGTGGACGGGTTCGGATTTAAGCGTTCGGTATTTTTTAATTTAAAAATTTGCAAAGGTGTTTCAGAGTGTGCGCCAGATCTAAATCAAAAAACTAAAATCAGCCCAATTCCTTCGATACCTCCGAGATCTCGCAAATCAAAACATCGCAGGTCATAAATCCGCTTATCTCAAATCGATCACTTCAATTCCCGGATATTTTTTGGGATCAAAAACAAAGTGCTCAGTAGGAAGACTTGGCGCGGCTTTGAGATCTTTGAAGGAATAGGAAAACATCCCGCCTTGACCGTCAAACATCTCCCAACCCAGCAGATCCTTGGTCGCTTTGTCCACCATCAGTTTAACTTGCTTGAAAGGCGCATTGGCCTTCAGCGCAGTCAGTTCCACGACGTTTACGGCTTTTCCCTGATAGGTCTTATCCGCTAAAAGCTTGTAGTTGAATCCGTTTTGATACATCCTATAAACGTTAGACGGAGTCAATTCGCCTTCCATCTGACCTGCGTCGTTGATGGTTACCTCCTTGTAAGAGGCCGTCTGGATAAAAGTCCAAACGGTTTTGCCGTCGTTATAAATCTCCTGATCGGGAAGTTTCAGCCGGTATTTTTCCCCGCTGACGGCGATTTCGCCCGATTGGCGATCACCCGTACCACCGCCATCTTGGTAGGTGTAGTCAAAGCCAGCCGTGAAGCCTTTCATGCTTTGGTACTTCTGGCTCATGCCATCAAGAACGGCTTTGGCTTTACTGTCCTTTTGAGCAAAAGCTTGAAACGAAGCAAAAACGAGTGAAAAAAGAATCAGAACTAGGGAGTGAGATTTCATGAATAGGGCTGATGAAACGGTGAAACAGCTTTTACAAGCTATTCAATAACCGTTCCAAACTAGCTTCATCTTGGATTAGCACTTCGCGGGCTTTGGAGCCTTCAAAAGGCCCCACGATCCCAGCCGCTTCCAACTGATCCACGATTCTGCCTGCACGGTTATAGCCGAGTTTTAGCTTTCTCTGGATCAACGATGTACTGCCCTGCTGGTGCAAAACGATCATCTTCGCAGCTTCATCAAAAAGAGGATCTCTGTCGGAAAGATCAACACTGGAGAGCGATCCGTCTCCGTCTTCGCCCACAAACTCAGGCAAGAGGTAGGCGTCGGAATAGCCTTTTTGCTCGCCGATCCAGTCGCAGATTGCTTCCACCTCCGGCGTATCGAGGAAGGCGCACTGAATTCGCGTCATTTCAGATCCGTGGGAAAGCAGCATGTCTCCCATGCCAATCAACTGGTCTGCTCCACCTGCATCGAGGATGGTTCTGGAGTCGATTTTGGATGTCACGCGAAAGGAAAGCCGTGCCGGAAAGTTCGCTTTGATAATACCCGTGATGACATTGACCGAAGGTCTTTGCGTAGCGACGACCAAGTGAATCCCGATCGCCCGGGCAAGCTGAGCCAATCGCGCAATCGGCGCTTCAATCTCCTTGCCGGCCGTCATCATCAAGTCCGCCAATTCGTCAATCACCAAGACGATGTACGGCATGAAATAATGACCTTTCTCCGGATTGAGTTTCCGCGCAATAAACTTCGCATTGTATTCTTTGAGGTTGCGGCAACCGGCATCTTTGAGCAGATTGTATCGGTTGTCCATCTCGATACAGAGCGAGTTGAGTGTATAGATTACCTTTTTGGTATCGGTGATGATGGCTTCTTCGGCGCCGGGGAGCTTGGCGAGGAAGTGCCGCTCGATCTTGTTAAACAGCGTCAATTCCACTTTTTTGGGATCGACCAATACAAACTTCAGCTGCGAAGGATGCTTCTTGTAGATCAAGGACGCCAAGATCATGTTCAAACCGACAGACTTACCCTGACCTGTCGCACCCGCCATCAGGAGGTGAGGCATCTTGGCAAGATCAGCCACAAAGACCTCATTGGATATGGTTTTGCCCAAAGCGATCGGCAGATCCTTGTCGGATTTCAGGAATTTTTCCGTTCCCAAAACAGCTCTCGCAGGCACCAATTCCCGGTTTTTGTTCGGTACTTCGATACCGATCGTCCCCTTACCGGGAATCGGCGCAATGATACGAATCCCCAAAGCCGCCAAGCTCAAGGCAATGTCGTCTTCCAGATTTTTGATCTTTGATATTTTCACCCCGGGATTGGGAACGATCTCATACAAGGTCACAGTCGGCCCGATCGTCGCCTGAATTCCTTGGATTCCGATCTGGAAATTTTCCAAAGTCGTAACAATCTTGTCCTTGTTTTCCTGCAATTCCTGCATCGACACCGTCACCTTTTTGATGTCGTAGTCGTTCATCAAATCCAACGTAGGGTATTTGTATCGCGGCAGGTCAAGCGTCGGATCGTATGGATCCAGATTTTCGACCTCCTCCGCAGTTTTCTCTACTTCAGCTTTCTTGACAGAAAAATTCCCCTCTTTCACCGAGCTGCCTTTTTCCAATCCCTCATCCAAAAGATTAACCTGAGGAACATTAAAAACATCCTCTTCCTCCTCCGATTCCTCCACTTCCAAGCCGGGCACCGTGAACGGAATCTCCGGGGCAGATACGGATACGGGGTTTGTTTTCACCTCCCAAGAGCTCCCATCATCTGCAACGTCTTCTTCGAGTTCTTCAAAATCCCCCTCAGAATCCCCTTCGCCCGGGACGGAATTCGCTTTAGTGCGTTTGGTTTGCGCAACAGTTGATTCCTCCAAGTCGGGATCTGCCGCAGCTTTCGGAGAAAACCAATGCAACTGCTCCAATCCGAAGAATAGCACTACAAAAATCAGGAAAGCTCCAACAACCAAGATGAACGTGCCCATCCCCAAAAAGTCGCTGGAAAGCTTGGCCAGTTCATAGCCAAAACCTCCCGAAAGGAAACTCCAGTAGGAATATCCCTCCACCAAGATCACGATATACCCCATCAACAGTCCTAGCCAAGCGGTAAAAAACAGCGCAAAAACAGCGTAGCGAGTTAAGGGTATCAGGGAGAATTTGAACGTCCAACGAAATCCGATCAAAAACAGAAACGGTGGAATCAGAAAGGCCGCGATCCCAAACCAGCGGTAGATCAGCCAATGAGACGCCTGGGCACCCAAGTAGCCAACCCAATTTTGGGACTCGCGGGCCGTGTCGCGAATCGCCTGATCCGGATTGTTCATGACCAAACTCTGATCCGCAGGCCCGTTGATCAAATAGCTGACGAAGGCGATGAACAGAAAGATGGAGGCAGAAATAAGAATAATCCCCAGCGTCAGCGGAAGCTGCTTAAACTGCACCTTGGGAAGCGAGAAACTAGGCCCACTCGGCTTCTGAGGGGTCTTTTTGGTATTTTCTGATTTCTTTCGAAAGGTATTTTTGCCGGGAGATTCTAATGCCATCTAAGCTTGAAAGTACAATTTTAATTTTAGCCAAAAGGCTACTGAAAGACAACTTACCGGGAAAAATATGCCAGAAGTCCTTTTTTGATTTTTTTGATCAGGCTCGGTCCCTCATAAATCATGCCCGAGTACACCTGCACCAAGCTCGCGCCGGCCTCCAGCTTGGCGATAGCGTCTTCTGCCGAAAAAATTCCCCCCACGCCGATGATCGGAAATGCACCCTTGGATTTCTGATGCAGGTATCGGATGACTTCAGTGCTCCTTTTTGCCAACACTCGGCCACTGACCCCTCCGGCTCCGATGGCCTCAACTTCACTTTTCGCTGTGGTCAATTGTGAACGATCGATGGTCGTATTGGTCGCGATCACTCCGGCAATTCCGGTCACCTGCACGATCTCGACGATGTCGTCCAGCTGTCCATTGGTGAGATCTGGGGCAATTTTCAGAAGAATCGGTTTCGGATTTGGCTTCAGGTCGTTGGCTGATTTTACTGCCTTCAGCAATTTAGTAAGCGGCTCTTTCTCCTGTAAATCCCGAAGATTGGGCGTGTTTGGCGAACTGACGTTGACGACGAAATAATCCACATAATCGTGCAAAGCATCCAGGCAAAACAGGTAATCGTCCACCGCATTTTCGTTGGGCGTGACTTTGTTTTTGCCGATGTTGCCACCGACCAATACGCTGGATTTTCGTTTTTTCAAGCGCTCGACCGCTTCCAACACACCGCCGTTGTTGAAGCCCATACGGTTGATCAGCGATTCGTCCTGAGGTAGGCGAAACAGGCGAGGCAAGGGATTTCCTTCCTGTGGTTTCGGAGTCAATGTACCTATCTCGATAAAGCCAAAACCTAGCATCGCCAGCTCGTCAATGAGCTTGGCATCCTTGTCAAGTCCTGCGGCCAAACCCACGGGATTTTTGAATTTCAAACCAAAAACCTCCCGCTCCAACTTCGGATCGTCGAGTTCGAAGGTGGACTTAACGATAGCTTTTACCACGGGCAGGTTGAAACTCAGGTTGATCAGACTGAACGTAGTGTGATGCGCATCCTCTGGGTTTTTGAGGAAAAGCAAGGGCTTGAGCAGGGATTTGTACACGGTTGGTCGGCTTGAATTTGGTTGCCAAAGTTAGGAATTGCCCGGAGAAAAACGGGGCGAAATCCCTTAGGTTTTCGGCTTAATCGACGTTCGCCTCGGTGATCAGCCTCAAGCCTTCTAAAGTCAGATTTCTATCGACTACGTCAAAGGTTTTCTCCAAAGTCGTGAGAATCGCCGCCAATCCACCGGTCGCGACGATGGTAAATTTCAGCTTTGCCTCCTCCTCCATCGCCCCGATCATTCCCTTCACCAAACCCGTGTAGCCGTACAAAACTCCAGCTTGGATGGCATGAATCGTGTTTTGACCCAAGGCTGATTTTGGAAGCTTAAGCTCGACTTCCGGGAGTTTGGAAGTATTGGCAAAAAGCGAAGTAATGGCGGTTTTGAGACCAGGAACGATGTTTACGCCTAATATTTTCCCCTCAGAATCCACCGCCGTGAAGGTCAGCGCCGTGCCAAAATCCACCACGATCACCGGCGTGGAAAACTTGGAAAATGCCGCCATCACGTTGCACATCAAGTCCGAACCAATCTCATTAGGGCGAAGTGACTTGACAGGAAGCTTGGTATAGCTTTTTGCAGAAATCAGGTAGGGCGAAAGTCTGAAATAGTTTTCACAAAACTGGTCAATGATGGAGTTGATCTCCGGGACGACGGAGCTAAAGCCAATTTTTACAATCTGGGAAGGCAAGATGCCATGCTCCAGAAAGTATAGCGGAACTTTTTTGGTTAGCTGAGAAATCAGACGGGGAGTATGGGTTTCCAGTCGAAATTGGTTCGTCCATTTCCCGGCTTTTTCATCATAAAGCGCAAAAACTACATTGGAATTGCCGGCATCGATGGCTAAAAACATTCTTTCTCAGGTTTTGACTAATTTAGGCCTTCGCAAAAGTAATAACCAAATCTCTATCCCATTTCTGCTTATGTATTCTCTCCGCGAAGGTAAAATCGACGACCTCCCCCGAGCCCTCGAACTGATCAAAGAACTGGCGCTATACGAAAAAGCTCCAGAGCAAGTTACCAACACCCTTGAAATGATGGAGGCAGACGGCTTCGGCGCAAATCCAGTTTATGGGCTTTTTGTCTGCGAAAAAGAAAGTACGGAAGAGATCATCGGAATCGCCATCTACTACTATCGCTACAGCACTTGGAAGGGGAAAAGACTTTACCTCGAAGACATCGTGGTGACGGAATCCGAGCGCGGAAATGGAGCTGGAAAACTACTTTTTGACCGCGTGATGGCCAAGTCCCTCAAAGCCAACTGCACCGGCATGATGTGGCAGGTCTTGGACTGGAACGAGCCCGCAATCAATTTTTACAAAAAATACGGCGCCGCACTCGAAGCCGGCTGGCTCAACGCGCATTTGCAGGATTACGAAATAAAGGAGTTGTTGAAAAGCTAAAACCCCTTGGGCTGGAAGACCGAAGGCCGAAGACGGAAGCACTTCGGTCTTCGGTCTCCTGTCTTCCGTCCAATATTTAAACCTACCTTTGTGATTCATTATGAAATCGAGCATGTCCGCTGCATTGAATCTTTGAGAAATGATTTTTTGCCATGCGAGATTCCATCTGACCTACAAAAATCAAATTATAAACAGGTGAGAAAGAAGCCATTTACCGTTGTCTATGAAGACAACCACCTCCTGATCGTCAACAAGGCGGCTGGCATCCTAGTGCAGGGTGACAAAACCGGCGACAAGACCTTGATTGACTATTGCAAAGACTACATCGCAGAAAAATACAACAAGCCCGGAGACGTATTTCTCCACCCAATACACCGTCTGGATCGTCCAGTCAGCGGATTGGTTGCTTTTGCCCGCACTTCCAAAGGACTGGAGCGGATGATGGAGCTATTCCGCAAGCGTGACATTCACAAAGTTTATTGGGCACTGGTAAAAAGAAGACCTCGTGAAGAATCGGGGAAGCTCACCCATTACCTGACCAAAGACGAATTCAAAAATGTGGTTACCGCGCACGATAAGGAAGTTCCTGGATCACAAAAGGCCGAGCTGAATTACAAGACGTTGGGCTACATGAATGACCACTGGCTGCTGGAAGTTCGTCCGATATCCGGTCGTCCGCACCAGATCCGGGTGCAACTGGCCTCCATGGGCTGTCCGATTCGAGGCGATTTGAAGTATGGTTTTGCAAAAGCCAACCCGGACGCGAGCATCAACCTGCATGCGTTCCAACTCATCTTTGTCCACCCTACCCGCAAGGAAAAACTCTACATGCGAGCTGCCCTTCCTGAGACAGAGTTTTGGGAGCAGTTTCTGGAATTTGAAGAAATCAAAGCGAAAGACCAGCACTTGGACAATACCTATTCGGGGTAAAAACAGTTTCGAAATCGGAAGGTCGGCTATAAATTTACGTTATGAGAAATTTACTTCTTCTTTTCGTCCTTGCGGTCATTTTTGGCAGCTGCACCTCCCAAAACCAGCCCAAGACCATCTACATCGTCCGGCATGCAGAGAAGCAACTAGAGGGTAGTGATCCGGAGCTGCTTTACGTCGGTGGAGTGCGCGCCAAAAAGCTCTCCCAAATCCTGGAGAACCAAGGGATCGAGCATGTTTTCTCGACCGACTACAAGCGCACCCGGTTGACCGTGGAGCCTACCGCCACTGCTGCCGGAGTCGAAATCCAATCCTACGACCCCCGAAACCATGACCCATTGGTGGAACAACTCAGAAGTCTTGAGGGCAATATTCTCGTAGTTGGTCACAGCAACACCGTCAGCCAATTGGCAAACTATTTTGTAGGCGAGGGTGAAAAATTTGCCGACCTGACCGATCTCGAATACGACTACATCTATATCGTCACCCTCGCACCCAACTCCTCTTCCGTGATCCGCAAAGTTTACAAGGATTTTTAAGGCGATTTTTTATTTGGTGGTTCAATTCCTCTATCTTGAAAAGATAAGACGAGGAACCCATGGACCGGAAAGAAAATCTAACACAACTCCAAAATTCTGATAAAATCTGGGACATTGCTGTGATCGGTGGTGGTGCATCCGGGCTTGGTGTTGCATTGGATGCAGTGTCCAGAGGCCTTTCGGTTGCACTTTTTGAGAAAGCCGATTTTGCCAAAGGAACTTCCAGCCGCAGCACCAAGCTCCTTCATGGTGGCGTACGATACTTGGCTCAGGGGGATGTTTTTTTGGTTCTGGAAGCACTTCGAGAACGAGGCCGACTCCTTAAGAATGCCCCCCATCTTACCAGAAACCAAGCTTTCATCATCCCAGTTTACACGCTTTGGGATCGGATTCAATTCAGCGCCGGACTCAAGATGTACGACTACATGGCGGCCAATTTGAGTTTGGGTTCTTCACGATACATCTCTAAAGAAGAAACGCTGAAACGCATGCCGGGTATCACTCCAAAAGGTCTTTACGGTGGCATAGTCTATCACGACGGTCAGTTTGACGATGCTAGGCTGGCACTTGCGATTGCCCAAACTGCCGACCACGCCGGAGCCTGTATCTTGAATTACACCAAGGTTTCCGCGCTCAAGAAAAATGAGGCTGGCAAACTTTCCGGCCTGGAAGTCCAGGATATCTTGACCAAAAGGAAATATGGGATCAACGCCCGCATGGTGGTCAATGCCACGGGAGTGTTCGCAGACAAAATCCTGCAGATGGACAATCCTGAAGCTCCCAAAACCATACAGCCCAGTCAGGGAATTCACCTGGTTTTGGAGCGGGATTTTTTGGGTGGGGACGATGCCCTCATGATCCCCAAAACCCGGGACGGCCGCGTACTTTTCGCAGTGCCTTGGCATGGAAAACTTGTCGTTGGAACTACGGATACCCTTCGGGAAAAGGCCAAGCTCGAGCCGGAAGCTTTGCAAAAAGAAATCGACTTCGTACTGGAAACAGCGGCTGGATATCTGACCCGAAAGCCGACGAGAGCTGATGTCAAGGCTGTTTTCGCAGGCCTGAGACCACTGGCCAGGCCCAAGGAAGGCAGCACCAAGACCAAAGAAATCTCCCGCTCCCACAAGGTCATCGTCTCTGAAAGTGGTCTCGTCTCGCTCACCGGCGGCAAGTGGACAACCTTCCGAAAGATGGGCGAAGACACGCTCGAATATTATCCGAAAGTCACCGGATTGACCATAGCAGACTCTACCTCCAAAGACATCTTGCTTCACGGGTTCACTAAATCTATCCCCGATGGACACTGGGCGGTGTATGGTTCCAATGCCAAATTGATCCAGGACTTGGCAAAAGCTGATACAAGCTTGGCCGAAAAGATCCATCCTGACTTCCCAAATATCATGGCCGAGGTGGTCTGGGCAATCCGACACGAGATGGCAATCAAGGTCGAAGACGTACTTTCCCGAAGGGTTCGAATGCTGATGCTGGATGCGCAGGCAGCGCTGGATTCAGCCAAAAAAGTGGCTGACTTGATGGCAGTCGAACTCAAAAAGACTCCTGCATGGATTGAAAAAGAGCTGGCAGACTTTCAGCAAGTCGGAGAAAAATACCTGATCGCGCCGAAGAGAACTTGATTTTCCCGTCGAAAAAGCTCCCCCAAACTACCCAGCGATAACCTGAGTCAAAAATAGAACTCAATAAACCCAAGAAAAATGACCCAAAACAAACCTTATCTGATGGCGCTTGACCAAGGGACGACCAGTTCGAGAGCCATTATTTTTGACAAACAGGGCCAGATCGTCTCTGTCGCCCAGAAGGAATTCAAGCAATTTTTTCCCAAGCAAGGTTGGGTCGAGCACGATGCCAATGAGATCTGGACAAGCCAATCCTCGGTGATGATTGAAGCCCTGGTAGACAAAGACATCCGGGCCGACCAGATCGCCGCCATCGGCATCACCAATCAGCGCGAAACCACCATTGTCTGGAACAGGAAGACCGGCAAGCCCATCCACAAGGCAATCGTCTGGCAGGATCGACGGACTGCCGCCTTTTGCAATGAGCTAAAAGAAAAAGGCTTGGCAGAAAAAGTCGCCGCCAAAACCGGCCTGATCATCGACGCCTACTTCTCCGCCACCAAGATCCGCTGGATACTCGAAAATGTAAAGGATGCCCGTGCCCAGGCTGAGGCGGGGGAACTGGCCTTTGGCACCGTAGACTCCTGGCTTATGTGGAAGCTCAGCTCCGGTCGAGCACACTTGACCGACATAACCAATGCCAGCCGCACGATGCTCTTCAACATCCACACCCAGGAATGGGATCCAGAATTGATGGAGCTCTTTGAAATCCCAGCATCCATGCTCCCCGAAGTCAGGTCATGCAGCGAACTCTTTTGCGAGACGACCGGAGACATATTAAGTACCAAAATCCCGGTGACCGGTGTGGCTGGAGATCAGCAAGCGGCACTCTTTGGCCAGCTCTGCACGGAGCCCGGCATGGCCAAGACAACTTACGGAACCGGCTGTTTTCTCGTCATGAATACCGGCAAGAAGGCTGTCAAATCCAAAAACCAACTCCTGACCACCGTCGCCTGGAAGATCGGAGACGAAATCAACTATGCGCTCGAAGGGTCCGTGTTTATTGGCGGAGCAGCGGTACAATGGCTTCGCGACGGTCTCGAACTCTTCAAGAAAGCTTCAGAGACAGAGAAGCTCGCCACCAGTCTGGAGGACAACGACCGGGTGTACTTTGTGCCGGCCCTCTCCGGACTGGGAGCGCCGCATTGGGATCAGGATGCGAGGGGAGCCTTTTTTGGAATCACCCGAGGAACCACCATTGCGCACATGACCCGGGCGGCATTGGAGGCCATCGCCTATCAGGTGTACGATGTACTCAAGGCTATGGAAAAAGACGCCGGCAAACCCACCCAAGAACTTCGCGTGGATGGAGGTGCCACAGCCAACAATTTCCTGATGCAGTTTCAGGCCGATTTGCTCGGTTGCGAAATCAAACGGCCGCAGATCATCGAAACCACGGCTATCGGTGCGGCATTTTTGGCGGGCTTGGCAGTAGGTTTCTGGGAAAGCCGAGAGGAGCTGCAGGCCCTTTGGGCGGCAGACCGAAGCTTCGAACCAGACATGTCCGAGGAAAAACGGAAGACCCTGATCCACTTTTGGCACAAAGCGGTGGAGCGCTCCAAAAACTGGGTAGAATGACACCCATAATCACCGACAATAAATCCCCCAACAAACCCAACATCGAACTAGTAGCATGAACCCCTATATCGCAGAATTCATCGGGACTGGAATCCTCATTCTTTTAGGCTCGGGCGTAGTCGCCAACGTAATCCTACCACAAACCAAAGGAAATGGCGGCGGACTGATCGCCATCACTACGGCTTGGGCCTTGGCGGTATTTTGCGGCGTAGTCGTCGCAGGCCCATACAGCGGTGCCCATCTCAATCCAGCGGTGACCGTCGGACTCGGGATCGCCGGCAAATTCGACTGGGGCTTGGCTCCCGGATACATTATCGCGCAGATCAGCGGCGCAATGATGGGATCATTTTTGGCCTGGCTGATGTACAGAGATCATTTTGACCTGGCGGAAAATCCCGGCTTGAAGCGTGCTCCATTTTGTACGGACCCAGCGATCCGGAATTTCACCACTAGCGTGATGTCCGAGGTGCTCGGCACCTTTATCTTGATCTTCGTGATACTCTATATCGCTGGTGCAAGATTGGAAGACGCTACTGGAACGCCAGTCGGCTTGGGCTCCGTTGGAGCGTTGCCTGTGGCGTTCTTGGTATGGGTAATCGGCCTGTCTCTTGGAGGAACTACTGGCTATGCGATCAATCCTGCCCGTGATCTGGGACCAAGGATCATGCATCAGATCCTACCGATCAAGGGCAAAGGAAGTTCCGATTGGGGCTATGCTTGGGTTCCGATCGTCGGCCCGCTCGTCGGCTGTGCTTTGGCGGCCGGACTGTATTTGGTAGTTGGGAGTTGATAATCGAAACAAAGTTGGGTGACCGATGTCCGATGTGGATTTCGTAAGGTCGATAAGTAAGAATAAAACCTTCCAATAGAGAAGAGAGAGAAATTGGATAGCGGGTACATACATGAAATTCGATGTCAGACTGAGCGGAGTCGAAGTCGATTTTGGCTTAACCTGAAAGAGTCAAGCCGCCATAAAAATCAGATCTAGTAATATTCGGCGATCGTAATCCCCAAATATACGTATATTTGAGGATTACGATCGCCAGATATGCATATTGACCGAAGCTTATTTGATATCCTTTTCCAGAAAGCTGACTATAAGAAAGTTATTCTGCTACTAGGCCCCAGACAAGTTGGAAAAACAACTTTGGTGAAAAGGTTGGCCACACAACTACATTCAAACTTTCTCTATCTGAATGGTGATGAGCTCACCGTTCAAAATGCACTTCAGGATGCAAGCCTGTCTTTCTTGCGAGCATATTTGGGCGAAAGCAAAGTCGTGGTGATTGACGAAGCCCAACGAATTCAAAACGTAGGCCTTACTCTAAAATTGATTGTTGACAATTTCCAGGGTGTTCAGCTTTTGGTAACAGGTTCTTCTGCTTTGGAATTGGCCAGTTCTATCAATGAGCCTTTGACAGGAAGAAAATGGGAATACAGACTTTACCCTCTTTCCTGGAGTGAATTGATTGGTACTTTGGGATTTCCAAAGTGCCTGAATTCCCTGGAAAACTACCTGATTTTCGGAACCTATCCGGAAGTAATCGCGTCGGAGGGTCAAGAAATTCCAGTACTGACTAACCTTGCGAGCAGTTACCTGTACAAGGACCTACTCAATTTCCAGGGGATTCGAAAACCCGAACTATTGAATAAGATCCTTCAGGCATTGGCCTGGCAAGTAGGATCAGAAGTCAGTTTCAACGAACTGAGCCAGACGGTACAGGCAGACAAACAAACTGTACAGAATTATGTCGATTTGTTGGAAAAAGCCTTTATCGTCAAGAAACTGGCTCCTTTTTCCAGAAACCTCCGAGGCGAAATAAGCACCAGCAGGAAAATCTACTTTGTTGATAATGGAATCCGAAACAGCATCATCGGGAATTATGCCTCACTTTCAGGAAGAAGTGATGTGGGAGAACTTTGGGAGAATTATCTCATTGCGGAACGCCAAAAGCTGCTGAGCTACCATGGTTTTTATGGTCGGGTATATTTTTGGAGAAATGTGCGGGGCCAGGAAATCGACTATCTGGAAGAAATCGACGGGAAAATTCATCCATTTGAATTCAAGTGGAACCCAAAAGCAAAAGTGAAATTCCCAACCACATTTTTGGAAACCTATACGCCCGCAGCTCCTCAAGTAATCCACAGAGAAAACTTCTGGGAATGGCTCCAGACTTATCCCTACTAAAGCTAAAAGTCCCAAATCACTCGGGACCTTCGTTGGCTCTCGCTTCTTGGCTCTTGGCTCTAAATTCTTGGCTCTTGGTTCTAAAATCCAATCGCTCACCCCAGCATCTCCTCTATCAGTTGGGTGTAAAACTCCTTCACTTCCATCCCAATCGCCCGCACCTGCTGGGAAATTAAGCTGGTTTCTGTCTGTCCGGGGACGGTATTTATCTCGATGAAATAGAACTTGCCGGTTTCGTGCTGAAGGAAATAATCCACGCGAACTGCTCCTTTGCAGTTGAGCTTTCCATAGACCTTGGTTACGATACCATCCACACGGGCGACTTCTTCCTCGTTCATCCTGCCGGGGGTGATCTCCTCGGTCACGCCGGGCACATACTTGGCTTCGTAGTCAAAAAACTCCTTGCTACTCACGATCTCTGTCGCAGGCAAGACGGTGATTTTCCCCTTTCCCTTAAACACCCCAATCGAGAACTCCCTTCCGGAGACAAACTCCTCCACGAGCACTTGCTTGTCCTCTGCGAAAGCTTTCTCCAAAGCATCCTGAAGTTCCTCCCATGTTTTCACCTTGCTCATGCCAATGGAGCTTCCTCCATTGTTGGGCTTGATGAAAAGCGGCAAAGCCAGCTCTTCTTGGATTCTTCCGGCATTTTCTGGGCTGTTTTCAAAAAGCTGGATTGACTTGGCGACGTTCAACTCAGGGATGTCCTGCACGATGGCCTTGGTATAGCCCTTGTTCATCGTGATGGCCGAAGTCAGCTGATCGCAGGTCGTATAGGGAATCCCAAGCATGTCAAAATACCCCGCCAGCTTGCCATCCTCACCCGGAGATCCATGGAGGATATTGAACACCCCGTCAAAGGTGATCTTTTCATCGCCCAGATTGATGCTGAAATCGTTCAGGTTTACCGGAATTTTTTCTCCTCCGGAATTCAGAAAATGCCAGTCTCCGGGATAGATAAAGATTTTATACACCTCATATTTTTCGCGGTCGATGGTCTTTTCGACCACGGCGGCACTTTTGAGCGAGATGACGGACTCCCCGGTAAAACCGCCGGTGACAAGGGCAATTGTTTTCTTCATGGCAGGAAAAATTTCTACTGCGAAATAGGCTATTTTCCCCCAACCCTCCAAGGCTTTTCCACGCAAGCCCCAAAGGGCTTCAAACCCTTGGGGGCTTAACACGAGCCTGCTTATATTCGCCTCCTGAAATTCTTTGTTTTACCCAAATAAACAACAGCATGATTAAAAGTTGGAGAGCCATCGGACTTGGGCTGATCTGCATGATGAGCATATCACTCTTCTCTCAGGCACAAAATCTTAAAAAGGTAAGGCCCGAGGATGTGTTCAAACTCGGCACCTTCTCCCAAGAGACTATCTCCGGGATCAATTGGATGAAAGACGGGCAGTTTTACAGCTCTCAAATACTGCGAAACGGTGCGCCGGCTGTCGTGAAAATAAACTTGGAAACAGGCCAGGAAGCGGGAGTATTGTTGGACGGACGTACGCTGGGTGTGGACTTTTCCTCCTACTCCTTCAATGCCGAGGAGTCCAAGGCCCTGATTGCCTCTGATGTGGAATCCATCTACCGAAGATCCTCCAAGGGCGTTTTCTATGTCGTGGACCTAGCTTCGGGCCGAAAGCAGCAGCTGATGAACGGTGAGAAAATCTCCTACGCTACCCTCTCTCCCGACAACGACAAGGTGGCTTTTGTCCAAAACAACAACCTGTACCTAGTCGAGCTGGCAAGCGGCAAGCAAACCCAAATCACCTCTGATGGAGAGTGGAACAAGGTCATCAACGGCTCCGCGGACTGGGTGTACGAGGAGGAATTTGCCATGGCGCAAGCCTTTCAATGGTCACCTGACGCAAAGAAAATAGCTTTTATCCGATTTGACGAAAGCCAGGTTCCGGAGTTCAATATGCAACTGTGGGGTTCGCTCTATCCAAAAGACTACAAGTTTAAATACCCGAAAGCTGGGCAGAAAAATTCCATCGCGAGCATCCATGTCTATGACTTGGCCTCCGGCAAAACCCAACAAATGGACGCCGGAACCGAAACTGATATCTACCTGCCCCGGATCTATTGGACGAAAGATGCCAACACCTTGGCCTTTATCCGTCTCAACCGCCTGCAAAATCAACTCGACCTGCTCCACGCCGACGCGAGCACAGGAGCCAGCAAGCTGATCCTCACAGAGACCTCCCAAACCTACGTGGATCTCAATTACAACGACGACCTGCAATACCTCAGCGACGGCAAGACCTTCATCCGTACCTCGGAGCAGGACGGCTTCAAGCACATCTACCATCACAACCTGGACGGTAGCCTGATTCGCCAGATTACCTCGGGAAATTGGGAGGTGACGGCCATGGTTGGCTTGGATGAAAAGGCGAAGAAACTGTATTACATCTCTACCGAGGCATCTCCGCTGGAGCGTAATTTCTACGTGATCAATCTCAATGGAAAAGGAAAAAAAGTCCTGACCCCTGCCAAAGGCACACATACGATCAACATGAGTTCGGATCGCAAATTCTACATCGACTATCACTCCACTGCCGACGTCCCTTTGAAGGTGACCCTAAACGAAGCCTCCGGCAAGGAACTCAAGGTCTTGGAAGACAATCAAGCCTTGAAGGACAAGCTGACGGGCTATGCTTTGGCTAAAAAGGAGTTTTTCACCTTCCCAACGGTAGATGGCACCCTACTAAACGCCTACCTGATCAAGCCTGCCGACTTTGATCCCAGCAAAAAATACCCGGTCTTGATGTATGTCTATGGTGGCCCGGGCTCCCAAAACGTGCTCAACGCCTGGGGTAGCCTCCGCGACTTTTGGCACCAGCAGCTCGCTGCCGAAGGATTCATCGTGGCCTGCGTGGACAACCGCGGGACAGGTGCGAGAGGTCGTGACTTCAAGCATTCTACCTACGCCAACCTCGGCAAGCTCGAGGTGATCGATCAGATCGAAGGAGCCAAGCACTTTGCCGAGATGCCTTTTGTAGATCCAAGCCGCATCGGGATCTGGGGCTGGTCCTATGGCGGATACATGTCTTCCCTTTCGCTGATGATCGGTAATGACGTCTTCAAAACCGCCATTGCCGTTGCTCCCGTGACCACCTGGAGGTACTACGACACGATCTATACCGAGCGCTACCTGCAGACTCCGCAGCTCAACGCTACCGGATACGACGATAACAGTCCTATCATGCATGTGAACAAATTGAAAGGCAATTTCCTACTGATCCATGGCACAGGCGATGACAACGTCCACTTTCAAAATTCTGTCGATCTGGTCAATGCGCTGATTAATGCAGACAAGCAGTTTGACTCCTTTTATTACCCCAACAAAGCCCACAGCATCTCCGGCGGAAATGCGACCTGGCATATATATACTCAAATGACCAATTTTTTAAAGGAGAAGCTTTAAAAAATTTATATTGGATAGATTTTAAAACCGCAGGATAAAAATTCTGCGGTTTTTTTGTTGTAGCATATTTTGTCCCGGTCACGTCTGGTGTTCAAATGATCTACCCACCTAAACTAACCTAGCATGAAAAATTTGCAGAAAGCATTCGGAGTGCTGTTTTTGGCCTTAACTTTTTTCGCCTGCGACGGTGGAGAAGATATGAATCCCGACGACCTATTGGACCAAGTCGGATTTGAGGGCAGACTGCCTGATGGCAGATCGGTGACCTTTCCATCCTCCTATCAGCCAGGTAGCGAGCCCATTGCATTCAGCTTCAAAACGGATCAAGGTGGAGCAGGGAAGACCTACCAGGGAAATGTGATCACGCATACCTTGGGCCTCAAAGATCTGGACCGGGGATATAGCCTCTTTATCAGACTTCCTGAGCTCAAATGGTCCCAAGAGGCTACTTCGGCCTTTAATTCCAAGGCAGTATTCGAGGAAATTTACTCGTATGACAAGGTAAAAGAACTGCTTGCCGTAGGCGAGAAAAAAATCAATGTGGTGGATTTTGATTACGATCGAGCTGACTTTGGTGCTGTGCCTGATTTCTTTCAAATCCAATATGTCCCCGAGGGAAACCAAAACACCATCATGTCTGGACTTTACAATCCGTTTTTTCATGAGGGGAAATTCGTGGCCCCGACCGACAATTTTCTCCGGGTAGTCAGTCAGCGGGAAGGGAGCTATGTCAACGAAAAAGGGGAGAGCAAGCGCCTTCTACTGGTCGAGTTTGAACTGAAACTGCAGATGTACGAGGTGAAGAGCGCCGAGGGCTATGTCCCGCTTCAGCCTCTGGCCGGACGCTTGGTAGTTGCATTCAAAGAATTTGTACCTGAGTGGGCGAAATGATCCTCAGGCCAACTTGATCTGATCCAGGTAAAACTTCATGCGACTATGGTCGCGGGGCAAAAAGTCAATCTTGTCAATGCGATCCTCTTTGTGGTTGTAAAAAACCTCCACGTAGTCATTTTCCAGCAAATACAGATTGATCTTATGCCGGTAGTAGCGGATAGCCACCACAAAAGTCCCCTCGATGTAGAGAGTCTTGATCTTTTGGTGAAGCGGTAAACTGTGAAAATCCTCCCTACTCATTGGCTAATCCTTTCTCAGAAAACGTGAATTTAAGAAAATGGTCTGGAAACAGGCGTCGGTCGTAAAGAAAGCTTCCGCAGGAAGAAATCTACCCGGCAAAAAATCAGGAGCAAAAGGATAGGTTTACTGAACTAGGACACGTAAAATTGGAAAAACAAAGCAAAAGCCTTGCGCCAACGATCCCAACTCCCAGTACTCCTTATCCTAATTGCCGTCGCCGGATTGATGCTCGCCACCGGCTGCAAGTCCAAAAAGAAACTTCCCAAGGAATCCCCGGCATTTACCGTGATCGAGACGGCAAGAACTTACCGCGGCACGCCCTACAAATATGGGGGAACCACCCGCTCCGGAATGGACTGCTCCGCCCTGGTCTTCCATTCCTACTATGCCGTCGGCATCAACTTGCCCCGCGTGTCCGCTGACCAAAGCAAGGTGGGACAAAAAGTCAACATCAACCAAGTGAAGCCCGGGGATCTGCTGTTTTTTGCCACCGGAAGAAGAAAGAATCAAGTGACCCACTCCGGCATCGTCACCGAAGTGGAGCGAGACGACGTCCGCTTTATCCACGCTTCCTCATCCCTCGGCGTGACCGAGGATTTCTTGAGCAATTCGTATTGGAAAAAGGCCTTTCTCTTTGCCTCACGGCTGTTGGAGTAAGTCGATGTTATCCTGCTTCTCCAGAAGCTGGATCTGAAAAAAGCATCAACAACTAGCCATAACACACTCTGCGACCTCTGCGAAACCCTCCCTGCTTTTGGCGGTTAAAAATTTTTTTCAAAAAAAAGAGCGCCGAAGCGCTCCCTTTAACCCAGTCAAAAAATATCCAAAATTATTTTCCGGCATCTACCAGCTCATATTCGAAGCTTGGCTTGCCTCTCTCTCCATCCTTGGTCAGGGACAGGAAGCGTACTTTGTAGACATTCGCATCAGAGTCTTTCACAATGTAGTAGCGATCCTCTTTTACCGCTGGCTGGGAAGTCGGACCACCGCCTAGTCTCCAGCTGGAGCCAATAGCTAATCTATTGCTCGAATCAAAAGTCAAGCCTGCCGCGTCCTCTGCCATAAAATCCTCATAGGCAATATCCGCTTCCATTACCTGAACAGTCGACACTCCTCCATAGATGTTATGGTACACCAGGTCTTGGTAGAAATATGCCAGAGTTCCATTGACCGCGTCTGGATACGGAGTGGAGGCAGTTCCAGCAGTCCATTGGATATCCCATTCTGTCTTGGCAGGCTCTACATCCACAATACCCGACTCAAAGCTTACATAGACAAAACTATCGTCTTTGTCTTTGGTGATATCCAAAGAGCTGAAGGTCGTAGCATCGGCGTTGGCATGCTGCAGGGTATAGCCCTCGCCTTTTCTGATTACTCTGATCTTTTTCCAAGGCTTTGCTTCTACGCCGCTGGCTCCGCGAGAAAGCAAATACACGACATTGGTGGCATCGGTAGCACTCACCGCAGCGACCACTGGCTTGGATAGCGGATTGGCCGCATCGTCGACATGCAAGATGCCCTGTAGGTTGGTGAAGCTCATGATAAGCTCCCCGCTAGCCTCAGCGGCAGCAATCTCCGCCGCACCGACCGCATTGATATCGGTCTTGGAAGTGGCAGAAGCCATGGCTCCGGTGGTTCCGTTGATCAGGACTTTGAAGTCAGAACCTGTACTGAATGCCAAGTCCCAATTTCCTCTGGCTACTGCGGTTTGCTTTCCGGAACGAAGGGAAACAAATACAGAGTTGGGATAGGTAGCTCCGCCTCCATCCACTTCGACAAACCCCGACTCATTGGGTGGAACAACTACTGGATCCGGATCATCGGAGCAGGAAGCCAAAAGGCCAAAACCGACTGCACAGGCAGCCATGGAAAGAATTCTTAATTGCTTCATTGGTATACTATTTTGAAAATTTAGTTATTGGTTGAATTGATATTGGATTCCGAGGAAATAGGATCGTCCATAGCCCACTGGGCGACTACTGCCTCCACCGTGTGTTTCTCCGCCTGCAGTACTGCTAACTTGTTTGACATCAAAGAGATTTCGGACTCCGGCATTGACCGAGATGCCGTGCTTAAATTCTTTTCTCAGACTCAGATCCATCCATTGATAGCCGTCGATCTGAACTTCCTGAGCACTGGGATTGCCTTCTGAGTCCGTGATCGTCTGGTACCCAGGCAAAGAACCTGTCAACTTGTAATAGAGGACAAAAGTGGTCTTCCAAGGCTGTACCAGATAGGTCAGGTTGGCATTGAGCTCCGGTGTCCAGCTCATCTCCTCCACTTCCTGAGCTTCTTCGGACAATTGGTTGTATCGGCCGATGTAGGAGACGCCAAGGTTTCCATTCCAGTTTTTGTAAGACTGGGTATGGTTTAGGGTAAATCCGGCAGTCTTATAGTTTTCGATGTTGAATAGGGTCGTGACCTGGATATCATCCGGATCTTGGCCATAGGCGATCTTGTTGTCCACGTCGTTGTAAAAAGCCCCCAAGACGGCCCCCACCTTCCAACCGGAACGGATTTCAGACTTCCAGTCTAGGGAGCCATTGACGCTGTGCGAGGTCTCTGCCTTCAGGTCGGGATTACCGGTGATACTATGGCTCGCGTCAAAGAAATTGAAATATAGCTCGCGGATCGACGGAGCACGAAAGCCCTGTGCATAGGCAAGTCTCAGATCCAGCTTTTCACCCAAACCGAATTTGGTGTTGAGCGAGGGAAGCAGGTCTGGCGCTTCGTAGGCGGAGTTGTAGGCTTTTCTCAATCCCGGCTTGATCTGGATGGACTCTATCGGCCTCCACTCAGCAGACACAAATGCCGCATAGTCTTGGATGCCTTCGTTTTCGGTGATTCTTTCGCCGGAGCCTTCCTCCAAGTTGATGTCAAGGCCTGGCTGGAGGTTGAGCTTGGGAGAGATTTTCCACATACCCATCATTCTCCAACTGAAGCCGGTGTACTCGATGCGGGACTGTGCACCGGGAGCTTGGGAAGGATAGCGCTCGCCAGTCCGGACGTTGATCACCCAGGTTTCGGTGTCTCGTTTGTAGTCGGTAAAAGCTCCCTGCCCGTTGAGGGAAAACTTGCTGCTAAGGTCCCACTGCCCGTTGAGGCGATGCATCCATCGGTTGGTGATAAAGTTGTGGTCGATCATCTCCAGACGAGTCTCGGGGCCAGCGGTGTAGATGTCCTCGTTCAGGTAGTCTGTTTGGTAGATCAGGGAAAAGTCCTGTCCGGTGTAGCCTGCCTTTAGGTTAAAGAAATTCTGATCTTTGGGCAGCCATTCTTTTTCGCGGCCAGTTTCCTCGCCCTGCCATCCCCCAAAATTGTTTTGGGAAAAGCCGGCACCGAAATTCCATTTCCCCAATCCATAGGTCCCCGATACCGTCCGCATGTGCGTGCCTTCTCCGGAAAAGGGGCTGTACTCGGAGCCCACAGTCTCCTCTTGGATCTTTGCCTGGAGGGAAAGCTTCTCCCAGGAACCGGTCTTGGTGATGATGTTGATCACGCCCGCCAGTGCGTCCGCGCCGTATACTACCGACATCGGGCCTTCAACGATCTCGATTCTTTCGATCTGATTGATGTCGATTTGGTTGACGTTGATCTCGTTGGAAGTACCCTGACGTCCCACCATGGGCACTCCATCGATGAGGATCTTGATGTTTTGTCCGGACATGCCGAGGAGTTCCATGTTGCTGCCTCCGGTGGCATTGTCCTGATTGAAGCGTATGCCCAGTTCGGTGTTGAGTACCTGCTGGATGTTTTGTGGAGCCCTGTTGAGGATGACGGTCTGGTCTATGCTCCGAACTTGGTACACGGAGTTTTTGGCGGATTCCGGCTGGAAATTCCCGGTGACAACCACCGTTTCCAGATCGGCTGTGGACTGGGGTAGAACAAAGGTCTCCTCGATCTTTCCCGCTGGCCAGTCAGCCAAGAGCGTCTCAAAGCCCACCGCTGAAATCTTCAGCTTGCTGCCATTGGGATGTTCGCTCAGCTCAAATCTCCCCTGCTCGTCCGCTACTTTTCCCTTGGCATCAGCCAGCCAAACCGTGGCATGTGGGATAGCTTCTCCTTTGTCGCTCACGACCTTGCCTTTGAAGACGGTCTGGGCAAAGCTTCCCAGGGATGTTCCAAGGCCGATCAGGGCCAACACCAACAAGCACTTATTAAGACTAAATCTACGCTTATGCATAAAATTTTTTGAAATGGAGGCCGTCTCGAATTCATTCGTCGTTGCGAGCGGTAATTGCGATAAACAGACCCTCAGCAGGTCAAATACCCCGAAGCAATCTTACCATAGTATTTACTCCGGAAAAGATTGCTTCCTCGTGCCTCGTCGCAATGACGCGTTCCCCGAGACGGCCTCCAGTAGATACTTTAGAGGCTATCCACCAATGTTTTCCATTCTGCTTTTTGCGGAAGCCCGGGCTTTCTCAAACCAAAGAATTGAGCGACCATCTCGCCTTCTTTGTCGAAAAGCTCGACTGCCGATACCAATCCGTCTTCCGTGTTTTTGTGCACCGCATAGGCTTTGTCCACGACGTTTTCATTCAGGTGCATGTTGAAGTCCGGATCGAGTACGTTGAGCCAATCGCCCATCTGACGAACCGTCTGGATCTTGCCTTGGTGGATCTGGATGTTTCCTTTGTTTCCTGCGAAAATCATGATCGGAAGCTTGGTCTCAGCGGCAGTCTCCACGATTTTTCTTGCAGAAAGTCTGTCCACTTCATACGCCCACTTGTCATCAATCCACTTCACAGCATCGAGTCTGTTGAGTTTGTATTTGCGCAGCATCCCAAAGAAATCATGGGTATCTTTCATGTTTTCCCAATCCTGGGTGAAAGCCGCGAGGTCCAACTCTTCTTTGGAGATGTACTCTGGTGTTGGGAAAGCTTCCAATTCCAATTGTCCACTTTGTACTTCTGCGGTGTTCTTCTGCACCAGTTCCTCGTAGACCTCTGGGTTTGACTTTTCCTGAAGGTAGACTTTCATGACTGCCTCACCGGCTTTGTCGAAGTACTGCAGGCTCTTCATCGTGCCTCTTGGTGTCTCGGTGGTCACTGCAAAGCCAAATTTCCAACCTGCGAAAAATACTCTTTGCTCGATCGGCCCGATTACCGTGGCGATCTTATGAGGTCCAGCCTGCATCATCTCGATTTTCTGGAATGGACCTTTGTGCTCCAATACGCAGCCCTCACTTCGGGTCAAAGACATCACCCGACCCAGCTTAGGAAATTCTTCCAGTTGATCGGTAAAATTGTCCGTCAGACGAATCACGTTTGCACCGATGCCAGTAGCTAAAAGTTGCGCTTCAGTCACGCCAAGTTTGGCAGCAGCATCGCGGATTCTGAGTTGTGGCTCAGATTCTTTGAGATTCTCCCAAGCTTGCTTCAGGGATTGTGCGGATTCTTGAATAGTTTCCATTGTTATGCTCGTTTAAATGTGGGTATGGAGTTGAGTTTTTGGGCAGCTGCTGCGATCAGCATGCAGCCTGTGACAGGATTTTGGATGAGTTGGATGGGATGGTCAAAGACGTACTCCAGAATTCCTTCCTCCAGGACTTCTTCCACCGTGCCGACTTTGGCGATGCTGCCGTTTTTCAGCAAAGCGATCTTGTCTGCGTACTGAGCCGCAAGGTTCAGCTCATGGAGAATCACCAGGATACCGATATTCCGGGATTTCAGGGTTTGGAGGATCTTCAATACGGCATGTTGCTGGGCAATGTCCAAGCTGGATGTGGGTTCGTCCAGCAGCAAATATCTTGGAAATGGCTTTGCTTCCCAGATTTGTACGAGCACTCTTGCCAGTTGCACGCGTTGTTTTTCTCCGCCAGAGAGATGATTGAAAACCTGATCCTTGAGATGAGATGTATTCGTGGCCTCCATTACTTCCTCAATGAGTTTGGAGGGCTGTCTGACTTTGGTGCTGATCAGGCCAAGTTCAATCAACTCCTGCACGGTGAAAGGAAAGTTGACCTGCGTGTGTTGGGGCATGACAGCTCTCACCGCCGCGAGGTCCTTTGCTTTCAGCTTGGAGATATTGTGGCCATTGTAGCCTACAGACCCATGCTTGCATTGGATTTCACCAGAGAGGATTTTGAAAAAAGTGGATTTTCCGGCGCCATTGGGACCCAGTACAGCCAGGATTTCTCCGGGATTCAACTCCAGACTAACCTCATCTACGATGGGTCTTTGGCGAATGCAAAAATGTACTTGAGAAGCTTGCAGCATCAGTTTCGGGATTTATTCAGATTGAAGATAAGCCAGATGAAAAAGGGTGCGCCAAGCAGCGCGGTAATGACACCGATGGGCATTTCGGCAGGAATGACGATCACTCTGGCCAGGAGATCTGCGAAGTTTAACAGAATCGCTCCGAGCAGAAATGATCCCGGAAGGACCAAGCGATGATCTGCGCCAAACAGGATGCGGATCAGGTGGGGAACCACCAAGCCTACAAAGCCGATCATGCCGACCATCGATACGCCCGCTCCCACGATCAGCGCGCTGCATACGAGCAATTTCAACTTGACCTGCTGCACATTTACACCCATATGAAAGGCCTCTTGCTCTCCAAGGGCGAGGGCATTCAGTTGCTTTGAATTGAAAAGTAATAAGAGAGAAGGCACAGCCACCAGGATCAGCGTCACGGGGATTTTGGCCCATGTGGAACCTCCCAGGTCCCCCAGACTCCAGAATGTGAAGCTGCGCAAAGCTGAATCATCTGCGAAAAACAAGACCAAGCCAATCAAGGCTCCGGCCAAGGCATTGACGGCGACACCTGCAAGGATGAGCGTGGCAGCGTCTGTCTTTCCCTGAGATTTGGAAAGTTTATAGACAGCAAGGACATTGACCAATCCGCCGAAAAAGGCAAAGATCGGAAGGCCGATGGATTTGATCCAGGCGAGGGAAGTAGCTACTGGTACCAGCACCATGAAGATCACTGCAAAAAGCGCTGCGCCGCTACTTACTCCGATCAGCCCCGGCTCGACGAGGGGATTTCTGAACATCCCTTGAAGGGCTGCGCCGGAGATGCCCAGACCTCCCCCAACCATCATGGCCATAAGGACCCGTGGCAGACGAATCTGTAAAAGAACGTTTTCTTGTTGGACTGCGAAAGAGCCCACTTGGAGTCCCAGTTGGTCAAGCAGAATCGCCAAAGTCTGTGGAAATGGAATGCTGAAGGCCCCCATCGAAAGAGAAGCCAGTGCAACCAATGCCAGCACCAAAC
Organism: Algoriphagus jejuensis; assembly: GCF_039523455.1. Taxonomy (NCBI): domain Bacteria; kingdom Pseudomonadati; phylum Bacteroidota; class Cytophagia; order Cytophagales; family Cyclobacteriaceae; genus Algoriphagus; species Algoriphagus jejuensis. The sequence continues at coordinate 681,845 of NZ_BAAAFI010000002.1, read as the reverse complement.
CAAACCCGATCAGGGTGAGGTTTTGACTTTGGGATTTGGATTGACTCAAGGCAGTATACATGGCTTATTGACGGACAGCTTTTGCCAGATCGAGGGCAGCTTTGCCCACTCTCGGCCCGAATCCCGATAGGTAATGACCGTCTAAGGCTACGATTTGATTTTCTGTGAAAGCGGTGGTTTGCTCGATTCCCTGGATTTTCACCAGACCTTCTTTGCCACCAACACTTTGGATTCCTGAGTCAAAAAACACGAGGTAGTCTGGATTCATACTCACTAATGACTCTGGAGTCAGCGGTGCAAATTCATCGAAACCTGTAGCCGGGCAATCGATCTTTGCCAGATTAAACATCTCCTTGGCAAAGGTTTTGTCTCCGGCGATAAACACCGTTTCCGGGCCCCGCGCCATGATAAAGATCGCCTTTGGAGTTTGCTCCTGGCTTCTCAAATAGCTGTCAAGCTCTGCCAAATCAGCATCAATGGCTGCGTTGATTTCTTCTCCTTTTGCTTTGGCATCAAAAAAGAGCGCCATCTCGGAAACTAGTTTTTTGGTGCCTTCGACGGTCTGAGGCTTAGGAAACACCTGAACATTTACCTGTGCTGCCACGAGCTGATCGAGCACGTCAGGATTGAGGTATCCTTCCTCTATCAATACGAGGTCAGGTCCAAGTGCGAGGATGCCCTCGGCCTTGATCTGGTTTCTATAGCCGATCGATTGGAGGCTTTTCATCGATTCGGGATAGGTCGAGGTGATGTCTGTCGCGATGATCTGATCTCCAAATCCAAGCGTGTGGACTATTTCGGAGATGGTGCCACCTGCGGTGATTATTTTCTTTGCCTGATCATTGCTTTTGCTTTCTGTGGATTCCGGTGCTTTGCAGGCACTGGCGAGAAGCAAAATCCCAAAGAGTAGTTTCTTTATCATTATTTAGACTGAAAATAAATTAAGGCACAAAAATATATCTAATTAGATTCGATCCAAATAAAACGACAGGATTTTAGGAAGGTGTTGGCGGTAAATTTTATCCATTCGAAAATGTGGGAAAGACTACTATGGAGAAAAATAATCGCTGAATAGGCGACACGGAGGCGAGAGTATTGAAAAGTGGGAGCGGATTGGGATTAATTTTCCAAATATCCTTTGGGATTAGGCTTTAATCCTTAATTTTGCGCTCGAATTATAAAAGCGTAATCCTTTTTACATTTCATTCTACAAATGGCAAACATTGGAAAGATAACACAGGTAATCGGCCCCGTAGTGGACGTTTCCTTTGAAGGCGGTAAGCTGCCGAACATCCTTGACGCGTTGGAAGTGACCAAAGAAGATGGCCAAGTGGTCGTGATGGAGGTTCAGCAGCACCTAGGCGAAGATAGAGTACGGACTATTGCAATGGACGCTTCCGAAGGGATGGTTCGCGGAATGGAAGTTCGAGACTTAGGTCAACCTATTTCCGTCCCTACCGGTGAAGCGATCAAAGGTCGTCTTTTCAATGTAGTAGGTCAGGCAATTGACGGTCTTCCTCAGGTACCTGAAGGCAAAAGACTTCCAATCCACAGAGCTGCCCCTAAGTTTGAAGATCTTTCCACTGCTACCGAAGTTCTTTTCACAGGTATCAAAGTAATCGACTTGATCGAGCCTTATGCAAAAGGCGGTAAGATCGGACTTTTCGGTGGTGCCGGTGTAGGTAAAACCGTATTGATCCAAGAATTGATCAACAACATCGCCAAGGCGTATTCAGGTTTGTCGGTATTTGCCGGTGTAGGTGAGAGAACAAGAGAGGGAAATGACCTTTTGAGAGAAATGATCGAGTCAGGCATCGTAACTTACGGTGAAGACTTTATCCATAGCCTAGAAACTGAAGGCGGATGGGATCTATCTAAGGTAGATCTTAAGAAGCTCGAAGAGTCTAAGGCAACCTTCGTGTTTGGTCAGATGAACGAGCCTCCAGGGGCGCGTGCACGAGTGGCCTTGACAGGTTTGACTTTGGCTGAATATTATAGAGACGGTGACGGAACTGGTCAGGGAAAGGACATCCTTTTCTTTATCGACAACATCTTCCGATTCACTCAGGCAGGTTCTGAAGTGTCCGCACTTCTGGGACGTATGCCATCTGCGGTAGGTTATCAGCCTACTTTGGCTACCGAAATGGGTACCATGCAGGAACGTATCACCTCTACCAAAAACGGTTCGATCACTTCCGTACAGGCCGTTTACGTACCTGCGGATGATTTGACTGACCCGGCTCCGGCGACGACTTTCGCCCACTTGGATGCTACTACTGTACTTTCCCGTAAGATTGCCGAACTGGGTATCTACCCTGCGGTGGATCCTTTGGATTCTACATCCAGAATTCTTTCTCCAGATATCCTGGGCGAAGAGCACTATGGATGTGCACAGCGTGTGAAAGAGATCCTTCAGCGTTACAAAGAATTGCAGGATATCATTGCGATCTTGGGTATGGAAGAGCTTTCCGAAGAAGATAAGCAAGTCGTACACAGAGCAAGACGTGTGCAGCGTTTCCTTTCCCAACCTTTCCACGTAGCAGAGCAGTTTACCGGCTTGAAAGGTGTGTTGGTTGATATCAAAGACACCATCAAAGGCTTCAACATGATCATGGATGGCGAGTTGGATCACCTGCCTGAAGGAGCTTTCAACTTGGTAGGTAGCATCGAAGATGCGATCGCCAAGGGTGAGAAAATGCTTGCTGAAGTGAAGTGAGATAAATAGTTACTAGTTATTGGTATTCTCAAGTACTCCACCTACTAACTCAATAACTTTTCACTCAACAACTAGACAAACATGCATTTAGAAATCGTCACACCGGACAAAAAAATATTCGAAGGAGAAGTATCGGAAGCCAGTTTTCCTGGCGCGGACGGCTCTTTTCAAGTGCTGAATAATCACGCTCCGATCGTGTCGGCTTTGGCTAAGGGAGCAGTTTCCTTTACCACTGCGACAGGAAAGCAATCGATGATCGTCGATGGCGGAGTCGTGGAAGTGAAAGACAATGTGATTGTGGTCTTGGCTGAGAAAGTAGTAGCTTAAGAACCCCAATTCAATATACAAAAAAGGTCTCCTGTGCGAACGGGAGACCTTTTTTGGTTCTAGCCGAAATCCTGGCAATCGCTCAATAAAAAAGTCCAACCCTTTCGAGTTGGACTTTCTTGCTTTCCACTCCCCTAGTTCAGGAGACGAAATCTAGTATCAGTTAGAATTTCTCGAAAATCCTTCTGAAGCTTGTCGCTTCGGCGATCTTACCATGCAGCTCAGAGATGGCTACGCGCTCCTGCTCCGTGGTGTCGCGATGACGGATGGTCACCATGCCATCTTCCAAAGTCTGGTGATCGACCGCGATACAGAATGGCGTTCCGATCAGATCCTGACGGGTGTATCGTTTGCCGATAGATCCCGAATCTTCATAGATGATGTTGAAGTCGTACTTTAGCAAATCGACGATCTCCCGTGCCTTCTCCGGTAGTCCGTCCTTTTTCACAATCGGCAAAACCGCTGCCTTCACAGGAGCAATCGCCGGATGGAATTTCAGATAAGTTCTGCTCTTTTCCTCAGATTTCTCTTCGGTGAAAGCATTGCAGAGAGTCAACAGGAATAGGCGATCCGCCCCGATCGAAGTCTCGATTACATACGGGATGTAGTTTTGGTTGATCTCCGGATCGAAGTATTGCTGCTTTTTGCGGGAATATTCCTGGTGGGACTTGAGGTCAAAATCAGTTCTGGAATGGATTCCTTCGACTTCTTTGAAGCCAAACGGAAACTCAAACTCAATGTCCATCGCCGCATTGGCGTAGTGCGCGAGCTTTTCGTGGTCATGCTTTCTGAGTTTTGCCGCAGGCGTGCCCAAAGCCAAATGCCAGTTCATGCGGGTCTCAGCCCACTTCTGGTACCAATCCAGCTCAGTGCCGGGACGTACGAAAAACTGCATCTCCATCTGCTCAAACTCCCGCATACGGAAGATGAACTGACGAGCAACGATCTCGTTTCTGAAAGCCTTGCCGATCTGAGCGATCCCGAAAGGAACCTTCATGCGTGCGGTCTTTTGCACATTGAGGAAGTTGACAAAGATCCCCTGAGCCGTCTCTGGACGCAAGTAAATGGTGGAGGAATCTTCTGCCACCGAACCCACTTGCGTGGAAAACATCAGGTTGAACTGACGGACATCTGTCCAGTTGGAAGTGCCGCTGATCGGGCACTTGATGCCTTCGTTGGTGATCAGATCGCGTACTCCGTCGAGGTCTTCGGCTTCAAGCAATCTTGCCAAAGCTGCAGTGAGGGATTTGGCTTTCTCCAAATCTCCTGCACGCTCAAAAGTGGCTGCATGCTCTTCTACCAACACATCGGCACGGTAACGCTTCTTGGAGTCCTTGTTGTCGATCATGGGATCGTTGAAAGAATCCACGTGACCGGAAGCCTTCCAGGTGGTCGGATGCATGAAGATCGACGCATCGATGCCGACGATGTTATCCTGCACGCGAGTCATGGTTTCCCACCAGAGTCGCTTGAGGTTGTTTTTCAATTCCACCCCGTAGGCGCCATAGTCATATACTGCCTGCAGACCATCGTATATCTCAGAACTTGGGTACACAAAGCCATACTCTTTGGCATGGGAAATAATATCTTTCAATTGGGCGTTTTCGCCTGGAGTTTCAGTTTTTGCCATAGGGGGCAAAAATAAAGAAACAAATTGATTTAGGTTAGCCCTCTTTGAGGCTTGGTGGACGGAATTTTCACTTTTTCAGTCCTGATGAAAATCCTAAACCGCTCGAAACCAAATTTCTAAGAAAATCAGGGAGGTGTTTTTTTTTAAGAACAAAACTAATGTTAACTATTCACGTCCTTAGATTCATATTCATCTCAATCCAACCCGTATGAAAAAAATGTTATTGGCGGTTTTACCGCTTTTTATGCTTTCGCTGACGGCCTTTGCGCAGCTCGAAAAAGGAACTATCCTGCTCGGTGGAGGAGTGGGCTACAGCTCCTCGACCTCCAATTCGGAAAGTTCTAACGCGTACAATGAATATCAAAACACCAATTTCAGTTTTAGTCCTGACGCCGGGTATTTTTTCAAAGACACCTGGGTGCTGGGGATAAGCCTGCCCTTTTCCGGTCAAACTACTAAAGTGAATACAGATTACGCTTCGGGAGCTGAAGACACCAACTCCGAATCCAAAACTTCCTCCTATGGAGTTGCACCATTTGTCCGCAAATATTTCCCTTTTGGGGAGAAGATGGCTTTCTATGGACAAGTGAAGACTGGATATTTTCATCAAACGACCGAGAATATTCCCAATGTCAACGATGACAGTTCAAGCACTACGCGGGGATCGAATCAATTCAATGTCGTGACGACTGCGGGCCTATCCTACTTCCCTAAAACTTGGCTGGGTATCAACCTGTCCATTTCTCCTCTGAGTTTCTCCACTTCCTCCTCTGAAGAGGACCGCTACGGCGAAACTTTCGAAACCAAATCAGGCGGTTTGAACTTTGGTGTAGATTCCTCTGCGATTGGGTTGGGTGTCAACTTTTTCCTAGGTAAGAAATGAAAAGATCTCTACTAGCTTTTGTATTTCTCATGGGTCTATCATTGTCTACTCATGCACAGATGCAGAAAGGCTCCTGGATCGCGGATGGTCAGGTGGGTGGGTATGCTACCAATGAGAAGAGTGAGCACCAAGACCCATCCTGGGACGATTATAACCTCTCGAGCAAAGCGACAAGTTTTTACTTCGGGCCTGGAGTGGGTTATTTCATTCAAGACAATCTGGCGCTTGGGATCTCGGGGCGCTTTCAGGTGGTGACAGCAAGTGCGCAAAATGGAGAAAATGAAGCGCTCAGGGGCAACCAACTTACGTATGGTATGGGCTTGTTTTCCAGAAAGTATTTTCCCGCAGGGGAAAGGCTTTCCTTCTACGGAGAGCTGCACGCTAGCGGACTCTGGGGGACTTTTGGCAACATCGAAGAAGAATCCTCTGATCGGACAGTAAGCACTAAAATCCAAGGCTTCAAAGCAAGTGCAGGCCTCGGTGTACAGTATCTGGTGAAGGATTTTCTCGGCTTGCACTTGCAAACCACCTTGGTTGACTATGATAGGTTCAAGAATACCGGGGTTACCTATGATTATTCAGGTACCAGTTCCAACCTGAATGCCCGACTATTCTCCTCCTTTCAGATCGGTGCTTCATTCTTTTTCTAAAAGAACCCCAAACACCCCAGAGGCAGAAGTCTTGGGGTGTTTCGGTTCATCTCCTCGATTTTAAGCCGGAAAGTCCAAGGTGATTTTGGTCCCTTGGCCCGGATTGGAGCTCAGCGCAAAGGATCCACCTATGGTGTTCATGCGATTGGTAAGGTTGGTCATACCACTGCCCTGAGACGGAAGGGAGGGATCAAAGCCAAGCCCATCGTCTTCGATCATCAGCTGCGCCCTTCCCGGAGATGCGGAAGTAATCCTGATAACGATATGATCCGGACTCGCGTGTTTGATCGCGTTGTTGAGGCATTCCTGGATTACCCGGATCAGGACGATCTTTTTGTCTTTTTGAAGCTCGGGAAGGCTGTAGTCGCAGTGGAGTTCTGTCTGACAGTAGCCGGTGGCTTGGATTTTTCCCAATTGCTGGCCGATAAACTCGTCGATGCTGATGGATTCCACCCAGTCGAGATTGAGCGATTTGGAGAGCGCGCGAACCTCTTTGATGACTTCATTGACCATATTCCTGCCTTCGGCATGCTTTTCAATCTTGGAGGAGTTGAGATTGAGCTTGGCCAGCGAGAGGAGCTGACCGATGTTGTCGTGGAGCTCTCTGCCGACCTGGGCGAGTGTTTCCTGCTGGATCTCATTTTCGATATCTAGGAGGATTTTCTCATGCTCAGCCTGTACCTGATTGAGTTTTTGTCTGGCGAGATCCTGACGTTGACGGTGGAAAAACACCATGGCGACCACAAAGACCGACATAAGTCCCGCAAAGAAGATTCCCGAAAGGACGATGGCGATGACTTGGTGTTCTTCTTCAAGCATAGCTGGGTTGGGTTTCCACCTTTAACTTCATTAATGGAGCGGCAAGACAAGCGATATAGACCAAGGATTGAACCAGGCCGGTAAACCGATTCACTTTAAACATTGAAACAAGAAAAGCACTGTGATTTTCGGTAAGGTAACTTGCGGAAATATCAGTGAAATAGGTAAGTGAGGTAAAGAACATGATGAACGTAACCTGCCAAAAGGATGGTAATAGCAGGATATTCATGAATACATATTCCTCTCGGGTCATCAGGATATAGTAGTAGGTAAAGCAACCTAAAAGCATGCAGAGTGCCCCTACGGCAAACAAGATTCCCTGGTTAAGGTAAATAGGCTCGATCTGTATAGCTTGGTAGACGACAGCAATGGAAATGAATGTAAACAGAATCCATTTTACCCGAGTCTGTTGCTCTGCCGGCAGGTAGTTTTTGATCAGTAACAAGGCCACCACGGGCATTGCCATTTTTAGGACGATGTTATATAGCCACGCATTATAGAAGGGCTTTTCATGGTTTCCCAAAAACTCATTGATAGGGCCGTTGACATTCTGGAACAGACGAAATCCAAAGCCCAAAGGATCAATCACCACAAAAATAAAGGCATAGATAAAAGGCAAGAGATATTCGTTCCTTCTTCGCAAGGCGGAAGGCAATCGAAAAAAGACAATACAGAGCACTGCCAAGAAGACATAATTGGATACGGATACCCAGTCCCTGAACATAAAAGGAAGAAGCTCAGTACGCACGGCCTAGACGTCCGTGGGATCGGGCTGGCAGTGCGGAGGGCATATCTCCCCGTGGTTTTCGTAGGTAGTCCCTCCGTCTTCCAGTTCCACGCGGGTCAGCTTGCTCTCTTTGAGATTGGCAGGACAGAGCACCAGGGTCAGCGAGCCGACGACCAGCTCATAGGAATTGGGGTAGAGCTTCTTGGCAGTTTTTTCGTCGTACTCCGCCATAAAGATCTGGATGCCGCCTACTTTGGGGTCTTTGTCCACTTGGGCGAGTAGGCCCTCCAGCGTTTCACGGTTGAAAAAAAGCCAGCTGGTCTGGTTGGTGTTTTCACCGGTCAGTGTTTGGGCAGGCTTGCCCTGTCGGACTTCCGCGGTGTACTTGGCGCGCATTTCTTGGAAGTCTTCTTTTGAAATTTTCATAAAATGGGGAGTAGGATTAAAATATTCCCCAAAATAATCTGATTTTTTTGAAATATATAGAGTTGGAGAAGGCAGGAAAGGGAAAAAAGGCAACCGGTGTTGTCGCCCTTTCAAGGTGTGATTTTCTACAAAGCTATTAAGTCGCTGCCCGCTGTCAGCGCGCTCTCTTATTTAAACGTGTACTTGATCCCCACTCCTCCTCGGAAGTAGTTGTGGTCATGGCCAGAAAAAACCGGAGCAGCCTCGACTACAATGCCCAGATTTCTGGTACTGGAGAAAGGTTTAACAAGCACCCCAAATGGGATGGCAAAGTAAATGTCATCGTGGTCGTCATGGTGATGATTGTGATGATCGTCGCCAAAGAGGCCGAGTCCGGCGCCGACGTAGGCGTTTACCTCTGACTTTCGCACGAAATTATACGCGCCCATCAGTTCCAATCCGATCTCGTGATCTATCCCTAGGCGGGCTTCCCCAAAAAACTCTCGGTCGGGATCTGTGCCTACGGTCAAAAAGATATCAGAAGTTTGGAAGTTCATTCCAACGCTCACTTGGGCTTGGGCTATCGAAGTGTATCCCAAAAGGATCAAGGCAAGGAATAATAATTTTTTCATAGTAAAATTCAGGATGGTTGGACTTGCTTCCAGTCAAAGTCCAAGCCAATCCTGCTACCACTTGCCTTCCTCCTGCCAAACTCGTATTCCCAATGCTGCACTTTTGAATGCCGCCTCTATGATCTTCAAGACTGAAATGGCTTGAGCGAGGGTGACCTTCAGAGGGTGTTTTTGTGCGATTGCGTCGGCGACATTCTGGTAGTAAATGCGATAGTCGCCGCTGACCGTCTGCCGTTGGATGGTCTGTTCTTCCAGGTAAAGTGTGCCCCATCGCTCTGGGAAATCTACTCCCCAGTCCGGGCCTTCAGGTTTTAAGCCGTCTTTGAAGGCCTGCTCTTGGACATCCAAAAAGTACTTTTGAAAGGATCCCTTTTCCCCTAAAAGCAGAAACCTCGGCGTTGGCACATTGACTAAGACGCCAGCGGTGACCCGAGCTTTGAAGTCGTCATAATAGAGCGAGATATCGAAGTAATCATCTGCTATTGCGTGTTTTCGCTGTCTTTGAATGTCTGCACAGACAGCTTTAGGCTTGCCAAACAAGAGCACCACTTGGTCGATGAGATGGGATCCCAGGTCAAAGGTGATACCGTTGCCGGGAACTTCTTTCTCGCGCCAGTTTTCTGAAACTTCGGGCCGGAATCGGTCAAAATGCGATTCGAGATACACTAACCTTCCCAGCGTATCCTCAGCTACCAGTTGCTCTAACGTGCGAAAATCCCCGTCAAAACGACGATTGTGAAAGACGCTGCAAACGAGGCCTTTTTCATCTGCCAGCTTCGCCAGTTCCTCCGCCTCCCAGGAATGGATAGTCACCGGCTTGTCGACCACGACGTGCTTTCCTGCGAGAAGGCACTGTTTGGCCATGGGAAAGTGAAACTCATTGGGAGTGGTGATGCAGATCAGGTCGGCGGCATCTGCTAAAAGCAGGTCATCCAGGCTTCGGAAAGTCCTCACCTTGGGGAATTTTTTCTCGCATCTGCTGCCGTTTCGCTCCACCACGGCCACCAAGTCTAGATCCTGACAAATGTCGATAAGCGGCGCATGCATCTTTTCGGCTACGGAACCATAGCCTACCAATGCAGTTCGAAGGATTTGTCTCATTGGGATTGGGGTTAGAGTTGCATTTCGTTGACTTTGTTGATCAACTCGATGCGGGAGGAGACTTGCAGTTTTTGATGGATATGTTTTCGGTGAGTCTCTATGGTCTGCACACTCAGGCTCAGCTGCATGGCAATGTCCTTATTGAGAATGCCCTCGCTGATGAGCTTGAGAATTTGCGCCTCTCTTCTTGAGAGCCGGTATTTGTCTCTGAATGCATCAAAAAACGGGGCGACGTTGGCTTGCTGGGACACGCGATTAAAGTCCTTGATGTACCGCCCCTCATAGACTTCGACAATGGTAAAGAGCAGCTCATCGGGATCGGCATCTTTTAGCAGAAAGGCATCTGCGCCGAGATGCATACATTCTTTGAAGATTTTCTCTTCGTCGTACATTGACAGGACGATCACCTTCAGTTCGGGATGTCGAAGCTTGCTTTGTTTCAGGACTCCGAAGCCGTCGACGACCGGCATATTAAGGTCTGTGAGGACAAGATCCACCTCTTCGGTGTCCAGGAACTCCAGTAATTCTTTCCCATTGGGGAACAAGCCAACCACCAGCAAGTCCTCATGCTCCTCTATGAGTCCTTCCAATCCTTTTGCAAATAGTTTGTGGTCGTCAGCCAGAGCGATCCGGATCATTTTTTGAAACGTAGGTGTCGAATGAAAGCAGGGTGGGTCTTACTAAAGATTCCTGAAATTAGGACACTAATATCAAAAAGGCAACTCTAAACTGACAAGTGTACCTTTTCCGACAACAGATGTCAGCTTAAATTTGCCACCGATGGTTTTCATGCGATTGGCAAGATTGTGCATGCCACTTCCCGAGTATTTTTGAGTAGTGTCAAAACCTTTACCATCGTCCTTGATTTCGATAGTTCGGATCGAGCCATTATGTGCGATTCGGATCGTGATATGATCGGGCTGGGCATGCTTGAGGGCGTTACTGAGGCACTCTTGGATGACCCGGATTAACACGAACTTTTCTTCTTTTTTCAACTCCAAAAACGACTGGTCGGACTCCAATGAGGCTTGGCAAAAACCGGTGGCCTCGATTCTTTTCAGCTGCTCGCGGATAAAATCATCCAAGGAAAGCGATGCTACCCAGTCGAGATTCAGAGTTTTGGACAGCGCTCGGACTTCGGTGATGACTTGGCTGACGTACCCCTTGGCCTCCTGCTGTCGTTCAGGCTTGGCGGAGTTTAGACTAAGTTTTATCAGCGATAGGAGCTGTCCAATGTTGTCATGCAATTCTCGCCCGATCTGCGAAAGGGTTTCCTGCTGAATCTCATTCTCCACGTTGAGCAGGGTTTTCTCGTGTTCTGACTTAAGATGTTCGATTTTTTGTCGGTTTTGCATTTGCCGTTGCCGATGAAGCACCACCATCGCTACCACAAAAAGGGACATCAGGAAAGCAAAGAATATCCCTCCAAACAGGATCAACAGAAATTGACTCTCTTGCTCAGACATGGATGATTTCTATTTGGAATCTATCGCTAATCAATACGGAGTAAATGCCGAAGCAAAGCAGGAAATTGCTCAGTATACTCATATTACGCGGAATCTCTATGACCATGTTACAAATATCAAGATGATGGGTATAGAGATATTCGTATGATATATAGATCATGAACGACGAGGAAAAATAAAATAAGGTGGCCGTGGTGGCCCAAAAGCTGAATTCTTTTAAAGGATCAATTTCTAAGAATTCATCCAGCGTCATCAATTCAAAAAAGTACAGCCCACAGCAGCCTAGCATCAGAACCGAATTCAAAAATAAAATGTATTCACCGCTGTCATTGTAATGTACAAATCCGCTAGAATGTAAAATCAGAGAAATCAAAAGGAAAAACACAATCAGGAGGCTAACCCACTTTTTGTGATTTTTTCTCTTGAGAAAGCTTCTGAGCAAAAGAAAGAACAGGATCGCAGACACGTGAGAATTGAAAAGATTATAGACCCAGTTGTTTACAATCTTTTGAGAGGCCAGAAAGCCAGCAAAAAATTCATAAGAAGCAACCAGAACAACAATTCCAAGTGACAACCTTACAGCCTCATTTTTCCTTTGCGCTGCTGAAAGGAGGGAATATCCCAACAAGCCTATCAAGGCAATCCCAATTAATGACAATGGGTAGTAGTTGAGCCGTTCGTAAAACCGGTCCAGATTTATCTGATCCATCAGTTGTGTTTATTCGCAGTAGGGAGGGCACGTTTGACCCCTGTCATAATATTCCTCGCTTCCCTGAACGCGGCCAGATCGATCAATGCCGGAACTGGCATAGACGGGGGAATAGACCAGGTTGATTCTGCCTATGTATTGCTCAGCATCTGCGCCGTGAAATTCCTCGGCAACCTCTTTGGTATATTCTGTGAGATGAAATTTCAGACCGATCACCCCGTCTTGGTTGAGTACTTCCATTAGGTCTTCCTTGGAATAGGATTCCCAGTTGGTCTGGTTTTCGACGTCGCGTTTAGGGCCTTTCGCCGGTTTTCCTTTTTTGATTTCCTTATCATATTTGGCCTTCATTTCTTCGAACTGCTCTTTGGTGATTTTCATAAATTGGTATGGCTTGTTTTGTTGGAAGTGACCTTAAAAATATTATCTATTTTCAAAAGGTAGGGGATTTTGCCTTCACAAGGCAATAAAAAAAAGGAGCGGAATTGCTCCCGCTCCTTTTTTTATTTTGAAAATCACAGATTATGCTACTTTTTTTGTCTCCTTTGGAGCAGGACTACCTTCGTTTTCAATTTCCTTTTTCATCAAATCCACTACGATCGGTGTCGCAATGTAGATCGAAGAGTAAGTACCCACAAGAATACCGACGAACAGAGCGTAGGAGAATCCTCTCAAAACTTCACCGCCGAATACCAAAAGGATCAATACCACGATCAAGGTCGTAAATGAGGTAATCAAAGTACGTCCCAAGGTCTGGTTGATGGAATCGTTAAATACCTTCACCAGTTTGTTGGTGCCGCGACTGTCGATGTTTTCACGGATACGGTCAAAGATGATCACGGTATCGTTGATCGAGTAACCAATCACAGTCAATACCGCCGCGATAAATACCTGATCAATCTCGAACGTAGCTCCGAAAGCGCTGCCTATCGCAAAAGCTGCGATTACAAACAGGGTATCGTGTACCAAAGCAACGATGGATGCCAACGAGAACTGCCACTTGCGGAATCTCAAAAGGATGTAAAGGAAGATCGCAATCAGTGCAACAATCATTGCTTCGGCGGAAGACGCTTTGATGTCATCTGCCACAGTTGCTCCTACCTTAGAGGAACCAGTAATGGAAAACTGACCAGCAGAAATCTGCTCAGCATTGTCGATGTATGTAAATCCAGTCACTGTTGCGATTCCTTCTTTGACTTTGGCTTCCACTTCTTTGTTGGACGCATCATCATCTTCGTTGATCAGGTAGGAAGTAGTGACTTTAAGTGTGTTGTTAGACCCGTAAGTTTTCACCTCTACAGAACCGTCAAATTCCCCGTCCAGACCTACCTTCAGTTCCGATGGAACAACCGGCTCATCGAATGCTACGATATACGAACGGCCACCTGTGAAATCGACACCGAACTTCAGGCCATTGACTGCAGCAATCCCAAGTCCGATCACAATGATGGATGTAGAGATGAGGTAGGCAAATTTTCTTTTGCTCATGAAATCGATATTGAGACCAGAAAGCGCATTTTTTGCGAATGGAGCCGTAAAATTGATGTTGCTCTTATCACCTTTTCTGGTCATCCAAGACACAATCACTCGCGTAATGAATACCGATGAAAAGAAAGAACACGCTATACCGATCATCAAGACGATGGCGAAACCTTTTACCGGACCTTGACCCAACGCAAACAGGATTGCACCCGTCAAGAACGTAGTCACGTTACCGTCGAAGATTGCCGAGAATGCTTTGCTGTAACCTGCATTGATAGCGCTCATAAGGCCGACACCATTTCGGAGTTCTTCTTTGATTCGCTCAAAAATCAACACGTTGGCGTCAATCGACATACCGATCGTCAATACGATACCGGCGATACCTGGCAAGGTAAGCGCTGTACCCAATTGGGCCAAGATGCCGAGGATAAAGAAGATGTTGAATACCAGTGCAGCAATAGCTACCAAGCCGCCTTTGGTATAGTAGGCTACCATGAAAAGTACCACCAGCGATAGGCCTGCTACCATGGAGAACACGCCTTGACTTTGAGCTTCTTTACCAAGCGTTGGGCCGATGATGCTTTCCTCCACGATTTGAGTGGGAGCAGGCAGAGAACCTGACTTCAGGATGTTTGCCAAATCCTGAGCTTCTACTAGGGTAAAGTTACCTGCGATTTCAGATTGTCCACTAGGAATTTCTCCGTTTACAACCGGTGCGGTGTACACGTAGTCATCGAGAACGACGGCAATTCTGCGACCAATGTTTTCAGAGGTCAATGTTCTCCACTTACGGGCACCTTCTGCATTCATCTGCATAGAAACAGCCGGACGCGAAGTCTGATCCAAGGTCTGCCGGGCATCAGTAACTACGTCACCTTCGAGCGGCGCTTGGTCCGTTCCTCTCGTCGTCTTGATAGCGTAGAGCTCAAGCAGCTCGCTACCATCTTCAGCGACGGTTGGCTTTACACCCCAAAGCAACTTGAGATCTCTAGGAAGGAAAGACTTGTATCGCTCATTTTTGATGATTCTGTTGATGGCCACAGTATCTCTCACGTCGTACACCAGGCCGTAATTTGCTTTCAGGGAAGCAATCAGGGGAGACACGTCATTTGAGCTGCTCATCGGATCGAGCTGCTCCAGTTGTTTTTCCAACGCATTTTTCAAGGAATCTTCGGAGGAAACTTCGTCCAAGGAAGTCGTATCCACCGGCGTTGTAGTCGCTTTTTGATCAGCAACCCAAGTGGTATTGATAGTCTCGATAGCACCCCCGAATTCGTTCAGTTCCAACACTTCCCAGAATTGAAGCTTGGCTACCCCTTGAAGCATGTTTCTTACTCGCTCCTGATTGTCCACACCTGGAAGTTCGATCTGAATTCTTCCTGATCCGGCGATTCTTTGAATGTTTGGTTGGGAAGTTCCGAAGCGGTCGATTCGGGTCCTTAGGATGTTGAAGGAACGGTCGATGGCGTTTTCTACTTCCGTATTGATGAGTTCCAGGATATCGCTGTCGGAAGATTCCAGAGAAACTCTCCCTCTGTTAGCTGCTGTAGCGAAGATAGAACTCAAGCTTTTGCCGGGATTGTTTTGCTGCCAGTTGGCATAGAACAGATCAACGAACTTGGTATCCGACGTTTTAGCTTGCTCTCTGGCATCCTCGATAGACTTATTGAAGCCTTCATCGCTTGGGTTGCCAGCTAGCCCTTTTACTATTTCCACTGGAGAAACAGCCAAGGTAACGTGCATACCGCCTTGAAGATCAAGTCCGAGTCCAAGTTCCGTTTCCTTGATCTCCTGGTAGGTGAAATCTGCACCTAGGAAATTATAAACGGGCTCTCTCCAGATAGAATCCAGGTAAGCTCTTCTTTTGGCAAAGTCAATATTGCCGGACGGATCAGTCGCATAAGCATCTGCTTTCTGCTGGATCCCGCTGGAGACGAATGTGAATGACAGATAGTACAGGCAAAGCGCTGTAATGATGACTGTCAAAAACACAATGACACCTTTGTTTTGCATAAGGGGTTATTTATTTAATTGTTTGGGAAATACAGATTAGAAGCCGAAACCAGGGAGGCTCGGCAGATAATGATAAAGCGGGGGGAAGTGAAACTCAGGGACCCTGTGGGGAGATGATTCGCTCAAAAAGTATCTCTACGTGATCGTTGGGAGCAATAGCAGTAAGTACCTGAGTGGCTGGCACTTTGAATTCAAAACTGAAAACCTGATAGATCAGATAAAACACGGTATCTGCCACATGGAGCACAAAGGGCACGACAGCATCCACCGCTACGTTGAAAAACGTCTGATCAGGGTGCTCGGAGGCTTGGTCGATAGCCTCTGCACCTCCTTCTTGAGGCACGTATTCCACACTGGAAATAAACAGGCAAAACAACAAAGCCATCACCAGCGTAAAGCGCTGCTGGAAGAGATTGTTATGGAGTACCCGGTTTTTCATGCGCCGCAAATATAGGCATTATTTGAAAATCACGCTTTTTGATTCAACTTTTTTAAGACCCTAATGCGATCTGACTCTGAGAAACGTGCGGATAACCTCCAGAGCCATGTCAAAGCTGGAATTGTTTGGGATGATCAAATCTGCTTCGTTTTTGAAAGGTTTAATATATTTTTCATAGGTCGGCATCACGTGCATCTCATAGCGGTACAGTACATCGTCCAGGTCATAGCCCCGCTCGACCTTGTCGCGGATGATCCGCCGCTTGAGCTTGATATGATCTTTGGCATCGATAAAGATCTTCAAATCCAACAGGTCAGCCAACTCTGGATAGTAGAGCACAAAAATGCCCTCCACCACAACGACAGGAGCGGCAGAGAAGGTCAGCATTTTCGATTTCTTGGAAGCGTTATTGAAGGTGTATTCCTCCCGAAGAACCGTTTCACCATTTTGGATTTTACGGATATCAGCGGCGTATTGCTCGAAGTCAATGCTGTGCGGAGTATCAAAATTGTGGATCCCCTGCGCATCGATCGGCTGTTGATGCCGAGGCTTGTAGTAGTTGTCCTGAGAGATGAGGCAGACTTCTGCCGGCTCAAAACTACTCAGCAATCGCTCCAAAAATAAAGTTTTTCCCGAGGCGGAACCGCCCGTGATACCTACAATAAACGGCTTTTTCATGGGGGTCAAAGGTAAGGCATTTTAAGGGTCATCTCAGAATTTACGATGGTGAAGAAAGGCGATCAAGCTTCTGACCGCCTGACCGCGATGGCTGATCTCGTTTTTTTCCGCCAGGCTCAACTCTGCGAAAGTCCTGTCAAAACCTGCCGGAAGAAAAACCGGGTCATAGCCAAAGCCACCATCACCGACGGTTTCATCCAAAATCTCTCCTTGGGCGATTCCTTCGAAGGAAAATTCTTTTCCGTCAAGGATCAGCGCGATGACGGTTCGGAATCTGGCTGACCGGTCAGTTTTTCCATTCATTCTGGCTAAAAGCAAGGCGATGTTTCGTTCGTCGCTGCGTGGTTCACCCGCGAATCGACCTGAATACACGCCCGGTGCCCCGTCCAGAGCCGAGACTTCCAGCCCGGTGTCATCGGCAAAGCAATCGACTCCGTAGTGATCTTTGACAAACCTTGCCTTTTGGAAAGCATTGTGATCCAACGTGTCGCCCGTCTCAGGCAGCTCCTCCAAGCAACCGATTTGCTGGAGTGAAACGATCTCGAAGTCTGAACCCAATGCGGCTTTTACTTCTTCTATTTTCTTGGAATTGTTGGTAGCAAAGCAGATTTTCATGCCTTAAAAGTACACATCGATGGCAAAGAATTTAGGGTTTCTTGCCGAGATAGTAGCTTTTGCAAAAGACAGAATCCCTATTTTAATGGCATGAAGAAGATTACCGTATACTGCGGCTCCAAAAAAGGAAACAGCGGCATCTTTGAAGCCGGTGCCCGCTCTTTGGTTCGGGAGATGATCAAGCGGGACCATGCGTTGGTCTATGGCGCGGGGCGCGTGGGATTGATGGGAGTAATCGCAGATGAGATGCTGGCTGCGGGCAAGGAAGTTCTGGGCATCATCCCGCAAAAGCTGGTCGATCGCGAAGTCGCCCATCAGGGTTGCACTGAATTGATCATCGTGGAAACGATGCGTGACCGCAAATGGCTGATGGCTGAGCGTGGAGACGGGTTTATTGCCATGCCCGGTGGAATAGGAACGCTGGAGGAGCTTTTTGAAATCATGACCTTGAACCAACTTCATTATATCCAGAAGCCCTTGGGATTATTCAATGTCAATGGGTATTACGACAAGTTGATCGATTTTTTGAACCATGCGATGGAGTCCGGCTTCCTGTATCCGGAGCAGGAGGAGATGCTGATCATCTCGGATGACCCAGTGGATCTGTTGGATCAGATGTCTGCTTACCAAGCTAAACGTCCATCAGACTGGTAATGGCCTTAGCAGGATCCTGCAAAGCTCTGAGGGAATGGGCCTGCAATAGTTCAGCCCCGTGTTTTTCACGATCAGTTTTGTGTGATTTGGAAAGATAAATTGTACTTTTGCCGGAACCGTGATCGCTGCATGATAGACAAGCTTTTTCCGCTGGACAAAAATTACATCCTCAGACAGGCTCAGTTTGTATTGGAGGAGGAATTGATGGATCAGATGGTCGATGAATTGAAGAGATCTTACACCTACCTCTACAACCCGCTCCAACTAATGGATCAGACCTATGCCAAGATTTTGGATACGTTTGATTTTCCACGGGATCGGGTACAGCTGATCTATCGACAGCTTTGTGGGATCTACCGCTTCAAAAACAAGGACAATCAACTGGAGCTGTTATTTGATGGACGATCGCATTCTGACAAATTCACGGAAGAATGGCAGACGGCATTGATGAGTTGGCTGAGAGAACTCGGGCAGCATGAGCAGTACGTGAAAACCATGCTGCGGATGACCTTGCTGTATGATACCGAATCCCGTGCAGAGTGGGCCGAAAACCACTGCAAGGCTTTTATCAACCAGTACTTTGAGTTGAAAGTCGTCAAAAGACAAGGCGAGTTGAAATTAAAAATCGCCTAACGTACAACAACAAAAACGGCCAGCTTACAAGACTGGCCGTTTTTGTTGTTTGGATTAGAAGTTTGGGCTTAAGAGATATTTGCTGTAGAAGTCATCGATGACTTTAACCGCCTCAGTGGCATCTTCCACCACGGTGAAAAGCTCCAAATCATCCTCTCGGATGTAGTTGTGTTCAGTCAATAGCGTTTTTTTGATCCAATCCACCAAACCTTCCCAATAAGATTTTCCCACCAGGACGATGGGGAAGCGTCCAATCTTATTCGTCTGGATCAGCGTAAGCGCCTCAAAAAACTCGTCCATAGTACCGAAGCCTCCCGGCAAAACCACAAACCCCTGGGAATAGCGGATAAACATTACCTTACGCACGAAGAAGTAGTCAAAATTTATCAGCTTGTCCCGGTCGATGTAGATATTGTTAAACTGCTCAAAGGGCAACATGATATTTAAGCCGACGGACTTTCCGCCCTCGGAGTAGGCCCCCTTATTCCCCGCTTCCATGATGCCAGGGCCACCGCCTGTGATGACGCCATAGCCATGGCGGACGAGCTTGGCGGCGATATCCTCGGCCATTTTATAATATTCGTGATCGCGCGGGGTACGGGCTGACCCAAAGATTGAAACACACGGCCCGATCTTGGCGAGCTTTTCGTATCCCTCCACAAATTCAGACATCGTCTTAAAAATCGCCCAAGAATCCTCACTTCTGATCTCGCTCCAGTCCCGTTCCTTGAATGCCCGCTTGATGCGTTCTTCGGCTTCTTTGTCTTCCAGTTCACTCATATTCCTGCGTTTAGTATTTCAAAAAAACGATTCTCCACAGCATTCGGTGATGTTTGGCCCGTTTAAAAAAGTAAGACACTGATTATCAGAGATAAAAAAATGAATAAGGCAAAGCATTTTTTGGTCAATACTTATTCTACTTTTGCGTCCTTATTATCTGAGATGAATTTAATTGAAAAATCCGAGGCGGTGAAAGAGGTCTTTCAGGAACTTGAAAACGAGACCAAGCAATTTCACAAGGAAGCAGGAATGGGATGTCTATCCGGATGTGGATTTTGCTGCGCCAATCCTGACGTGCCTGCGACACCTTTGGAGTTTTTGCCTTTGGCGTTTGATCTATACTCAAAAGGCATTGCAGAGGAAATGGCCAACCAACTGACACTCCAAGATCAACCGGGAAATTGCATAGTCTACCGTTCGACTAAAATGGACGAAACCAAGGGTTTTTGTGGTGATTATTCCAGTAGAGGGCTGATTTGCAGACTTTTTGGGGCCTCGGCACGTAGAACCAAATATGGTAAAAAAGAGCTCATCACCTGTAAGATTTTGAAAGAACAGAAGGCTGAGGGATTTAATACAGCCACTGCTAGGATCAATTCAGATCTGGAGATCCCGATGGCCACAGCCTACTATACCCGACTCAAAGACGTCGATGAATCGCTGACCAATCAGTATCCTATCAATCAAGCGATATTAATGGCCTTGGAGTTGGTTTTAAGGTTCAAATTTTACGAAGAGACAGATTAAAGTCCCTCGATTCGATTTTTTTGCTCCTTAGTTTTCCAGTATATTCGGAACATGTTAGGGGAAAAAAGTGATAAATACCCGGAATTATGTTGAAAATAGGCGAAATCGTCCATACCGTAAAAGGGATCATCGAAGCCCGAATTGGAATATTTAAGCAGGATATCCAGGATGAGTTTGTCGTGATATTGTCCCGGCTAATTTTGTTGATTGTAATCGGCAGCATGTTGTTGTTTGCCTTTTTGTTTTTATCACTCTCCCTGGCCTTTTTTCTAAGTCAAGTGACCAAAAGCCCCTATTTGGGATTTTTGATCGTGGCCATGATCTATTTCCTGGTATTATTGGCGTTGATCTTAAGCAGGGACTCCTTGAGTATCCAAGAACGGGTGGAAAACTTACTCAAAAACTTTATTTTCAAAATAAGACTCAGCAAGCCAAAAGAGAAGCTAGAAGATGAAGAATAGACGGGACAATTCAACGGAAGAACTGGAGCAAACCCTTGCCAAACAGCTAGAAGTGTTCAAGAAAGAGTCTGAGGAATGGCTCAAAGTCGGTGCGGTGATCGCTGCAGGTGTATTGTTGACCTATGGCATTGTTAAGGTGGCCCGAAAAAAGAAAATGAAATCCACAGATAAGGCCCTGGAAGTGCTGGAAAAAGAAGGTTTGCTCAACGAGGACATCAAAACCCGGCTGACCAAAACCAAAGGATCGACATTCTGGCCTAGTTTTACGCAGCGGCTAGTTATCCTAGGCATTGCACTCGCTAAAGACAAACTTTTTCACGACATTTTTTCCTCCCCTGCAGAAGTAGAAGTTAAGGAAAGTGAAAAAGGTAAGTAGGCTTCTAAAAACCCTTTCAAAAAGCCGTCACAAAGGAGTCGCTTGGCTGGTTGACCCTGAAAAAGTAAATGACTTCGCCCGATTTACCTGGGTGAAAGAGTCTGGTTTAGACCTGATTCTTGTCGGAGGTAGTAGCGCCTCTTCACACAATTTTGAAACCACAATCCAAGCGCTAAGGGATATCGGGGGCTCTATTCCTGTCTGCATCTTTCCGGGCTCCTATCACCAGCTTTCTGACAAAGCCGATGCTATCCTGTTTATGAGCTTAATTTCAGGAAGAAATCCAGAATTTCTGATTTCTCATCAGGTATTGGCGGCTCCCAAAGTTGCAAAAATGGGCTTAGAGGTTTTGCCAACCGGGTATCTATTGGTCAATCAGGGAGAAGTACTCAGCGTTCATTCCGTAAGTCAGACTTCATCACTTTCCAATGACAATCCAGAATTGGTAGCTGCGACTGCGTTGGCGGGGAAATTTCTCGGCATGCGGTATTTCTATCTGGACGCGGGAAGCGGAGCAAGTACGCCCGTGAGCTCAGGTGTCATTGCCAAGGTGAAGAACGCAATCAAATTTCCCCTGATCGTAGGAGGAGGATTAACGTCCACCGAAAAGGTAACCGATGCCTTTGAAGCTGGAGCCGATCTTGTAGTATTGGGTAATTCAATCGAAAAAAATCCCGACTTTTTGGCGGAGATCCTTAGTATCAAAAATTGCTTTAACCTACCCTTGAATATTAATCAGTGATTCCCTACGCCTCATTTTACCTGCCGGCACTCCATACATCATCTTAAATCGTCGACAGAAGTATGCGGTGTCCTTATATCCGACCTCTTTTCCAATGTCCCGGATGGATTTTTTGGTCGTACGCAGTAGCTCAACCGCGGCTTCCATGCGCTGATATTCAATATAGTCCTGAGGATTGATACTGGTGAGCATTTTGAAATATTGCCCCACGTAGTCCTCCGAGACATTGGCTACTTTCGCAAGTACCTTATTGGAAAGGTCGCCGCCGATGTTGGCTTTGATAAAATTGAAAAGATCAATTAGGCGTGGATCTTTGAAATAAGTCGAATTGGTAGAGAGCTCCTCTGTGAAGAGCCTATTTTTCAAAATGTGACGCAGCAGCTCGATAACCAGGACTTCTGTTTGAGACTTGAGCACGCGCTCCTTGCCAACGTACGAAGCTTCCAACTCCTTGATGACATCCTCTACTAAAGTAGCAATGCGGTCATTGAACCGGATGATGAATGGAGGAATGTCGAGTGAATTGAAAAAATTGACCACATCAAAAACCTTTGATTCAAATTGTACTAAAGAGACACAATCTTCTTCTGATAGTTTGATGTCTTTAAAACTGATACTTTGGAGGTATTTCCGTCGGTTGTCGCCAAACTGCTCCATGTCCATTTCATTTCTTTTGGCACCTGTGCCAAAAGTGACTTGGATTTTTTGCCCTTTTGGCAAAAAGAGAACTTCGCCTTCGTTGACGAGTTCTTGATCATCCCCGAATTTCAGTGTGCCATGATGAAGCAGGATTAAGCTATTCTCGCTTTCTTCGTAATCCGATACGGTCACCGGTTTTTCAATTTTGAAATTATTGCCCTTCAAAAATCGTACGTGTACGGATTCGATGACTTTATTGTAATAATCCATGGATTCGGAATAAAAGTATATCAACAAAAATATAATTTATCCCAAATGAAAACAGGAATATTCTATAAAATGTTAGAATAAAATAAAAAAAGAAGATAATAATTGGAATTATACTCCTGAATTGGAATATGGCTAGACTACCTAAGAATTCCTCTGGCGATTACAATTCGCTGAATCTCGGACGTCCCCTCATAAATCTGGGTGATCTTTGCATCCCGCATCAATCGCTCGACATGGTATTCTTTCACATACCCATAACCTCCGTGTACTTGGATCGCTTCTATGGTGACGTTCATAGCCACTTCTGAAGCATAGACTTTTGCCATAGCTGCGGCTTGCGTATAGTCCTCGCCTTGGTCTTTGAGCCATGCAGCCTTGTAGACCAGTAGCCTTGCCGCTTCAATCTGGGTGGCCATATCAGCAAGTTTAAACTGGATGGCCTGATGTTGACTGATGGGCTTGCCGAATGTTTTTCGTTCTTTGGAATAGGCCAGTGCAAGTTCATAGGCACCTGCGGCAATCCCCAAGGCTTGAGAAGCTATTCCTATTCTTCCGCCGTTCAACGTCTCCATGGCAAAGGTAAAACCAAAGCCCTCGTCGCCAATTCGATTTTCGACAGGAACTTTTACATCATTAAATATCAGCGAATGGGTATCAGATCCACGAATTCCCAACTTGTCTTCTTTCCTGCCCACGACAAATCCCTCCGAGTCTTTTTCAACGATAAAAACCGAGATGCCTTTGTGTGCTTTTTGAGCATCTGTTTGAGCAAAAACCAAGTAGATGCTGGCGGATGAGCCATTGGTGATCCAATTTTTGACTCCGTTGATTAGGTAGTGACTTTCCTTCTTCTCGGCGATGGTCCTTTGAGAAGTCGCGTCTGATCCCGCTTCAGGTTCAGAAAGGCAGAACGCCCCCAAGACTTCCCCACCGGCAAGGCGAGTGAGGTATTTCTCCTTTTGGGCGTCCGTTCCGTATTTTTCCAGTCCCCAGCACACGAGCGAATTGTTGACGGACATCGCTACCGACGCGGATGCATCTATCTTGGACAATTCCTCCATCGCAATCACATAGGAGATAGCGTCCATTCCTCCTCCCTTATATTTGGGATCGACCATCATTCCCATGAATCCCAGCTCGCCCATTTTCTTGACTTGTTCCTTTGGAAATCTGGCTTCCGAATCACGTTCAATGACTCCGGGGAGCAGTTCGGTCTGAGCAAACTCTCTGGCAGCATCCCGTACGGCGAGCTGCTCTTCTGTTAGTTGAAAATTCATGGGTTTTTCGAAATCTTGGGTTTAACTTCTGATCGAGAATATAGGCCAAAAATGCAAAAGGGGCAAAAGCTTGCCCCTTTTGAAATTAAATTTTGATCTGGATCAATCGCGGTTGCCAAAGAAAACAAAGACGTAATAAGCCAATGTCGCCAGAGCCGCCAAAGCCGCTACCACGTAAGTCATTGCTGCCCAGTGCAAGGCGTCCTTTGCCATATCATATTCTGGCTTGGTGACGATATTTCTTTGTTGAACCCAAGCTAGTGCCCTGTTGGATGCGTCAAATTCCACCGGTAACGTGACCAACGTAAAAAGCGTCATCACTCCATAAGATCCAACCACAATGTAGCCAATCAACTCATAGGGCAGACCTAACAGGTATCCCCCAAAGAGAGAAGCGATCAATACGATATTCAGGATTTTCCCTGAGATGTTCTGCACAGGAACCATCGCCGATCTTAGATTTAGCCATGTATAGGAAGTTGCGTGCTGGACTGCGTGTCCACATTCGTGGGCTGCGACAGCGGTAGCTGCGGCATTTCGACCATAGTAGACATCCGGAGAGAGGTTCACCGTTTTGTTTGTGGGATTGTAGTGATCAGACAGCTGACCTTCTACCGAGAGAACCTGCACATCATGAATGTTATTATCCGCCAGCATAAGTTTGGCGATTTCGGCACCGGAAAGGTTCGCCTGAAGTGGCGTTTGAGAGTATTTTTTGAACTTGCTTTTCAGCTTGTTGCTGACCACAAATCCAAGGATTGCAAATACGATAACGATTAGAATAATCATTTTATAAGTTGTTTAACTGGGTGTGAATACGAAGTTAGCCCATGTCGGGTTTTTTCCAAGCGGGAATTCTCACCATCCAAACCCAGCTCACCAGCCCTACAAGCATGACGAGTATGACCTGGGTTCCGTGGATGATAGCCGCGAAGATTTTGCCGTCAGTCTCAGATATTCCCAATCGGATCAAAATGTAGGCCACTAACGCATGAAAGGTCCCTATCCCACCTTGGACGGGTGCCACCATGCCAATACTCCCCATTACCATGACCAATAGCACCTCGCCAGAAGTCAAATTGGCAGTACTTTGGATTCCAAGTGACACAGTGTACATCGTCAGAAAGTAAATCGCCCAGATCAAAACCGAACTCGCCCAGAAGCCGGCGGGATTGTCCAGAGTCCGGACTGAGCGAATCCCGGAAAGCATCTGTCGGAAAAAACCCTGCAGCTTATTCAAAAGTCCGTTATTCCGAAATTTTTTAAAAACAAAATATAACACAAGGACTAAGACTGCAACGGCACCGAGGAATAGCGGGAGGTTTTCAAGAATCTTCCGCCCGAGACTTCCAGCGTCGATCAACTCGTTGGTCAATGAGATAAATAGCTGGTTTTCAATCAAAAAAGCCAGAAAAATCGTCACAATAAGAAAGAGTAAATCGATACTCCTCTCTAGGAGTACCGTCCCGAGCAGATGGCCAAGAGAGATCCCGTTTGTTCTGCTCAGAACCCCACATCGGGCGACTTCTCCTGCTCGTGGTATGAGCATGTTGACGAGATATCCGACCATTGTTGCGTGATAGGCCCGATTGGGTGTGACTCGTTCACCCTCTTGCTGATTGATGAGTAAAGACCAGCGCCAACCTCTAACCCAATAACCTCCCCAGGCGATGGCCATAGAAAGTAAAATCCAAGACCAATTGCTGGAAAGAATCTGCGCTCTAAGGCTGTCAAATTCGATATTCCGGTATAAAAGCCAAAAAATCCAGGCGGCAATCCCCAAAGAGACCACTACCTGGATCGCTTGTTTGAGGGTTGGATTCATTAGACTAGCTTGTTTCTTTCGTCTGGAAAGATTAGGACAGGTTTATGCTTTTTCGCTTCTTCGAGTTCCATCCCTGCGTAGGAAATGATGATGACAATGTCGCCTACGGATGCTTTCCTGGCGGCCGGGCCATTCAGGCAGACCTGTCCACTTCCCCGCTCGCCAGTGATCACGTAAGTTTCGAGACGTTCGCCGTTGTTGACGTTGACGATTTGGACCTTTTCATTTTCGATGAGATTTGCAGCATCCATCAGATCCTCATCGATCGTGATCGAGCCGACGTAGTGGAGTTCAGCCTGCGTGATTTTTACGCGGTGGATTTTAGACTTTAGTACTTGAATATGCATTGGTTTAGAATTTCCGGCGCAAAATTAAGAAATTACAGGGAAGTTGTCGATCAGACGAACGTCATCTAGATAAGCAGCGACACAAATGGAAGATTTTTCCTCTAGGGAAAAATCTTCGTAGATAACGAAACTCTCCGGGTGGACTAATTCAAAATAATCCAACCTGACAGAACTAATCTGTCCAAAGTCCGCCTCTATTCCTTTTTGTACTTCCAACCACTTTCTACCGGAGAAAAGTTCAGCTTTTGCTTTTTCAAGACTGTTGAAAAGGATGAGCGCTTTGCCCCTGTCTTCTTGATTAAGTCGCACATTCCTGGAAGACATCGCCAAACCGTCGATTTCCCGTTTTGTGGGGACGATATCAAGCTTAAGCTTAAATGAAAGATCATTGACCAAACGTCGGATGATTGCAACCTGCTGCAGGTCTTTTTGTCCAAAAAAGGCAACATTGGGCCTGAGGATATGAAAGAGCTTGGAGACCACCACACCCACTCCGTTGAAATGCCCCGGACGGTATTTTCCTTCCAAAACATTCTCCAAATGACCAAAGTCGAACTTGAGGACGGTTGGGGTTGGATACATCTCCATCACATCAGGTAGGAAAACGTAGTCTACCCCTGCTTCGGCAAGTTTTTCCAGGTCAGCTTCCAAAGTGATTGGATACTTGGCAAAGTCGACGGGATTGTTGAATTGCGTCGGATTGACAAAGATGGAGACCAGGGTGAGATCTGTGGTTTGTTTAGACTTGCGGACCAGATCAAGGTGCCCCTCGTGCAGAGCGCCCATGGTAGGGACGAGCCCGATTTCCTGATTTTTCTGAAGATGCTTGAGCCAGAGTGGGTTCCATTCGGCTCCGGTACGGAATAGCTTCACGCCTAGATAGTATTTCGGCTAAATTGGGGCAAAAGTAGATTAATATCCAGAAATACAATGCTTTTTAGGCTTTTTTTATTTATCTTTGTGCCCGTTGTTTATCACGTTCATTAAAATCCCTTAAGCATGTCCAAACTACGTATCCTCTACGTTGCCAGTGAAATCAACCCTTTCTTACAAACTTCAGAAGTAGCCAATTTCTTACGATCCCTGCCCCAAGCTATGCAAGAGCGTGGTATGGAGATCCGTATTTTGGTACCAAGATTTGGGTTAATTAACGAACGGAAAAACCGCCTCCACGAGGTTGTTCGACTTTCCGGGATCAATATTGCGGTGGGAGATGAAGAGAAGCCCTTGATCATCAAGGTAGCATCTATCCCCAATGCCAAATTGCAAGTCTACTTCATTGACAACGAGGACTATTTTCAGCGAAAGCATGTATTCCACGACAAGCAACAGAAGTTTTACGAAGACAACGACGAGCGCGCCATTTTCTTTTGCAAGGGCGTAATCGAGACCGTCAAAAAATTGGGCTGGGCTCCGGATATCGTGCATTGCAACGACTGGATGACTTCACTTATTCCGATGTATCTCAAGACGACATACAAGAACGAGCCACTATTTAAAGACACGAAAACTGTATTTGCGATCTATAACAATGGATTTTCGCATACCTTTGGCGACGATTTGTTAAACAAGGTTAAGATGGTGGATATCGATGACACTATTTTAGCACCTTTGAAGACCAAAGACTTCACAGGCTTTATCAAGATGGGTATGGAATATGCCGACCTTGTAGTAAAAGGCGGTGCAGTCTCCCCCGAATTAAACCAACTCATCGAGGATTTCTCAAAAGACAAAAAGTTTGAAATCAGTATTCAAGAAGAACAGCAGGCTCACGACGAGCTTTTT
Source organism: Algoriphagus jejuensis (assembly GCF_039523455.1). Classification (NCBI taxonomy): domain Bacteria; kingdom Pseudomonadati; phylum Bacteroidota; class Cytophagia; order Cytophagales; family Cyclobacteriaceae; genus Algoriphagus; species Algoriphagus jejuensis. The sequence continues at coordinate 654,020 of NZ_BAAAFI010000002.1, read as the reverse complement.
GGAATATACAACAACCTTGCGGGCTAAATTAGCCGGTCTGGCCCTCCTAACAATCCTTTTTAACAGTTCGTGCAGTGATCCGGCAGCAGTCGGTCTCGAGTTAGCTCCCGGAAATAACCAAATTGGTGTATTTTACGAGGAGTTCATACTCGATGCTCAATTGGTTCTTTTGGATTCTTTCAATACAGTCAATTCTGGCATATTGGTCGTCGGAAACGAAACGGATGAGTATTTTGGAAAAACAGAAGCTACGGGCTATTCTAGACTGTATCTGAACGCAACACAAACTCGACCTGGCACTACTGCTATCTTGGATTCCATGTTTTTCAACATGGACATTGCGAGTGTCAACGGATCGAACTTGGACAATCCAAAAACCTATTCGGTACATAAACTGACCGAACCGATCCTCGATACACTTTACTACAATTTTGACGAGGTCGCCTACGCAGCGAATTCTTTTGCAGCTATTGATGTGACATTCGGAGAAATCAAGGATACTGTGTTGCAGCTTTCGGTAAACGAACAGTTCCAAAATGAGCTTTTTGGTAAAATGCAGACGGGTTCGGAATTCGCCAATCTGATCAATTTCCGAAATTACTTTCCAGGCATAGCTATCAAAGCGAAAGAAGGAGACAATGCTACCGTTGGAGTTGTATTAGGCGACAACACAGGAATCACCGCCTATTACCATAATGTAGGTGATACTGTCGCCTTTTCCTACAAGATAGTATCCTATCCCTCAAGAAGCTTTTCCGGTGTCAAATCTGATAGATCTGGCACTCCCACAGAAGTTGTCAAAGAATACGGGAAAGCGTATGAGGTTGACCCTATCGTAGGCATGAAATCGTCTTTGGCGATGGCGCTCAGGATAGACACTAGTCCCTTGGATGCATTTTTGGACACCCTTTCCGGCGTGACCTTCAACCAGGTCAACTTTACAATCGGTGAGCTGGAAAGTCAAAATGAGGATAATAATCCGATCACAGGCATGATCATGATCTTTGTAGATCAAGATAATGAACCGATCCGAAGTAGTATCAATAACGCTGCGTTGTATGTGCAGGAGGATGGTCAACCTCAGGTTGTTTTGGATGCAAACGGAGATGAAGTCCCTAATAACAACTTTCTAACTTCCGCAGTGCTGGAATATATTTCCGATGACAAAAGCTACTTGGCTGGAATAACTTCCCATATTAACGCCATCTACAGAGGAGACATTCTAAGACAGAACTGGTTGCTATATGCTTCAACTCCGGATACCGGGGATGACTTCAAGAGGTCTATGCGCCAGTTTAAGGTTAACAAAGACAAAGTCAAAATAAAAGTCATTTACTCGAAATCAAGATAGTTCAATCGATTTCGTTAAAGTTGAGATAATCCACTTTCCCAAAAACGGAAAGTGGATTATTTTTTTTGGCTCAAATGGTGTTTCTTTGCGGAAGTTTATACCAACTTTAATAATTTTTAATTATGTGTGGAATTGTCGCTTATGTGGGACAGCAAGAAGCTTTGCCCATAGTCCTCAAAGGGCTTCGAAGGCTGGAGTACCGTGGGTATGATTCAGCCGGGGTTGCTCTGTTGGATAGCAGAGGCTTAAGTATCTATAAGAAAAAAGGAAAGGTCTCCGAGCTCGAAAAGTATTTGGAGACTAATGGAAACCTGACGTCAAAGATCGGTATCGGTCACACTCGCTGGGCGACTCACGGGGAGCCCAATGATGTGAACGCCCACCCGCATTATTCCTCCTCGGAAAGGTTTGCTATGATCCATAACGGTATCATCGAAAACTATGAGGTGTTGAAAAAAGACTTACTTCAGAAAGGCTATACCTTTCAAAGCGAAACGGATACGGAGGTATTTGTGAAGTTTATTGAGGACATCTTTGTCAACAATCAATGCACACTTGAAGAAGCCCTCCGATTGGCTTTGCACAAAGTGGTCGGAGCCTACGCGATCGTCCTAATCAACAAGGAAGAACCGGACACTTTAATCGCAGCTAGAAAAGGCTCGCCGCTGGTCATCGGTGTAGGAGAAGACGAGTACTTCCTGGCATCTGATGCCACGCCTATCATCGAATACACTAAAAAGGTGGTATACCTCGATGATTATGAAATAGCAGTGATCAGAAACGGAAAGCTTCAAGTCAAAACGATAGAAAACGTAGAAACCCACCCCTACATCAATCAACTCGAAATGGAGTTGGAAGCGATTGAAAAGGGCGGATACGAGCACTTCATGCTCAAGGAAATCTACGAGCAACCGAAGTCTATCGCAGATTGTCTGAGAGGGAGATTGGATGCCAAATCAGGGCGATTGGTTCTGGGTGGTCTTCGAGATTACATGAATAAATTTCAAAATGCCGAGCGAATCATCATTACGGCTTGTGGGACATCTTGGCACGCTGGACTGGTAGCTGAGTATCTTTTCGAAGAGTTTGCGAGAGTTCCAGTGGAGGTCGAATATGCTTCTGAATTCCGCTACCGAAATCCTGTCATCAGCGAAAAGGACTTCGTCATCGCAATTTCCCAATCCGGCGAAACTGCCGATACTCTGGCAGCGATCGAACTTGCCAAGTCCAAAGGAGCGACCATTTTCGGAGTTTGTAATGTGGTCGGATCCTCGATTCCAAGAACCACACACGCTGGATCTTACACCCACGCAGGGCCGGAGATCGGTGTTGCATCGACCAAAGCCTTTACTGCTCAGATCTCGGTATTGGCAATGATGGCATTAAAGCTAGGCTATCAACGAGGAACCCTGCCGGAAAGCAGGTATGTACAGCTTCTGCATGAACTTGAAGCGATCCCTTCGAAAGTTGAAAAGGCACTTCAAACCAATGATCTGATCAAGTACATCGCTTCTGAATACAAGGACGTGCGAAATGCGCTCTATCTCGGCCGCGGTTATAACTTCCCTGTAGCACTAGAAGGAGCGTTGAAGCTAAAAGAAATCTCCTACATCCATGCCGAGGGATATCCAGCAGCTGAGATGAAACATGGACCAATTGCCTTGATCGACGAGGAGATGCCTGTATTCTTTATAGCGACTCAAGATAGCTCCTACGAAAAAGTGGTGAGCAACATTCAGGAAGTCAAAGCCAGAAAAGGAAAAGTAATCGCTGTGGTAACCGAGGGTGACACCCAGGTAAAAGCGATCGCAGATCACGTGATCGAAATCCCTGAAGTACATGAGGCTTTCGTTCCGTTAGTAGCGGTAGTGCCTTTGCAATTGCTCTCCTATCACATCGCTGTGATGAGAGGATGCAATGTGGATCAGCCACGAAATCTTGCGAAATCGGTAACGGTAGAATAATCAAAAGGCGCTAAATAAAAAGGAAAGGCTGGCAGAGATGTCAGCCTTTTTTTAATCGCACTCTCCCGAAGACCAAGATTTGAGGCCTGAGCGATCGGCAGTGCAGGAATTGGGATAGGTTTTGCCATCACACCCACATACAGGATTGTAATCAAAAGTGCAGGGGCCGGATATGACGCGATCGGGATCAATGCAGTCTGCGGATGGATTCTCTTTTTCGCACCCAAAGCCCGATAGAAGCATGAGGAAAACGATATAAAATAGGGACTTTCTCATACTGTCATTGACGTAGTTCTTTGAGAATTCGCTACTGCTCAAACTTTTTATCACCAGACAGACTACTTCGCCTCCCGATAAATTCCCTACTTTTGCGCACCGAAGAAAACACCCATGCTGGATAAATTACAGGCTCTCAAAGATCGATTCGAAGAAGTAGGTCAACTCATTATTTTACCGGACTCCATGTCCGACATGAGCAAATACACCAAACTCACTAAAGAGTACAAGGATCTCGAGAAGATTGTCGCGGCTTTTGACGAATACAAGTTGGTATTGCAAAATATCGACAGCTCAAAGGAAATCCTGGAGAAAGAGAAAGATCCGGAGTTTCGAGAAATGGCCAAGGCCGAACTTGACGAACTTCGAGATCGAAAAGAGGTTCTGGAGGAGAACCTGAAGCAGCTTTTGATTCCCAAAGATCCAAACGACTCCAAGGATTGTATCCTGGAAATCCGTGGTGGAGCCGGAGGGGATGAAGCAGCAATCTTCGGAGGTGACCTATTCCGAATGTATGAGCGGTTTTGCGAAATTCAAGGCTGGAAATTGACGGTTTTGGATTTGACTTTTGGCTCGGCAGGTGGATACAAGGAAATTATTGCCACCGTTTCTGGTGCGGATGTCTATGGTATGCTAAAGTACGAGTCAGGTGTACACCGGGTGCAGCGGGTTCCTGCAACCGAATCTCAGGGACGCGTGCATACCTCAGCTGCGTCTGTTGCAGTTTTACCCGAAATGGATGAAGTTGAGGTACATCTGGACATGAATGATATCCGAAAGGACACCTATTGCTCCTCGGGGCCGGGAGGTCAATCGGTTAACACGACTTATTCCGCCGTGCGGTTGACTCACAATCCCTCGGGCCTCATCGTGACCTGCCAGGACGAAAAATCCCAGATCAAGAACTTCGAAAAAGCCCTCAAAGTATTGAGATCCAGACTTTACGAAATCGAACTGGCCAAACATAACGACGCCGTGGGTGCCCAGCGTAGGTCGATGGTGGGCAGTGGAGATCGATCGGACAAAATCCGAACCTACAACTATCCACAATCCCGAGTAACCGACCACCGGATCAACAAAACAGTGTACAACCTGCCGGACGTGATGAACGGATCCATTGAGGAATTTATTTCTGCACTTCGACTCGCCGAAAACCTCGAAAAAATGCAGGCAGGGGGCATTGAGTAGTTGGAACAGGCTTTGCAAGATTGAATTAAGAAGTTATATTGAACAAACAAACTGCCCTAAAACAGAAATAACCTAAGCATTTTTATGATTATCGGAGGAGAAAGAGAAATTAACCTAGTCACTTGGAGCGAGTCCCATTTTCATCCACTCTATCCTCTTGCCAACAATCCCAAGATTGCGATGAATCTGAGGGACAGCTATCCTCAGCCCTATACGATTCATGACGCCAGGCACTGGATCGAGCACAATCAAAAATTCAATCCCCCCCAAAATTTTGCAATAGAATATCAGGGAAAACTTGCCGGTTCTATCGGCTCAGAGCGCGGAAAAGACGAGCTTCGCACGAATGTAGAATTGGGGTTTTGGGTTGGTGAACCTTTTTGGGGAAAAGGAATTGCCACCGAGGCGGTGAAACTCTATACCAAGTATGTTTTTGAAAAATTTGATATTCATCGAATCTTCTCGCAGGTGTATGACTTCAACGGCGAGTCGATGAATGTTTTGGAGAAAGCGGGCTTTATCCCCGAAGCTATCTTGAAAAAGGCCTACATCAAGCGTGGAATTGTAGGAGATGTGTTCCAATATGTCATGATCAGGGACGAAGAATAATCTTCACCTTATTTTGGCCTTTTTTTCAGTGGCTGATCAAGCTCTCGATTGTATTTGCTGACATTCGATTTAATGTTCATTTTTCTTTCCACCTGCAAAATCTTTCTCTGTCATTTCTCGGGAAAAAACGTCAGGCATTTAACGCACGAGAACTTTCTTTGACAAAGCTCCATTTTTCCCCTGAAAGTGGATCAGCAGTAGGCCTTTTGGCAATCCTTGGAGATGTACTTCCTCTTGGCCGGCAGAGACTGAACGTTCTTTCACTACCTGCCCCATTGCATTCAGCACCCAGATGCTCGACCAAGAATCCAACCCGCTTGAGGTGATCGTCAGCTCTCCCTGACTTGGATTGGGATAAATTTTCAAATCGCCTTCAAGAACGGGCTCAAGCGCCGTGATAATATTCACATTGACGGACAAGATCCGCTTAGAGCTAAAACCGCACTCGTTTTGAGCTTCCACAGCTATCTCATAATCACCTTCTTTTTCCCAAACCATTACTATCTTACCACTACCCTGACCACTGAGGATTTTACCTCCTGTGTTAGAAATACTCCAACGGTAGTTGAGACCGACGACCGTCTCAATTTCATATACCTGCTCTCCCAGTCCCACTCTAGCTTCGCCGGAAATCCCCAATGGTGACTCCGGAGCGGCATTGACTTCTACTGTTTTCTGTATAGGTTCGGAATTCCCACATGGGTTTCTAAGATTGACGGTAACTTGTTGGGGGCCATTTTGATTCCAACTGACGTTTACCACATTGGTACTTTGTCCTTGAGTGATCTCACCTCCTGTGACTACCCAAGTATAAGTGACTCCGACGGTAGCGGGAATAGAATAGCTGTAGGAAGTACCCGTACAGGTAGCGCCCTCTCCTTCGATGCGTAGATTGGTGGGCGGTGGCGCAGCGACATTGACTTCCATTGAGGAAGTTTCGCCTGTTCCGCAGAAGTTGGATCGACTGACTAAAACTGCGTTTCTACCTGGGCTTGTCCATTTGACCTCTATTTGGCTCGTGCCTTGCCCGGAAAGTATGTCTCCACCATCAACTCTCCACACGATGTTGGAACCGGCTTCGGGTAGTCCCTCGATGAAATAATTTACGGTCGTCTGGCAGGATTCTGACTCACCTGTAATCTTGCCCAAGCTTCCAACTGGGGCGACGCAGATGTAAGATAAAATACTGCCGTCATCACCAGCAAAATACACTTTCTGGTCAGTCCCAGCACTCACGGAACTCAGGTTTCGGGTCGTTCCGGAGGGTACGGAACCCCAAGTGATGCCTCCGTCTGAGGTGACCAGCACAAGCCCTTCTTCTCCAGCAATGAATCCATAATTTTCCCCAAAGAAATCTATGGAGTTTAGTTTTTTGGAAGTGCCGGATTCAACTTTTTTCCAGGTTTTGGCTTTGTCATTCGTTCTCAAGATCACCCCTCCATCTCCAACAACGAACGCTCTGGTTGTGTCTATTTTAGCCAATGCATTTAGGTTTTCCTCCGTTAGTTTTGGTTGCGTTTCCCAAACACCGCCCCCATCGCTCCAGCTGATCTGGCCATGTTTTCCGATAGCAAATCCAAATTGATAGTCAAAAAACATGAGATCTTTAAGGTCTTCTGTTGTATTCGTGATTGCGGACTGATCCCACACATCACCGGACTCAAACGACTTTGCGATGTATCCCTGGCTTCCTGCCAAATAAAGCACATTGGGAGCAAAAAGGTAAAAACCGGAAATAGTTCGATCCGAGGGTGTGAAAACCGGCACCCAGTTTCTTCCGGCGTTTGTGGTCCTGAAGATCTTTCCGTTTACTGATCCGGTGTATCCAAAAGATGTATTCCAAAAATCAACCGTTTCGATAAGAATCGAGTCTGGAATAGGCCGATGAGTCAAAGTCACCGCACCATTCGTGGTCACGAAAAGACTTCCGTCTTCTCCACCTATAAATCCTGAATTGATATTCTTGAAATCGACACTCGTAAAGTTGTTTCGTATCCCAGCCAATAGTTGTCCCCAACTTGTTCCACTATCGGTTGACCTGATGAGGTATCCAGTTTGGCCAACCACTGTCGCAAGATTGCTAGCTGGAACAAAGGTAATCCCCTTTAGACTGAGCTTGTTTGTGGCTCCGAGGCTAGGTTTAGTAAATGAGCTTCCCGAATTGGCCGTTCTTACAACAGTCGCCAAATCGCCCACCGCGGTTACGATCCTCACATCCACTGGGCTGATTGCAAGCTTCCTAAGCGTGTTGGTGGTGAGCGAATTCAAAATTGCCCAAGAAACTCCACCATCAGTTGTTTTTACAAACCTTCCATTTTCTCCAACGGCGTAGCCAATCATTTCACTTGAGAAAGCTATACCGTGCAGTGCATCGTTTTGTGTCAGATTTGAAAGTGTCCAGCTATCGCCACTGTCCAAGGACTTCAGAATCGCCCCTCCATCGGCAGCTATGAATACGGTGTTCGCAGTGGCATAGGTAATGTCATAAAGGTCAACCGAGGATCCACTCAATATTTTCGTCCAAGTCTCTCCGGTATCGCTGGATTTCAGAATTTCCCCGTTTTCGCCCACAGTGATAAGGTCGGACGGAGAGGATATCGCGATGCTCAGCAGGTCGTTTTGGCTTCCTGAATCCTTTTTTTCCCAACTCTTGCCTCCATCGAGTGTACGGTATATGGATCCTTTTTCCCCCACAGCCACCGCTTTCCCCCCCTCCAAATAGACCACGTCGTAGAACCTCAGGTCGAATTTTTGTAAAACCTCCTCCCAAGTAAGCCCGCCATTTCCTGTTCGAGCGATTAGATGTTCCCCGACCATGATTCCATCTTGATTGTCAGCCCATGCAATTGCCTCAAAGTCAAGCCCCCAGCTATGCATACGGGTCAGGGTCTGACCAAAGGTTTTTGATGAAACAAGCAAGAGGATAAAGGAAACAGACAAAAGTCTTTTCATGTACTTCAATGATTGAACCTACTTCGGTGTAACTTGTGATGGGTGATCATGAGCCGGTACGATCCAAGATAAATAATTGACTTTACCTGAATTCTTCAATAGCGTCATAAATTTATGGTTTAATTGACACTGCCATGAAAAAAATAATGCGTTATGTTTCTATACCATTTTTAATGTTAGCCTGTGGGCCTCAAGAGCGGATATCCAAAGACACTTTTGAGCAGGTGAATGAAGCGATGGATGTCAAACGCTTTACTGAGGCTGAGATCCTTGAAGAAGCGATGGCCTGGGGAGATTCGATCACCAACGAGGCTCAGGCTCAATTGATCTCAAACCTTCAGAAAGCCATTGCCGAAAATGGAACTACGGGAGCATTGGAGTTTTGCAATGTGCAGGCTTTGCCGATCCTAGAGAAAACTGCAAATCACTATCAGGTTGGTATCCGGAGGGTTTCAAACCGAAACAGGAATCCATCCAATCTACCTAACGAGGACGAATCCCCGATCTTGGATGCCTATGAATACACTGCTGAAAATAATGGCAAAAGTGATCCCAATATCCAGAAAATTGAAGAGGGGGCGGTTTTTCTATACACCAAACCGATCACTATTCCCGGTAAATTTTGCCTCAGCTGTCATGGTACACCGGGCCTAGACATTGATGCCCCGACCGCACAAAAGCTTGCTCAGCTATACCCCAATGATAAGGCAATTGACCACAAAGTCGGCGACCTAAGAGGGATGTGGTCTGTCAGGATTCCTAAGAAAGAGGTGGTGAAACGGCTTTGATCGAAGCCTTCAATTTTGGCTATCACAATTCTTATTTTTCCTGTTAAAATCCCAATAAAATGAGATGATAATTGGGGAGTGAATATTTTTCTCTTGACTCATCTAAGGCTACCTATCGTAAAACCTTCCTCAATTATTGAGTAATAATAGTTGGACCGTTTGTATATATGGCATAATACAGTCAGTTTTTGGCAACAAACAGGTACAGTTTTGGGCAGAAAATAGAGGACATTGTAGTTTAATTTTCATTAACCCAAAACTGCCTATGAAAATCTCTACTCATGTCAGGCTATTCTGCCTGTCATTCTTGACGTGCCTTCTCTTTTTGGGCACCGCACAGGCCCAGACCCGGGAGGTGTCTGGTGTTGTCATCTCCGGCGAGGATAATTTGCCACTTCCGGGAGTTTCCATTCTCCTTAAAGGTTCCACTTCAGGTACGGTTACCGATGTGGACGGTAAATTCAAGATCGCGGTTGATTCTGACCAGTCCGTACTGGTATTTTCCTTTATCGGCTTTACTACCCATGAGCTTGTAGTCGGTGCGCAGAGTGTATTTGATGTACGACTTGCACCTGATACTAAATCCCTAGAAGAAGTGATCGTGGTAGGATACGGTGAGCAGAAGAAGGAAACCATCACCGGTGCCGTAGCTACTGTTAAAGGTGGCGAACTGGCCAAGTCTCCTTCCGTCAACCTATCCAACTCCATTGCCGGTCGTATGCCGGGTGTAGTTGCGGTCAACAGAAGTGGCGAGCCAGGAGCCGATGGTTCCTCCATCCGAATCCGTGGATCCAATACCTTGGGTAACAACGATGCGTTGATTGTAATCGATGGAATTCCGGCTCGTTCGGGAGGTATTGACCGCTTGAATCCTAACGACATCGAAAGCATCTCCGTATTGAAGGATGCTTCAGCGGCGATCTACGGATCTCGGGCCGCCAACGGGGTAATTCTCGTGACTACCAAAAGGGGAAAAAGCGGTGTTCCGGAATTGACCTTCCAGGTCAATCAGGGCTGGGCTCAGCCTACGGTAATTCCAGAACTAGCCGATGCAGCTCAATATGCAGGCATGTTGAACGATTTGGACATCTATGCACTGCCTACCAGTGAGTGGGCAGCCGCCAACCAAGCCTATAAGCAAAACGGCGAGTATACCCGTCCAAATGGACAACTCAGAAGTGCTCCGTATAGCCCTGAAGAAATAGAGCTGTATAAAAATGGCTCTGATCCTTGGAATTACCCAAATACCGATTGGTACGACGCGACGTTGAAAAACTGGTCTCCTCAGACCCGAATCAATGCGCAGCTGGTAGGTGGTACTGACAATGTGAAGTACATGACGTCCATCGGTTATCAAGACCAAGATGCATACTATAATAATTCTGCGACTGGCTTCAAGCAATATGATATCCGATTGAACTTGGATGCTACCATCAACAAATACATCAAAGTCGGTGTCGGTATTCTGGGGCGAGAAGAACGCCGATACTACCCAACCCGTGCGGCAGGTGCGATCTTCCGAATGCAGATGAGAGGCAAGCCCAATCAGCCAGCCTACTGGCCAAACGGCCTTCCGGGACCGGATATCGAGAATGGTGAAAACCCGGTGGTCATCACCACTAATGCTACTGGATACGACCGTGATACCCGAGATTATTTCCAAACCAACGGTACCTTGGAGATCAAGATTCCCGGTGTGGAAGGTTTGAAGATCACCGGAACTGCGGCTGTGGATAAAACCATGCAGTTTAACAAGCGTTGGGAGACTCCATGGATCTTGTACCAGATGGGTACGGGGTTTGAGGACGATGGAGTGACACCGAAATTGGTGCCTTCCAAGCGTGGCCCAGCGGAACCAAGATTGACTCAGTCAAACGCAAATAAGCTAAATGTTCTACTGGGTACAGTTGCCTCCTATGATAAGGTAATCGCAGATAGCCATACGATCAACGTGTTGGCCGGTTTCAATAAGGAAACTGAACAAGGTGACAACTTCAACGCGTTTAGAAGATACTTCCTGTCCACTGCCATTGACCAGATGTTTGCCGGTGGTGACTTGGAGAAAAACAACGGAGGTGGAGCTTATGAGCGTGCTCGTCTGAACTACTTCGGACGGGTTTCCTACAACTACAAAGAGAAATATCTGGCGGAGTTTCTCTGGAGATATGATGGCTCTTACATCTTCCCTGAAAACACACGATACGGCTTCTTCCCTGGTATTATGTTGGGTTGGGTAGTTTCTGATGAAAGCTTCTGGCAAAACACGTTGGGCAAGACCTTTGATTTCTTCAAGGTCAGAGGATCTTGGGGACAACTTGGAAACGACCAGATTTATTTTGGTGGCGTACTTCAAGAGTATCAGTTCTTATCCACTTATGGCTTCAGTTCCTACATCGTAAACGGTCAGGAAGTGAAGACACTACTCGAGAACAGAGTGCCAAATGATCGGATCACCTGGGAAATTGCCAACAACTCCAACTTGGGTTTTGAAGGCCAATTCCTACAGGGCAAGATCTTCTTCGAATTTGACCTGTTCTATAATAAGCGGACCAATATTCTCTGGAGAAAAAATGCATCGGTTCCTCAAAGTACAGGTCTGATCTTACCCGCAGAAAACATCGGTGAAGTCGAAAACAAAGGATTTGATATCAATGTAGGCTACCGTGGCAATTTTGGGCCAGTGACCTTCTCTGCATCAGTGAACGGAGGCTATGCTAAAAACAACATTCTTTTCTGGGATGAAGCTCCTGGAGCTCCAGAATGGCAGATGTCAACCGGCAGACCAATGAATACCTTCTTGGTTTATCAATACGACGGGGTTTTTGCAACTCAAGAAGACATCGACTCGGAGCCATTGGATTACAGTGCAATTACCAACAACCTGCGGCCTGGCGATATGAAATACCAGGATTACAACGGAGACGGTAAGATCACAGATCAAGACCGAGTGAGAATGGATAACAATGACATTCCGACGTTCCAAGGAGGCATCAACCTGAATATGGCTTGGAAGAATTTTGACTTGGCTGTCTTGTTCCAAGGTGCAACCGGTGCACGTACCTATGTCAGTGCAGGTGAATCAGGAAACATCGGTAACTTCCTTTTAGATATCACTGAAAACAGATGGACCATCGACAATCCAAGTAGCGTCGATCCACGAATAGCCAACAGAAATGACCAATACTATTCTGGAGGCAACACGTACTGGTTTAGAAGCTCGGACTATATCCGTTTGAAAAACTTCGAGCTCGGCTATAATTTCCCGGCTCATATCACTGAAAAGGCCGGAGTGAGAAATCTGAGACTCTATTTCAATGGCATCAATTTGTTCACTTGGGACAAGTTGAAGGTGTACGATCCGGAATCTGCCAACGCAACCGGACAATACTATCCTCAAGCTAGAGTCATCAGCACAGGTCTTAACGTCACTTTCTAAAATTGTGAATCATGAAAAGAATCAATAATTATTTTGCAATTCTGCTCGCGACATGCTTCACGCTTACAGCATGTAACGACGACTTCCTTAATACCAAGCCACTAGGTGAAGTAGATGAGACTAGTGTATGGACAGATATCAATCTGGCGGAAGCTTTTGTCGTAGGTATCTATTCAGGATTGGGCAATGGAGGTTTTGACGAGCAGATGCTCGCATCTCTAACAGACGAATCGATGTTTACCCACCCGGGTAGAAACATCAACACGATCACCGAGTCGCGTTCCAATCCGGAGAATCCAGGTTGGATAAACGGAACACTCTCTTGGAACAACATGTACCTCCGAATCAGAGCGACGAACCTTGCCATCGAGAAAATGACGGACGCAAAATTCCCGCACACTGGAGCGAGTACGGATAGACTGATTGGCGAGGCAAAATTTATGAGAGCCTACTATTATCATCAGCTTCTCAGATATTTTGGAGGGTTCCCGATTGTTGATTTCGCCTACAAATTGGACGCTGAAACGTTCTTGGCTGCAAGGAATACCTTTGAGGAATGTGTCAACTTCATTATTAAGGATTTGGACGAGGCAGCTACCTTGCTCACCGGCCAATCTGCAATCCGAGGTCGTGCGACCAAGACTTCGGCTTTGGCATTGAAGTCCCGAGTATTACTCTATGCGGCAAGTGACCTGCATGACGGACCTACAGCCGCTGCCAAGTCTCCGGATTTGGCGGGTTATAGCAATCTGGCTTTGCTTGCTTACCCTTCTGGCAACAGAACGGAAAGATGGCAAAAAGCCCAAGCTGCCGCCAAGGCGGTACTTGATGCACACACAGGAAACCAAATGGGTCTCTCTGCGCCAGTCGATCATGCCACAGGTATCCAAAACTACATCAACAACTCCATGGCCAGAAACGGCGGGGAGGCGGAGATCCTTTTGGGTAGATACTTTATCAACCTGAAGCAGGAAAACGGCGGTCGTCAAGGACTTTTCAACGGGCCAAACGGATACAACAACTGGGCTGGAAATACCCCGGTTCAATTGTTGATTGACGACTACGAGATGATGGACGGAACCAAATTCTCATGGAGTAACCCGGCTCATGCAGCGGCACCTTATGAAAACAGAGATGCTAGATTCTATGCTTCTGTCATGTATGATGGATCACAATGGAAGCCAAGATCCTCGGCCAACCAATCTAGAGATCCATTGGGTCAGATTCAGACTGGTACATATGACATTACCGGAGGTACCGGTACCCACTTTGGTTTGGATACCCGTAACAGCCCGATTGAAGACTGGAATGGTTCCTATACCGGCTACTACTTCCGTAAGTTCATCGATGCGAACCCTGCGATTGTAGATCAAAATACTTGGCAGCAAGTCCCTTGGCCAGTACTGAGATATACCGAAGCAGTCTTAAACTATGTGGAAGCATCGATCGAATTAGGGCAGGAAGCGGAAGCAAAAGCTTGGCTCAACCAGATCAGATTCCGTGTAGGGCAGCCTGCTATTACTGAAACTGGAGACGCCTTGAGGCAGCGATATAGAATGGAACGTCGCATCGAGATGGCCTATGAAGAGCAGCGCTACCATGATACTCGACGCTGGATGATTGCAAACGAGACACTTGGGCGACAAGCTAATGGAATAAGCATTACCGGCACTTTCAAGCCTGGTAAAACGCTTAGTCTATATCGCTATGATCCGGAAATCTACAATTACGTCTATAAAGTAATCGATATGGATCCGGGTAAGGAAAACCGCGATTGGCTGGATAAGATGTATTATTTGCCAATTCATCGAGATGAGATGAACCGAAATACTGAACTGGTTCAAAATCCGGGATACAATAACTAATCCTGATTAACTTTCTGAGCTATCCCGTCTGGGGTAGCTCAGATTTTATTTCTATGAAACTATTTCGATTACCTTTTTGCCTGATTTGCTTTTCCTGGCTGATTTTCTCCTGCGAAAAAGATGAACAAGCGAATACACAAGAAGCCCTCCCTCCCTCCGATCCTATCTTTCGCTTGCTTTCGGCAGGTTCCAGCGGAGTTACTTTTTCCAATCCCATCGAAGAAGATCTCAATCTAAACGTACTCATGTATGAATACCTCTACAATGGTGGAGGCGTAGCTGTCGGTGACCTCAATCAGGACGGTCTCGATGATATCTACTTTTCGGCCAATGTGGGCCAAAACCAACTTTACCTCAACGAGGGAAACCTCAAGTTCAAAGACATTACCCAAGCCTCCGGTGCGACCGGCCGGCCTGGACCATGGAAGACTGGTGTCGTCTTAGTTGATATCAACGGCGACTCCAAACTTGACATTTATCTCTGCCACTCCGGTGCCTTGATGCCGGAGAAACGCAAAAATGAGCTTTTTGTAAATCAAGGAAACAACACCGAGGGAATCCCACAGTTTAGAGAAATGGCGGAGGAGTTTGGGATTGCCTCAGAATCGACCACCACCTCTGCGGCTTTTTTCGACTTTGACCTCGACGGGGACCTGGATCTCTTTCTCCTGAACCACAATACCAAATCCATCGAAAACCAGGATCCGGCTGTGACCCGGGCGCTCATGAAAGACAAGCATGAGGCGGGATCCCAGCTCTTCGAAAACCAAAGTGGCAAGTTTGTAGAAGTCACCGAAAAAGCCGGTATCTCCAGCTCTAGCCTTTCTTATGGCTTGGGTGTCTCAGTAGCAGATATCAACGCCGACGGCTGGCCGGATATCTACATCGGCAATGATTACTCCATGCCGGATTACCTCTACATCAACCAGAAAAACGGAAAGTTCAAGGACGAAATCCAGTCGATGCTGGATCATGTTTCCCACTTCTCCATGGGCAATGACATCGCCGACATCAACAATGACGGCCTGCTCGATATTCTGACGCTTGACATGCTTCCTGAGGACAATACCCGGCAGAAACTTCTCCTGTCTCCGGACAACTTCGAGCTGTTTCAGCTCAATCTAGACCGGGGATTCTACTACCAATACATGCGCAATATGCTCCATCTAAATGCCGGAGATGGAACATTCCAAGAAATCGGGCAGCTCTCCGGAATCTCGAATACAGACTGGAGCTGGTCAGCACTTTTCGCTGACTTGGATTTGGATGGCTGGAAAGATCTCTATGTGACCAATGGCTACCTGAGAGACTACAACAACCAGGACTTTTTGAAATACATGGACAATTTCGTGCGCACTTCCGGCGGGCAGCTGAAGCGTGAAGATTTGCTGACTTTGGTCAAGTCCATGAGTTCTTCCAATCTGAAGAATTACAGCTTTCGCAATCGAGGCGACCTGAATTTTGAAAATGTAGCGAACACCTGGGGATTGGCCGAAAACAGCAACAGCAGCGGTGCGGCCTACTCTGATCTGGACAATGACGGAGACTTGGATCTCGTTGTCAACAACATCAACGCTCCGGCTTTTATCTATGAAAATCTTGCGGTACAAAAAGCCAAGGGCAATTTCCTGAGAATCGAGCTCAAAGGTGAAGGGCAAAATACACTCGGTCAAGGCGCACTGATCAAAGTCTTTTCCGCAGGGAAAATCCAAGTGCAGGAGCAAAATCTCTACCGTGGATTCCAATCGTCTGTGTCTCCGACCTTGGTTTTCGGTTTGGGATCCAACTCAAAATCCGATTCAATCCTCGTCACTTGGCCGGGTGGAAAAGTTTCCAGATTGGTCGACTCACCGACAAACCAAACGCAGGTCATTTCGCAAGAAGAGGCTGGAAAAAGCCAGTCGTCGAAGCCTGAAATAATCAATGGATTATTAACCAGCGCGGGCAAAATATCCTTGCCCCAAGCCAATGCCGTGAATGACTTCAAGCGTCAGCCCCTCTTGAGTTTTGAGATTTCCGGAAACGGAAAAGCGATGGTTTTGGAAGACTTCAATGGCGACGGAATCGCTGACCTTTTCGTGGGTGGTGGAGCCGGGATCAGTGGACGGCTTCAGTTGGGACAAAAAGACGGGCAATTTGGACGACCGGATTCCCAACCTTTTCTGGCGGCAGCAACAAGCGAAGACACGGATGCGCTGAGTTTCGATGCCAACGGAGATGGATTTTCGGATCTTTTGGTTGCAAGTGGGGGAATGCATGATTTCAACATTGGCGACCCGACGCTGCTTGCTCGTCTATATTTGAATGACGGCAAAGGGACGTTTACTCTTTCTGCAAATGCAATACCTACAGAAGCTTTTCCGATCGGTTCCTTGATTGCCGCGGATTTTAGCGGGGACGGGATTGCGGACATTTTCGCCGGAGGCCGCATTGTTCCCGGCCAATATCCGACTTCTCCTGGTGCGAGAATTTGGGTCGGAGACGGTAAGGGGAACTTTACGGATCAAACCACTACTCTGGCACCAGATTTCAAAAGCCTGGGCATGGTCACAGATTCCGGTTTGGCGGATTTGAATGGGGATGGTCAAGAGGAATTGATCGTAGTCGGCGATGCAATGCCGATATCGATCTTCGCAAGATCTTCTGCTTCTTGGGAAAATGCAACCGCCGAATATTTCGAAAATCCACAGGTAGGATTCTGGTCTGACTTGCTGATTGCGGATTGGGATCAAGATGGAAAGCCGGAATTATTCATCGGAAATCACGGCCGAAACTCCCAGCTTTTCGCCAACGACACGCACCCTTTGGAGCTGCTTTTCAAAGATTTTGATGCGAATGGTTCCACCGATGCGATCTTGGGCTATTATATTCAGGGTGAAAAATATCCTTCGTCCAGCCGCGACGAGATCCTCGGTCAGGTGCTTTTCCTTAAGAAGAGATACCTGGACTTCAAGAGTTTTGCGGGAGTTAAGATGGAGGAGCTATTTACCGCCGAGGAACGAAAGGATTCTCGTTCGATCTTTGTCAATACGCTGGAGACGAGCTATTTTGTCTTGGCTCAAAGCGGTAAATTCCAATCTAAACCGCTTCCGATTCAGGCGCAGCTGGCTCCGGTTTTGGCCAGCGCTTCGGCGGATTTGAACGGAGATGGAAATCTTGATTTAGTTTTCGGAGGAAATCTCTTTGACACCAAGCTCAAGTTTGGACGCTACGATGCCAACCACAGCACTGTCTTCCTCGGAGATGGCAAAGGCGGATTCCAAAATCTTTCTGCACAGCAGTCTGGACTTTCGCTGAAAGGAGAGCTGCGAAAGATCGAAGTATTGGGAGGATATTTACTTTTTTACACCAAAGACAAAGGAATTGACCTTATGAAATACCATCTATCAAAAGAGTAAGCCCATTAGTATCAGAACCGTGTAAATTTAATTTTGTAATTGCCCCTACTAAACCATGAAAAAATACCTTGCAGCTTCCGGCTTGATTCTCATGAGCTTTCAGCTGAATAAAAGTGGAATCTTTGAAGCATATACCCAGAAAATTCCCGGCACTGAGGTGACCTTTGATCTCGCCCCGATTCCTGCCGGATCATTTCAGATGGGTTCAACAGACCCAAAATCTCCTGATCAAAGACCGATTCACGAAGTGACCCTCGATGCGTTTTGGATGGGGACTCATGAAGTGACTTGGGACGCGTTTGAGCTTTTTCTCGACAAGCATTACGAAGAATCCATGACTGAAGGTGGCGTGCCGGAGATCGTAGATGGCTTGACCCGACCCAGTTTGCCCTATTTGGACATGACGTTTGGGATGGGAAAAGAAGGCAAGCCCGCCGTTGGGATGACCCAATACGGTGCGCTTCAGTATTGTCGTTGGCTCTATCTGAAAACCGGGATTTTCTATCGCATCCCTACCGAAGCAGAATGGGAATATGCGGCCCGTGCGGGATCCAAGGATCGTTTTTTCTTTGGAACTGATCAAGAAAAACTAAGCGAGTATGCCTGGACTGCCACCAACAGCGAAGGTCAAACACAGCCTGTTGGCAAAAAGAAGCCGAACCCTTGGGGGCTGTTTGACATCTATGGCAACGTGCAGGAATGGACAATTGACTTGTACGAGCCGGATTTCTACAGTAGATCCGGCAAGGAGAATCCCGTTAATATTGCCGAAAAACTCTACCCGCACGTCGTGAGAGGGGGCAGTTTCAAAACTCCAGAAAGCGAAATCGGTTCGCCTGTGCGGGCTGTGTCTGATCCGTATTGGAAGCGTATCGATCCGCAGATCCCAAAGAGCCAATGGTGGTTTCCAGAGGCACCCTTTATCGGTCTGAGAATCGTGCGGCCGCTTAATCCCCCGTCTTCCGAACAAATCAAAGCCTACTACGAGCAAGCACCTATCGCTGATTATTGAACTTGAATTAACCATAACTATGAAAAACCTGAATTCGAGAAGAGACTTTCTCAAGACATCCGCCCTGGTGACAGGCGGCATGATGGCACCTTCATTTTTGGTGCCCGGAGCCTACGCTGCTCCCGCAAATGAACTGAAACTTGCCGTGATTGGCTGCGGCGGTCGGGGTACAGGAGCTGTTTTCCAAGCATTCAACACCGGTCATCCAATCAAATTGGTAGCGATGGCTGATGCATTCCAAGACCGCTTGGACAATAGCTACAAAGCGATTTTTGACAAGTATGGCAAAGACAAAGTGGACGTTCCTGAGGAAATGAAGTTTGTCGGTTTTGACGGATACAAGAAGGCAATGGCTGCCGCGGACGTCGTGATTTTGGCTGCACCTCCAGGCTTCCGTCCTTCTCACTTTGAAGAAGCTGTAAACCAGGGCAAGCAGATTTTTGCAGAAAAACCAATGGCAACGGATGCCGCTGGGATACGAAAAGTATTGGCCGCGGCTGAAGTGGCAAAAACCAAAAAACTAAACGTGGTCGTCGGCCTACAGAGACGCTATCAAAGCAATTACATCGAGGTAATGAAGCGAATCGAAGACGGGCAGCTGGGCGAAATCGTCGGCGGTCAGGTCTATTGGAATGACGGTGGCGTGTGGATCAGAGAGCGCAAGCCAGAGATGACTGAGATGGAGTACCAGATGAGAAACTGGTATTACTTCAACTGGCTTTGCGGAGATCACATCACCGAGCAACACGTACACAACATCGACGTCGCCAACTGGGCTAAGAATGGCTATCCGGTGAAAGCCGAAGGTACCGGTGGACGTCAAGTGCGAACCGGAAAGGATACCGGAGAGATCTTTGATCACCATATCCTGACCTATACTTATGCGGATGGATCGGTAATTCACTCCGAATGCCGCCACTTCCCAGGAGCCGCCAATCGTGTAGATGAGACATTCCAAGGAACAAAAGGCAAAGTCTATCTCAGCGCTGGCAATCATGGCAACATGACCGATTGGAAAGGCAACGCGCTCTACACTCACGACAGAGAAAATCAAGCCAACCCCTACCAAACTGAGCACGACGAGCTCTGGGGAGCAATAGTCAAAGGCGAATACAAATTTGCCGATGCGGAACGTGCCGCGAAGTCAACCATGACCGCAATCATGGGTCGCTATGCCACCTACTCTGGAAAAGTCCTGACTTGGGACGAGGCGTTGAGCGGAACGGTTGATCTGTTCCCTGATACCTTGGCTTGGGATGCCACGCCAAAGCTCGTACCAAATCCAGATGGCTACTATCCACATGCTGTTCCTGGCAAATCTAAAGTTATCTGATTATGGAAAGAAGGGGATTTATCAAGCGAATGGGCTTAGGCAGTGCTGTTTTGGGCGCAGCCGGAGCAATGAATTTTCCTGCCTTTGCCGGAGAAAATGCAGCAGCACCCACATTCAAGATGGACTTTGCACCGCATTTTGGGATGTTCAAAAACTCGGCTCCCGGTGGCATAGTCGATGAATTGAAGTTTATGGCGGATCAGGGTTTCAGATCTTTGGAAGACAATGGCATGCTGAAAAGATCCGTGGCTGATCAAGAGCTAATCGGCAAAACGCTGAATGATCTCGGAATGCGCATGGGCGTTTTTGTGATCGAAGGAGGAGACAATTGGAAAGTATCACTGACTACCGGCAAGCAGGAGTTTATGGATACATTTCTAAAAACCTGCAAGGAATCAGTCGAAGTTGCCAAGCGTGTGGGAGCCAAATGGGCGACCGTAGTACCAGGCTATTTCGACAGAACGCTTCCAATGGGTGTGCAGACTGGAAATGTCATCGAAGCCTTGAAGCGGGGGTCTGAGATCCTCGAACCAGCTGGCTTGACGATGGTTTTGGAGCCTTTGAGCGACAACCCGGACTTGTTCCTTCGCCACGCCGATCAAACTTACATGATCTGCAAAGCGGTCGGTAGTCCAAGCTGCAAGATCCTCTACGACATATACCACATGCAGCGAAACGAGGGTAACCTGATTGCGATGATGGAGAAGACTTGGAGCGAGATTGCCTATGTGCAGATCGGCGACAATCCGGGCCGAAAGGAGCCGGGAACCGGCGAGATCAATTATAAAAACGTCTTCAAATTCATCGACTCCAAAGGTTTCAAAGGAGTGATGGGAATGGAGCACGGCAATGCTTTGCCTGGAGTGGACGGCGAAAAAGCGCTGATCGAGGCTTACCGAAAAGTAGATCTTGGATGAAAGGAATGATGCTTGTGGCTTTTGGGATCATGTGGGCGTTTATCGCTCAAGCTCAAGGGCCCCAATGGAATGAGATTACAACACCAGTGAAAGCCTCCCTCAGGGGGCTTTCACCCGTTTCGGACAAAATCTGTTGGGCAAGTGGTAGTAATGGCACTTGGCTGAAGACCATGGATGGCGGACTGACCTGGGAGCATGGCGTGATCGCCGGATTGGACACGGTTGATTTCAGATCCATCCAGGCCTTTGATCAAAACACTGCGGTGGCAGCTTCCGCCGGTCAGCCGGCCGTGATCTACAGAACAGTGGATGGAGGGAGGTCTTGGAGCAAAGCCCATCAGGAAGAGGCCGAAGCAGCGTTCTTTGACGGGATCAGTTTTTCCAATAGAAAGAATGGTTACGTGATCGGTGATCCTGTTGAAGGAAAATGGATGATTTTGGAAACCGAAGATGGCGGAAAAACTTGGCAATCATTGACGAATTTGCCTGACGCGGAGATTGGCGAAGCTGCTTTTGCGGCAAGTGCGTCTTCGTTGATAGCTGACAAAACTGGATTGATTTTCGGTACGGGAGGGCCCGTTTCCAATCTCCATTTTTACAGGTTTAAAGATTGGACTTGGACTAAGGTAAAAACCCCGATCCTCCAAGGCGAACCTTCTCAGGGAATTTTTGCGATAGCATCGACTGAAGCCGGACTTGTTGCGGTTGGAGGAGACTATACCAAATTGGAAGACCGAGAAAAGCATGCATTTATTTACAATGACGGATCTTTTGAGTATCCAATTGCCATGCCCCTCGGATATCGCTCAGGACTGGCCTACTGGAAAAAGAAAAATCTGACCATCGCCGTAGGACCTTCTGGCTCGGATTTTTCCACAGATGGAGGAAAAAGCTGGAATGATTTTTCTCCCACAGGCTATCATGCAGTGAAGACTTCTCCGGATCAAAAGGCAATTTGGGCGAGTGGTAGCGGGGGAAGAATCGGTATTTTGATTCCCTGAAAAAGCAAGTGTTTTACTGCCTCAAGAGCAGAGAATTACGAAGTCGTTTTTCTGAAATAGGCAAGTTTTGGATCAACCGGACTTTTTATACAGCCCGTCAGTAGTATATTTAAGCAGGTAATTCCCGAAAATCCCATTTTAATCCTGACGAATTTAGACCCATGTTTGAAATTATTCCCTCCATTTGGATTATCGAAGGCAAGTGTGTCCGCCTCAAAAGAGGCGATTTTGCGACACAGGAAGTGATCTCAAACAATCCTCTCGAGATCGCTCAAGCTTTTGAAGGTATTGGTGTCAAGCGACTTCATTTGGTCGATCTTGATGGTGCGAGACGCGGGGAACCGAAGAACTACCACATATTAGAGGCAATCGCGGGATATACCGAGCTGAAGGTTGATTTTACGGGGGGCGTATCCACGGATGGAGATGTGATCAAATGCTTCGAATTTGGTGCCAAAACGGTTACCATTGCTTCAGCAGCAGTAAATTTTCCCGAGCGCTTTGCCCAATTTCTGCTTTCCTACGGAAGGGAAAAAATCAATCTTGCGGCAGACACCAATCCAGAAGACCATAAAATCAAGACTCGCGGGTGGCTGAAAAAGACCGAAATCGACCTGTTCGACCACATTGAGTTCTTTTACGAACGTGGGCTCAAATACCTGAAATGCTCCGACGTGACTCGCGATGGCGTGATGCAGGGACCGAATTTCGAGCTTTATTCGGATATTTTGGAAAAATTTCCATCGATCCACGTTGCAGCCTCCGGAGGAGTGAGAGGAGTCGATGATTTTAAACAGCTCAGAGACATGGGTCTCAAAGGAGCTGTATTCGGCCGGGCTTATTACGAAGGAAAAATCAGTCTGAGTGAGCTGGAAAAGTTTATTTCAGAGGAATAAAAAAAGAGGCTTTCGGCCTCTTTTTTATTCTGATTGGATTTAGTCCGCTTTGAATTTGTCGACAATGTACAGGAAGATGTTGAATGACAATGTGGAAGGTGATTCACTCTTTTTGACTTCCTTGTCTAACACCACCCCACCAGCTGGCAAATCTCTCTTTACTATTGCAGTGGGCTTAGCACTTGCTGCGCTTGGCTTCGCAGAGAACGCCGGGGTGATAGGATTGTCCTGAAGAAAACTATGATCTTCCAAAACCACCCGGTCATTGACTTTTGAATTGTTTTCCTCCCCTTTTTCAGCTTCTGACTGTGCAGAAGCATCTATCGCGATCATAGTCAATCCCAAAATTGCCGCGCTGAGCAAGAGAGTTTTTTTAAAATGAAATCCTGAGAATTTCAACATTGGTTAGATTAAAATAGTGAGTTCGTATTACAGGGCGCAAATAAATATTCTTAAAATTAAAAAAAAAAATCACTATGCAAGCGATTGACTTCGAAGATTTCACCAAAATAGACTTGAGGATAGGGACGATAATTCAAGCAGAAGTATTCGAGAAAGCCCATAATCCGGCATACAAAATTTGGATAGACCTTGGGTCAGATCTTGGTATCAAAAAATCATCGGCTCAGGTGACTCATTTTTACCAGCCAGAGGATTTGATAGGCTTGCAGGTGCTGTGCGTCTGCAATTTTAAGCCCCGTCAGATTGCTGATTTCATGTCTGAGGTGCTAGTTACCGGATTTACCGGCTTGGAGGGTGGGATCGTCCTAGCAACCGTAGAACGTCCTGTGCCCAATGGCCAAAAGCTCCTTTAGGGAATCGTGATTTTCAAACCGTCCGGATTTATTGCGGTTTTGTATACTTCCAAGTCGCCGCATGAGCCTGAGCGGATACTGCCGGTTGTCAAATCGAATCGATACTCGTGGAGCGGACAGATGATTTCGTTTAGTCCATTGATGTTGCCCTGCACTAGGGAGGCACCTCGGTGTGGGCAATGCGCCTGAAACACAAAAACCCTTTCGCCGATCCTTACAGCGGCCAGATGTTTTTCTCCCAACTGAAGCATTTTGATCCTTCTTTCGGGGAAAAGATCATAGACCTGTTCTCTGCTGTTTCCAAGGCTGTATTCTTTCATCTGGTGCCAATCGAAACGCAAAATAACCATCTAAGCTCGAGAACTTTGTTTTTTTGCCAATTACTGTTCAAATTCCGAAAACTGAAAAACACATGAAAAAATATTTGCTATTACCCCTTCTCCTTTTAGCCGGCTGGGCAAGTGGCCAAAGTCTAAACGGAGCTTGGAAGTTGGTGAGTCAAAACGGAAAGGCTGTGACGGCGCAGGAATACGTCAAAGTTTATCAGGATGATTACTTTGCTTTCGGAGCGAAAAATGTAGCTGACAACGCCTTCATTGGCGCAGGAGGCGGGCCATACAAGTATACAGATGGTAAATATTCTGAGACCTTGGATTTCTTCACTTTGAATCCCGCTCAGGTTGGGACGACCACTCCGTTCAAAATCGAATTGAACGGAAATAAGCTGACGCTAACAGCCAATACGAACGACGGAATGCTGGTTGAAATCTGGGAGAAAATCTCTGACACAAAAGACGACTTGACTGGGAACTGGGTAATCACAGGAAGGAAGCGGGATGGAGAGATCTCCAGATCGACCCCCGGAGCACGCCGTACGATCAAGATTTTAAGCGGTGGTCGATTCCAGTGGATTGCCTTTAACTCAGAGACGAAAGAATTCTCCGGAACGGGTGGCGGAACCTACACCGCTGTCAACGGAAAATATACCGAAAACATCACCTTTTTCTCTAGAGACAATAGCCGCGTGGGAGCCAGCCTTGGATTTGACTTTGAGGTCATCGACGGAGAGTGGCACCACAGCGGATTGAGCTCGACGGGTTCGCCCATCTATGAAATCTGGACTCCGTATGCGATTGGATATACCCCTTCAAATTGAAGCTAGCTAATTCCGGATACGAAAAAGGAGCCTTCTGAGCTCCTTTTTCGTTTTAAGCTTCTACTAGGTAGAGGTCTTTCAATTTTCCGACGGCATAGTCTACGTCTTCAAGTGTATTGAATCTGCTGAAGGAAAACCTCACCGAGTCTCGCTCAGGTTTATGATTCAGGGCTCGCAACACATGCGATCCGACCGTTGCTCCCGAACTGCAAGCCGAACCACCTGAAGCAGAGATACCCTCCAGATCCAAGTTGAAAAGTAGCATACCGCTGTTGGCAGCTGATGGCGGCAAGCTAACATTGAGCACGGTGTACAAGCTTCTATCGAAATCGGCGGAAAGACCGTTGAATTCTACCCCTGGGATTTCCTGAAGCAGCTTTTCGATAAAGTGCCTCTTGATCGCTTCGATCTTGGCTTGGTGTCCGGCCATGTCCTCGTAGGCAAGTTCGAGTGCTTTTGCGATGCCGATGATGCCAATGACGTTTTCGGTCCCACCGCGCATATTTCGCTCCTGTGCACCACCGTGGATGAAAGGATGGATTTTCTTGTCTTTTCTCACATAGAGAAAACCGGATCCCTTTGGCCCATGAAACTTGTGTCCTCCTGCGACTATTGAATCGACAGGCAAAGTCTTCATATCGTGGACGTAATGCCCCATGGTTTGCACCGTGTCTGAGTGGAAAAAGGCACCATGCGTTTTTGCCAATTCTCCGATTCGAGTCAAGTCATTGAGATTGCCTATTTCATTGTTGGCGTGCATCAGTGAAATCAGACTTTTGGGGTTGGCTTTGAGAAGCTCTTCCGCTTGGTTCAGGTCGATTTCGCCAGTCTCGTTGACATCGAGGATGCTGAGTGTGATCTTGCCTTTTTTCTCCAAAACCTCCAGTGTGTGAAGTACGGCATGATGCTCCAATGGGGAGGTGATCGCGTGGGTGATCCCGTGACTTTCGATCCCGCACACCAAAGCAGTGTTATCAGCTTCAGTCCCTCCTGAGGTGAAAAAGACCTCAGATGGGCTAGCATTGAGCAATTCCGCTACTTTCTTTCTCGATCTCTCAATGGCAGTGCGCACCTCTCTTCCGTGGCTGTGAACCGAAGATGGGTTGCCAAAGTGATTTTTCATAAAAGGCAGCATGGCTTCGATCACCCGATCGTCCATGGCTGTCGTGGCGGCATTGTCAAAATAAACGTTCATCATACTTGGGTTTGGGGACTCGGTATTCGGCAATTAGATCAGAGAAGCACTTACCACTTCCTTGATATCTTGGATGATTTTCTTGGCCAGATGCTCTGCGGTTGCTTCGGAATCTGACTCAGAGTAGATGCGGATGATAGGTTCTGTATTTGATTTTCTTAGGTGAACCCACTCTTTTTCAAACTCGATTTTTACACCGTCGATGTCGTTTATCGGATGCTTCCGGTATTTGGATTTGATCTCCAAAAGAATCTTGTCTACGTCAATCTGCGGAGTCAATTCGATCTTGTTTTTGGAAATATGATAGCTCGGATAAGTCGCACGCAACTTGGAGATGGACTTACCGAAATTTGCCAAGTGCGTCAAAAACAGGCCGATTCCCACCAATGCGTCACGGCCGTTGTGAGAAGCGGGATAGATGATGCCGCCGTTTCCTTCACCTCCGATGACGGCATTTACCGCCTTCATTTGAGTCACGACGTTAACTTCGCCCACTGCTGCAGCGGTGTATTGCCCGCCGCGTTTTTCGGTCACATCACGCAGGGCGCGCGTTGAAGAAAGGTTGGAAACGGTGTTTCCGGGAGTCTTGGAAAGCACATAATCAGCCACCGCAACCAAGGTGTATTCTTCTCCAAACATGGATCCGTCTTCGTTGACGAATGCCAGTCTGTCCACATCTGGATCGACAACAATGCCGAGATCAAAGCTTCCTTTTTCCAGCTTCTTCGAAATGTCACGGAGGTTTTCCGGAAGCGGTTCAGGATTGTGGGGAAAATGGCCATCAGGCGTGCAATACATCTCTTCAATCTCGGTCACACCCAGTGCTCGGAGCAATTTTGGAATGGCGATACCTCCAGTAGAGTTCACCGCATCGACCACGACTTTGAAGTTTCGGGCTTTGATCGCCTCGACGTCCACCAACTGCAGACTCAAGACATGTTGAATATGGCGCTCGATGTAGTCATCGATTTGGGTGTACTTGCCGAGCTTTTTTACTTCTGCAAAAGTGAAGGCTTCCTTTTCGGCTTTGTCCAAGATGGCTTTTCCTTCTTCGTCAGAAATGAACTCTCCTACCGAATTGAGAAGCTTGAGTGCGTTCCACTGGACAGGGTTATGGCTGGCGGTAAGAATGATACCACCACCGGCGTTTTCTAAGGGAACTGCCAACTCCACGGTTGGCGTAGTGCTCAGTCCAAGGTCAATGACGTGGATACCTAAACCCTGAAGGGTCGCTGAAACCAGTTTGGAGACCATCTCGCCGGAAAGGCGGGCGTCTCGACCGATGACCACTTTTGGATTGTTGGTTTTCTCTATAACCCAAGCCCCGTAGGCTGAGGCGAATTTTACGACATCGATAGGAGTTAGACCTTCACCGGCTTTGCCCCCGATGGTTCCTCTTATCCCGGAAATAGACTTAATAAGCGACACGAAATGATAGTTTAATGCGAATGTGATGTGAAAAATTGGCTAAAACAGGGAAGTAATTATTTGAATTTGGCCATGACTTTGTCAACCTCATTGTTTGGGTTGGCGCAGTCGGCAGAGGAATCCACTGTTTTGCCACATAGGCTGCAGGTGACTCCCTCCTGGTTGAGATAGGGACTTTGGGAGGCACAGGTGCCTTTGAATTCGCCGTTTTTGAGGAATAAGAGGCGTACGGACATTAAAACAAAGAATAATGCCACGAATCCTACGGTAATGAATACAGTTGTCATAACGGATAAATTTGCGCAAATTTAAAGCTTTACTTCGAAAACGTCCATACTTTCAGGTTAGTTTCCCCGCCCATGTCAAAATTGAGTACCCGGCCCGAACAACTCACTGCTTTTGATCGCTTATTGACGATCATGGATGAGCTGCGGGCTCAGTGTCCTTGGGACAAAAAACAGACTACAGAGAGCCTCAGGCACTTGACGATAGAAGAAACCTTCGAGCTATCCGACGCGATCTTGGAAGCAAACCCGGAAGAAATAAAAAAAGAACTCGGCGACCTCCTGCTTCACATCGTATTTTACGCCAAGATCGGATCAGAGGAAGGTAACTTCGACATGAAAACTTTGATCGATTCGCTTTGCGAAAAACTGATCCGGCGCCATCCCCACATCTACGGCGACATAGAGGCAAACGATGCGGAGACGGTCAGCCAAAATTGGGAAAAAATTAAACTGAAAGAAAAAGGCAATGTCTCCGTTTTAGGAGGAGTGCCGAAGTCCTTGCCGGCAGTGATCAAAGCCATGAGAATCCAGGAAAAAGCCCGCGGAGTCGGCTTTGACTGGGAGGAAAAAAGCCAGGTATGGGAGAAAGTAGAGGAGGAAATGCGGGAGTTCAAGGCTGAATTCAACGTAGCAGGCAACAAAGAGATCGATCAGGCGAAGGCCACCGGAGAATTTGGTGATCTGTTGTTTTCGCTGATCAACTACGCCCGATTCATCGACATTGATCCTGAAGAGGCACTGGAGCGTACCAATCTGAAATTCATCAAACGTTTTCAATACTTGGAAAATGCAGCTAAAAATTCCGGCAAAAACCTCAGCGAAATGACACTGGCAGAGATGGACGTCCACTGGAACGAGGCAAAGAAGCAGTAGTCAGTGCTTAGTTCATTTTGCCGCACTTTAACTTCCCATTCTTTGGGAGGGGAACGCGTAGGATCACAGGCGTGTCAGTCCGGATTTTCAATGGGGGAACGGAGTCGAAACCCTTTCGAACTACCGATATTAGCAGTATTTAACTCCAGCGTGTTGAACCTAACGTCTAGTGCCTTAATAGATAGCGAATAACCTTTAACCCTTACCCCCAATGCCGAACCAAATCATCTTCACTCCAGAAGCTCCCGCCCCGATCGGGCCTTATTCACAAGCTGTACTGGCGGGGAATACGCTTTACATATCGGGTCAGATCGCTCTGGATTCAGATACAGGTGAGCTGATCAACGAAAACATCACCGAAGAGACTCATGCTGTGATGAAGAACTTGGAAGCCGTCCTTCGCGCTGCGGATTTTGGCTTTTCCGACGTGGTGAAATGCAGCATTTTCATCAATGACATGGGTCAATTTGCGACTATCAACGAAGCCTACGGCCAATACTTCAAAACCAATCCTCCGGCGAGAGAAACCGTTGAAGTAAGCAAGCTTCCAAAGAATGTAAATGTGGAAATCTCCTGTATAGCTGTGAAATAACCTTGGAAAAAGCTTCTGACGCCGGGGAATGATTGCTCAGAGCATTGCATATCGCCAATAGAAATCACATTATAATCCTATGAAATAGTTAAACTGTGAACCTCCTGCCCATCCATAACGAAACCTTAGTCAGCGCACTTTCAAAAAAAGAGGTGTTGGGACAATTGTCGCGGGTGACTCGGGAGGTGAATTTTCTGGATGCAAGAACTCAGGGAGACCACAAAATCTATTTTAATGGGATGATCGGCCGTGAAGGATTCCATATTTCCCGGACGATCAAACGGGGTGATTCCTTTCTCCCGCTAATGACCGGAGAGATCGCATCCACTCCTCGCGGCAGCATAATTTTTGTCAAATACAGCCTTTTTCCAACCACCGTTTTTTTTCTGGCGTTTTGGAGCATGGTGTTGCTGGCATTTGCGGGTTACTATTTTTTTGCAAAGCAAAATTTAACCTACGGCAGCATCTGCCTCGGATTGGCAGTATTGAATTATTGCTTGGGAATCTTCTTTTTCCATCGGCAGGTAAAGGCTTCCAAGGAGGTGTTTCATGACCTGATCAATCTTGAGATGAAGGGGAAGGAATAGGCAGTTCGCAGTCGCTTGATCAGTAGGCGGCGTAAGAACCTTTCAGGTTTCTAAAACCTTGAAGGTTTGACAAAGTAGTCAACCGTCCAGGAACAGCGGTCGACAGCCGTTCAAAAGAGGATTTGAAGCTTCAATCCGAAAACATAGCTTGTCAACTAGGACGAAAGCCTGCAAATGCTGCACACAGTCACCAATCTAAGTTCTTGATGCTTTGCGGCGGACAGTCGACTGTCTACCGTTGACTCAAAGCATACAACTAACATCCTTCTTCCTAGGCTATAAGACGCTTAGGCCTTACATTTGGCGTCGAAATCAAAACCATTTAGCAATACACCATGTCAATCCGTATCGAAAAAGACACCATGGGGCCGGTGGAGGTTCCTGCTGACAAATACTGGGGCGCACAGACCCAACGCTCTATCAATAACTTTAAGATCGGCGGCGAGAAAAACCGCATGCCAATCGAGATCATTCGGGCTTTTGCCATCTTGAAAAAAGCTGCCGCCTTGACCAATGCCGAATTGGGAGTACTGGAGCAGGACAAAGCTGACATCATTGCCACAGTGTGCGACGAAATCCTGGCCGGAAAGCACGACGATCAATTCCCACTCGTGATCTGGCAAACCGGGTCAGGCACCCAGTCCAACATGAACTCCAACGAGGTAATCGCCTATCGCGCACACGTGATCTTGGGAGGATCTTTGGAAGATGCCAAGAAGAAAATCCATCCAAACGACGACGTCAACAAATCTCAATCTTCCAACGATACCTATCCGACCGCCATGCACGTGGCGGCTTATCAGATGGTGGTAGAAACGACCATTCCTGGTGTACAGAAGTTGAGAGATACGTTGGCTGC
This sequence comes from Algoriphagus jejuensis, assembly GCF_039523455.1. Classification (NCBI taxonomy): domain Bacteria; kingdom Pseudomonadati; phylum Bacteroidota; class Cytophagia; order Cytophagales; family Cyclobacteriaceae; genus Algoriphagus; species Algoriphagus jejuensis. The sequence continues at coordinate 623,242 of NZ_BAAAFI010000002.1, read as the reverse complement.
CAAAGCTGAAGCTTTCAAAAATGTGGTAAAAATTGGCCGCACACACTTCATGGATGCTACACCACTGACCTTGGGGCAAGAGTTCAGCGGCTATGTGGCGCAGCTCGATCATGGACTCAGGGCTGTGAAAAATACGCTTGCTCACTTGTCTGAACTGGCACTCGGCGGCACAGCCGTAGGAACCGGGCTGAACACCCCTCAGGGCTACTCGGAACTGGTTGCCAAGAAGATTGCCGAGCTGTCTGGACATCCGTTTGTTACGGCTCCGAACAAATTCGAGGCGCTTGCTGCGCACGACGGGATGGTTGAAACCCACGGAGCCTTAAAGCAGTTGGCAGTATCGCTTATGAAGATTGCAAATGACGTTCGAATGCTTTCCTCCGGCCCAAGATCCGGAATCGGCGAAATCCTGATCCCGGAAAATGAGCCAGGATCTTCCATCATGCCGGGCAAGGTAAACCCGACTCAAGTGGAAGCCATCACGATGGTCGCTGCGCAAGTCATGGGCAACGATGTCGCCATCTCCATCGGCGGCTCAAACGGGCACTTCGAGCTGAACGTGTTCAAACCCTTGATCGCGGCAAACTTCCTCCAATCTGCAAGATTGATAGGAGATGCCTGTGTGTCGTTCAATGACAACTGCGCCATCGGTATCGAGCCAAACACTTCGATGATCCAGCGACACCTCGAAAACTCCCTGATGCTGGTAACGGCTTTGAATCCTTACATTGGCTATGAAAATGCGGCAGCGATTGCCAAGAAAGCGCACAAAGAAGGCACTAGCCTGCGTGAAGCGGCGATTGCACTTGGACTGCTGACTTCCGAGCAGTTTGACGAATGGGTGAAGCCAGAAGATATGATCGGAAGCTTGAAGTAATTTCCAGAATGAAGAAAGGACTGAAGGAAAATTCCTCAGCTCTTTCTTCCTACTTTTTTCGAAAAGCCGTCAGCAAACGTTTCTGACGGCTTTTTCATGCGGGGTATTTAAGCAACAAGGCTTTTTCCTAGAACTCGATCGTCCCACTTTCTTCGCCTTTTCCCAAGAGCAGACTTCTCGGAGAATTAGTCTGGTTGTAGACATGGACGATATTCCGCTGCCCTTCAATATCCTTCAACAAAACGGTGTTTTTGACCTCCACAGATTTTGGAACTTCCGAACTCGAAGATTCCAGAAAAAACCATGCAGCATCGTCCTCGACTTCATATCCCAAAAGTCTTAAAGTCAGGTTTTTTCCATTTACAACTACCTGATTGTGCAATTGCAAATATTCCTGAAGTTGACTTTTGAGTTTTGCAGGATCTTTTGGATTGAGAAAATTGACGTTCTCCCCCGTGTAGTTGCCCATTCCGATCTCTAAATCATCCCAAAATATTTTCTGTGAGATCTCTAACTTTTGACTGTCTTTATTGTAGCGGATCTCAGTCAGACTGAGGAAAAAAGGATGAAAAATGGTCATCCAAACCGAAAGGATCGAAGGAAGCAATAGAGGTTGCATTTGTTGCGGGCACGATGTTGTTATAGGAATTAACCTGTATTTTCGCCGCAATCTAACCCTTTAGCAGCATCTATACCCCAATATGAATTCATTTGAATTATATTTCAAACTCGGGTTACAGCACATTCTGGACATCCGAGGTTTTGACCATATCCTATTTGTATTGGCGCTATGTGCCGTATATGTCGCCCGAGACTGGAGAAAAATCCTGATTCTGGTTACCGCCTTTACCATCGGTCACTCGCTTACGCTAGCGCTAGCCGTATTCAATGTAATTCAAATCCGCACGGATGTAGTCGAATTCTTGATTCCGGCGACTATCGCACTCACAGCTTTGGTTACGCTATTTAGACCAAAACCCAACAACGGCAAAGGCATCCAATTAAACTACCTACTTGCGGTATTCTTTGGATTGATCCACGGATTGGGATTTTCCAATTATCTGAAAGAACTGTTGGGAAAAGAGAATAGCATCTGGGAACCTCTTTTAGCTTTTAATTTAGGCTTGGAAGCCGGACAAATCATAATTGTCATTTCATTTCTGCTGTTGACTTCCCTGATGAGCATGGTGGGAGTGAATCGCAAAGAATGGACTCTGATCGTGTCGGCATTTGTCCTCGGTATAGCTTGCATGCTGATGTTGGAGACGAAATTCTGGTAAAAGTTACCGGAAACTATACCTTGAAAAACTAGCCAAAGGCAGAAAAGGGATGGCAAGCCGAATTATTTAATTTAATTTATCCCAATCAAATTAGCATCGACTCTAAAGCCAATTCCATGAACGCCAACATCCTAATCAGCACTTTTTTACTTGCTTTCTTCACCCTTGTCTCGACAGGTCTGTTCGCCCAAAAGGGCAAGCGCGACTTCTACGAACTGAGAATTTACAACATCGAAAATTCCGATCAGGAATCTCAGATGGACGCCTATCTTGAAAAAGCACTTTTGCCAGCGCTACATAGAAATGGCGTACCAAAAGTTGGGGTATTCAAGCCTATCGCTTCTCAACCTGACGCAGGCAAGCGAATCTATCTCTATATTCCGTTTTCCTCCATGGAAGAGTGGGCTAAAATGCCGGCCAAATTAGAAAAAGACCAGGCCTATCAAACTGCAGGAGTTGCTTACATCAATGCACCTTTCGACAAGCCTCCTTACCTCCGGATCGAAACCGTGCTCATGCGAGCATTTACCGAACGGCCTCATTTTGCAGAGTCAAAAGTCACTGGCCCCAAAAAAGACCGCGTTTATGAACTGAGAAGCTACGAAAGCCAAACTGAAAAACTTTACAAACAAAAAGTCAAGATGTTCAACTCAGGAGAAATGGACATCTTCGACAAACTGAAGTTCAATCCCGTATTTTATGGAGAAGTCATAGCAGGCTCGGCCATGCCTAATCTTATGTACATGACCACCTTTGAAAACATCGAATCCCGGGATACCAGTTGGAAAACCTTCGGTTCCGACCCGGATTGGAGCACTATGAAAGTGCTGCCCGAATACCAGAATATCATGAACAGAAACGACAGCAGACTACTTTATCCAACTGACTATTCTGATTTTTGAGTTTTCAAGAAAATCAGAAATGGTCCGCGCAAAACAGACGATTTAGAAAGCGGACCTAGTTCCCAGATCTGTCGGATTTTGATCCCCAACACTATCGGGACTGGAAGGTCTTTTTATTTAAATTCCAGATAGAATCTCCCAAAACATCTCAACCCCTGTTTCGATCAATTCATCCGGAAAGTCATAGGTTCCTTCATGCAGTTGGGGGCAATTTTCTCCCGCTCCCAAGCCAAATAAAAATGCCGGGCAGATCTGGGAAAACAGCCCAAAATCCTCGGACCAGCGGAAAGGTTCTGGTTTTTCAAGGATAGAAAGTCCGAGGTTTTCCGCTGCTTTTTCTACGATTGGATACAGTATAGGATCATTTTTGGCGACTGCAAAACTTTCGACAAACGTAAAGTTAACCCCTAATCCAGCCTGAGCTGCCTCGGACTTTGAAGCCTCTTTCACTAAGTCAATCAGCCGCTCCAAATCCTTCTGGTCATAGGCCCGGAGTGTCATACTCAAGCTCGCTTTTCCAGCACTCGTGCCGAAGGCCACGCTTCCCAATACCGCATGAATCAAAGTCAGGAGGCCAAAGCCTTCCAGTTTTTTGGGTAGCTGGGAAAGTTCTTGGATCAAAACTGCTAAGGTCTGCGCGGGGTTAATCCCAGCTTCAGGATGCGCGGAATGGGAAGTTTTTCCTTGGAGATCGAGGGTCATCCCCGTGCTTCCAGCGGCAAAAGTACCCTGTCGCATCACCACTTGATGGAGTGGATACCCCGGAAGATTGTGCAATGCAAAAGCCGCATCCGGACGAATCTCCTCGAACTTGGGATCTTCCAATATTGCCTTTGCCCCCTCGCCCGTTTCCTCAGCAGGTTGGAATAACAAAACCACTTCGCCAGAATCGAGTCGATTTTGTGCCAGCTTTTCTCCCAAACCACAGATTATCGTCATATGCCCATCGTGTCCACAGAGATGGCCTTTGCCTTTGATTTGGCTTTGGTGATCAGAGGATTTCAGATCTTCGATGGGAAGTGCATCCAATTCGCAACGGAAAAGCAATCGTTTCCCCGGCTTTTTCCCCTCAAACACAAAAGCCAATCCCGTTCCTCCGAGCTTTTCATAGCTACGATCCGGGTGGAGCGAAGCAAAAAATTCCAGAATCTGTTTAGCTGTTTCGGTTTCTTCCAGCGCTATTTCAGGGAACTGGTGGAGCGTGTGTCGGAGTTGGATGAGGCGGTTCATAGGATGAAGTTAAGCTTTTCCGAAGTGTGAAACTTTCGAACAGCCTGATCCAAACCTTGGGTAATCTCGGCGTTCAATATCCTTTTAGATATCTCTTAAAATCATCGAGTGCCAAACTGAAATCCCATCCAGAGTCCGACTCCCATCAAGCCTATCGTGATTGCTCCCAGCAGAAGCAATACATTGAGCGGCATCTCCCAGTCTTCCGAACCGATTTTAAATTTGATGGTTTTTTTCCAATCCATACGTGGACACTTGAGATTCAAAGTTTGAGTTTTGACAATGGATCAGCGATTCCAAATTTTGTTTTCAAACCTCAAATCATTTTTTAAGGGTTGCTTTCCAGCCTTTTTCTTCCAGCTGAGCGGCGGATTCCTCGACTTTCTCACGAAGTCCTGTCTTGAAAGCATCCATCTTCCTTCCCACTTCAACATCGTAGGCTCCTACGATAGAAGCAGCCAAAATTCCGGCATTTTTCCCACCATTCAGCGCAACGGTTGCCACGGGAATCCCACTTGGCATCTGCAAAATTGACAAAATACTGTCCCAGCCATCGATTGAGTTGGAGCTTTTCACCGGCACACCGATCACCGGCAGGCTAGTCAAGGAAGCGACCATTCCCGGCAAATGCGCCGCACCGCCAGCTCCGGCCACGATTACCTTGATCCCCCGCTCTCTAGCGGATCCGGCATAATCGATCATCCGCTGGGGTGTACGATGTGCAGACACTACTGTCAGCTCGTAAGCGATCCCGATTTCCTCTAAAAACTGAGCCGCTTCTGCCATAATTGGAAGGTCAGACTGACTTCCCATGATGATTCCTACCTGTGGGTTCATGGCGTAGATTTGATTTTGATAAGTTCTTTGATTCTGTTGGCTTTAGCCTTGAGACCTACGACATCGTCGTCCAAGATGGTCACATGGCCCATTTTTCGGAAGGGCTTCGTGAGCTTCTTGCCATAGAGGTGGATGTAGACGCCTTTCTCGACAAGGGCTTCTTCTTTGCCCTCCACCAAAACAGGCCCTGAAAACCCGTCTTCGCCCAGTAGGTTGATCATTGCAGCAGGGCATCTCAACTCGGGATTGCCGAGCGGCCAGTTCATGACTGACCTCAGATGCTGCTCAAATTGGGAGGTAAAATTGGCCTCAATGGTATGATGGCCGCTGTTGTGTGGACGCGGAGCGATTTCGTTTACGAGGACATCGCCGGACTTGGTAACAAAGAGTTCCACAGCGAGGATTCCGACCATGCCTAGTTTTAGTATGACTTCTTTAGCGATTTCTTGAGCTTTTTGCTCGACTTCGAGAGTGATTTGCGCTGGCGCAAAAAGAAACTCGACCAAATTCGCCGTCGGATGAAAGGCGCATTCCACCGCTGGATAGGCGATCAGATCTCCAGCCTCATTCCTGGCCACGGTTACGGCAATTTCCTTATCAAAGTCAATCAGCTTTTCCAAAAGGCCAGGCACATCGAAGGCTTTATCCAGATCATGTTCGGACCGCAGGATTTGTACTCCTCGCCCATCATAGCCTTCTTTTCCCAGCTTGTTGACTGCCGGAAGAAAGTCTTTCTTGGCAAGCACATCAGCTTTGTCTTCGGTCAGGATGAAATCTGCCGTAGGAATCCCATGCTGCCGGTAAAACTGCTTTTGCTCGCGTTTGTCCTGAATGAGTTTGAGAATATGCGGCTGAGGAAAGACCTTCCTGCCTTCCTCAGCCAGCTTTTGCAATGCCTCGGTATTCACCGCCTCGATCTCAACAGTGATTACGTCGCAGTTTTTGCCGAAGGCATAAACCGTGTCGAAATCCTTGAGCGAGCCTACCTGAAACTGCTGCGCGATGTCTTTGCAGGGCGCATTCGGATCGGGATCGAGTATGTGAATATCCTGGTTGTAATTGATGGCGGACTGGATCAGCATGCGGCCAAGCTGTCCGCCACCTAAAATTCCGAGAATCTGATTGTGTGCAGAGTGGGTCATAAACAGCCCAAAATTAATAGATTCTTACGGAACGAAGTACTATAAAAGTTCGGATCGACTCCTTTCTAGCGTCAGACTGCTCTCCCGCCGCCGATTAGACGAAGCAAAATTGCAACAACTGCTAAAACTAAAAGAATGTGGATCAAGCCCCCTACACTGTAAACGAATACACCCAACAACCACCCGATGATCAAAACTACTGCGATAATATACAATAAAGAGCTCATAACTATTTTGGTTTAAGTAAACAATAAATTTCCCAATCATCTACCCAATTTGGATGCCATATGCTCCGGGTTGCCAAAGCGGATACCCATCAATTCCATTAATTTATGTGCGTTGAAACTCGGGCAAGGGCCTTTTTTGATCTTATAGTCAAAGTCAATCGACCGGTCGTGGATCTCCGAATGAAATGAGAAATTGTGTAGATTTTCTACACTTTGCTCCAATACCGATAGCTCGATATCATGGGTACTCATGATTCCGAGACCCTTGGTTTTGAGAATTTGCAGTATCAATGCTTCCGAACCCGAAATCCTGTCCTGGGTGTTAGTCCCTTTGAGAATTTCATCGAGCAGGAAAAACAGGGTTTCACCGGATTCCAGTCGTTCGATCAGGGTATGAATCCGTTTGAGTTCGGCATAGAAGGAACTGACACTTTCCCCCAAATTATCCGAATTGCGCATGCTGGTGTACAACTGGATCTTCCCGATCCTCAAATTGCTGCCAAAAGGACTTAGGCCCAGATTGGCCAAGACACAGTTGATCCCAAGAGTTCGCATAAAGGTGGTCTTTCCGCTCATATTTGCACCAGTCAAAATAACTAGCCGGTGCCCGGCATCGAGCCCGATGGAATTGGGAATTGCTTTCTCCGGCAAGATCATCGGATGAGAAATATCGGTCGCGATCAGTTCAGCTTCCTCCGTCCACTCAAATTTTGCTGCTCCTTCCAACTCCACTTCAAACGCTCCCAAGGAAACAAAGACCTCCCACTTCTCCAGGTTTTCGGGTAGATGACTGAGGGATTGACCTACCCGATTTTTCCATGAAGCGAGCTGATTGAAAATCAAAAAATCCGTCCAGAACAATAAATTGAAGGGCAAGTAGAGCAGATTAAGCCGATTTTGAATCCAAAACCCAAGCGAGTCCAAATCCCCCAAAAGGGACGATGCCGGAGATTTCTCGTTGCTGAGCTCTGATTTGGCAATATTCAAGGTCTTGGAATAGAACGACTCCTGCTCGATAAGTTTGGTGCGGATCAGGTAGGACTTCAGCGTCGATGCGACTGGAATCGCATCCGCAGCCGCTTTTAGAGGCTTGAAAACAAGGCTCAAAAATCCAACACCAAGCAATACCCAAACACCCAGTATTGCTTCGGGTACGATGCCGAGATAAATCAAACTTAGCAGCGTCAACCCTCCAATCGGTCCGATGAAAGCCAGCATTTTCGGTAAGACGGATTGTTTTTCAGCGCTACCCAGCCAGTCAATCCACTTTCCGTTTTCAGCTTCATCCTTCTTCAGGGCCAATCCCGCAGCTTCCATAGCCTGAAGAAACAGGGCCTTATCTGCCAACTCAGTCACCGCCTGCGCTCTCCCTTCGGATTCTGCTTTGTCAAAGTTACTTTTCATCAAGGACGCCAGCCGCGCTTTGCCACCCTTTGACACAGTATGATTTAACAGCTGAAACAACGAATGCTCGCCAAATAAATCCAAGTCGTTGCAAAAAGGATGGTTTTTGTCGGAAAACTCAGCTCCCGAATCAAAGCCAGAAAGTGTACGACGCTGCCGATGACCCTTTCGTTCCTCCATCTTTCCCAGGGCAAGGTAAATCGCCTCCTGATCTTTTTGAAAATTGTAAAAGCTCACGAGCTTGATGAAAAAATAGGTAGCAATCCCAGCAGCTACCAGCCAAAGCGGGTGTTCGGCCAATCCCAAGATAAACAGCGCTCCTGTTCCGAAAAAAAATAGCAGGCGCAAAAACGAAAGATTGGCGGCCTTTCGGCGAACTAGGGCTAGTTTCGTTTCTAAATTGTCTTTTCGAAAATCAAATCCATTCATCTTCAAATATAGATATTGACGGGGTCGTTCATTATTTAAAATAAATTTTCCAAAAATCGCTACATTAAAACCTTTGTGATCAGCAACACTTAAAACAAATGCTCCTGTGAAAAAGAAGGAAATTAAGACGGAAGAAGTCGTGGCATGGGATCTCAGCCAAAAAATGGGAATAATACCAGACGATGTATCTTTGACTCAAAACATAGGGTGTGTGCGCGATAAACCCAGAAAAGCAGACAAGCCCAATCAAAAAAACAAATCTTAAATTTAGATTTTCGAACCTTTGCAAAAATGAAAAATCACCCGTTGAATTACTTAAAACCCCTACTCTTCACTATCCCTTTCCTGATATTTTCCTGCAGCGAAGATGAAGACCCTATTGATTCGGAGCCTAATCTGGGCGTAGTCGAGGAAGACTTTGAAGTCCGTGCTGCCTACGAAGACACTGAAATACTGACACTTGAAGTATTGCAAAGCAGCGGATTGGGATTTAGGACACAATCAGACGCAGATATCTGCACCAATACGGTCGTCACTCACGATGAGTCCACAAAAAAAATCACCATTGACTTCGGTACTGGCTGCACAAGTCCAAATGGTATCGTCCGAAAGGGCAAGATTCTTCTTTCCTACTCTGGTTCTAACTTTCTCCTACCCGGTACTACGATTGTCACAACCTTCGATGGCTATGAGACCAATGGACTGAAAATCGAAGGAAAACGAACCATAACCAATGCAGGTATAGATATATTTGCTAAAAAGGTCACCCTCAATGTGAAGGTTGAAAACGGTAAAGTTACCTGGCCAGACAATACTTCAGTTACGTGGGCAAGCACGCAAACTCGGGTTTTAACGCTGCTGGACGAACGATATGAAGCCTCTATTACCGGAGGCGCATCTGGAAATAGTCGGGAAGGAATTGACTATACGGTGTTGGTCACAGATGCATTGGTCGCAAAAGAAGACTGCCGAGCAACGGGCAATTTCGTTCCAAGCCAGGGGAAATTGGAATTCTCAATCCTAGGAAACACACTAACCGCAGATCTCGGTGAAGGAGCATGCGATAAAATCGTGATTGTAACCTATCCTGGCGGATCCAAAGAAATTACGATGGATTAAGCCAAGCCAAATCTTTTTCAAAAACGGTTAACTTTCGAGGTAACCGTTTTTTTTATGGAAAAAAAATTGATCAATGGCCATGAGCACGTGTCATATTCACGGCCAAATGTAAGCGCTGAACAGCTGAAGGAAAATGCGGTGAATTTCTACCAGGCCATGGATCAACGCCGAACTGTCCGGGAATTCGACACCAAACCCATCCCCATCGAGGTCATCGAAAACGTCATCCTTACCGCCGGCACCGCTCCCTCGGGAGCCCATAAGCAGCCTTGGACGTTTTGCGTGGTCGAAAACCCCGAAATCAAACGAAAGATCAGGGTGGCTGCCGAGGAGGAAGAAAAAATAAGCTATGCCAGCCGGATGCCGACAACTTGGAAGAAAGACCTGGAGCCGCTCGGGACGGACTGGGAAAAGCCATTTTTGGAAGATGCTCCCTATTTGATCGTCGTGTTCAAGCAGTCTTTTGGAGTCCAAGACGGGGAAAAAGTCCAGCACTACTACGTCTCAGAGTCTGTTGGTATTGCCTGCGGTTTTTTGATCGCGGCGATCCATCAAGCCGGCCTGGTGACAGTGACCCATACGCCGAGTCCGATGAATTTTCTAAGCGAAATCCTACAGCGTCCAGCACACGAAAAGCCTTTCTTGCTTTTGCCGGTAGGCTTTGCGAAAGCTGAAACGTATGTGCCTGCAATTGCAAGAAAGTCGATTGACGAGATTTTGGTCCGCTACTAGACAAAAAAAATCCCCAAATCGGCTAATCGCCAATCGGGGGATTTTTGTAGTCTTCAGGCAATCAATCCTTTTGGGAATAAACAACCCGCTGCGGGAATGGAATCTCTATCTCATTGGATTCAAAGGCAGCTTTGATTTTCTCCATCGAATCAAAGTAAACCGGCCAGAGGTTTTCTGTGTCCACCCAAGCTCTGACAGTCAGGTCGAGCGAACTGTCTCCGAAATTTTTTAGAAAAACCACCGGTTCGGGATCAGCATGTACGCGTTCGTCGTTTTTCAAAATCTCCAAAATCACCGCTCTTGATTTGTTGAGGTCCGTGCTGTAACCGACACCTACATTCAAATCCACTCTTCTAGTAGGCTGAGAGGTCATATTGACTACCTCAGAATTTGCCAGATTACCATTTGGAATCACGACTTCTTTATTGTCAAAAGTATGAAGATGGGTATACAAAATATCAATCTTAACCACCTTGCCGGCGTTGCCTTGGCCTTCGATGACGTCGCCAACTTTGAAAGGCTTGAAAAGTAGGATCAGCACCCCTCCCGCAAAATTGGAAAGTGACCCTTGCAGTGCCAAGCCAATCGCCAGACCTGCAGCACCTAATATCGCCAAGAAAGACGACATCGGCACTCCCAATATCGTCGCCATCCCGATGAACAAGGAAACGTAAAGGAGTGCTTTGACCAATCCGACCAAAAATGAGTTAAGGGAGGGATTGGCATCTCGGGCATCAAGAAGTCTACTAAACCCTTTTACCAGTTTGTTGACTACAAATCGACCAACAATGTAAAAGAGGGTCGCATATATCAGGGTCGGGATGATCAGGTAGGCGAGGACGATCGCTTGATCCAAGATTGATTTGAGGGTTTCCGGAGATAGTTCCATAAGCAAAATTTATTTGTTTCTAGTTTAAAATAAAATCAAAACTTGCCATCTAAACGCCCAAAACCAACGAATTTCGAAAGTTTCTACTCCAGCAGCTTTCAAAATTCTCTCCCAATCCGCTTTTCTAAAACTTCTTAAAACGGAAAGTGAGGCGTCATGCTGAACCATCGGCGATTTGCTAAAAATTCTGGTCAAAATTCGAATGCTGTGAAAAGCAAACCAGTGGCGATGAAGATCATTGATGACTATTCCCAAAGAAGCTTTGCTTCGGAAAGCTCGAATCAAGCTGATTAATTCTTGGTCGGTGAAATGGTGAGTAAAGAGCGTGCAAGTCACTATGTCCACTTTTTCTTTCGAAAATTCTGGATCAAATACATTTTGTACCTGCCAGCGGACATTGGTTACTTCCTGTAGCCTAACCTTCGCCAACTCGACAATGTTCCTGTTGGCATCAATTCCCACGAAATTCATGGTTAACCCTTGGGAGTTGGCCCATCGATTCATGATCCCGATCATATCTCCCCCGCCACATCCGATATCAGCAATCTGGTAAAAAGATTTTGGGTAGAGTTTCATGATTTTGGCCATTCCGTTGGTGGTCACATGATTCCCGCCCAGCCAGCGATTAATGGTTTTGAGCTCCCTCAGGGTCTGCTCCAGTTCTTCGCCTGAGCACTCGAGGTCGTCCATGAGCTCCTTTTCCTCACTTCGCTTTGCAAAGATGCTCATTGCTTTTCCAGGTGTAAGGTTTCCAAGGTCAGTCCCGGACCGAAACCCATCGCCAGGATTTCCCCCTGAACGTTTTGATCTTTCATCATCCGATCCAACACAAAAAGTATCGTTGCTGAGGACATGTTGCCAAATTGCCTGAGCACATTCAAGGCGTGAAAATTCACCGCCGGACAGAGCTCAAACGCTTCCTGTACTTTTTGCAGAATTTGTTTTCCTCCGGGATGGATCGCAAAATTCCGAATTCGGCTCAGTTTGAACTTTTGTTCAAAAACATCTGTAAACTGCCGAATTCCCTGATCCAAGAGGGCAGGTATGTATTTACTGAGCTTCATCTCGAAACCAAAATCTCCAATGCCCCAAGCCATATCTTGGACGCCATCTCGCAGCACTTGGCTGAGGTAAGAATTTATTTTTAAGCCTCTGCCTGAATTCATCACCAGTGCCGCAGCAGCTCCATCGCCAAAAAGGGAATTGGCCAATAGATTATCTTCGGAACATTCTTTCTGGAAATGAAGTGTACAAAGCTCCACCGAAACCAGCAAGACCCTGGCATCGGGTTCAGCCTTTAGGATCTTGTCTGCAAGTTTAAGTCCTGTAAAAGCCGCATAACAACCCATGAAATGCACACAATACCGCTCGACCGTATCTGCAAGTCCAAGCTTTTCCATGAGCTGAAGTTCTACGCCAGGAGCCACCATTCCGGTGCAGGACACGAGGATCAGGTGAGTCAATGATGCCATCTTTTCACCCGACTGATCCATGCAGGAAATCGCTGCATCTGCTGCCAAACCCGGTGCGGTTTTCTGGAAAACTTCCATCCGAGCTTTAGTACCGGGGAATGGGGAGAGTGATTCGTTTTTTGGAAAAAAAGTGAAATCGTCCACGCTCAATTTGTCAAAATCCTGAAGGACACTATGGCGACTTTCGATACCGGTCTTTCTGTAGAGAAACCCCAGCTTACGCCCCTCAGCGTCATCCAACTGATGAGCGAGCTGCATAAAGCGGGCAATTTCAGATTGGGAAATCGGTTTTCCCGGATTAGAAAGACCGATACTGACGATACTGGGATTCATTAGTTCAAGTTAAAGGATTATTTCTAAATTGGATGTCATGCTATGTAACCATTCGGATCCGATAAGGTTAATCGAACAACGAAATAAACCATGATCTCCCGATCCAGCCTCCGTCATCTCCGCATCCCGTTTTCATTATTGCTGATGCCGGTTTTTCTGTTTGCGCTTGGCCTGACTCCCAACCTGAACGGGGGGCGATTGCTTCTGGTCTTCCTTGCGCTCCACTTATTCCTGTACCCAAGCAGCAATGGGTACAACAGCTATTTTGACAAGGATGAAGAAAGTATAGGAGGACTGAAGCATCCTCCCAAAATCACCTCCGATTTATACTGGCTTTCCCACGGATTTCTGCTAGTCTCGTTGGTGTTGGGTATGATGATCAGTTGGACTTTTGCGAGCATGCTGCTGACCTATGCGCTGGTCAGTATGGCCTATTCTCACCCCGCCATCCGGATCAAAAAATACCCTTGGGCCAGTTGGTTTATTGCGGGATTCTTTCAGGGATATTTCACTTTTTCGATTGCTTATGCGGGATTGAGCGATCTGGGTTGGGATGTATTGATAAAACCTCACATCGCTATTCCCGGACTATTGACCAGTTTGATGCTGTGGGGAAACTATCCGCTTACACAGGTTTATCAGCACCGGGAAGACTCCAGGCGGGGTGATCACACACTAAGTATTCTCCTGGGAATTAAAGGAACATTTATGTTTTCCGCACTTCTGTTTGTTGTGACCGGAGCTGCTTTTGCCTGGTTTTTCCTAGATCGGAATCAGGAAAGCGTCTTATGGATTTATTTGGCAGCTATGGCTCCGATTGTGCTCTTTTTCCTAATATGGTTTCGATTTGTAATTTCCAATTCCGAAAAATATGCCTCCTATTCCTGGGCAATGGGTATGAACGGGATTTCTGCATTGGCTTTGAATGCGTTCTTTATCTACTATTTTTTGGAAAACACGCAGATCCTTCAAGTTTTTGAGTATTGATCAAAATGGTTTTCCATGCGTATTTCGGATGATTTGCTGCGCAAAAAAAGGAATGTGCTGGATAAGATTTCGCGCCAAAACAGAAACCCCCTTCGACCCAAAAAGCTGTTGAACTCGTCGGCCTACCCAGAGTCTCCGTCGAAATTCGGCGTTCCAATTTCTGGAATAAATTGACTCGACTTCGTCTCTGCTTCTTCCCAAGAGGATAGCTTCGGCGGCCATCTTTCCGGAATGGATGGCCATGGCCATGCCGTTGCCACAAAGCGGCGCTATCAGTCCCGCCGCATCTCCCGCCATTAGGATATGGTTTTCCACCGGCTTCTTCGGCTCAAAATTGATCTCATTGATGACCTCCGGCTTTTCAAACAAAAAATCACTTTCGGTGAAAATTCTTTTCAGGATCGGATTTTCCCACAAAACCACTCTCTCCATTTCCTCAATAGACCCGCAATGCCGCAGTTGATCCCGACGTCCTAAATAACAGAGATTGACCTTTTCATCCTCTATCGCATTGAGTCCACAATACCCGCCTTTGAAATTATAAAGTGCAACCCTATCTCTAGCAAAATCTGATTTGATATGGTATTTCACACCGATATACGGACTCCTTTTTTGGATGAATGGCCGCTCCAAAACCTTGTCCAATTTGCTGCGCTTACCGAAAGCTCCGATGACGAAATCCGCTTCAAGTGTAGTCTGATCGGCAAGCGTCAGCCTGTGTTTTTCTGCTTTCTGCACAAATTCAACATCAGAAACCTGAATACCCGCCATGACATTTACTCCGGCATCTTTTGCTTTTTGGAACAGCCAGGCATCTAACACATACCGGCTAATGCCAAACCCACCCAGCTCAAGCCCTATTCGGGCGGTTCTTCCCTTGGTGTCACTAAACTCAAAATTAGAAATCGAGGGTATCTCCAAAAAATCAGGATACAACTGCTCCCGTTTCAAAAAATCAAGCGCCTCATTGGAAATGTATTCACCGCAAACGCGATGAAAGGGATAGGACTTCTTTTCAATTAAGACCACCTCTTTTCCCCTTCTAGCCAAAAGGATGGATGAAATCAGCCCTGCCAACCCACCTCCGATCACGATAATCTTAATTTCTGTTTCCTTCAAGAGCCTTTGGTTTGATGATGGAACCGTCTATCAAAAAATAAGTTTGCTTGCGGCTTATCCCATAGTTTGGAAGTTACTTTATTTCCAGAATCGAACTTTACTGTAACATGAATAAAACCCTACCAAAATTTCTAAAGAGGTCACTCTTTGCTTTGGGTGTGATGGGGTCTTTGCTTTCGGCAGAGAACTCTTTTGCCCAAAAGAAAAAGAAAAAAGACAAAGATGCGCCTGCTCCAACGGCACCCGCGAAAGCATCCAATGGGCCAAGTACCGGTCCAAAGCCCTACAATGAGGTGATCACAGCAAAGGCCAAGACCAAAGATGGCCTTTTCAAAGTGCATCAGATCGACGAGAAATATTTCTACGAGATCCCCGATTCGCTCTTTGGCAGAGACATGCTGATGGTGGTGCGGATTGCCAAGACCGCAGACGGGATCGGCTATGGAGGAGAAAATACCAACAACCTGATGGTGCGTTGGGACAAAAATGGCGACGACATTTTGCTCAAAGTAGTTTCTGTTAACAACTATGCCGCAGATTCTCTCCCGATTTCTTTGGCCGTGAAAGCTTCCAATTTGGAGCCCATCTTGCAAAAATTCTCGATGAAGTCCCGTGCCACAGACTCCACCGGTGTGGTGATCGAAGCGACCGACTTGTTTAACAAAGACAACCAAGCGCTGGGATTACAACGTAACCGAAGAACCCAATACAAGGTCTCGCGCCTGGATACTGATCGATCATATATCGAGCACATCAACTCCTATCCGATCAATATCGAAGCACGCTACGTACTGACCTACGCCGCATCTGAACCGCCGTCAAACAGTGCAACGGGCTTGATTACGTTGGAATTGAATGCTTCGATGATCCTCCTTCCGAAGGTTCCGATGCAGCAGCGACTAGCCGACCGCAGAGTGGGCTGGTTTGCCAGATCCTATGTGGACTATGGATCAGACGCGCAAAAGGCATCCTCCCGCCGCTACCTGGATCGATGGAGACTGGAAGTGAAGCCGGAAGACATGGAGAAATTCAAGCGTGGAGAATTGGTCGAGCCGGTGAAACCGATCTTGTTCTATATCGATCCTGCTACTCCCAAGCAGTGGATCCCTTACCTGATCGCCGGCGTCGAAGATTGGCAGGCAGCATTTGAAGAAGCCGGCTTCAAAAATGCCATTCTAGCGAAGGAAGCCCCGACGGCTGAGGAAGATCCTACCTGGAGCGCTGAGGATGCCCGCTTTTCTGTCATTCGATATTTCGCCTCTGACATCCAAAATGCCTACGGCCCACATGTCTCCGATCCTAGATCCGGCGAGATACTGGAGTCCCATATCGGCTGGTACCACAACGTGATGAATTTGCTGAGAAACTGGTTCTTCATCCAGACTGCCGCCATCAATCCGGATGCCCGGGGAGTCAATTTCACTGACGAAACGATGGGCAGATTGATCCGCTTTGTGTCTTCGCACGAGGTCGGACATACCCTAGGCTTGCCTCACAACTTTGCCTCATCAGTGGCTTATCCTGTGGAAAAACTTCGTGACGCGGCCTTCACACAGGAATTTGGCACGGCCCCGTCGATCATGGATTATGCCCGATTCAACTACATTGCACAGCCTGGTGACGAGGGTGTCAGCCTAATGCCCAACGTGGGCCCGTATGATAAATATGCGGTAGCATGGGGATACCGACCTATCCCAGAGGCCAAGACTCCAGAGGCGGAGCAAGCCACGCTGAACCAGTGGATCTTGGACAAAAAGGGCGATCCAGTGTACCGATATGGCCGTCAGGGTAATAGCTACGATCCTACAGCACAGTCGGAAGACCTCGGTGATAATGCAGTGAAAGCCTCTGAATATGGAATCGCAAACCTAAAGCGCATCCTGCCGAATCTCAAGGAATGGACTGCTGAAGACACTAAGCCATTCAAGGATTATGCGGATCTGGAAGAGATGTATGGACAGGTGATCACGCAGTTTAACCGCTACATGGGTCACGTGAGAACCAACGTCGGAGGAGTCGAGGAAGTATACAAATCAAGCGGCGAAGACGCGGTGGTTTATACCCATACTTCCAAGGAGGTTCAAAAAACAGCCGTTGACTTCTTGAACAAACAACTATTTGCAACGCCGACCTGGATGATGGACGAAGATATCATCGCGAGAATCGGTGACTTTGGAGCTTTGGAAAGAATCCGCGCCATCCAAGTGACTTCGCTTAACGGGGTTCTAGACTGGGGAAGACTAGGTCGTGTGATCGAAAACGAAGCGCTGAACGGCAACGAAGCCTATAAAATGACCGAGCTTTTCGATGACTTGAGAAAAGGGATCTGGACAGAACTGGCTTCCGGCAAAACCATAGATGTACACCGCAGAGCCCTACAGCGTGCGCATATCGAGCGCCTTGAAACGCTCCTGACGGAAAGTCCCGCCCAAGTGCCATCACAATTCCGTCAGTTTGTGGGCCCTCAGATCAATGCATCCCAATCTGACATCAGGCCGATGGCTAGAGGGGAACTCAAAACTCTTCAAACCCAGATCAAAGCGGCAATCGGACGCAGCTCCGACCGAATGACCAAACTTCATCTTGAAGATGCTTTGGCGAGAGTCGATAAAATCCTCTCCGAAGAATCAGGAAAATAAGCTTAAATGGCGCCGGATTCGGCGCCATTTTTTTTCACTTCCCATTTTTGAGTTAATTTGACTGCCAAACAGCCGTCATGCCAAGCCCAACAGCCATACTAAAGTCACACAAGCTCAGAATTACAGATTGTCGCCAGGAGATCATTCAGGAGTTTTTGGACAAGAACATCGCCCTGTCACATTCCGATCTGGAAGATACGCTCAACCAGCAGTTTGACCGTGTGACGATCTATCGCACGTTGAAGACTTTTTTGGACAAAGACTTGATTCACAAAGTACTAGACGACAGCGGAGCGACGAAATACGCGCTTTGCTCACATGGCGAAACCGTACACAATCACAGTCACGAGCACGTTCATTTCAAATGTGAAATCTGTGGAGAAACCACTTGTCTGGAGGATATAATTTTACCCCATATCAAACTCCCGGCGGGATTTGAAAAAAAGGAAATGAGCTTGCTTGTACAGGGGATCTGCGAAAAGTGTCGATAACGCCGAATTACAGATTCTAATTCAGCTTAACAGTCTACCGGCTCAAGAGGCCTTGATTTTTTGGGGACATCAGAAGGCCAGATCACTCCCGGAGGCAAATCAATCTTTGGAGGCGTCATATTTTCAATTCCACCGTCTCCATCATCATTGTTGCTATTGCCTCTTCTGATGGCATTTTTAGTCATAGTGGCCACAAAGTAGATAAGGATGACATAGGCCACACCGCACATAAAGAGATCAATGACGAGACTGTTCATGGCTAAAAATTTTTTGAGATAAGATAATCGAATGGAGATTGTAAATCAATGGAATAAACCATTTGTTTTCATTTCCCCACAGAATTTATAATTGGTATATACGCTTCTTTGGCAGTGACAGCCAAAAACAACCTGAAGATTGCGCTTTTGCAGACTTCCATTGAAACAGAATTAATGATTTTTTTCGACTTGCTTAATCAATCGGATAGGTGGATATTTGCCCTCGCTAATTCCATACCGATGATTATTAAAACGAAAAAATACCAGCTTGAGACTGGAACTTACATAAAAATGGGGCTTAAATCCATCCTAAAAGAACAGTGGTGGGTGATTCTGATTGCGCTTGCAATCTGCTGCGGATACTTTTGGATCGCATCCATCTGGTGGATTATCGGTGCGGTGATCGCCTATGCGCTCTACGTACTTTTTTGGACTATCCAGTTTACAGGCGTGACTCAAATGGAGCAGAACAAAGCGATCTTCCAAAAGATGGCCTACGAGATCGACAGCCGACAGATCCTCATGAAGCTCAACGCCCGTGAAGGAATGCCGGTGCAGTGGAACATGATCAAAAAGGTAGAGCAGACCAAAGACGCTTTCGTCCTCTACATGTCTAAGGCACAGTTTATTCACTTGCCCTACCGCATCTTCAACACCGACAACGAGAAGCGGTTTTTTGAAACAATCCTAAAGCGCAAGGAGTTGATGAAGTAAATGTGATGCTGATGACTTCGTAGACTATACGAAGTCATTATTCAAAAATTGGCTTTTTTGCTCATAAAAATGCCCCCATAAAGTGACTGACTTTTTGGGGGCATATCTTTTTTCCGGTGGATTTCTTGTTACCTAAGGTATCTCACCTTTGCTACTTCATTTATCAACTCAGAAAGCCCTTTCCTCCAAATGCTCGCCTAGCTCTATCCTCGGCACACCCTTGGTCATCCAGTCGGGTGCGGCTTCACCTTTGAGATGGTGGTCAAAAAACTCCATCATGCGCACGGCATAGTCTTTTCGATTTTCGGTCTTGCCCAATCCGTGGTTTTCACCAAGATACTGCACCATGATCACCGGCTTTTTGAGGCGGCGAAGCGCATTGTAGTATTCCACGCCTTGGGTGAAGTCTACCGCGCCGTCTTTGTCATTGTGCAGCAGCAACAGCGGAGTCTTGACGTTTTTCACATGATAAATCGGGCTGTTCCGCTCATAGGCTTCCCAGTTTTCCCATGGCCCTCCACGGAATCTACCCTGAGAAGCCTCGAAGATGGACATGTTTCCACCTCCGGAGTTCCAATAGATCAGATCGTACATGGAGATCATGTTGGTGAGTGGTGCACCGGCAGCGGCGGCCTTGAAGCGGTCGGTCTGGGTGATCAGGAAGGAAGTCTGATAGCCACCCCAGCTGTGTCCGTGGATGCCCATATTCGCCTCGTCGATGACGCCGGTCTTGATGGCCGCATCCACTGCTGGAAGGACTGCCCAGACGGCAGACATACCGGGATCGTCCATCTTATAGACGATATCCGGGATCAGGACTGCGTAGCCATTGCTGGTGTAAAGGCTCGGGTTCCAGCCCGTGCCGCTGTAGCCCGGATTGCTAAAGTTATGCAGGGTCTGCGAAAGCTTTTCGTAGTAGTAGATGACCGTCGGGTACTTTTGTCCCTCCACATAGTTGGCTGGGAGGAAAAGTGCCGCCTGAAGCGAGTCGCCTTTGGCAGTTACATAGTCCACGAGCTGCACGCCGGATGACCAGGCAAACTTGCCCGCGTCAGGAGCATTTTCGGTAACCTTCTTTCCGTTGGCCAGTGTCGCATCGGTGAGATAGACTTGGGTTGGCTCGTTGAATTTCTCCTTGGTGTAGGTGAAAACTTCCGCTTTCTCCGCCTTACCGAGGCCAGAGATCATCGCATCTTCCCAAAGCAATGTTTTTGCCCCCGGAGTCAAGCCGCCTTTCTTGGCCGGCGCAAGAGTTGCGATCCCGCTTTTCTTGGTGTTTTCGCCATAGACGCGGATATAGTTCGTTTTGCTCAGGTCAATTCCTTTTTCTTCCCGATCAAGGATAAATCGGTACTGGTATCGAATCTTTTCGGCTCTCCCGTTTTGGGTCAGATTGACCGCGGTTTCTTTTCCACCCATGGGAATCTGCCAGATGTCCCAGTCATCGCGAAGGAGCACGTACTTGCTGTCGCTGCTCCAGCCGAGCGGGCTGACCAAGGGATCGGTGACGTTGTGGTCGTCTTCCACGTCAACGAAGGTCACCGGCAGGTTTTCCGTGATATTGCGGTGGGTCTTGGCTACGATATCGTAGATGTAAAAGTGGCCGTCCTTGCCATAGATAAGCTTCGTGCCATCTGTTGAAGGACGCGGGTAGGAGCCAAATGAAGGCTGATAGAAGTTCTCAAAAAGCTGAGTTTTGACTCCGCTCTTCAGATCGACGATATAAAGGTCACGGTAGGATTGTCCGTCCAGATTGCCTTGGAGTTCGTAGCTCTGATTGTCCGAACCCAGCGCATAGAGTTGCTTCGGAAGGATGCTGAGATCCTTCATGCTGCTGTCCTGGAGTGCGATGTGTTTCTTGGCCGCCACGTCGTACATCGCCCAAAAGCTGTAGTTTTTGTCCATGTTTTCCAGCACTTGCTGACGGGACTGAAGTCTGCTGTCGTTCCAGTGCCAGATCGTCATCTCCGGCTTCTTGGCGTCATTTTTCTTCGAATCAGCCTTCTTTGCGGTGTCGGCTTTCGCGATCGCCTTTTGCAGGTCGGAGATCGACTTGATCGTGGTGTCGGCTAGGATCAAGGAGAGTTTTTCTGAATCAGCCGCGGCCAGAGAGTCCTTGTTTACTTCCTTTTTCGGAGTTTCTTTTTCTGCCAAAACCAAGGGGTGGATGCCGTAGAAAAGTCTGGTCAAGTCCTCGCTCCATTCAGGCTTGCGGTTGGGGCTGATGGTGTACTTTTGATCAAAACCAGTCGAATCCTTAGCCGCTTCGTAGAGCGTCACCTGTGGACTGGAGAGGCTTTTCACCCCCAAAACTGAACCACGTTCCTGCTTGTACTTCTTGTCCTTTTTCATCTTGAGCGCGGCAAAGGCATCGCCCTTTTCCGTCCAGTTGATGCTCTGGTATCCGGCTTCGTCGGAGTCCAACACTTGCGTGGAGTTGTTGGCCAGGGTCAGGAGGTAAAGGCCATTGCCCTGTGAATTGGCGGCATCGACGGTGTAGGCGAGGTGGGTTCCGGCCTTGTTGACGGAGTGCTCGCGGACATTGCCAAGGTTTTGGGACTTGCCGGAAGTCAGGTGATGGATCAGCAGATCGGAGCCTTTGATGTCGGCATTGCCTTCCTTGGGCAGGTTGATGATCAGGTGGGTGGAAGCCTCGGCATTGAAGCTGAAGCCGCCCGCGTTTTCAAAGGTCTTTTTGTCGTCCGTTCCCAACTTGATCAGGTGGACTTTTTCCTTCAGTGGCTTGCCTTTAGCCTTTTCGTTGGCCTGCTTTTCGGAGAACTTTGGAGACTCCTTGAAGGCCAGCCATTGGCTGTTGTCGCTAAACTCAAAGTTGGGGAAGTTGGTATTGCCGATGGGGAAGGACTTTTTGCTGTCTGGATCGGCGACTTTCTGGAGGATGAGTTCGCCGTCCGCTTCCAGACCGATGATTCCGTAGGCGATCCATTGGCCATCGGGGGAAAGCTTAAAGGCACTTCCGGGCATGTATTTCCAGGCGGCGACGTCCTTCCAGGTCATGGGTTTGGTCTCCTGCGCTTGCGCAAAAGTGACAGTCAGGCAAATCAGCCAGACTAGAAGTACAAGTTTTTTCATGGGATAAAGTTTATTGGAAAAGGGAAATTAAAAGTTTTTTGGAGCAACACGTTGAAAAAGTACGTCATCGGTATTTTTTAAATGCAATCAAGTTGCTTTTAACGACGAATTTGCATTCATTGACTATGCTTTAAATAGAACCAAGATGGCAGCCAGCAAAC
The DNA here is from genome assembly GCF_039523455.1 of Algoriphagus jejuensis. NCBI lineage: Bacteria > Pseudomonadati > Bacteroidota > Cytophagia > Cytophagales > Cyclobacteriaceae > Algoriphagus > Algoriphagus jejuensis. The sequence continues at coordinate 600,908 of NZ_BAAAFI010000002.1, read as the reverse complement.
CGTGTTTTTTTTGCCTTTTAGGATTGCTCCTTTTTTCCTGTCGGGAAAAATACCCCTTCCCCGTCGGGATGTTCCCCAATAACCAAGCGATCAACCTGGTTGAATTGAATTCGGAATTTGACGAGATGAATTCCGACTACAATCCCCCTTCCTTGACTTTGGATCTGAATTTTATCTTTTCGTCCAATGCTGAAAATATGGGGGCTGACTTTGATCTGGAACCAAGATCCTTGGTTTTCACGTGGGACAAAGAGCTCGGGAGGTTTTCCTATGCGGCTAGCAAAAACTACCCAGAATCGCAGGTGACGATCAATCGACTTTTGGAAGTCAATTCAGAATGCAATGAACGCGGGCCCTATTCCTTTGGAGGCCGCCTGTTCTTTTCCCAGGACTGTGCGGGAACCGCCCGTATTTTCGGAAGCAGCTTTAGAGATGGCGAATCGTTCAATGAAGTCGTAGCGGATATCACCCCTCTCCAGCTTTTTCGGGAAAATGTCAATGAAATGTATCCCAGTTTTTTTGGGCATAGCTATCGGGAAGTGGAAGGGATAGGTCGTCAAGTAACGGCCGAGAAATTTTTGTTTAGTGCTGACATAGACGGCCGCTTCGATATCTACGAGATCGCGCTTCGCTCTGATTTGGATCCGCTGGAATTCTTGACTAGTGGCATGACTAAATCCATCAATAAGCTAGCTATCAACACTCCTTCAAACGATCACATGCCTTTTGTCTACGGGGATTTGTTGGTTTTCTCCTCGGATCGGCCAGGAGGACTTGGGGGCTATGACCTATACTACTCCCTGAAGACCGCCGACGGATGGGACGAGCCGGTGAATTTCGGGCCTAAGATCAACTCGGAGTTTAACGAGTTTCGTCCTGTGGTTTCCGATGCGGTCGATTTCAGCAATCGCGTCATGATTTTTTCCTCCAACCGTCCCGGAGGCTTGGGAGGTTTTGATCTGTACTTTGTGGGGATTGAGAAGTTTTGAAGGAGTACGGAAAAAATAGGGTTGCCGATCTCGAAAAGTTGAAAACCAATTGCAAATTGGCAAGGATATTAGGGTGGAATTGCAAATTCCACCCAGCCACTAATTGGACTACAATGGGTCAGAGTAGAATCTACTCCTAGCGGGGGATTTTTCGAAGCGGGCGTTGAAAAAGTGTACCGTCGGTGATTTTGAGATGCAATGGCCTTTTTAGCCTTTACTTATACCTAAAAGATTTTTCATTTCACGCCTTAAAATTGACGCTAACATTCTGGCTAAACTGCGTTTCAATGCAGTTTAGGTTTTGATTATCGGTTGATTTTCATGTTTTACATTTTAGATTACTTCACTATTTACTTAAAGAATTTTATTCTTTGTATTTACTAACTAGAATAGACCAAAATGGATTCGTACGTTCAAGATATTCATGTTGTGTTTTTTTTGGGATCTCTTGACATCCGTTGGCTCGAAACTGCGAAGGTGGGTCTCCATCACCAGTACTTGAAAAATCTTTAACAATTTGGCCGCAACATGGGAATTTAAAAATCTCAGCATAACCTTCAATCGCACCTGTTGATTGAACATAAACGGCAGTGTCAGGATGCCAGCGATTCTCAAGATTTAAAAGTGATCTAATAATTTCAATTTCAGTCTGCATCTCGTTCGCCACACCTCTATGGTCAGAGAGTGGCTGAGATTCTCTAATGGAGAGTTCTTTCTTTAGGAATGGTTGCATTATCCTAATTAGTTCTAAATACCTAGCTTTCTCAACTGAACTTATAGAATTTCGCTCTACTTCTTTGTCTCGACTAGCTGAAAGAAAGTCTAAAATAACTGTTGAAATTTCGGGAACTGATCGAGGACGCGAAACTGCCCATGCTTCAGCTTGATACAGCTCTTCTCCCCTTAAAAGGAGATCGTTTGGATATTCTTGATCAAGCCAACGTTTAGCGATCGCTGTAATTCTAACTCCGGTTCGTAACCATTCAACATCTGTTTCAATTGCCCTGACCAACTCTATGACTGTTTCGTCAAAAGGATGATTATGTTCGTCAGAAAAATCTATTTTAATGTTATAAGCTGAAAGTCTAGGTGGTACTTTATTAAAGTCAATAGGTTTCAATAAGAGCGGGATAACTCGCTTGCCAAGCGTTTGTGCAAGAGCAATTTCTTCACCACAAACTTTTGAATATGCTGAATCAGGTGAAATTACAAATATGATTACAGCTGCTTCAGAAATCATTTCTTCTAGCCTTTTCCACCATTCATCTTCTGCTGAAATGCCAGTTGTTACGAAATCTGGATCTGAATCGGACTGATCAAAATCAGTAAGAATACCGAGTTCATTTAGTTGCTTAGCCAATAGCATAACAAAGCCGATATCTTTTCGAGAGTAAGATAGAAATACTCTAGTTTGAGGCACATCGTTTTGTAAAGTTGACATATTTTAACAGCTATAAATGATTAGGTGTGCAGATGAAATAACAATAATTGTTTCCTCTTCTAGGCGTAGTATTTTCTCAGTATCTACGAAGTGAAATTGGGTGCTGGGTGAAGTTTGCAACTTCAGCATCATATCCTTTCCAATTTTAAATTGGTCCCTTTTTATATTGCCTTGTATCATAAGCAAATTGCAAATTTGTATTTATAGATAGTACCTACACCTGGTCCAAATCAACTTTCATCTACACCCCGAGGGGCTTACGCATTTTAGTGTTTTCTGATCTTATGCTTAAAAACTTCTTTCATAGCGTAGTTTAAATTTGACGTTAACAGTTCGGGTATCAATGAAGGTCGGGGATTTATGTTCTTTAGTCAACCTATTTCGGAAAGTGAATTTATGAAGAAAGTTGAGTTTATATTCTTCAGTCTGCCTTTCACAAACATCTAATGTTAGCGTTCGGGCTTAACGTCTATAAAGTTTTTTTAATGATAAAATTTGTTCTTTAAATTCATTGATCAGTTTTTCGTTTTCTACCGATTTATGTTTGTCAATGAGGCCAACAATAGAATCAATTCTTTGATCCTGTTTTAAGTTTGATTGCTCTGTCTTTTTTTGAAAACCGCCCGCAACTTCCTGCGTGAAAACAAATAAGCTATTTAGGATATCAAGGAAAGGAATTAGTTTTTTAAAAGATTCTTCAATATCCAATTCCGTCATCATTTTATAGACCTTCATAGGTTCTTTGTCGTAATGCACAGACAAATTTCTTTGCATTTCTAAAAGTTCAAAATTTACACTCAAATAGTTATTGAATTTTTGTGTTAACGTTTTGTATTGCTGTCTATACTCGGGCAAATGTGTATTTATGATTTGTCCAACTTCCTTTACCCAAAAAGATTCATTTCTGTTTTTTAAATTCTTTTCTCCTTTTTTGTTTGTATCAAAATGGTATAATTTCTTATATCCTTCATTTATAACAACAATCATTTGACGAGAAGCATTTATTGCTTCGTATTGATATTTTCCACGCAGGTATGTTAATGTCGCTGCACACAAATCAAGGTATATAATTCCAACAATAATTCTAAAATTCAACAAGTTTTTTAGTCCTTCAAAAGGGCTTGAAATTTTTTGCTCGTTAAGAAATTTCTCAAAAGCCTCGAGTCTGCTGAATAGATTTACAAGATTATCTAGTTCTGAAGAACGTTCATTTAGCCTTGTTTCAACATTATTTAAAAGGTTGCTTTTTGTATCTGATGTTATTAACATTGTCAATATGGTTGGTTTTCTGGCCAGAAAACTAACAAGTTTATTCAATAAATTGCAGGTATTTTCCTGTCTAACTTGTCCAAAAAGCTGCGAATCTGGCTAAAGCCCTTGGTGGTGATATGTTTTTTTTCGATCGATCTCAGTCGGTTCCAGTACTAGTTTGAGTTTGGTCGAAGCACTCAACTTCACCGAATTGATTGCTTGACATCGAAAGGCCACGAATTATTTCCTCCTAAGAATATAAGTTTGGCGCGAGTTTTCAAAATTCCCACCCTTCTGTTTTTATCCCTCAGACTTTACGGCATGCGGTAAACAATCTTCCCTCCCATCACGGTCATCGCTACTTTTGCATTCAGGATATCTGCCTCTGGTACTTCCATGATGTTTTTGTCAAAGACGGTAAAGTCAGCAGCTTTCCCCACCTCGATGGAGCCTTTGAAATCTTCTTCGAATTCCGCAAAAGCACCATCCAAGGTGTAGGACTTTAGCGCCTGCTCGCGGGTCATCTTTTGGTCGCCCTCATAGCCGCCTTCAGGCAAGCCTTGCAGGGTTTTACGGGTGACGGAAGCGTAAAAAGAAGGGATAGGGTCGACAGGCTCCACTGGAGCATCGGTTCCGTTGGTCACAACCGCGCCAGATTGGATAAGCTTTTGCCAGACATAGGCCCCGTCTATGATTCGTTTTTCTCCCAGTCTGTCAATCGCCCAAGGACGATCCGAGCTCAGGTGAATCGCCTGCATGGCCGCGATCACGCCCAGTTGCCCAAATCTCGGAATGTCATCGGGATGGATGTGCTGGGCGTGCTCGATGCGAAATCGGAGATTTTTGGCATCCGGATTTTTGGCGAAAGCGGCTTCGTAGCGATCCAAGATCTCCTGATTGGCGCGGTCGCCGATGGCATGGGAGCAAACCTGAAAACCTGCGGGAATGGCCTTTTCGGAAACCTCGGTGACCACGGACATGGGAAGCGTCTCATGGCCGCGATGGCCGGGGCGGTCGGAGTAGTCGTCCAAAAGCCAGGCTCCCCGAGAACCCAAGGCCCCGTCACAGTTGAGTTTGATGGATCGGACGGTCAGCAGGTGATCTGCGGTGTCGATCATCGGGCCTTTTTTATACCAGGCCTCCAAAAGCTCCGGCTCCCTGCCGGTGAGCATCACGTATTGGCGGACGGTGAGCTTGCCTTCGTCTTTAAACTTCTGAATCAGGTCGATGGTGGCTTGATTGGCACCGGCATCATGGAAGCTGGTGATCCCCTTTTCGTTGAGCTCTTTCAGTGCCAAAGTGAGTGCTTCTGCAGCGCGCTCGGGCGTTTCTTCCGGAATCAATCTGGAAACCAAGCCCGAGGCTCTTTCGGCAAGGATGCCGGTTGGGTTGCCGAGTGGGTCAAGGATGATCTCGCCGCCTTCGACTTCCTTGGGTCGTTCGCCGGCGAGATTGCTGATACCGGCAAGCTCCAAGGCTTTTTCATTCACAAAAGAAGCATGACCGGAGGCGTGGGCTAGGTAGACGGGATTGTTCGGCGTGGCCGCACTCAGTGCCTCATGGGTAGGGAAGCCTTGGACGGTTTTCTCGGGCATCTCGATCCACTTGTCCTGATGCCAGCCGCGACCGGTGATCCAGTCGCCCGGTTTGGCTTTGGCAGCTGCATCGGCCACTTTCTCTACCAGCTCGTCATAGGTTTTGACATACATCAGGTCAATTTCCAGCTTGTTGTAGCCAATGCCCATGAGGTGGGCATGCGATTCGATCAGACCGGGCGTCATGGTCTTGCCTTGCAGGTCGATGACTTCAGTGGCTTTGCCGACGTAGTTTTGGATTTCTTCGGAGGTGCCCAGGGCCAGGATCATTCCGTCTTTGACGGCGACAGCCTGCACCTCGGGGTTTTGATCATCCACCGTGTAGATGATCCCATTGGTGAATACTTTGTCGGCGGGATTCTCTGGACCTGAGGAACAAGAAAAAAGGAACAATCCGAGGATTGAGAGTAAATAGAGATGCTTCATGGATTTATATTTCTAAAGCTAAACTAAAGGATTTGTGGCAGAGCGACAACACCGGCCCTGTAATCCGAGGAGGAGCGATTTTTGACCAAAACCTATCCTTTCACCTTGGCCACCCTTCGAAACAAAACTTAGATCCAGGAGAAGAACTCGACAGGCCCCTTCCAGTCAGTCGTAAATCTATTGGTGTTGGACGGGCTTCAATCCCAAAGCCTCCGCAGACTCCATGAATCCCACGATATCGTTGACTAGAGGGAAGTCTATTCCATCGTCGAGCATTTGCTGGATCTCAGCAAGGGAGTTGGCTTTGAAATAATTCGTCTTGACTCCTGCCTGTTTCAGGCTCTGGAGCTGTTCGCTCGTATAGCGATCCATGCCATCTCTCAATTGGATAAAATCGGTCTTGGCCCGCGCGGTCATCTCTACATATTCCGCGGTCGAGTCGCCACGATCCATGTTACAAACCAGAATTTCGGGCACCAATTTTTTGGCTTTTTCCGCGGAAGCTAGACTGCAAGCCAGAAAGGCCTGATGCACACGGTTTTGCTTTTTTACCAATTTGGCCACCATCGTGGAGAGCTCGCCTTCATCTTTTAGATGGATGTTTAGCCAGATGTTGTAGGGCATGATATCGAGTACCTCTTCCAAAGTAGGAACTTTTACCCCTTGAAACTCCGGCGACATCCAGCTTCCGGCATCCATTTTTCTGATGTCAGCAAACGCCATTTCGGCTATTTCCCCCGTTCCATCCGTAGTTCGGTCGACGGTTTGGTCATGCATGACCACCATCTGTTGATCTTTCGTCAGCCATACATCCAACTCGATCATGTGTGCGCCAGCCGAGATAGCAGCCTCAAAGGCAGGGATCGTATTTTCCGGGTGGGTGGCCATCGCCCCACGATGGGCGCAAAGCCCTCGAAGAGGAAGAGCTGGGGTAGTATTTTGTGAAAAAGCATCGCCTAAAGACGTCAAAAGGCAAAGCAGTAAAAAGGCATAAAACTTCATTCAGCAAAATTTAAACATTCAGAGCAGGAAACGACCCATGCCTCCGGGCTAAAGAAATAAAGCTTGACTTCCCGTCCAAAGGTGCTCGGGTTAATATTACGGTGTTTTTATGGCAAGTCAATCTTGGGAAAGCAATGGCTGAGACTCATTGGATGACAATCTTCTTGGTAGCGGTATGTCCCTTTTCGGACTCCAATTGAAGGATGTAAAGACCTGGATTGAGGACTTGCGACTGAATCTCCACGATCCGGTTAGCCGGGATTTCGAGATTCTGCAGGATGACTTGCCCCAATGCAGAGACGAGGCGACCGCGGGAGGCTTGGTTGGTGATGACCGAAAAAGGCCCTGAGCTGGGATTGGGATAAATCTTGATCTGGAATTCTGCATCATCAGTTTGCTCCGAGTCAGATTTGAGGTAATAGATCCCCCCTCCACGGCTTCCTAGGATCAGGTCATGCTCCGTGCCGATAGCTGCGGGAACGACGCTCATCCAAGTGTTTCGGCCTAAGCGGAAAGGGAGTTCTTGGCTGCCGATCTTGACCAATACTTCCTCCCGCGTGTCGGAGTTCATAAAGTCCCGAATGAGGAAAACCCTTCCGGTTTGATCCACCGAATATAGGTTGGGAGCATCCCCCGAAGTCGGGGCGATGGCCAGGTTTCGGTTGGCGGGATTGTCTTGGAAACCGAGGAAATTGGTTGCTTTTTGCGTCACAGCCAAAGTGCTGAAATCCACCTCGTACCAGGTCAAACTCCCATTTTGGGCAGCGACGAGGACTTGGTCTTTTCCCCCGTAGGAGAAAAAAGCCAACTGATCACCCACACGCAGGCTCAGCCCAGCAAGTGAAAATGCCTCAAAATTCGTCCCCTGAATTCGATAGATGACCTGGGCCGGAACTCCGTTGGTAGTTTGGACACCATTCGCCAACCTGAAATTCACCCCATTCCTACTTGTATAATCAATGAGTTGAATATCGAGGAGGTCTAGGGTCGAAAGCCCAAGAAAGTCCTCTTCCAAAACCTCAAAGCTGTCTCCCGAAAAGCCCAGTCGGCTGGCCTGACTGAGCACGTCGGAGCCGATTTTTCGGTTGGATGTAAGCCAAAGCTCCCCAGAAAGGGAATTGCCCATGAATGCGGGCCTTGTATTTTCCCCCAAGTCGAAGAGCTGATCTTGGAGAATCGGGCTTGATCCTCCCCCGTCCTCCGAGAGCCGGACGAGCGACTTTGCGAAGTCGATCCCAAAGTTTGAAGAGGCCTCATTTGTATTGAGACTGATCACCAACTCTCCGTCGAGGTATTGTCCGACATGGAAGCGTGGGAAATTGGGTAAAGCCCCGTACCCCGGCAATTGGGTCGAAAACTCGGTAAATAGCGGCTGATCGGAAGTGCCAATGTTAGGCAGGAAATAGAGCGTATTGCACTCGTCGCGTCCTAGCAGCAGGTCCGGGATCCCGTCATCGGAAAAGTCTCGATATAGGATGCTGTGCCCACCGGCGTGCAGGATTCGGTCGTTTTCGTCAGGAGTCAGTCTAAAGTCTATCGGCCGCCCATCACAGCGCTGGCCAAAAGCAACTGAGCCGCATCCGCAAAAGACAAAATCACCCCAAAAGTCTACCGGAAACGCAAATCCATCGATGTCGGGACTGCCTTTTCGCTCCATGGATGTATTGCGGAAAAACTCCAGAAAATCGCCCTGGGCAAAGTTGAACAGCACCAAGTCAAGATCTCCGTCACCATCCAAGTCCTGGATCAGCGGAGTGTCCAAGTTGTTTGCGGGGATGTTGTTTGCACCGTCGAGCTTGAGGAAACTTTGGGCGACAGACCAGGAGATTTGGCTGCCTTGGGAGGTATTCCGGTAGGCTTTGATGCCTAGCGGGGTTGAGGTAAAGAGGTCTTTTTTTCCATCCAAATCAAAATCTGCCAAGACCAAAAAGCCGCTGATGTCGGCCGGGAAATAATAGGCCAGTTCGGGCAGAAGGCTGAAGCTCTCGCCGTCTTTGGCAAAGACCTGCAGCTGCCCCGCGTTGATGTCCCAAGTCACCCATTCCTCCTTGCCATCTCCGATCAGGTCGATAGTCTGGATCTGCGTCGAGTTGATTCCTTGGGAAAAAGGAATGGGGACAGCAGTTCCGTCGACTTGGATCGATTTTCCCGGATTCAGCTCAAAAACCGTCTGGGAAAAGGCTTGGGAAAAGATCAGCAGAAAAATTAAGGTAAAGCTTTTTGACATGGGTGGGCGATAGCAAACACCAAAATAAAACGAAACAAGCGTCTCAAAGATGTAGATCATTGCTTTATTTTGGGTACAAATTTTCCCCGAAAATGAATTTGGATATCCTTTACCAACTCTTTCTCAAAAGCACCGGTGTAAGCACCGACACGCGCAAGATCCATCCCGGAAACTTATTTTTTGCACTGAAGGGGCCAAATTTCAATGCCAATGACTTTGCAGCCAAGGCCTTGGAGATGGGCGCTTCGGCAGTGGTGATCGATGAAGCGGCGTATTTTGTGGAGGACGATGAGCGCTATTTTATCTGCGAGGATGTGTTGACCACCTTGCAAAAGCTGGCCAACCACCATCGGCGCCAACTGGATATTCCCGTGATCGGACTTACCGGTTCCAATGGAAAGACGACCTCCAAGGAGCTGCTGAACGCGGTTTTGAAGCAAAAATTCAAGACCGTCGCGACAGTCGGAAATCTGAATAACCACATCGGCGTTCCGTTGACTTTGCTTTCGATAGGAAAAGATGCAGAGATGGCAATCGTCGAGATGGGCGCCAACAAGCCTGGAGACATCAAGGAGCTCTGCGACATCGCCGAGCCGACGCACGGATTCATCACCAATATTGGCCGAGCGCATCTGGAAGGAATGGGCGGTCCGGAGGGAGTCTTGCGGACCAAGACCGAATTGTTCCAATTCCTGCGCGAGACAGGCGGTACGGTCTTTATCAATTCCCAAGATCCGATTCTGTCCAATCTGGCGAAGCGCTTTGAGAAGCCGGTGCTATATCCAGCCAAAGGAGACTTTTGCGAGGTGGAATTTGTCGAAGCGAATCCATTTGTGAAATTCCGCGCTGAAGGCGTGGACGGGGAGCAGATGAGCTCGCTGATCGGTGCATATAATTTTGGAAACATCGCCAATGCCCTGACGATTGGGAAGTTTTTCGGAGTTCCAATGGAGAAAGCGGTCCATGCTATTGTCGACTACAAGCCAGCAAATATGCGTTCCCAGCTGGTGGAGAAGCGCAGTAACCTGATCATCCTCGACGCCTACAATGCCAACCCTTCCAGCATGGAGGTGGCAATCCGGACCTTTGGGCAGATGACGGGGAGAAAACACAAGATGGTTATCCTGGGCGATATGTTTGAGCTGGGAGATCATGCAGAGGCCGAGCATCGCAGGCTGGGCGAGATCGTCAGTGAATATCCGATAGACAAGGTTTGTTTTACGGGAAAGCTGATCGTGCCAGCACTGGAGAAAGCGCCGAAAGCCTTGTATTTCCCCGATCCATTTTCATTGAGAAATTGGCTGGAAGACAGCAAGCTCGAAGACTATCTGATCTTGGTAAAGGGCAGCCGTGGGATGAGGCTGGAAAATTTGGTAGATTTTATCTGAAAAGGGCCAAGAAGGATTCCGGAGTGTAAATTGCCAGCTGAGATTTGCGGTAATCGGCCGTGTTTCGGGTGATAATTCCTTCGATTTGCGGTTCCTGCAAGGCTGCGAAGTATTGGACGGCATCCTCGAAATCAGGAAAACCACTTTTCATTGCGGAAAAGATTTCTTTTTCGCTGACGGGAAGAATTTTAACAAGACCTGTCAACTCTTCCAACAGATGTAAGCTTTCTTCTTTGCCGACTGCCTTCGTACACATGTAGTGCACGTTGGCAATTGCCAAGGACGACACAAAAACTTTGACCCGCATGTTGAAGGACAGTTCGAAAATTTGTTTGGCACCATTATTAAATGGTACTCTTTTCAACAAAAAGTCTAAAATAATATCAGAGTCTAAAAAATAACTAGAAGCCATATTTTTCCATCAAGGCTTTAGTAAGTTCTTCTTTGTAATCAAAATCTTCGCCTTCCTTTTTCAATATCCCTTCAAAACGGAGGAAGCTTTCGGGAAGAGGTTTTAGATCCTTTTTTTGTAAAGGCTCCTGATCGATCATGGAAAGATGCTTAAAATAATTTTCCACCAAAGAGGAAAGGCTTTGGCCCTGCCTCGCAGCAAACTCTTTGGCCTTTTCTATCACATCTTTTTCGAGAGTAAGTGTTAATTTCGTGTTCATTGCACGTGTGGGTTTTTCATTTTCAACACGTGTAAAATAGAGAAAAAGTTCAACATGGCGATCAGTTTTGTCGCTGTTTGCAATAGGATCTAAACTCACGGCGATTTTATGGAGTTAGATAGATTCATTGATTTCCCATTCATAACTCTTAATTTTCTATGCGCCCCTACCTGTCTTTTTTAACCGCCCTCACCGAGAATAACTCCAAAGAATGGATGGATGCCAACAAGAAGTGGTATCTGGAAACCCGCGAGACACTACTAGAGGACGTGGGGCTGATGCTAAAGCAGATCACCGAACTGGAGCCGGAGCTTGCAGCCTTCAAGCCCAAGGATTGTGTCTTTCGACAAAACCGCGATATCCGCTTCTCGGCCAACAAAGACCCCTATAAGACTAATTTCGGAGTCTATTTTGCTCCGGGAGGGAAGAAATCACCCGGCCCCGGATACTATGTGCAGATCCAGCCGGGCAATTCATTCGTCGGGGGTGGTATCTGGATGCCGGATTCTGACACGCTGAAGAAAATCCGAAAAGAGATCGACTACAGCGGCGCGGAACTGGAAAGGATCGAAAACGACCCTGAGTTCAAGCAATTGTTTCCAAAGATTGAGGCTGAAAAGCTCAAGACCAGCCCGAGGGACTACGAGATCGATCACCCTTATATCGAATACCTCAAGCTCAAGAGCTTTACCGTATCCCACCCGATCTCCGACAAAGCGATTGATTCAGGTGTTTTTATCCAATTCGCCTTGGATGGTTTTAGACGAATGAAGCCCTTCAATGACTTTTTGAGCCGGGCCATCGAGGAGGTGGAGGATGGCTCAGGGATTTTGTAACAAAGTCAGATAGACGTGAAATCAAGAATGGACTACAAGTGCGCTTGACACTACCTGTCCCGCTTCATCGACAACCAGAGTTGATAGAATGCCACAAAGACCGAGAGGAAACAAAACAACAAAATCCAGAGCGGGAATTTCATATCGGACCGTTGCTGGAGCCAATAGCCCATATAGGTCCCCGCCCCGATGATCCCAAAGAGCTGAAACGAAAGTCCAATGTACTTGACATACACAGGAGGTCCGTCTCCCTCCTTCTTTTTATCTTTGCCGTCTTGCATAAAAGTGAATTTATCTAAAATACGTTGCAATCAGTATTCCAAAATCTGCGCCTATGAAAGGTTTGGGGATTTTTAGCGTTCAGTAAGTAAGGTAAAAAGCCTATTTTGGTACTGAAATTGGGTGCATTCTGATATGAGAAGATTTTCCGGTATGGCAGTGGTTGTGTTTATTTTTATGGGAGCATGCTCCTCTGAGCGCAATACGTTCACCAACAGGACTTTCCACAACATGACCGCTCATTTCAACGCCTACTACCTGGCAGATGTCAAGATTAAAGCGGTAGAAAATGAGGTTCGGGCAAATTACAAGGAGGATTTCACCCAGATTTTGCCGGTGTTTATTCCGATAGATTCTTTAACAATCGAGTCAAATAAAGCGACCCTGGATTCAGCCAGAGAGCTCTCATCAAAGGCAATCGACTGGCACCGGATCTCCAAGTGGGTAGATGATAGTTATTTCCTCCTTGGCAAGATCGACTATCTACAAGGCCAACAGGACGATGCCCTAAATGCCTTCAAGTACGTCAACAGTATGGGCAAGGACAAGGACTTGCGGCACCGAGCGCTGATCAGCCTGCTGCGATTGTATGTGGACAAGCGAGAGTACGAAAACGCCAACTTCACCATTGACTACCTTTCGAAGGAAACCGAAATAAACGATGAAAATCGATTTGCACTATTCAAAACACTGGCCTACTACTACGAAACAAGAGCTGATCAAAACGGAGTAATAGGAGCACTGGATCGCGCAGCGCCCTACGCTCCTGACAAAAAAGAAGAATCCCGGATTAATTTCATCTTGGCGCAAAACTACCAGCGTGCCGGATTGGATGCCATGGCTCATGACTTCTACAGAAGATCCCTGGATGGCAATCCTCCCTACGAACAGAGCTTTTTTGCCACACTTTATGCCCAGCAAGTCGCTGAGCTGAACGCGACCAAGGATCTCAAAAGAGTTCGAAACTACTACGATGACCTCTACAAGGATCCCAAAAACAAAGATCTCAAAGATGTGGTGGTATACGAAAAGGCGCTTTTTGAGCAAAAACAAGGAGATACGCCTCTCACCGTTGATTTACTCCATCAAGCTGCCAAAGAACCGGGAAGTAACCCTCGGCTGAAAGGCTATATTTACCAAAAGTTGGCACAGATCAATTTTGAAGAGTTCAAGGACTTTCGTGCTACCAAGTACTATCTGGACAGTGCGCTGACTTTCATCAAAGAGGAAGATCCAGTCGCAACCGAAATTCAAGAACAGAAAACAACACTTGATCAATACGTCTTCCACGTGGAGCGAATTCAGGCGAATGACAGCCTGGTGGTGATCGCCGCTCTGAGCCCAGAGGAACAGCTCGCCCTCGCCGAGGAGTTTATCGAGCGAGAAGCAGAGCGTCTCGTAGCTGAGGCCAGAGCAAAAGAGCAACCTAAAAATTCCAATATTTTCAACAATCTTTTGGCCTTCAGCGGCAAAGACCCCGGTGCCAGTTTCTACTTTGACAACGGAGTAGCGATGCAACAGGGAGCAATCGAATTTAACCGCGTATGGGGCAATAGACCACTACAGGACAATTGGCGCAGAAGGGCGGCCACTTTCCAGACGTCCACACAACAAGAACTCCCATCCACCTCGCCAGACTCGTTGTCCACAGCTGAAAACCCCATCCTCGCTGACCTCCCTACCCTGGAAAGTCTAGTGAGTAAAATCCCAAATACTCCCGGGCAAATCGCCCAGTTAAACGCGGAGTTGGAGGAGTCGTATTTCGAACTCGGAAAGCTGCTTTACTTTGACCTTGAGGAAATTGAACCGAGCATCGAAAACCTTGAAACCCTCATTCAAAAATACCCCAACACAATCCGAAAACCGGAAGCATACTATCTCTTATACCTGAGTCAAAAAGAATCCGGAGGAAATTACGAACAATATGTCGGCCGACTAAACCGGGAATTTCCTGATTCCCAGTACACTTATTCCGTTAATAACCCTGACGCGGCCTCAGGCAATCTTGCTGCTCTGGCCTCTTCGCGTGGATACGAGGAAGCCTACAAATCCTACTACGAAGGGGCCTATCCTCAAGCCCGTCAGATCGTAAAGTCGACTTTGGAAGCCTATCCCCTCACCAAAAATACTGAAAAACTGCTACTGCTCGACATTATGGTGACCGGCAAGCTCGAAAGTCGTTTTAGATTCAAGTCCCGACTGGAATCCTACATCGAGAATACGAAAGATCCTGAGCTGGTCAGTTTGGCAAGGAATATGCTCAGACCGATGCTGAGCAGCGAAGAGCTGGCCGCCTTAGCACCAAAAGACAGCGTCGCAGTGGACTCTACCCAGCTTCAGGCCAGTCCCGAAGTAGCAAATGAGGAGAAAGTAGTTCCAGCAGACTCGCCCTTTAAGTTGAACGAATCCCAAACCCATATCTTTGTGGTTGCGCTCAGCAGATCGGATGCGGACGCGGCCAAAAACCTACTCAGTGACCTCGAAAATTTCCATGCCGCCAACTATCCCAATGCTCGTCTTCGCACCGGCAACATGAATATGAACGCTGAAAACGCCATTTATATCATCAGTCCATTTGCCAACGCGGAAAAAGCAAAAGAATATTACCTGAAGTTTTCAGAAGAATTCGAATCTGAGGGAATGCCGGAGACCGCAAAGTCCGGAGCGTTCTTCATCTCTATTGAAAACTTTCAGACGCTAAACAAGTCCAAAAACCTGGAAGAATACCGAACCTTCTTCCGAACCATATATCAGTAACATCCTATGTCAAAACCTGACAAATCCACAGTTCCCAATTGGACTGGTAAAACAATAAAGTACCTCTGGATAGCATTCGTCGGAGGAGTGATCTTCTTCATTCTGTTTGTCTGGATGGTTAGTGCCAATTTTCTCGGGCTGTTTGGATCCCTTCCTGACTTCAAAGCTCTTGAAAATCCAGAGAGTGAATTGGCCTCAGAGCTCTATTCCGCGGATGGGTTTCTTTTGGGCACGTATGCCAGGGAAAACCGCAGTCCGGTTAATTACGAAGACCTTTCCCCCAACCTCGTGCAGGCCCTGATCGCAACAGAGGATGTTCGGTTTGAGGATCACTCCGGTATCGACATGACCGCGATGCTGCGCGTATTTGTCAAGTCAATCCTACTTGGACAAAGTGCCGGCGGGGGATCAACACTTAGCCAGCAGACAGCCAAAAACCTATTTAAAACCCGAACGGACGCATCTCAGGGAGTGCTCAGCTCCATCCCCGGGCTCCGGATGCTCATTATCAAAACCAAGGAATGGATCGTAGCCACGCAGTTGGAAAAGGCTTACACAAAAAATGAGATCCTGACTTTATACCTAAATACTTCTGAATTTGGCTCCAATGCCTACGGGATTAAGACTGCAGCGGGAACTTTTTTCAATAAACTCCCTTCCGAACTTGCGATACAGGAGGCCGCTGTTTTAGTCGGCCTTTTCAAAGCTCCAACCTACTACAGCCCGGTTTTCAATCCGGAAAACTCCCTGAGGCGACGAAATACCGTTCTGTCTCAAATGGAGAAAAACGGCATGTTGACGGAATCCGAATATGATTCGATATCCCAACTTCCGATCGAACTCGACTACCGCGTCAGAAATCAAAACCACGGATTGGCGACCTATTTCAGAGAAATCGTCAAAGCCGATCTGATCCGGTGGACCAAGGAAAATCTGAAGTCCGACGGCTCCGCCTATGATCTTTTCGGAGACGGATTGAAAATCTACGTCACCATCGACAGCCGGATGCAACGTTATGCCGAGGAAGCTGTCCATGAACACATGACTGATTTGCAAAAGTTGTTTTTCAAAGAAATGGGAGCCCGTGATCCTTGGATTGACGAAAGCATGAAGGTCATCCCGAACTTCATCGAAAATGCCGTGAAAAGAACCGAAGCCTACCGGCTTCTGAAAGTCCGCTATGGTGATGACACCGACTCCATCAACCTCAAGCTAAATGAAAAAAAGAAGATGCGAATCTTCTCTTGGCAGGGAGAAATCGATACGCTAATGAGTACGATGGATTCAATGAAGTATTATAAAAAATTCCTCCAGACTGGATTCATGAGCATGGATCCTCATACCGGACACATCAAAGCTTGGGTGGGAGGCATCGATCACAAATACTTCAAATTTGACCACGTGAAACAAGGTAAGCGCCAGCCGGGGTCTACCTTCAAGCCATTTGTCTATGCCGCCGCGATCGAAAACGGCTACAGTCCATGCTACTCTGTGGTTGATCAGCCAGTAGAAGTTTACATTCCTGGCCAACCCGCGTGGAGCCCTGCCAACGCAGACGGCAAATTTTCATATGAAAAAATGACGATCCGAAAAGCAATGGCCCAATCCGTCAACTCGGTCACAGCCTATATGATGAAAAAGCTCAGCCCAAAGATTGTCATCGAAACGGCGAGGAGGCTTGGAGTTACAAGCGACTTGGAAGAGGTTCCGTCCTTGGCTTTGGGAGTAAATGACGTTTCAGTCTTTGAGATGGCCGGGGCCTTTGGCACATTTGTAAACAAGGGAGAACACACGACACCCTACTATATCGACCGTATCGAGGACAAAAACGGGAACGTCATCCAGCAATTTACTCCTCGTAAAAAACCCGCGATGAGCGAAGAACACGCCTACCTCATGCTGTACATGCTTCGAGGTGGATTTGAGGAAGAAGATGGGACCAGCCAGGGTGTGCCGTGGACTCTCCGTGAAGGCAACGAACTAGGTGGCAAGACGGGCACTACCCAGAATGCATCTGACGGCTGGTACATGGGCCTAAGTAAGGATTTGGTTTCCGCTACTTGGGTGGGCGGTGACGACCGAGCTATTCACTTCAGAAGTTGGGTTCAAGGTCAGGGTGGACGAACCGCCCGGCCCATCTGGGTCAAATACATGTCCAAGGTCTATGCAGACAAGAGCCTAGGCTACACCAAAGGCCCATTCCCCAGGCCCGAGCGCCCGCTTAGTATTGAGATCGATTGCGACCTTTACGAACAGGACAGCCAGCGATTTGCGGATTTTGACTATGATGCCAAAAAGAACGATTTTTAAATTCACCATTTGATCCCCCTCCAAAGAAAACAGCCTGATACACGGGCTGTTTTTTTTTAATTTTAAGCCATGCAGTCCTCGTCTTTTTCCCCCGAAGATCACCTCCTCCTCCCCGACCATCCGGGAGTCTATAAATATTATAATGATGCGAATGAGCTGATCTATGTCGGCAAAGCCAAAAGCCTCAAAAAACGAGTCAGTAGCTACTTTAACAAGAACGCCGGGGTAAATCAAAAGACGCGTCGAATGGTGAAGGAAATTCAGCTCATCGAAATCACCCTGGTCAATAGTGAACTGGATGCGCTGCTCTTAGAAAACAACCTGATCAAAAAGGTCCAGCCCAAGTACAACATCCTATTGAGGGACGACAAGACCTATCCTTATCTTCTGATCACCAAAGAGCATTTCCCACGCATCTTCCAAACTCGGAAGATGATTCCCAAAAGAGGAACCTATTTCGGACCGTTTGCCAGCGTTAAGGCGATGAACAACGTACTCGACCTGATCCGAGAGCTGTTCACGATCCGTACCTGCAAGCTCGACTTGACACCCTACAAAGTCGACGAGGGCAAATACAAGGTATGCCTGGAATATCACATCGGCAATTGCCAAGGGCCATGCGTGGGACACCAGCGGGAGCATGCCTATCTCAAAGATCTGGAGCAGGCCAAGCATATTCTGAAAGGGAACCTTGGAATCGCCAAAACCTATTTCAAGCAGGAAATGCAGACTTTTGCTGAAAACCTGGAATTTGAGAAGGCACAAAAGATGAAGGAAAAGCTTGACCTCCTGGAGAAATACCAAGCGAAGTCCCTTATCACCAGCCCGAGCATACAAAACCTTGACGTCTGCACCTTGGTTTCGGACGAAAAATATGCCTATGTCAACTACATGCGTGTCAAAAACGGCGCGATGATAACTTCCAAAAACGTCGAGCTAAAAAAGCGTCTCGATGAAAGTGACGAAGACCTGTTGATCACGGCCCTGATACGTCTCCAAGATCAATTCCAATCCGATGCCGGGGAGGTTCTGATCAATATCGAACCGGAAAACCCCATCGAGGGACTTAATCTGATCGTGCCTAAGATTGGAGACAAAAAGAAGCTCATTGAACTTTCGCTCAAAAATGCCCTCTACTACAAAAAGGAAAAAGCACTCCTCCAAGGTCTCAATCAAGACAAAAAGGAACGTGTCATCCGTCAACTTCAACAGGATCTAAGCCTTCCGGATATTCCTGATCATATCGAATGCTTTGACAACTCAAACATTCAAGGGACTAGCCCGGTGGCGAGCATGGTGTGTTTTCTCGGTGGAAAACCTTCCGTGAAGGAATACCGACACTACCACATCAAAACTGTGGAGGGTCCGAATGATTTCGCAAGCATGAAGGAAATCGTCGCCCGACGATACAAGCGACTGTTGGAAGAAGGGAAGCCCTTTCCGAAGCTGGTAGTAATTGACGGTGGGAAGGGTCAGCTTTCTTCTGCCGTGGAAGCCCTGCAGGAAATAGGCGTATATGGCAAAATGCCAATCATAGGTATTGCTAAAAGACTGGAGGAAATCTACTTCCCCGGAGATTCCTATCCCATTCACATTGACAAAAAATCAGAAAGTCTCAAACTCCTCCAGCGAATCCGGGATGAGGCGCACCGGTTTGCCATCACCTTTCACCGGAAAGTCAGAAGTAAAAATGCTTTCGGAACGCAACTGACCGACATCCCTGGAATCGGAGCAAATACGGCCGACAAACTTCTGAAACATTTCAAGTCAGTCAAAAAAGTGAAACAAGCGACCGAGGCAGAACTAACTGAAGTAATCGGCAGCAGCAGAGCGAAGGCGCTCTTAGAATGGATTGAAAAAGAAAAAGGGGCCTGAGCCCCTTTTTTTAATAGGTGGTATTTACCACTCCCAAAGGAAGTTTTCAAATTCCAACAGTTTATATTCGAATTCGAGCGCATTGAGATAGGCTTGCATTTCAGGATTCGGGTGATCTGGGTGGACCAAATCTGCTATCAACGCATTATCCGGATTCGAATACCTTCTGACCACAGACCTAAATAACCTAGACTCGAATGCTTCATCATAGGTCAGGCTTTTTGAAATATTCTGGAAATTGATCCATCTCGCTGTAGGGTGGTTTTTGAAGTAATTCACAAAATCCTTGTAACGAATGAATGCAATTGACTTCTGACCGGCATTGGAGTTAGTCTGAGATGGCATCACCAATTCAATGTATTTGATGTCAAAGACCAAATCGGAGTGGTGTCTGTCAAAAACAAAATCTTCCTTGAAGTCCAGATAGTAGAGCTGCTTGGAAAAGATCGAATCTCCGTTAGCGGAAATCCAATAATTATCCTGAAACTCAGCGATCGAAAGCGGGCGGGTAAATTCATCATCAGCAAACACCTCCAGTGCATTTTCATCCACCACAGCCTTGTAAATTTGATTTACGATTCCGTTAGCCTTGTTGTCTCCTTGACCATAGAGCGAAAGGTTGTATTTTTCTCTCAGGTCAATTCTTCTCCAAACTGAGATTTGATACATCTTATCGTCATCTCTAATCCGTCTGGCAGAAAAGACCGTGTCCATGGAAAACTGACGATCACCAAAGCCGGAAGGGTTGACACTCGTGGCAACTTGAGCAGTAGAACTGAAGGGAATCAGCCCAAAAGCAAGCAAGAGCGCCATTAAGATATTTTGCACAAATCGTTTCATAACTATATCGTTTACTCAAAACCCCTTACTTAATCGGGATTCGGATGATTTCTCGTTGCTCTGTGTTGATTTTGTTCCCTCTAAAGTTTGTTCTTGTAACCTGAGTGACACGAACTACAATGTCATCACCTGGTCGGGCACTTTCCAATAATGAGCGCATGCTACCACCGATTGGAACCGTTTGGCGAGGGACTTCACTTCTCAATAGAATCAATTCACCTCCAGAAACCTCAAAGTTGGAATCTTTGGCCATCGTACGCGCAAAGGTTGGTTCCGGTACCGCAACAATTTTCAGACCATTCAGAGAGTTCAAAGCCTGAGCCTGGCTCAAATCCAATTGTTGGTTATTTCCTCCTAACGCTCTGATCGTCGGCGCAGGCACTGGTTTGATATCAAACGCCACGTCGCCGATTTTATTTCCTCCGCTGCTTACGCCGATGGTCACCTTACCGGATCCTCCCGGAATGATAGTGACCTGACCCGGCTTACTGCCTTTGATAGATTGGCCGTTGGCTATTGCAAACTCAGGAGAGTATGTATTTCCCAACGCTGGCACCTCGATCAACAGTTCATTTGCACAATCCGCATAGAGCTGCTGTACGACTTCTGAAGATACTTTGATCACCGGTCGAGCCACAAAGTATTCGTATTCTACAGGAATTACTTGGTCTTCGCCGCCTACGTTGGTCACGATCTCACCAGTGAGTAACTGCCGGGAAAGTCCCATGTCATCGTAGTTTGATGCTGGAGCGACGGTAAATTCAACCTTTCCAAATCCATTTTCCACGCGAACAGTCCGGCCACCCAGTGTCATCGTAGGAGCTGCAGAAGAAGAAGCAGAAGCAATAAACATATCACCCTGAAATTTTGTACCAGCTGCAACGATATTGGATACCGCGGCGATCTTACCTTCCAAGATGTCTGCCTTGAAATAGAAAGAGCCCAAAGTATTGGAAATTAGGGAAAGAGACTCACTCTCAATATTCAACACTTCATTTTGGAACTGAGACAGCAAAGCCATCACTGCTCCGACCGGCGACTTTACGAAGTTGAGGTTTACAAAGCTTTTGTTCCTTACTTCTCTGTCGTTGGCAAAAATCTCGATGTCTTTCGCGTCCAATGCAATTGGCTTAAACGTCGCACCGGTGATGCCAACTCCGCTGAGTATTTGAGATACTTGATTCGGATAGGCATTCAGTTTCGCTTGTAATTCCTCGCCCTTGCCCAAATTAGCAAACATATTACCGGTTACCTCCGTGTTTTTCAGTGCCGAGCTTACAAAGTTTCCTTCGTCATTCTTGGCATTCGACGTTGCGATCAGTTCCTGTTTCAGTTCTTCCAGGTAGGTATAGACCTCGGAAGTAGCCTCTCTAACCTGCTGAGATGCACCAACTTTCGGCACATCTCTCGGGTTATTTCCTTGCTCTTCTACCGTTGCTTTGATAGAGTTTACAGTAGATTGATTTTTTGAAATGAAATTTTTAGAAGTTCGTTCCATCCCATCGTTGATGAGGACGAACTTCTGAAGGATTTGGTTACTTACCTGGAGAGCCAATAAGGCTGTCAAAACCAGGTACATCATCCCAATCATCCGCTGTCTAGGTGTTTCTTTAGCTCCTGCCATCTTACTAGATTATATTATTTAGAAGTGTGTAGGACAAATCAACCTTTCATAGCGGATAGCATTCCACCATAGATCTTATTGAGAGAACTTACGTTTTGGTTCAGCTTGGACAGTTCATTTTTGAAAGCTTCAGTCTCTTTTCCAGCTTCTGACAGACCTTGCATTGCTACGGTCATATTGCTGTAGAATTTATTCAATGTCTTCACATGGCTGTTTGCATCTTGAAGCTCCATTTCATAGACTGAATTGAGTGCGCTTAGATTCTTAGTCACGTTAACCACTTGAGTGTGGTAGGCTTTCGCATCTTGAGAAGCAGCTGACATCTCAGTGAGTGCCGCAGCAGTTTTGCTATAGGAAACATTCATATCCACCAAAGTCTTGGCTGCAGACTTCACGTTGGTCGCATATTCACTGGTTGCAACGGCTGCATCTGAAAGGTTACCCATTTTCTGTGCAGAAGTCGCAAGATCTTGCATCCCTCTACCCAAGCTATCTATCAATTCAGGACCGATTTTCGCCTTGGTCAGCATGTCATCTAATTTCGCAGTAACCTCATCTCCTTTGGATTTTTTGCTTCCTTCTCCCAATTCTGGATAAATTTTACTCCAATCCATTTCCTCTTGCCTTGGTTCAAAGGAAGACAGGAAGAAAATTACAGCCTCAGTGGACAAACCAACCCCAATCATAATGTTGGCAAATTGCCAATCGAGGATCTTAAACATTGCACCGAGGATTACGACAGCAGCACCAATACCATAAATCTTTGGCATAATGTTGCTGTAAAACTGAGCTTTAAAGGAATTGCTGTTGCTAGCCATTTGAAAATGTAAATTTTAAGTTATTTCTAGTTTGGGGAAATTACCGTTTTGTTCTTCTGGATGATCTTACATCCATTGATCCTGACCTGCCCATGAAGGTCATTGCGGTACGGAAGCCAATGTGGGCTTGGGCGACATCTTGGTATTCGTAGGTTCTAGTCGATGTCTCTAAGTAGTGGGCGATATCTTTCCAGCTGCCCCCTCTGACGATCTTTCTTGGCTCGTTAGGATCGTCATATATGGGATCCAGATCCCAAGTATCAACTCTTGAAGTTGCTTTGTATGCATCCAGTACCCACTCTGCTACGTTCCCAGACATATTGTATAATCCAAAACCATTAGGAGCGAAAACGTCAACCGGAGCTGTGTAAGCAAACCCGTCGTCGATGTAGTTTCCACGTCCAGGCTTAAAGTTGGCCATCAGACAACCTCTTTTGTTTTTAAGATACGGCCCCCCCCAAGGATATTTGGCGACATCTTTCCCTCCTTTTGCGGCGTATTCCCACTCCGCTTCTGAAGCGAGGCGGAAATTTGGAGCATCGAACTCGAATTCGTCATTCGCCTGCAAGTGATAAGTTCTCCATTCACAGTACTTCTGAGCTTGATCCCAAGAAATACCCACAACAGGATAGTTGTCAAAAGCGGGATGGTCAAAATAGAATTCCATCAACGGATCTCCATAGTGGTAAGAAAAACTGGTAGACCACACCGTCGTGTCTGGTCTCAGTTCATCGTAGTTAAAAGTCGGAGGTGCCTTCAGTGTTGTTGGCGTACCAGTTGCAAGCTCACCGTTTTTCACAGCTTCCAAAAATTGTCTGTATTTGTTATTGGACACTTCATATTTGTCCATAAAAAACTCAGAAATCGTAATCTGTTTGTTCATCGCAGATTGTGTATATGCGATGTCCTCATCAGATTGTCCCATCCAAAACGTTCCGCCTTTTACCGGTACCATGTCAATCGGCAAGTTTTGCTGCCAGCTCGAACGTTTAGGAACTCCCGTCACTTCACCCCGTCTATTGGCCTTTTCACTTGATGTCCCCTTCTTGTTTAACAGCCCGCAACCCGGTAAGAGCGTTGCGACAGCCAAGCCCACAACCACAGGCATTAAGTGGAGTTTCATTTTTTTATACATAAATGACGTTTTTTAAACTCATCAATTTTTACTCGATTAAAAAATCGACATTTGATTGTCGAAATTTATATAAACCAGCCGCAATAATACAAATAACCTACCATTTTCACTCTATTTGTAAACGAACGACGGATATTCTATTTTGTTTTCGCTCAGATCAATGCAGCCTAAAATCGATATCGAGGTGTCCGCTGGATTACTCGCTCAATCACCCGGCTAGTGGAAGGAAGAACATATCGTAACATGAGTTCATGGCTTGTCGGTGATTTGGCATCTATTCCGCCGGTCACCAGATCAAAGGCATATCCCAATTTCAAAGAGTTGTCTCGTAACAAACTGTAGCCCAGTATAAACGAAACCGACTCCTCACCTCGATAGGCTATCCCTCCATTTATCTTATTCTGATGTGTTGCCATAACGCTCACGTCGTAAGAAAAATTATTGAAAGAGACCGTTTTTATCAAAAGGCTCGGCTCGATTCTTAACTGTCCGATTGGCCGGATTCGATAACCGAAAAGGAAGTAGGAATGATTTTTTAACTGGTTGGCGTAGGTCGCATCTCCGAAATCAAAAGTAGGTTGATTCAGATGCTTTAAACTAAGTCCCAAATAATAATTACCCCTATCATATAATAATCCAGCCCCAAAGTCCAGCGCAAGTTGACTTTCCTTGCCAGATTCCGGTAGGTTTGGCTCTGGATTGACCACGACTAACTCCCCATAGTCCAAGGAACTTGAAAACATGCCCACATATCCGCCGACGCTCAAGGTACCCCGTTTAATTTTTTTGTGGTAGCTGCCCTTCAGGTTGACCTCAAGATTGCTTGTAGCGCCGATTTGGTCGTTGACTATCGACAGACCGTATCCAAGATTTTTAGAGTCGAGCCTCCCTTCGGCAGTGATCAACTGGGTCGTCGGAGCCCCTCCCTGTCCAGAACTCGTCGAATACCCAGCCCATTGGGAACGATGTAAGGCAGAAAATCGATACCCACTCTCCTTGCCGGCAAAGGCAGGATTGTAAAACATACTATTATACATGTATTGGGTAAATTGTGCGTCTTGCTGGGCTTGGGCGTATCCTGCGCACACCAACAGAATCAATGAAAATCCAAGCTTTAAAAAGTTATCCAATCGGCTTTTGGTAGTCATTCGGCTGAAGCGTCTCAATTTTAAACTAGTGTAAGAATTTAAACTGAAAAACCACAGCAAATGATTCTAAGTTTTACAAATTATTGGCCTTTTTGATATAAAGTTCCAATGCACCAGTCATGCTAGGAGCATTTGGCATTGGTGCCTCGATATCCAAGATCAAGTCCAACTCCCTAACTTCCTGCGCGGTAGTCGGTCCAAATGCCGCGATTCTAGTATTTCCCTGCACAAAGTCCGGAAAATTGCTTTTCAACGACTTGATCCCAGATGGACTGAAGAAAGCAAGAATATCATATTTCACATCTGCCAAGTCAGAAAGATCTGCCGCTACGGTATGATAAATGATGGCTTCGGTAAATGCGATGCTATGCTTTTCCATATAGCTCGGAATTACGTCTTTGCGAATATCGGAGCAAGGAAAAAGGTACTTTTCATTCTTGTGCTTTTTGAAATAGTCAAAAAGATCCTCGGCAGTCTTCTGACCTACGAAAAGCTTACGCTTACGAATGACGATGTACTTCTGAAGGTAGTGCGCAGTCTGATCGGAAATACAGAAATATTTCATTTCAGCAGGCATCTCGATCTTGAACTCCTTGCAAATCGCGAAGAAATGGTCGATCGCGTTGCGGCTGGTAAAAATAACCGCCGTATGCTTTAGAATGTCAATCTTCTGCTTTCTGAATTCCTTGGGTGGAACCGGCTCGACTTTGATAAACTGTCTGAAATCAATCTTCAATTTATACTTCTCAGCCAACGACAGGTAGGGGGAATTAACATCAGTAGGCTTGGGCTGGGAAACTAGGATACTCTTTACTGGTTTAAAGCGATCTTTTGGAGCTGCACTCATGCTAATTTATTCCTTTATTATAGTTCAATTACTCACTGACCTAGAGCCATAATCCATTTTGCAAGGATTAGAAAAGGCACTAATTCTGCGATACAAAGGTAAGTAAATAAATGGTATTTCTTAAAACTCAACTTACTCATCATAATCAGAAACAACCCCAACACCCCTAAAATGTAAAACCAGAAAAAGCCCAAAAACAGGAGTGAAAGGGCTGATTCAAGGCCGGAAAAATTGTTTGAAACAAAGTAGGCTCCCACAATCAAGACCAAGGAACTGCCAAATACGATGAGTCGCAGCAGGTAAAAAAAATGGGAAAACTCTGCTTTGCCCAAGTCAAACAAATAAGAAATAAGCTTAATCCCGATAAATTTAATAATCGTGAAAGCCAAGATCAGAAATGCACCACCCAGCCACATCGCCAAAAGTGAAGAATAGTCCAGACCGATCCATGCCCCAAGCCAGTCTCTTCTAAAGACTACCAGCCCTGTGACCACGCCCTGCGAAATCATCATCGCCACGATCAGAAGGTAGAAGATGATATCGAATGAGAAAAACTTCTGCAGGTTGCCACTATCTGAAAAATCATCCGCACTGATGACTGAAAGCGGCTGAAGCATCACCGCAAGCAAGAAGGGATAGGCCAACTTGTACAAGGCCAAAAAGAACAGGATGATAAACAGAGCAGTGAAATAAAAGTCCTTCACCGGCTGCGGTACAAATCGCGCAAGTAGTGGATTGATGGCCGGGCTGACGACCGACTCGTCCAGATTCGCCCGTCCCAACACTTTCTTTATGCTCGTATTCCTTGCGGCCAAGTTGGGGCTTACAACGGTGAATAACACCGAATCTTTGCCAAATTCATTCTGAAAATCTTGGAGCGAACCGAAAAAAACGGTGTCTCCTACGGTCAAACTCCATAGTTTCCCATCTATAAAGACCGTAGTCTTCGAGGGTAGCTTGAAACGAAGCTCAGATTCGGGAAAACTCTTCAGATCCACGTTGAGATCCAGTCGATTGTTGCTTCCGAGCCACGACTCTTCGCGTGCTGACTTCCAAAGTCCATCGTAGTTCTCCAGTACCTGGGCATGTGCACCCAAGGAGAAGAAAACCAATAAACCGAAAAGTAATCGAACTTTACACATAAATCATGTCGCTCACTAAAACCTCGCCAGATATCCAAAATGGATTCTGGAGTAAGAAAAAGATATGGGCTGTGTAGTTGATTTTCCCAATGCGAATACAAAACTGAATAATCCTCCGTCAGTGTCCAAATTGATTCCCGTACCAAATGAAAAGGGACAGTCGATTTTTTGGCTTTCGTAAGGATTTTCAATTATTCCCAAGTCCGCAAACACCACTAAAAAAGAGTTTTGATCAAAAAACAGACGCTGTTCCATATTGACGTACCCAAAGCTCTTGGCATAAAAATTCTTCTCATTGAAGCCACGAATACTCTTCAGTCCCCCGACACGGAAAAACTCATTTAAAAACAGATTCTCATTTTCCAGAAGCCCCCCAACTCCGCGCACCCACATCCCCCAAGCGGGCTTGATATAAATGTGCTGCTCTCCGGAAAACCACCCCTGATATTGCGGTGACGATTCATCTAGGTTGGCATAGACTTCTTCTGGCAGGCCAGTATTTTCGATTATCTTTTTATTCCCAAGCGAAAATTGCCCCTGAATCCTTGCCCCTCGCCGCGTAGAAACCGGAGAATCCAGCCTATCCCAATCAATCCCTATTCCGTATTGATTCCATCGAAAGTCGATTGCTGCAGGCAAAGTCTGTGCATGATCAATATCCTCAGTGGAGATCAGATCTCCTGCCTGTCTCTTCGTGAAGAAATTCAGGTAGGCATCATCGGATACCTGATACCCAAAATCCAGCTCAAAAGTCCGGTTTACAAAAGTAGAATCCTGCTTGAGCAGCGAAAATCCTACCTCAAGATCCAGGGGCGATCGAAATACAAAGGCTTCTTTTGCGCTTATCTCCAGGGATTGGGACTGGACATTCAACCGCTGCCATTGCAGCGAAAAATCTCGGCCTTTTCCAGCTAAATGATATAATTGCAGGTCAACTTCACCGGTGATCAACACCTTCCCAGTCTCATTTTCATTGGGTAATATTCCAATCACGCCGTCAAAAACATTGACTCTTCGATCTTGGATCGTGAAGATCGGCCTTGCCTGTTGGGTTTGGAAAGCCAACTCCGGAGCGCCTACCACCATAAAGTACGGTGACTTTCGGAGCGTTTTCGTGGCCTTGGCCAAGTGCTGCTGGGAAAAGGGTTCGCCAGGACATAAACCAGATAGCTGCTGAAGGTAGCTCGCCTTGGATTTACTTTCTCCACTCACCTCCAGACTGTCCCAAGTGATGTATGGGCCGGAACTATAGACCATCCGCCCTGACAGCATATGATCACTGACTTCAAGGCTATCAAGCTTCATTTCTGCAAAGGGGTAGCCGGAATTTTCCGCAAGCTCCAGCACTTGCTCGATCCAGCGGTAAGGACCCGTATAACTTTTTTCGGGAGATCCGATTTGGTCCAGAATAGTCGCTGGCACGATGCCTGTATCGATTTTCTCCCAGTGAAAAAGCCTCCCGGCCTCCCAAGTGAAAGCCAGCGTGTCGTCGTTGATTTCCTCCCTAAAATACCCTTCCAAAAACCCCTGACTACGGAAATGGCGAGCTACGGAATCGCTCAAAAGTAACGCAGGCTGTCTTTCGGCAAAATCGCGGATTTCCTGCTTACTTACACCATCCGAAGCTTCCCATCCTACCCTAAAAACCTGCTGCCCCAGGCACACGGCCTGTCCAAAAAACAGAAAAAGGAAAACCGTCAACAACCGGGACTTCAAGACACAATTCGGGATTGATTATC
Source organism: Algoriphagus jejuensis (assembly GCF_039523455.1). NCBI lineage: Bacteria > Pseudomonadati > Bacteroidota > Cytophagia > Cytophagales > Cyclobacteriaceae > Algoriphagus > Algoriphagus jejuensis. The sequence continues at coordinate 572,568 of NZ_BAAAFI010000002.1, read as the reverse complement.
TTCGCAAGATAATTGAATTCACTTGGCAGGTATCTACATCCACATTCCATTTTGCAGGCAGGCATGCCACTATTGCGACTTCCACTTTAGCACCAACCTAGGCCGCATCGATCAAATGGTTGCGACGATTGGAAGAGAAATCGAACTGCGAAAGAATTTCCTACAAAACCGTGCTGTAGAGACGGTCTATTTCGGAGGCGGTACCCCTTCACTTCTTTCGGAGAAGCATTTGGATTTTTTGTTCCAAAAGCTCCAGGAAAGCTTCACCTTGGCATTGTCTGAAGTCACTTTGGAAGCCAATCCTGATGATCTCTCGGAGGAAAATCTTAAGATTTGGAAATCTCTGGGTATAGATCGGTTGAGTCTGGGCATCCAAAGTTTTCAAGAGGAAGTGCTGCGGTTTTACAATCGCGCTCATTCGGCCAAAGAAGCCTTGAAAGCGATTTCTTTGGGTAGAAAAGCGGGCTTCGAAAAATTTTCCATCGACCTGATTTATGGCTTTCCTCATTCCGACCATTCGATATGGAAAAAAGACCTCGACGAGGCACTGCGCCAGGATCCTGGCCATATCTCTGCCTATTCGCTCACGGTCGAGCCAAATACCGCCTTGGGAAAATGGACTGAAAAAGGGAGATTCCAGCCTGCTGACGAGGATTTTGTCGCTGAACAGTTTGAATGGCTGCAGGAGCAATCTAACAAAGCAGGCTACGTCCAATACGAGATTTCCAATTTCGGAAAGCCCGGGCAATTTGCCCTTCACAACACCAGCTACTGGCGAGGGGTGCCGTACTTGGGTCTCGGTCCGAGCGCGCATTCCTTTGACGGCAAAGATCGCGGGGCCAATCCCTCCAGCAATTCCGGATACATCAACTCATTGGAACTTAACAAAGCTCCTTTTGTGACAGAAGTATTGACCTTAGATGACCAAGTCAACGATCGGATTTTGACCGGACTGCGGACAATCTGGGGGCTGTCGCCGGCCTCGCTTCAGGAGGATTTTGGGCTGGCGCTTCTGGATACCAAATCCGCCATCGTCCAAAAATTAGAAACTCAGGGTTGGCTGATCTGGGACGGTAAAACCCTATCTTTGACCAAAAGGGGCATGCTACTGGCAGACAGTATCGCAGCCGAATTGTTCATTTGAATCCATGAGTTACAACCCATATCCTGGTAGAAAAAAAGAAGCCACACCGCTTGAGGAGGCTTTCAACGAACTCCTAAAAGCCTACCGGCTAGAGGACAAGTTCAAAGAAAAGCAACTGATCGGCAGCTGGGGTGAAATCGTCGGCAGGACAATTTCCGATCGGACCTCTTCTGTTTTTATAAAGGATAAGAAGCTTTTTGTAAAACTCAGCTCCGGTCCGATCAAGAAAGAACTGATGCTCAACCGCTCCAAGGTTTTGCTGCTGATCGAGGAAAAAGTCGGCAAGGGTGTCGTGGAAGAACTGATCTGCCTTTGATCTTTACTTTATAATTTTTAACGAGCCGAAACTGACTGAACGTCCCGATTTTAACTAGGATTAGCTCAGTTTCAGTATTATTGCGAAATCGTTCGGATGATTAAGCTACCCTCCATTCATATCGGCAAGCTCAGTTTGCTCCTCGCCATTCTGGTGTGGCTGGCATTGCTGTTTGTGGATTTGGTCAGGTTATTTGGACTGATCAACGACATGAATTCCGGCATTTCAGACGAAATCACCTGGATTCTGGAGATTCTCTTTTTCTTCACTGTATATGGGTTTTACAATTATTCCGTTGGAAAAAACATACAGGGTGATTTCCTGAGCCTGCTTTGGAGAGCAGCGTCCACAGGAATTTTTGCCACAGGCATGACCCTGCTCACCGAGCTTTTTTATCTTTCACTGGGCGACAGTAAGCTTGCCACGGAGCCATTTCTCAGAAACTTTTTTTACCACGTCAACTTTGCTCTGACGTCGATCTTCTTGATTTCTTCTGCTCTGCTTTGGAAGCATCTTATCCTGTACCAGAAAAATAAGCAAGTCGTCAAACAATGGCAGACCTTCGAATTTGCCATGCTCCTTGCGATGTTTTTTGTTTTTTTCAACAAAAACAACCTCGACTATAGCTTCCTCTTTGCGATGGTTATCCTGTTTGTGATTACGATCGTCCTCTCCGGCAATCTAAAGTGGATACCGTATTTGACATTCAAGGAAAAATGGAAGTCCCTACTGTTTCTTTTCATTATCCTACTCTGCACCGGATACCTGTTTCGGCAGATGCTTGCCTACAGTGCCGCCGAGCCCTATCAGGTTAATCTGACAGACAATCTGTTTTTGATGGCCTTGTTTGCCTTCATCTTCACCTATGCGATTTTCAGCTTTTTGGTCACGCTATTTAACCTGCCGACATCGTCGGTTTTTGAGCAAAAGTTAACCGAAGCGATCAATTTCCAGCGGTTGAGCCAGTCTATTCAGCCGGAGGACAACGAAGAGCAGGTGCTCGACATTCTGCTGGATAGTTGCATGAGCGCATCCTATGCGGACGGGGCTTGGATAGAAATCAATGCAAACACAAAAAGTGAAGGAATCAATCAGCTGAGATTTTTGGACGAGTCCACCAAGTCGGATCTCTCAGAACTGATCAAAAACCAAAAGTCCGCAATCGACTGGGCCTCCACCGATCGGCCGGAAACCCTCCAACCTTTGCTAGTGCGACTCGATCATCCACAATATGAGTCCACATTGCTTATCCCCTTGGTGATCAATAAAGTAGCGATCGGGCGCATGGTACTCTGTAAGGAAGTGCGGGACGGATTCAACAAGGAGATGGTCAGCATCATCAGCACCTTTGCCCGTCAGGCGTGCATATCGGTAGAAAATCACCGACTGTTGAACCAAGCCATCCAAAACGAGCGTTACCAAGAAGAACTGAAAATCGCCCAGCGGGTACAAAAAGCCCTGCTCCCCTCAAAACTCGACCATCCCGATGCGTTCGACATTTGCGCCTTTTCCAATGCCGCCGATGAAGTCGGAGGAGACTATTACGACACCTATCAGCTCGACGAAAATCGCTTCGTGCTCATAATCGGGGACGTCTCCGGCAAGGGAACGTCCGCGGCCTTTCACATGGCGCAGATGAAAGGAGTCTTCCAAAGTTTGATTCAGCTCAACCTGAGTCCTTCGGAATTCATGATTCGGGCAAACTCGGCCCTGAGCAAATGCTTGGAACGGAACCATTTCATCACCGCGTCGATTTTCCTGATCAATACCTCCGAGCGGCAAATTTGTCATTCCCGAGCCGGCCATGTGCCCACCTTACGCTACAGGGCCCAAGAGGAAAAGTCTGAGTATTTGTTCTTCGACGGGTTGGGCCTGGGCATATTGAGAAACAAGCAGTATGAAAAACACGTTCGGGAAGATACATTTTCCTATGCCCCCGGAGACGTGCTGGTACTGATCACCGATGGAATCGTGGAAGCCAAAAACCCTCAGGATCAACAATTCGGCTTTGAGCGAATCCGAAGTTTGGTTGAAATTCACCATGACAAAAGCCCAAAAGAAATTCAAGACCAACTTATCGACTCCCTTCACGTCTTTGTAGGTGGTGACGGCATGATCGAAGACGACTACTCGATGATGGTCGTGAAGTTCCAAAATCCTGCAACTCAAAACATTTAGCAAAAAGAATCCGTAAGCCATGCTCCGCCTGGAAAAAACAAAAATCAACGCAACCGAAATCCTGAGTCTTTACGGAGAAGTGGACGCCAGCAACTCCGTCATCCTGGACGAAGCCATCCAGGAAATAATTGCAGCTGGCTGCAAATCCCTCCTGATCGACGGCAAAAATCTAGAGTACATCTCTTCGGCTGGATTGGGCGTATTCATGTCGTATCTGGAGGATTTTCAGGATCAGGGCATCAGCATGAAAATTTGCGAACTCGTGCCCCGAGTATTTGAAGTATTCCGGATTCTCGGACTGGATCAGTTAATTCCGATTTATCCTGACCGAGAAGCCGCATTCGCCGCATAATAAATGAAGTACAGACTAGACCTATCCTGCCAAACCTCGGCACTTTCGGAATTGAGAGCCTTCCTCCAGCATGCGCTGGGAGCAGCGACTCTGGACGAAATCGAAAAACACCAAGTGACCTTGGCCGTGGAAGAAGTCTGTGCAAACCTGATCATCCACTCCCATCGCTGCAATCCCATGGACATCATCCAGCTGGAGATCAGAGATTCCCATGAAAAGTTAATTTTTGAAATTTCTGACCAAGGCGAAGCGTTTAACATTCTCGATTACGAGGTGCCAGACCTGAAAAAGGTCATGTTGCAAAAGCGTAAGGGTGGCTTAGGCATCATTTTGGTTAAGAAGATTATGGACGAGATCGAATTTGAGTCAAAAGACGGTACCAACACCTGCCGCTTGATCAAATGGTTTCGATCCTAATTTTGGTTAAATGATGCTTACGAAAGGCATTCACCCCGAATTACTGATAAATTTGTAACATTGCATTTTAAATCGGCTATCCATTACATGAAGCACCGAACCGTTTCGGCATTTGTAATCACCCTTCAAGTTGCATACCTGCTAATTCTGCCCCTGACGGCCCTAGCACAGACCTCCACAGATGCCCTGCTGACCGTGGGAGGAACTCCTGTGGACAAGGATGAACTCATATATCTCATCTCTAAAGGAAAAGGTACAGATACTCAGACTCCAGGCGTCAGCCGGGAAGAATTTGAGGAAAACTTGGAATTGTTCATCAATTACAAGTTGAAGGTCAAAGAAGCCGAAGCAAGGGGCCTTGAGGACACTGATGAGTTTGCCAGAGAATTCGCTTCTTTCAAGGAATCGCTCATTTATCCCTACTTGATCAAAAACTCTTTGGAGGAAGGTGAGCTGAGAAAAGCGTATTCGAGAATGCAGGAAGTGGTGCGCGCGAGTCACATTCTTTTCCAGTTCCCCCCGAATGCCAGCACTGAAGACAGCCTGATCGTGCTGAAGATGGCTCTCAAGGTAAAAGGCGAAATCGAAAACGGCGGAGACATCAACGAGCTCGCTGTGCAGTATTCGGATGATCCATCTGCCAAGGTCAACAAAGGCGATTTGGGCTATTTCACTGGACTGCAGATGGTTCAACCCTTTGAGGACGCAGCATATACGCTTCAGGCTGGACAGGTTTCTGATCCGGTCCTAACCAATTTCGGATACCACATCATCAAAGTGCAAGACCGCCAGCCAAACCCAGGTCAGGTGAGGGTGTCCCATATTTTGGTACGTTTTGACGCTAATAATCCCACGCAGGAAGAAAATGCGCGAAGAAAAATCGCTGATATCTATACTGAAATTCAAAAAGAAAATACGGTCTGGGAAGACATCGTAAAAACATATTCCGAAGATCCTGCCACTAGTCAACGCGGCGGCCTCCTTCCTTGGTTTGGGGTCGGCAGCATGATTCCCGAATTCGAGATGGGCGCATTCTCGCTATCTGAGTTTGGTGAAATTTCTCCTCCACTCAAGACGCAGTATGGATATCACATCCTGCGACTAGAGGAGAAAAAACCCATTGCTTCCTTCGAAGAAATGGAAGAGTCCATTCGATCCAAGATTCTGAGGGACTCCCGCTCGGGAATGATTAACTCACAGGTCGTAGCTATCCAGAAAGCCCGCTATGGGTATTCAGAAAATGAAGCCTCCGTCAATTCTCTGGCCGAAACACTCAACCCCATCGCAAAACCGGAATTCACGACGACGGTACGTAGCCAATCGCTAGACAAATCACCTCTATTTAATATTCAAGGTAAGACCTACCTCATGTCAGATCTGACCGCATACATGGACGGTGAGGAGATCAGTCCTAAATTAAAAGGCGGTACGTTTGACATTTGGTTTGATCGCTTCGTATCTAAAACTCTCAGCACCACCGAGGAAAAGGACATCGAATCCAACAACAAAGAATACCAAATGCTGCTTAAGGAATACCGGGACGGAATTCTACTGTTTTCTTTGATGAATCAGGAGGTTTGGGAGAAGGGCATTTCAGATTCCCTTGGCCAAGCCGAATTTTACCGAAAAAATATAGATCGCTACCAGTGGAGTAACCGTATCGAAGCGTTCATCGTCAAAGTGCTCGATCCAGCGCAGGCTGAGAATGCGCGAAAAGCGCTTCAAGGAAATGGCTACAATCAAGCTTTGATCCAAGAATTTGAATCCGACTACAAGGCCAATGCAACGCTAGCATACCATACCGAATCAGGAACTTACGAATACGAAGAGCATCCTGTCCTGTCAAAAATCGATACGCAGAAGTCCTATCAGGAAATCGAGGTAGATGGTGCTTTGTATTTAGTCGTGACCGGACAAAAGATTCCAGCTGGACCCCGGAAATTTGAAGAATCCCGAGGCTTGGTCATTCGCGACTACCAGGATCATCTCGACAAAACGCTGATCGATTTGCTGAAAACAAAATACCCCATCCAGATCAATCCTAGAATCAAAGAGGAGACATTTCTGGTTTTGAATCAATAAACAATTCATCCCGACCGCGGGAAAATGCTTACCAAATCACATGAAATTTCTAAACCGACTTCTTCTCAGCCTTTTTGGTGCGATGGCCCTGACTCAGATCTATGCTCAGGAAACACCGCCATCAGGCCAGGTGTTGGATAAAATCGTCGCCAAGGTAGACAACAACATTATCCTAGAGTCCGAAGTCCAGCAAACCTATATAGAAGCTCTCGCTCAGGCTCAGCAGGGGATGGAATCGCCCAATCGCTGCGATGTCTTCGAAAGTCTCATGATCAACAAGCTTATGGTTGCCAAAGCGGAGATCGACTCGGTCATGGTGACTGACGCCGAAGTGATGCTGCAAACCGAAAACCGATTCAGCGCAGTAATGCAGCAATTTGGAGGAGATGAAAGCATGCTCGTCCAAGTCTATGGCAAAACGGCCGAACAGCTGAAAGCTGAGCTCGAAGACGTGATCCGCGAGCAGATGATCGTTTCAAAAATGCGTTCAAAAATTACCGAAGGGCTGACCGTCTCTCCAGCGGATGTGCGGGCATTCTTCAACAGCATCCCTGCCGATTCCCTGCCGCTATTCACCTCTGAGGCCACCGTAGGTCAGATCGTCAAAAAGCCGGAAGTAAACCCGAAAGTTAGGGATGAAATAGTCACCCAGCTCACCCAATTCAAGCAGGATATATTGGACGGCAAAGCGGACTTTGCCGACTTGGCCAAGCGATACTCTGAAGACCCGGGGTCTGGCGCCCAGGGTGGTGACCTAGGTTTCTTCCGCAGAGGCGAATTAGCCCCAGAATATGAATCCACGGCTTTGGGGCTGAGACAGGGAGAAATCAGTGATCCTGTCGAAACCCAGTTCGGTTTTCACATGATCCAGTTGCTGGAAATCAAAGGAACTACTTACAATACCCGCCATATTCTCCGTATCCCAAAAGCCGGAGAAGAGGACATCCTCAAAGCCGAGCGCTACCTAGACAGCTTGAGAAAAGAGATTGAAAACAACAAAATCACCTTTGCCAAAGCTGCAAAAGAGTATTCAGAAGACAGAACAACTTCTGACAATGGAGGCTACTTCACGGATCCTTCCAACAACTCAAATCGACTGTCTCTAAGAACGCTCGAGGATCCTGTGCTATACTTCACCATCGACACCATGGCGGTGGGAAATATCACCAAGCCGATCCGTTTCGAAGATCCACGTGAAGGCACCAAAGTGAGAATCCTATATTATCACGCAAAATACCCCGCTCACCGGGCGAATTTGGAAGATGACTATGAAAAAATGAAAGCGGCCGCACTTCGTAGAAAAGAGGATGAAATCCTAGGTAAGTGGTTTGTCACCGCCAAGGAGGATGTGTTTATCGACATCGACCCGACCTATGACAGATGCGACGTCCTACAAGGAAACTAAAGTCAAAGCCACTTTTACTAAAAAAGCCCCAAATAAGCTGAATGCCGATTTGGGGCTTTTTTTTGAAAAAAAAATGACTTTCAACAGTGGATTTATTTTCCAACCAGGTAGGTCCACTTGTTTTATTTTACTACCAGATTAGAAATGATCTAGGCAGATTTCTTGCCAAACAAGGCTTTGAAAGCCAAACCGAGTTGACGAAAGCCTTCCTTCAAAAATCCTTTCGACTCTTTCAATTTGGGATCCATTTCTGCTTTCTTTTCTTTGAACTCCTTCGCCAGAAGTTCCTTTCCTTTGCGAAGCTCTTCCTCCAGACTCGTCTTGTTCTCCTTTAGATCCTTGATTTTTTGCTCAATATCGTCCTTTACTTCAGCGCCAGCCTCAGCTCCTTTTTGTATCAACTCCTCGATTTTAGTACCGATTTCCTTGAGGACTTCCTCGATATCTTGGGTGGTAGATTTTTTCTTTGTCATGGCCAAAAGTGATCTGTTATAGAATCAAGTTAGGAGAAAATCTTGAAAACCAGTACGCTTCGCCAAAATTCAGCCCTCGATGGCTTCCCCGGATTGCGTCTGTTTTTCGTAAAGTTCTGCGTAAACACCCTTTTGATCCATCAGCGTATCATGATCCCCCCGCTCAATGATCTTACCGTCGGCCAAAACAATAATATGGTCAGCTAATTTTGCAGAAGAAACACGGTGGGAAATGATCACAGAGGTACGGTTTTCCATGATCCGCTTGAGAGCAGTCAAGATGGAATTCTCCGTTTTCGTATCGACTGCGGAGAGGCAATCGTCCAGGATCAGTATCCGTGGTTCCTTTGCTATGGCTCTTGCGATTGACACCCTTTGCTTTTGTCCACCTGAGAGCGTGATCCCCCGCTCACCCAGCATCGTTTCAAAACCCTTCGGGAAATCCACGATATTTTGGTACACATCAGCATCCTTGGCAGCACGCTCGATCAGAGCCTGATCAGCGCGATCTAGACCAAAAGCGATGTTGTTGGAAATCGTATCAGAAAACAGGAACACGTCCTGTGGCACAAACCCGATCTGCTTTCTCAAACTGGAAATATCAAAACGCCGGATATCAATCCCATCGATCTGCAATTGTCCGGAAGTTGGGTCATACATCCGCATCAGCAGATTTGCGATCGTGGATTTTCCAGATCCGGTCGTCCCGATGATTCCCAGTGTTTGCCCAGCTTTGATTTCAAAAGAAACCTGGTCCAACGCTTTGATCCCCGAATCGGGATACACGAAAGTCAAGTCCTTCACCTGGATTCCTCCCTGAAAATCAGCCACCAAGTTTTCGGCGCTGATCAGATCACTTTGGATGTCCAAAAATTCGTTGATTCTGGTCTGCGAGGCAGCAGCACGCTGCACGATACTGGTCACCCAACCCAATGAAGTCACTGGCCAGGTCAGGATGTTCACGTACAGAATGAATTCTGCAATGACCCCATACCCAATTTCTCCCTCGATTACCATGACGCCCCCGACATATACCGTGATTATGGTCGAGATACCCACCAATGCCATGATCAACGGGAAAAACAAGGCATTCACGCGAGTCAATTCGATGGACTTATCTTTGTATTCTTCACTGGCAATGGCAAATTCTCTAGCCGAGTCTTCTTCCCGCACAAAGGCCTTCAACACTCGAATCCCTGAAAATGCTTCCTGTACAAAGGTACTCAACTGAGAAAGGCTTCGCTGAATCTTCTCCGATCGTTCGTTGATCAGGTTGTTGACAAAATAAATGCTGACTGAGAGGATCGGCAGCGGTAAAAGCGAGTAGAGTGTCAGCTCCGGATTGACCGAAATCATATAAAAAATCACCATCGGAAAGAGCGTCAGCAAACTTACCCCATACATGATCGCTGGACCAAGATACATCCTCACCCGGCTGACGTCTTCGGTGATTCGCGCCATGAGATCGCCAGTGCTGTTTTTTCGGTAAAAGCTCAGCGGAAGGTTTTGATAGTGTTCGAAGATCTCATTCTTCATATCAAACTCCACCCTTCTTGACATGATGATGATAGTTTGCCGGACAAGAAAGAGGAAAAAACCTCTTAATAATGCCATCACCAAGATCAAAATCCCGAAGATGAAGACGTATTCTAAAAAAATTTCCCGAGCCGTATCTCCCATTCCGCCAGCCATTAACGGGCGATAAAGCGCAAAACTCTCTACCACATAATCTATCGCGATTCTTACAAGTTGTGCGGGGATAATTACGAAGATGTTTGAGATCACCGTAAAAAGTATCCCCAACAGCAACAACCCCTTGTATTTATACAGATACTTATTGATTCTCCAAAGCGACTTCACCAAATAAAAATTTTAAATTTGAATATTGAGTTACAGAAACTACTGAAGCAATTCCTTTGTAGGCTGATAAAAGTATTTAATTTTGTATCAGCCTTTTTCGGAGGCAACAACCCAAATATAACATATTCTAAAAAGCTAAGTTCACATGTTAGAGATTAATGCAACCGAAGGCGTACGGGAAGGATCCATATTTGGACAGATCAGCACCATGGATCATGAGCAGCTCGTGGTATGTCATGACCAGGCAACTGGCCTAAAGGCCCTCATTGGAATTCATAACACGACCCTTGGTCCTGCCCTCGGCGGAACCAGAATGTGGCCTTATGCATCCGAAGCGGAAGCTATCACGGACGTTTTGAGACTCTCCAGAGGGATGACCTTCAAAAACTCCCTGGCCGGACTCAATCTCGGAGGGGGCAAGGCGGTGATCATCGGCGACCCAAAACTGAAAAATGAGGCTTTTCTCAGAAGATTCGGGCGATTTGTAGAAAGTCTAGGAGGTAGATATGTAACTGCCGAGGACGTGAACATGAAGACTTCGGATATGGAATACATCGCCATGGAATCCCGCCATGTGACCGGGCTTCCTCAGATCAAAGGCGGCGCCGGCGACCCATCTCCAGTCACCGCATTTGGGGTATACATGGGGATCAAAGCCGCAGCGAAGAAAGCATTCGGATCTGACTCCCTCAACGGCAAAAAAATAGGGGTTCAAGGTGTAGGTCAAGTCGGAAAATACCTGATCGACTACTTGGTGAAGGAAGGTGCAGAGATCCTCATCACGGACATTTTCGAAGACAAACTAACGGAGATCTCCAAAGCAACGGGAGCTACGGTCGTCGACCCCAATGTGATCTATGACTTACCGATGGACATCTATGCCCCCTGCGCCCTAGGCGCTACGATCAATGACGAAACCATCGAACGGCTTAAATGTGCGGTAATTGCGGGCGGTGCTAATAACCAATTGAAAGATGAAGCCAAACATGGGAAAATCCTGATGGAAAAAGGCATCGTCTACGCGCCAGACTTTCTGATTAATGCAGGCGGTGTGATCAATGTCGGCGCAGAATACTTTGGAGACTACCACAAAGAAACCGTTTTCTCCCAAACAGAGAAGATCTACGATACCTGTCTCACCATCTTGGAAAAATCCGAAAAAGAAAATATTCCGGCGCAACAGGCTGCCATCGAAGTAGCTAAAGCGAGAATAGAGGCTATTGGAAAAGTAAAGCTTCCCTTCTAACCGCGAACTCCAGCATCTCCAAAACCACCGGCGGTCCCCTTCCGGTGGTTTTTTTGTCACCGTTCCGGTGGCTATACCCCATCCAAATTCCCTATATTTACGACTCTTTTACAACCTATATGCTAAACAGAAGAATTCTCAGAGTCAAGGCATTTCAGAATCTCTATGCTTTTGAACAATGCAAGGGATCTAATCTCAATATCGCCAGAGACTTCATCAGAGAGTCTTTTTTGCCAGATCTTAATAGTATGGAAGTGCAGGATAAACCAGCACTCACCAGGGATGCCGACGAGGCCGTTAAACTGTTTGATCAAAATCTTGAGAACGAAAGCATACTGAAATCCTCCGAGGCCAAACCTAAGATCAAGCAGGTCGTACTTCAGGCGCTAAGACAATTCCGTTCGGCCAACGAGAAAGATCATGACTTTATGTTGAGAAACATGATCACCTCAGCAGAGCGAATCCCACAGCTCTACTTGCTGGCGATAGAGTTACTCCAGGCTTTTGCGAAGCATGTAGAAAAAGACATCGAAAAAAAGAAAAGACTCGCAGGAGACAGTCCGATCGCCTTTACCAACGAACTCAATCTCGCCAAAAATAAAGTTCTTCAAAACATCCGGGAATCACAGCTCTACCGAGCGGCGATTGCAAGGAACAACGTGACACTCGACGACCTCGAATTGGAAATCCGAGAGTGGTTTAGGGAATACATCAAGCCCTCTGAGCCTTATCAGGAATACCTTAAGATCGCCGAGCCGACACTTGAGCAGGATTTTGAAGTTGCGGATGATCTTTTGAAAAAAATAATATTTAAAAACGAAGTCATCTTGGCTTACTTTTCTGAAAAAGATCTGAACTGGACAGAAAACAAGTCTGTGGTCAGAAGCCTCGCCTCCAAGGTGTTGAAAAATGCTTCAGGATCCGAAGATTCCGAAGGCGATCAGCTACCTGAGATCGCTATCAACTGGGATGAGGATAAAGAGTTTTTTCAAAATATCTTTAACTTCACCATCGAAAATGGCGGACTGAGCAAGTCCCTCATCGCCCAAAAAACCAAAAACTGGGACATTGATCGATTGGCATTCACAGATAAGATCATCATTTCGATGGCCATCGCAGAGATGAAGCATTTCCCTAGCATCCCGGTGAAAGTCAGTATCAATGAGTATATTGACATCTCCAAAACCTACAGCACTCCAAAGAGCAAGCAATTTGTGAACGGATTGTTGGATGTTTTGGCCAAAGAACTAACCGACAGCGGCCAAATTCGTAAGAGTGGTCGAGGACTATTGGACAACAAATAATACAACTATGAGCAAGAGCAGCAATACCCTATTTGCGTTTGCACTCGGCGCCGGAGTAGGCGCAGCGTTGGGCATCTTGTTTGCGCCGGACACAGGGGCAAACACACGCGACAGACTTACATTTAAGCTTTCCAAGTACAAGAAAGAATTGGAAGAGCTCATCGAGGAGCTGGTGGAAGGAAAAGAACTTCACCTCAACGAGGCAAAAACCGAAGGAAAGCGGGTAATCACCGAAGCTAAAAACAAAGCAGAAAACCTGCTCAATGATGTCAACAAATTAATCGATCAAATTAACCAAGGTAATAATTAAGATGAAAACCAAATTGCTTAGCGTATTCGCATTGGTTTTGGTATTGGCAAGCTCCTGTGCCCAAAAGGATGACCAGGCTGCTAAAATCAAAGCTTTAGAGGACAAAATCGCTCAAATAGAAACCAGCAACACTGCGGTCACTCCAGTCAACGCCCAATCTGCGACTGATGCCGATCCAAGTACTTTGGGTCTATTTGAGTTTACAGAGATGGAGTACGATTTCGGAACAATCAATGAAGGCAAGGTAGTCGAGCACGTCTTCAACTTCACCAACAACGGCCAAGCTCCCTTGGTTATCTCCAACATCACCGCTTCTTGTGGATGTACCAGTCCTGACTGGACAAAAACTCCGGTTAATCCTGGAGAAAAAGGAATGGTAAAGGTAGTGTTCAACTCCACTGCGAAATCCGGTGCCCAGGCTCCTACCGTTACTATTCAGGCTAACACCAACCCAACAGTGACCCGTCTGAGAATGAAGGGTTCCGTAACTCCTAAATTGGCCGGTGCTGCAGCTCCTGCTGGTCCATTGAAGCGATAATTATGATTAATACAGTATTAGCACAGGCCGCAGCTGGTGGCGGGGGGATTCTTGGACAGGTATTTCTATTCGGTTCGATTATCCTAATCATGTACTTCTTCATGATCAGACCGCAGCAGAAAAAACAAAAAGACACCAAAAAATTCATTGAGGATATCAAAAAAGGAGACGATGTCGTCACCATCGGAGGCCTTCATGGCAAAGTCTATAGCGTGGACGGAGATACCGTACAGCTCGAACTGGATCGTGGCCTCAAAGTGAAAGTCGAAAAATCAGCCATCTCTCTTGATTTCTCAAAGAAATCTACACCTACAAAATAAATTGAGCTTTGCCGGAACATAAAAAATCCTCAGGATGGATTTCTTCCAGAAAACTCTCCAATCTGAAAGTGGTAGTCCTCTGCATCGCAGCGGCTACCACTTTTTGGATTTTAAATGCCCTGAATAAGGACAACTATAACACTATTGTCGATTATCCTATCCAGTGGGATTTTGATCAGGACGAGTACATGGCTGTGCAGCCCCTTCCCGAGAGCGTCCCCATTCAAATCTCCGGAAACGGCTGGGATCTGCTGCGCAAATATTTCAAACTCAACGAGACTCCTTTCGTAATCAATCTCGCTGAGCCCGCTACCAAAAGCTTTATCCTCACCTCCGACCTGAAAAGACCCTTGGGTGATTTTATCACCCCGACTACCCTGATCGGGATGCTTAGGGACTCGATTCGCTACCATATTGATCCAATCGAAATTCTAGAATTGGAACCGGTATTGGATACGACAGGATTTTCCCTTGCAAAGAATGTGGAAATTGAAGGGCCCGTCCTCTTTAATCCAGCCAAAGTATCAGTCAAAGGCCCTTCCTCGATTCTCGAAACATTTGACGGAAAGTTCTTGATTTCGCTCAGCGAAAGCCGGATCAGCCAGAACTTCAGCAAATCCGTGTCGCTTGAAATCGACGAAGAACTCAAGGACTTTGTTTCGCTCGAGCACGAAGACATCGAAGTAAATTTCTCCGTCATCCAATACCTCGAAGGAAACAAACGGCTCAAGTTGAAAAAGGTCAACTTCCCAAATTCTGTGGTTCTTGAAGATGAAGAAATCACCCCTCTGATCACCTACCTGATCGATGGGAGTAAAGTGACCGAACTGAAAGACATGGAATTTGAGGCTATCCTGGACTACAGCAAAAGAAACAGGAAGGACAGCACCATCGCCATCACGGTGAAACCCAATCCCAGTTACATCAAGGAGATGAGGGTCGAACCATCATTTGTCCGACTGAAGTATGAGTAATTCCCGCCCCCTTTGGGTCGGCATCACCGGAGGAATCGGTTCCGGCAAGTCGACCGTAGCCAAGATCTTTCGGCTTTTGGGTATTCCGGTATATTCTTCCGACGACCGCGCCAAATGGCTTATGGCCAACGATTCGGAATTGAAAAGCCAGATCAGCACCGTTTTTGGAGAAGAGAGCTATCTACCCGACGGGGCGGTTAACCGGGCTTTTTTGGCAGAAAATGCCTTCTCAGATCGATCGAAAGTAACGCAAATCAACGCGCTGGTTCATCCGGCAGTAGGTCGAGATTTCAGAGCATGGGCTGAAAATCAAACAAGCCCTTACCTTCTCAAGGAAGCGGCATTGCTTTTTGAAACCGGAGCAGTCAGAGAACTGGACAAGGTCATCAATGTGAGTTCTCCCCTGAAAATCCGCGTCGCACGTACCCTGATGCGAGATCCCCACCGCGACGAGACGCAGGTCAATCAGATCATCGATCAACAGATGCCCGATGAGGAAAAAAACGAATTGGCTGATTTTGTCATTAAAAACACGGATAACAAATTGCTCATTCCCCAAGTTTTGGAGATTCACAGAAAGCTTTGTGAAGGAGCAAATTAGACTCCCTTCCCAAGGGACAAACTCAAGCCCCTCAACCTCAAAACCGAGTCTGTTTTTAACCTGAATAATATTAGCTCATGAAGGTCTACGATAACAAGAACTGGTGGCAGTTTCTTTTTTTGATCACCAAGTCTGATACGCTTTCTAAGCTGGCGCCGCTGATTCTGTTGCTCATGGTCTACTCTTTAGGAGTGGCGTATGCAGAGCTACACTATTTCAAAGTGACTGCAGACAGCTGGGTGAAGAATTTGCCTCAGATGCACAGTCTGCTCAGCTTCGTGATCTCGATGCTTCTTGTGTTCCGCACCAATACCGCCTACGACCGCTGGTGGGAGGGTCGGAAGCTGTGGGGTCAGCTGGTCAATACTAGCAGAAATCTAGCCATCAAAATCGCCGCTGTCACGGATTCCAAAGACGAGGAAATCCGTAAATTTTTCAGAAGAGCAATCCCGATCTATGCGTTTGCGCTCAAAGACCATCTGCAATCCAAGCAGACTCAGTACAGCCTCCACGAAGGCGAAATCGAAGGGTTGCCTGCCAAAGTCGATGTCGAGAAGCACGTCCCCAACCAGATTGCCAAAAGCCTCTTTGCAAAAGTCAACCTGCTCTACCAAGGAGGAAAAATCACCGGAGATCAGTTGATCGTCTTGAACGGAGAGCTGTCTGCCTTTACGGATATTTGCGGAGCCTGCGAGCGGATCAAAAACACTCCGATCCCCTACAGCTACAGCGTCTTCATCAAGAAATTCATCATGCTCTATACGCTGACGCTTCCAATTGGCTATGCCTACCTCTTGGGATATCTTGCTGCGCCGATTGTCGGCTTTGTATTTTATGTTTTGGCCAGTCTGGAGCTGATCGCCGAGGAGATCGAAGAGCCTTTTGGTACGGATGAAAACGATCTTCCGATGGGAAAAATGTCCGAAAACATCCAACGACATGTTGGGGAGATTTTAGAATAAAAGCAAAAAAGGAACCCCAATTGAGATTCCTTTTTACATTACAATAAACCCTTACTAATTATCTGTCGATCGACCCGAGAACTTTTTTCATAAAGGCGTTTCCGGCGTCTTTTTCAGACATTCCCTCGGCGATCAATTCATGCACTTCTAGCGCTCCGCAGAGATTGGAGATCAGCTCTCCAATCACGTCGATCTCGGGCTCCTTCAGTGATGGTGCTTCCGAAATAGCTTCTAAAACTTCCAATGCTGTCCCGATCTGCTCGGGTGTGCAAGAACGCTGTATGGTCTTAATTACCGGCAACTTCATGAATCAGCGCTTTGAGTTGATCTTCTTTGTTCGTCTGAATCTGATTGAGCAACTGACCGCCCTTGAAGGATGCAAAAGTCGGCAAGTTGTTTACCTGAGCCAATTTCCGGGAATTGGGAAACTTCTCAGCGTCCACCATGACAAAGACTGCGTTGGCGTTTTCGCTCGCCAGTCTTTTGAACTTAGGCTTCATGATGCGGCAGTTGCCACACCAGCCGGCAGAGTACTGCACGACCACTTGGTCATGCTGCGCCACCAGCTCCTGCAGGGTATCTTCGGTCAGTTCGATCATGTTCAGTTATTGGATAGGTAGTTTGCTACTCCTTCGTTGGTTGCCTGCATCGCTTCCTTGCCTTCTTCCCAGTTGGCAGGACATACTTCGCCAAACTTCTCCACGTGAAGCTGCGCGTCCACGATTCTCAAGTATTCGTCGATGTTTCTTCCCAACGGAAGGTCGTTGATGGACTCGTGACGTACGATGCCTTCTTTGTCGATGAGGAAGGTGCCTCTGTAAGCCACAGGTGCACCTGCAAAAGACCACAGACGAGTCTCAGCGTCGAAAGAATATTCGCCAGCAAGTACTCCGTAGTTCAAGGAGATGGTCTTGGCAGCATCAGCCAAGATTGGATAAGTCACGCCTTCGATGCCGCCTTCTGCTTTCGCAGTCATCAACCAAGCCAGGTGAGTCTCTTCAGTATCCGTAGAGCAACCGATCACGACGGTATCTCTTTTCTCAAATTCAGCCAATTTGCCTTGGAAAGCATGTAGCTCGGTAGGGCAAACAAACGTAAAATCCTTTGGATAGAAGAAAAGGATCACATTCTTCTGGCCGATGTACTGTGCCAAGCTGAAGTTTTCGACGATCTCTTCTCCGTTGATTACCGCTCCTACTGAAAATGCTGGAGCTTTTTTTCCGACTAATGCCATGATTCGTTGTTTTGTTGAAAATTTGATAACACAAAGCTAGCTCTGGAATCAGAATTATAAAAAACCACGAAGTTCTTTAAGGATATTTAAAGAATGAACAAACAAAAGAAAATTTTCCAAAAAATGCTTTTTCTAGGGCATTAATTCGAAAAATGAACTCCTTGAGGCAAAAACAAAATCTACAACTTTACTCTAGCCGAAGAAAAATTTAATTATTGAATTACTCTATGGGGAATTTTGAAAAGCTATTTGCCACCTCACTATAAATCCAAACCTCAAGGAATTGAGCGCCTTAGATGACTTTTGGCTTTTCATCTCCTTCTCAGCCAAAACCCGGAAAAAAGACAGAAAAAAACCGTCCCGAATGTTTCGGGACGGCTGGGCAGTTTTTAGATCCTGTCAAAACCCAGATACGGATGTAGGACTTTCGGCATCAGAATCCCGTCTGGCGTTTGGTTATTTTCCAGAATGGAAGCCAAAATCCGCGGTAGTGCTAGAGCCGAACCATTGAGCGAGTGAGCCAATTGAGTCTTTTTGTCGTCGCCGCGGAACCGCAACTTCAGTCGATTGGTCTGGTAGGTCTCAAAGTTCGATACAGAGCTCACCTCTAGCCAACGCTCCTGCGCGGCGGAATACACTTCCATATCATAGGTCAAGGCTGAGGTGAAGCCCATGTCTCCCCCACAAAGTCTAAGCACGCGATAGGGCAACTCCAGCTTTTGCAAAAGACCCTGCACATAGCTACTCATGCTTTCGAGCGCTTCGTAGGACTTGTCAGGATGGGTGATCTGCACGATCTCCACCTTGTCAAACTGGTGCAATCTATTCAGTCCCCTTACGTGGGCTCCCCAAGAACCCGCTTCTCTACGGAAACAAGGCGTATAGCCTACATTTTTGATAGGTAGATCAGACTCAGAGACGATGACATCCCTGTACATATTGGTGATGGGAACTTCGGCCGTGGGAATCAGGTATAGATTATCCGCAGTCGAATGATACATCTGTCCTTCCTTGTCCGGCAATTGTCCGGTACCATAGCCTGACTCCTCATTGACCAGGATCGGAGGCTGTACTTCGATAAAACCAGCGGCCAAAGCCTCGTCCAGGAAGAAGTTGATCATTGCCCGCTGAAGTCTGGCGCCTTTTCCTTTATACACTGGAAAGCCCGCTCCGGCGATCTTGACCCCGAGATCAAAGTCGATGATATCGTATTTTTTGATCAGCTCCCAGTGCGGCTGTTTGCCTTCGAAAAGTGCGGGGATCGTTCCATTTTCCAATACAATCTCGTTGTCCTCCGGAGTTTTCCCAGCCGGGACTGAGATATGAGGCACATTGGGAATGGTATAGAGGAGGGCTTTGAGCTCGTCTTCGAGCTTGGAGTGGCGTTCCTCCAGCTCTTTTACCTGTTCTTTGATTTCGCTGGTTCGCTCTCGGATAGCGATCGCTTCCTGCGCTTTTCCGTCCTTCATCAGGATTCCGATTTGCTTCGAAATGATATTTGCTTCAGCCTGGTACTGATCGCGTTGAGTTTGAGTAGACTTTCGTTGGTCGTCCAAAGTAATCACCTGAAGAAGGAGATTTGCTGCATTGTGAATGTTTCGCTTTTGCAGACCGGCTAGCATACCGGCGTAGTTTTCCCGGATTTGATTGACTAAAAGCATGAAGAAATCGTGATTTGGAGCCCAAAGATAAGGACTTATCGGACATAGACTGTTTTGGTGACCGTAGAGAATGGTCCTTCGAGTTCTTTCCCATTCGAACCTACCAGCTTGACGTGTACCTGATAATCGCCGACTGGCAAATTGGTCAATCGAATTGGCGCCATGTGGTCGATTTCATACGAGTAATCATTGACCTTGAGCTGAACCTTGAGCCCGTCGAGTTTCATATCACCACCCAAGACCAAAAAGTCGATGATCATTTCTTCTCCCATCGCAATCGTCTGCCCATTCCTGGGCAGGTTCAGTGCCAAATAAGGTTCTGCAGAATATGGAAAGGGTCTCGAATCACCTACTATAAAATCCCGGTCGACATAATTCCCGAAGCTTTTCAACGCATGGCCTTCCTCATCAGCCAGAAATCCTACCACTCGGTACGTTCCAGCTGTCAGCTCCCGCTGAAAGATGGGCGAATAATAGCCGACAGGATCCCCGCCATTGAGGATCATAAAGAGTTTTGGACTCGAGCCCGAACCTACGTCGAACGGAAAGTTTTTACTGTTGAATTCAAAGGGGACTTTTCCGGGCCGGAAGACCTGATTTCCCAAGGGAGTATGTAGCTCAAGGATCGCGTCCGGGTAAGCTGCAGAATCTTCGTATTGATAAAAGGCAACTCTGGGCAGCGCGACATCGGACGAAACGGAGTCCGGCAATCCATCGACTACGGATTCGTTGATTTTTCGCCTATCTTCAGAACAGCCTATTAAAAGCAGAAAACTTATAAGCGGGAAAAGGAGGAATTTCTTCATTTAGCAACCCGGATTGAGGCTAAAGATATTTATTTTTGAAGAAATATACCGGTAAACCAAACTTAACCCTAAACAAAATGGACATCCTCTTTGACGAAATCCCAAGCTTGGATCTGGCGGACTTCACATCCGGCACATCGGAGCAGAAAGCCGCATTTGTAAAGAAATTGGGTGAAGCGTATCAAAACATCGGTTTTGTGGCGGTCAAAAACCACGGACTTTCCAAAGACCTCCAAGACCGACTGTATAAATCGATCAAAGACTTTTTTTCGCTGCCCGATGAAGTAAAAAAGCAATACGAAAAACCAGAAATCGGGTATCAACGCGGCTATACCGGCAAGGGTAAAGAGCACGCAAAGGGCCGAAATACCGGTGACTTAAAGGAGTTTTACCACGTCGGTCAAGAGCTGCAATTCATCCCCGACTCGGATCCGGTCAAAGCCGAGTATCCGGAAAACCTCTGGCCGGAGGAAATCAAAGCATTTCAAAACGATGCCATCGAAGCTTACCAAACCTTGGAGAATGCCGGGAAAGCCATGCTTCGCGCCATCGCGCTGAATTTGGAGCTGCCTGAGGATTATTTTGAGGATAAGGTCGCGCATGGCAATTCTATCTTGCGCCAGATCCACTATTTCCCCATCGAAAATCCTGACGAAGTTCCGGCCGATGCAGTTCGGGCAGCCGAGCACGGTGACATCAATCTGATTACACTACTCATGGGAGCGAGTGCCGACGGCCTCCAGGTATTGAGGAAAGATGGCAAGTGGATCCCGATCACTGCACTTCCTGATCAGCTGGTCGTCAACGTCGGCGACATGCTGGAGCGTCTCACCAACGGAAAATTGAAATCTACGATCCACCGGGTGGTCAATCCTCCAAGGGAAAAAATGCATACGAGCAGGTATTCCATCCCGTTTTTTATGCACCCAAGGTCTGAAATGGATCTAACCTGCCTACCGGGCTGCGTCGATGCAAATCATCCCAAGCTATTCAGCGACGCTACCGCGGGAGAATTTTTGGATGAAAGACTGCGCGAATTAGGATTGAAGAAGTAAGATGTCGGTTCGCAAAGTCCGATACTACGTATTCCTAAAAGATGTTCTAGCGCTCTCCATCACCGCTTTTGGAGGGCCGCAGGCATTTTTGGCGATGCTGTTGGAGCGGATGGTAAAAAACCGGGCGTATATCTCAGAGGATGAGCTATGGGAACTCAACGCCCTTTGCAATATCCTTCCAGGGCCCTCTTCCACACAATTGATCTCTGCGATAGGCTTTCGAGTAGGAGGCCCAAATTTGGCCTATCTTGCGCTCTTTGTATGGATATTGCCGGCCACGCTACTCATGACGGCTACTGCAGTGTTGATTCAGTTTTTGCAGGAACATACTCCCGGAGCCTTGGGATTTGCCCGTTTTATACAGCCGATGGCGATTGGCTTTATCATCTTTGCTGCGCAAAAAACCATCTCCAAGATGGTCAATAGCACCGAAGCGATGATCTTGATGCTGATCTCCGCCTTTGTTTCCTTCTTTTACAGCTCGCCCTACATCTTTCCGGTCATGCTGGTCTTGGGAGGACTCAGCACCTCTATCAAATACAAAAACCAACCCAAGGCCGAAGAGGACAAAAAACTGATCATCAAGTGGGCGAACTTTTACTTGTGGGCGGGAGTATTGATCCTGGCGGCTGTCGCGGGTGCGATCACCAACTACCAACCCATCCTACTCTTCGAGAACTTTTACCGTAACGGAAGCCTGATCTTTGGCGGCGGCCAAGTGCTTGTACCCTATCTCTACACCGAGTTCGTTGACTTCAAGCATTTCCTGAGTTCCGAGGAATTCCTGACCGGCTACGCCATTTCCCAAGGCATTCCTGGCCCGACTTTTTCGATTTCTTCCTATGTCGGTGCGCTTTCCATGCGGGAGTTTGGGTTGACCGGCTTCTTGGTTGGGGGATTAATCTCGGCCGCAGGGATATTTCTGCCAGGCATTTTCCTGATTTTCTTCGTCATCCGCTTTTGGGATCAGCTGAAGTTATACCGCCCGGTTCGAGCCGCGCTGGAGGGAATCAATGCCGTCTCCTGCGGGATGTTGATTGCGGCCGCTTATCTACTTTTTGAGCCCTTGGAGGCGAATGCCCTGCACATTGTGTTTATTCTCGGTACCTATGGAGTCTTGCAATTCACCAAAATCTCATCGCCCCTGATCATCCTGGCAGGTATCGTCCTGGGCATCGCCGCTAACTATTTTTTGATTTAATTGAACCAAAACAACCAAAAGGAACAAGATTACTATGAAAAGCGTTTTGTGTTCTGAATTCATTTCCTAAATTTCTTCTATGCAAGCCTACGAGTTCATCAATAGTCTGATTCCACCGCTCAAACTCACCGACCGAGCAGGAATGGCATTGTCCTGGATGGAGGAGATCCGAACGGACTCCCTGCCCGTCTCAGATCAGGGAAGATTCCTGGGTTTTATCGGCGATGAGGTAATCTTCGAACATAACGATACCAACCAATTAATCGGATCAATCGAACTGGAAGCGGGTGCTTGCTGGGTGTATTCGGACAAACACATCTACGACGTATTGAGAGTCGCCTCCGAGAACCAATCCAATCTCGTGGCTGTCCTCGATCGCGAGAATAGCTATCTCGGAGTAGTAACGATGGAAGATGCCATTGCGGCCTTTGCCGACAGCCTGTCAATCAAGTCGCAAGGCAGTGTGCTGATCCTCTCCATGAACATGACAGACTACCTCCTGTCAGAAATCTCCCGACTGATTGAATCCGAAAACACCAAGATCCTAAGTTCATTCATCACCAATGATCCACTGGACCCTGATAAAATCAAGCTTACCCTGAAACTCGACAAAGCAGAACTTCGCCACGTCAAAGCTACTTTGGAACGTTTTGGACACCGGGTTATTGACCATTATCAGGAAGAAACCGGTATCAGCAGCGAAGAAGACCGAATCGGTAACTTGCTGAGATTTTTAGATATTTAAGGCATGAAAATAGCCTTGCACGCTCTTTCTTTCAAGGCAGAGTACCTTTTTCACGTCGAACGTCTCTTCCAAGAACTTGAAAATCACCAGTTTGAAATTCTGGTCACGGAACCTATGGATCGAGCACTCAAGATGCTCGGCAACAATCGCCTCACCTATTGGCTCATCGAAAATGAAGGAGACCTAAAATCAGCGGATTTCCTGATCTCCATCGGAGGAGACGGTACTTTGCTGGATGCTGTTTGTCTGATTGGCCCCTTGGAAATTCCCATTCTGGGATTAAACACCGGCAGGTTGGGCTTCCTCGCGACGGCTGCCACAGACCGCATCGGGGAAGCCATCGACAATCTCGCAACTGGAAATTTTCAAACCGAATCCCGCTCTTTGATTTCCTTGGAATGCAGCCGAAGACTTTTCAATGGGATAAATTTCGCGTTAAACGAATTCACCATCCACAAGCGAGACACTTCTTCCATGATCACGGTACACACCTACATCGATGGCAAATACTTGAACTCGTATTGGGCAGATGGACTTATCGTCTCCACACCAACTGGATCGACGGGCTATTCCCTGAGTTGCGGAGGCCCCTTGATTACACCTGCCGCAAAAAGCTTCGTGATCACACCGGTAAGTCCACACAACCTCAATGTGAGGCCGATTATCATTTCCGATGACAGCGAGATCAGCTTTGAGATCGAAGGGAGATCGGAAAAATTCCTGATTTCCCTGGACTCCAGATCGACTTCCATTTCCTCGGAAATAAAACTCAGCGTAAAAAAGGAACTGTTTTCGGCAAAATTGATCAAATTGCCCAACCTCCATTTCTTCGACACACTACGGCAAAAGCTCAACTGGGGCTTTGACATGAGAAATTGAGCAAATGCGCTATTTGAGCTTAACATTAATTAACCCGTTAAATACTAGGCGTCGTTTTTTAAACGTTGGGTACTTCATAACTTGCACCGTCTTGAAAAAAGTCAATTTTAAGATTATCAGACACTTACTTGTATTTATCCTTGTTTTCGCCGGGTATTTGATCCCGGCAAAGGCGCAGCAATATGAGATAGGTGGAGGCATCGGCGTCGGAACGTACACCGGGGATATAATCCGCAAAGTTGACCCAGGTCAAATAGGACTTCAAGGCACGTTCTTTGGCAAGAGAAATTTTGACAATGTGTGGAGCTTACGAGCGGCGATCAGTTCCTCCATCTTTAGTGCTGACGACCGCATAAGGCCTATAGACACGGTGGCCTTAGTCAGGAGTAGCAGGTTCCGCGGTGGAGCAATTGAGGGCAGCGCAGTGATGGAATTCAATTTCTTGAATTTCCTGGGGTATAGTAGCGAGTTTCGTTGGTCTCCCTATGCCTTCTTTGGGTTGGGGTATTCGTATTTCATCGTAAAAGGTAACACCTATGAATATCTAGACTCCGAAAGGTACGATTTTGGCTCGGTGGTCATCCCATTCGGCGGCGGTGTGAAATACCGGCTCAACGACCGATGGACTATGGCAGCAGAATTGGGTTTCCGTCCAACGATGACAGACTACCTAGACAAGATCGACAGTACCCTCCCGGCAATTCCTAGAAATGCACCGCCTGTTGACCCAAACACCGGACAAATCCCTCCTTTTGGGATCAATTATGGAAATCCATACACCAAGGATTGGTATTACTTCATGGGGCTCACTATCAGCTATACAATTACCAGTGTAAAGTGCTTTGCCTATTAATAAATTGAATGCTAGACCTAATAATTGGAAAAGAAATAGCATTTTTGTACCTCCAAAAAAGTAGGTACCCAATCCACTGGAATGAAGGAGAAACTAGACCTTACCAAAATCCCCAAACATATCGCTATCATCATGGACGGCAACGGCCGTTGGGCCAAGAAAAAGGGAGCCATGAGAATTTTCGGACACCGACATGCGATTCAAGCGGTCAAAGATGCCATCGACGGTGCCGATAATCTGGGAGTAAAATACCTAACACTATTTTCATTTTCCACAGAAAACTGGTCACGTCCGCAGGACGAGGTGAAGGCGCTCATGGAGCTTTTGGTTAAAACTCTCATCGATGAGATCTCCCTCATGATGAAAAACAACATCCGCCTCATCGCCATCGGAGACATCGAAAGTCTTCCCAAGTCAGCAATCGAAAAATTGCAGGAGGTCAAACGGCAGACGGAAAACAATACCGGTCTTACTGTCCTGTTGGCGCTCAGCTATAGCGGACAGTGGGAACTAACCAAAGCTACCCAACGCATTGCTCAAAAAATCTCTGAGGGAAAACTGAAACCCGAGGAAATCACCAAACAGACCATCGCTGATCATCTGGACACGGCCGGCATCCCGGATCCCGAGCTGATGATCCGCACTAGCGGTGAACACCGGATCAGTAATTTTCTGCTCTGGCAGCTAGCCTACACTGAGTTGTATTTTACACCAGTGCTTTGGCCGGATTTCAGAACGGAACACCTTCATGCCGCAATTGAAGACTACCAAAAGCGCGATAGAAGGTTCGGAAAGACCGGCGAGCAGGTTTAGCCTTAAAAAGTTGATCAAATCAAACATGACCGATGTTTTACATAGCGGTATGATCACTAGTCTACCGGCAAGCAACGTGGGTGTTATTAAACTATTGTAATCAATTGAAATCGAGGGCGACTCAACTCCCCAGCAAGGCATGAGGGATAGCGCACAAGATACGGCTTGCCTAACAGCAGTCGGGAAGATCCTTTGGGTCAAATTATAGTCTTATGAAATTTAGCATGGCACAAAACGGCCAACTGAGAATAATTATTCCCTAAGCAAGATTTCATGTGGCCTTAAAAAACCACTATAAACACATGAAAAAAAGTTTATTAATTCTGTTTTGTTTGATATGGTCTGCTTCGGCATTTTCCCAGATCCGTTTGGGACAAAGCCGCTATGCTTCAGCAAAACCTGTCAACATTCTGGAACTGAATTATGCCAAGCCCCAGAAATTCAGAATTGCGGAGATCAAAGCAGTGGGATTGTCCACGCTTGATGAAATTGCGATTATTTCCCTCTCAGGCCTGAAAGTAGACGACCGGATCGATGTACCCGGAGATGCCATTTCCAACGCCCTTAAAAAACTTTGGGGCCAGGGCATCATCGGAGATGTTAAGATCCTAGTGACCAAAATCGAGGGAGAAGATATCTATCTCCTGCTTGACCTGACCGAAAGACCCCGGTTCTCGCGGGTCGAATTCAGTGGAATCAACAAAACCCAGGAAGGTGAACTTCGGGACAAAGTGAATATTCGAGGTCGAGTCGTGCGCGACGATGTCCTCAATACCGCCAAGCGAAATATCGAAAAATATTACCTGGACAAAGGCTATCTCAATACTGATGTCAAGATCGTCCAAGATCGTGACACAACCCTTCCCAACAGTGTCAAGCTCCGATTTGACATCGACATCAGCTCCAAAGTGAAGATCAATGAGATTCAATTCTACGGAAACACTGAAATCGCCGACGGACCGCTAAAGGGCAAGATGAAGAAGACAAAAGAGCACGCTCGCGTTGCGGTCTTCAAAGACATCTACTCCAGGATCACTGATGCAGACGCCGCCAGTGTAAAAAACTCTATCCTCCACACCGATACAGCCTCGGTCGAAGAGGTCAAAAACTACTTCAACAAGAATTTCAAGCTCAACTTCTTTGCCGGCTCCAAGTACATCCCCAAGGAATACAGAAATGACAAAGATCAAGTCATCAATTTCTACAACACCAAAGGTTTCCGCGACGCGAAGATCTTGACCGACTCGGTATACGACTTTGCCGAAGACAAAATCAACATCGACATCGAAGTCGTGGAGGGTAGAAAGTACTACTATCGCAACATCACTTTCGCAGGAAACTACATCCACCCGGATCCTGTCCTGCTGGCGAAGCTTGGTATCCAAAAAGGAGATGTATACGACAAAGAAAAACTGGACAAGAGACTAAATTACGATCCTCAAAAGGGAGATGACGTGAGTTCACTCTACCAAGATGATGGCTATCTTTTTTTCGATATCGACCCTGTAGAAGTCAATGTCTCCGGCGACTCCATCGACTTGGAAATGCGAATCTTCGAAGGTCCCCAAGTCACGGTAAACAGTGTAAACATCAAAGGAAACGAGCGGACTTCGGATCACGTCGTGATGCGGGAAATCCGGATTCTTCCCGGTCAAAAATTCAATCGGGCAGCTTTGGTACGAACCATCCGAGAACTTTCCACCTTGGGCTACTTTGACCCGGAAAAGATCAATCCAGATCTCAGACCGAATTTCGAGGCAGCGACCGTGGACATCACATTCGAACTAGAAGAGAGACCCAATGATCAGATCGAACTGTCTGGCGGTTGGGGAGGATTCTATGGGTTTGTGGGAACGGTCGGACTCGTCTTCAACAACTTCTCGATCAAAAACATCGGCGACTTCAGCAAGTGGGATCCACTTCCGGTGGGCGATGGACAGAAGCTTTCCCTTCGTGTACAAGCCAACGGAAAGACCTTTCAAAATTATTCTATCTCCCTGACTGAGCCGTGGTTTGGAGGCAAAAAACCCAACGCACTTAGCTTTTCATTTAACCATTCAGTGCAGCGGCAGGTCGATTATTACAATCAAACCAACTTCGGAAATGAGCTAGGTTTCTTCAAGATTACCGGGGTGACCTTGGGCCTTGCAAAGCGAGTGACTTGGCCTGACGATAACTTCAGCATCAGCAACTCTCTACGTTTCCAAAACTATGTATTCGACGAGTTCGGTACTTCATTTGGACTGAGTTATCCTACTGGTGTTTCAAAAAGTATCACCTGGAATACCACTATCGCCAGAACGAACATTGACAACAACACTTTCCCGCGCATGGGATCC
The DNA here is from genome assembly GCF_039523455.1 of Algoriphagus jejuensis. NCBI lineage: Bacteria > Pseudomonadati > Bacteroidota > Cytophagia > Cytophagales > Cyclobacteriaceae > Algoriphagus > Algoriphagus jejuensis. Next base: position 544,500 of record NZ_BAAAFI010000002.1, on the reverse strand, counting down.
AACATCATGTTGTCAGCAGCTTTCACCCCACCTTACGTCGCATTGAACGATAACATCAATGACGAGTCTCCTGATCAGGAAAAGTACAAATGGCTGGAGTATCACAAGTGGATGTTTGACGCATCTTTTTATACGCCGCTTTTTGGCTCCTCCAAGTTAGTGGGTAGCGCCCGAGCTCACATGGGCTTCCTCGGATCCTATGGCAGCAAAATCGGCATCATTCCTTTGGAGCGTTTCGTAATGGGTGGCGATGGCATGACCTTCAACAACTTCGCACTCGGCCAAGAGATCATTGGTTTGAGAGGATATGAAAACCAAAGTATTACCCCTGGAAAACTAACGCGAGGCGTGGGCGGAGAACCGTACGGTGGCGTAGTGTACAACAAGTTTGTGACAGAAGTACGATTCCTGGTATCACCCAACCCCTCTGCCACCATCTTCCTCTTGGGATTTGCCGAGGCGGGTAACAACTGGGGCTCCTATAAAGACTACAATCCCTATGACCTTAAAAAATCCGCAGGCTTTGGTGCACGTATCTTTATGCCTGCATTCGGACTTCTGGGGATCGACTGGGGATATGGATTTGATCGGGTTGCTCCTGAGCTACAACGAAGTGGCGCACAGTTCCACTTTACTATTGGTCAGCAGTTCAGATAATCTTGTGACGAGTGATTCGTTTAGTTAATTTATGCAAAAAATGAAGTGCTTCACCCGACTTCAAATGCCATTGAAAACCAAACGAACCCATGGATAAATCACTGAAAATTGTACTTTTGCTGCTCATTCTGCTTCAGGCAGGCCCTTTAGCGGCCCAAAAGTTTGGATACATCGACTCGGAATACATCCTGAACAAGCATCCAGACTACAAAGTGGTGCAGGAGGAATTGACAAAACTGGGCTCCGATTGGAAGAATGAGGCACAAAATTTGGATCAAGAGATCAAAGAACTGACCACGCAGCTCAAGGCTGAGGAAGTCTTGTTAACAGAGGAAATGTACCAGCAGCGCCTGGAAGAGATCAAAGCGAAGCAAAAGGCTTCACAGGAATTTAACAGCAGGATCTTTGGAATCGATGGGATGTACTACCAAAAGCAGGCAGAACTGCTCCAACCCCTACAGTCAAAGATCTACGATGCGATCGAGCGGGTTTCAAGGCGAAACAACCTTGCGGTTTTGTTTGACAAAGCTGCCGGACCCTCGGCGATTATCTACACAGATCCAAGACATGACTACTCTGAGTTTGTCCTGGAAGAATTGGGAATAGAAAAGAACAATTAAATACACACACCAAATGATGAAAGTAAAAGTTATCCTAGCGGCAGTAGCGTTGCTATTCGTAGGATTTGCAGCTCAGGCCCAGGAAGTGAAAATCGGCTACACGAGCGTGGAATTTATCATGGATCTCATGCCTGAAATGGAACAAATCGGAGCAGACATCCAAGACTACCAAACTCAGCTTCAAACCAACATCCAAACCAAAGGAGCTGATTTCCAACGTCAGGTACAGACCTATCAGCAAGCTGCCTCAACCATGACTGAAGAAGCAAGAGCTGCCAAAGAAGCTGAATTGACCAAAGTGCAGAATGATCTTCAGAAATATGAGCAAGATGCGCAGGTATCTTACCAGAGAAAACTCGGCGAATTGTTAGAGCCGGTACAGACCAAGGTGATCAATGCGATCAACGCGGTAGCTGCCGAAAACAACTACACTCACATCTTCGCTGAAACTGCAGGTCAGTCTCCGGTTTTGCTTTACACCAAAGAAGAAGACAAGTTCACCGAATTGGTATTGGCCAAGCTTGGCCTTCAGATGCCAGCAGCTCCGGCTGGTGCACCTTCCGGAAGATAATCCTGAACCACACATTACAAACCGACCTTCCCAAGAGGTCGGTTTTTTCTTTTAAATCCCATGCCCAAAAAAAACCCCAAAGATATCATCAGCCAAAGTCAAGACGCAGTCTTGGTGGATTTCTATGCCGACTGGTGCGGCCCTTGCCAGACGATGAATCCGATCCTGGAGGAAACTTTGGCAGAATTGGGCGGAAAGATCAAACTGCTCAAGCTGAATGTGGATAGCCACCCGCAACTCAGTCAGCAGTTTGCCGTGCGGTCGATTCCCCACTACATCCTATTCAAGCGAGGCAAGATCCTCTGGAGAAAAGGAGGCGTGATTACCAAAAGAGATTTGCTTCAGCAGTTGAAGGGATTTGTGTGATTTGCTTCTAAATACAGGGTGTCTAAGTCCGTTGCTTATGACTATTGTTTCATGTTCTAAGTAAATTGACCCTAGGTTTTTCTTTGGAGAAAGCCATCTACCAACACCCCTTTGACACCAACCTCCCGCTTCCATGAACCTTGACTTAAGCCTGGTCAATATTCTGATTCTCTTTGGAGCTGTCCAAGGCCTCACCTTTGCGGTGGTTCTCTTTGCGAGCAAGCGACATCCCGGGGCGGTCTATCTGGGTCTTGCCGTACTGGCTTTGGTCTACAACGGCCTGGAGACTTTCAACTGGAGTTCCAATCTCGAAAAACATACCGCCTTTTTCGACTACTATCCCTTTGTCCTGATCTTCTTGGTCGGACCGTCCTTTTATCTCTATCAGCTTTCTCTTTTATCTGAAAACCCACTATCGCGAAGACAGAAACTTTGGATCTATTCAACCTTCATTTTCCAGTTCTGCTATCTGACGATTTGCTGGTTTACCTATTTTCTGGTTGGTATCGGACTGACAGGTCTCCGACCGGGATTGACACTGGCCGGGCAATTTTATGCCCAATACAGTGAGCCACTGAGCGTGCTCGTTTACCTGTTTTTTACCGGTCTGTCGCTGCGCGAGTTTTACAAATTGCCTCCCCGCTCTGAAATTGAAAAAAGGAATCGCGAAAAAGGGAAAATGGTTCGAGCTTGGGTGAAGCAGATTCTTGTTTTTCAGATTATCCTCGCACTCGTTTGGACAGCCACATTGGTAGTTTCCTACTCGGGAGTTTGGCCGTTTACTTGGTCTGAGTACTACCCCGTCGAGATCCTTCTCGTGTTGTTTCTCTACTGGATCGCGATAGCAGGATATCTCAAAATCCGATCAATAACAATCGAACCCAAAAGAAAACGAAATCTAGCGGACAGGGAAGTGTTTGAAGGAAATGAAAAATCCCCGCAGATGATTTTACTCCAAAACGCCATGGAATCGGATCAACTGTACCGCAATCCTGAACTCAGCCTTGCCTCGCTATCGGAGAAAATCGAGGTGCCTGTCAAGCAGATCTCCAAAACGCTAAACCAAGAAGCGGGGATGAATTTCAACGATTTCGTAAACTCCTATCGCGTGGAGGCTTTCTGCGGGGAATTGAAAAAGCCGGAAAACAACAACCTGACCTTGCTGGGCATAGCGTCCACCTGCGGATTCAACTCATCAGCCACTTTTCAACGCGCCTTCAAGAAATTCAAAGGGGTGACCCCAGGAGTCTATTTCCAGCGAAGGGAGGAAATGGGAGAAAGTGGGAGATAAAATGTCTCAAATCGGGATTTGAGAAGTCAAAATCCAATCTCACCGGTTCTGGCTGGGTCAAATTCCCGTTTTTTGAAGAGGAAAAAGAAATCCAATCCATGTCAGATTTTCTCAGTTTTAGAACCATCGCTCTCTTTGCCTTTCTTCTTTTTCTTTTATTCGAAGTCTCCGCTCAAACGCAAAGTCTGAAAGGTAAAGTCATCAGTAAACAAACCGGTGAGGAGATCCCTTTCGCTCATATCTACCTTCCCGAATCTGGAAAGGGCGCAATTGCCGGACTCAAAGGTGACTTTGAACTCGCGCTTCCCATGGCATTGCCCGAGCAGGTTCTGCTGCGGGTGAGCTGTCTCGGTTTCAAAGACGCGGAATTAAGCTGGAGCATTGGGAGTGGATTTCTGGAGATTGCACTGGAGGAAGAATTTCTGGACCTTCAGGGTGTTGAAATCCGCCCGGAAGACCCGGTCGCCCTGCTGCGCGCTGCGGCCCTCAACATCCCCAAAAACTACGGATCGGACAGTGCCTTTATCCAAGGATACTATAGGAACAGCGCAATGCTGGATAACAAAGCGCTGCGATATACCGAGGCTTTTATCGACATCATCCAGCCACCCTACGAGTTGCACGACGCAGAGCAAGACCTGGTGGGCGACTCGATCCATGTACGGGAAGTACGCACCAAACCCACCGAGTTTGAGGATTGGAAGGTCCAGCTCATGACCCCTTTTGAGAATAATACCTACCAATTTCTCTTCAGGGACGTCGCGCGTGACTTTACCTCCAGCGTCCAGCGCGAAATGTTCATCTCCAACTATCATTTTGAGTTGGAAGACAGGGTTTCGATCGAGGGGAGGCCTGCCTACAAGATCTCCCTGCAACCCAAAACAAACCACAAATACGCCATCTGGTCGGGACATCTATATCTGGATGTGGAGACGCTCGCCTATGTGAAGATTGATTTCATCTCTACGGAAAAAGCCTTCAAAAAACTCAAGTCCCAAGCAGCCTTTATCCTGGTGTCCAACTTGTACAAATTCCACTACAAAGCCGGGGAATGGAGAGAAGTAATCCAATCCAAGTTCGACGGAGAGCGCTGGGTCTTGGATGAAATCAATTCGAGCAAAGTCTTCGAAATATCCAGCAAGCCGCGCGGGATGGATCACGCCCCCTTGGTCTACACGCTCCACTTCAAAGCTGATAAGAAGTCTCAAGTTCCCGCCAACTACTCCAAACCCTTCCTTTCCAACGACATCGGCCAAGCCAACACCTACTTCCAGGAAAACTACGACTCCGAATTTTGGGTAGCCTTTGATCAATCCCGAGGAGTGGAGACCAAGGAAGTCTACGGCTTCAAAGAGGTCTCTCCGGATCAAAAACCCTACGAATTCAGTCGTCTCGACACACTCAAAGGTGCCCTGACTCCTCTCAGGACAGCCTACGATGTGGGGTTTTACCATTTGGACGTGGAAGTTTTTCCAGAGGAGGAGGTCATCGCCGGGAGCAGTTTGATCCGGTTCAAAGTCATAGAGAGTACCGACAAGATTCAAGTCGACCTCTATTCTCAGATGCAGATCGACAGCATCCTATACCAGTCGCAGGCCCTGGACTTCTCGAGAGAGCACGACGCGGTGACCGTCCGTTTTCCCGAGTCCTTGAAAAGGGATTCTACGGAGGAGATCCAGGTGTATTTCAGAGGAAGACCTTTGGACTTTGATCCCCAGATCCCGATGTACGCTTCGTTCCTGTGGACCCAGGATGCCAATGACCATCCATGGATACAGGCGATCTGTCAGGGATATGGAGCAAGCGGCTGGTGGCCAAACAAAGACCACCTCTCCGACGAACCCGACTCCGCCCGCATCAGCATCATCCATCCCGCGGATCTCGTCTCCATCGCCAATGGGAGAAAAGTGGGCGAATACAGCCTCGGGAACGGAAAAACCCGAACTTCCTGGGCAGTAAGCTACCCGATCAACAACTACAATCTCATCCTGTACTTGGGAAACTACGAAACCCTGAAGGGTCAGCTGGTGGGATTGGAAGGGACAATGGCATTTGAGATGGATGTGCTGAAAGATCACGTGGCGATCGGCGAAAAGAAGAAATCCCAAGTGCAGCCTGTGCTGGATTCCTTCGAAAAGTACTTTGGCCCCTACCCTTTTCCCCGAGACGGAATCCGCTTTGTAGATGCCCCGCACGCGATGGAACACCAGAGCGCGGTAGCCCTAGGTACCGAATTTTTCACCGAGGAGGAAAAGGACTGGGAGGAGTACACGAATGAAAACTTTGCCAAAGGCTGGATTCCGGCCCAGCTGCTACTCCATGAGTTTGCCCACGAGTGGTGGGGCAATAGCCTCAGCTGCACCGACAATGCCGAGTTGTGGATCCATGAGGCCTTCGCCACCTATGCAGAGTCGTTGTTTCTGGAGGATCGCTACGGCTATGAATCCGCCCAGATCTACCTCAACTCAATGCGGACGGAGATGAAGCATGAGACGCCCCTGATCGGGGAGTTTGGACTCAACCATATCCACTACGACATCGGCGACATGTACACCAAAGGCGCCTTGTTTTTGGACGCACTGCGAAAGCTGGCAGGGGATGAAGTTTGGTTTGCGTACCTCAAGGAGCTCCAGACCACTTTCCGCCACCAAAGCATCACCTCCCAAGACCTCGAAGAGCTGCTCAGCGAGCGGACAGGTCAGGACTTGAGTTTGCTTTTCCAGCACTATTTGCACGAAAAAGAATTGCCCAAGCTGGAGTACTATGTGAAAAGTCAGGATGGAAAAACCACGTTGTTTTATCGTCTCGACAAGGATTTGGGTGCCGTGAAAATCCCGGTGGTCTTGAACACCATTTCTAAAAAAGAGGTGAAAATCTATCCAACAATGGAGTGGCAGGACTTGAGCTTGGATGTAGATTCTGCTGAGAACTTTAAGTTTGATGAAAGCAGTTTTCTGTTGGAGTATTCCAAAATCACTGCAATTCCATAAAAACGGTTTTGGGGAGACGCCGCGAGAACCGAACATCTTAACAAATTAAACTCCCGCTTCTAGAGAGAATTCGGATTGATCCAGATAGCCATCGAGGATCCCACGATAGGTTGTTTGACAGGCCCTCCAACCAGGATTCGATTTTACAAATGTCGAATAGCGTAAAAACTCTCCAAGGGACTGAAAAACCCTTGGAGAGTGCGCAAACAAAAATGGCTCCTTTCGGGAGCCTCTTCTGTTTATTAGGTGAAGAATTTCAATCGGATCACTTCCTGCTCTGTGAGGAATCGGTAGTGTCCACGCTTCAGATCTTTCTTATCCAAGCCTGCATACATCACACGATCCAGCGCAGTAACCTCATAGCCCAAGTGAGCAAATAGCCTTCTTACGATTCGGTTTCTGCCGATGTGAATCTCCAATCCGAGAATCGTGCGGTCTTGAGAAAGTACCTTCATATCATCTACTTTCACATCTCCATCTTCGAGGGTCAAGCCTTCCAGGATTTCCTTCTCGTGATTATGCGTCAATGGCATATCAAGCGTCACCTGATAGATCTTTTTCACCTCATTGGATGGATGAGAAAGCTTTGCAGTCAGCTCACCGTCATTGGTAAAGAGCAAGAGGCCGGTGGTATTTCGATCCAGTCGCCCTACTGGGAACATCCGCTCTTCGCAGGCATTCTCCACGAGCGCCATCACGGTCTTACGCTCCATCGGATCGTCGGTCGTGGTGATGAAATCCTTCGGCTTGTTCAGCAGTACATAGACAGGCTTCTCAGGATTGACTTTTTTACCTTGGTAAACTACTCGGTCGGTCTTTCTAACCTTATAGCCCATCTCGGTGATCACTTCACCGTTGACAGTGATCAATCCTTTTGCGATCAGATCATCTGCTTCTCTCCGGGCACAGATCCCAGAATTGGCGATGTACTTATTCAGTCGGAGCAGATCCGTTTCTTCTTTTCCTTTGACCTTTCTGGCTGGCAGCGCATCAAAATTGTAATCCGGTCTGTCCGCATTCACTTCCTGACGGTTCGGTCTATTCTTACCAAAACCTCTTTTTTCTGTCGGCTTGTCCTCGTTGACTTTTGGCTTCTCCGGCGCGAAAACCGGCTGCTGATCACGTCCTCTGCCTTTGTAAACTAGGCGCTCGCCAGATTCTCTTGGAGATTGGTCTTTGGAGCCTTTCTTGAAAAAAGGCTTCTCATCCCGATGACTATCGGGACCAGAATCTTTGCCAAATCTTTTTGCTCCAGACTCTTCTTTGTTGAATCGATCTACCTTATCGCCAAACGACCTTTTCGGATAGTCAGAACCCTCTCTTTTCTCAAACTTCTTTGCTGAGAAATCATCCTTTTTGAAGCGGTGAGATTTTTCTCCAAAGGATTTCTTTGGAAAATCCCCGCCGTCTCGCTTTTCGAATTTCTTGCCAGAGAAGTCGTCTTTCTTGAAACGATCCGGCTTCTCCCCGTAGGGCTTTTTGCCAAAACCGGAGTCATCACGCTTTTCAAATTTCTTTTTGAAACCGTCTCCTTTGTTGTCAAAACGCTTATCTCCGTAGGATTTTCTCTCAGAATCTCCTGTGCCAAATCGCTTGTCAGCGCCTTTGTCGTCAGAGTTGAAGAATCTGCCTTTTGGTTTGTCACCAAAGCTGCGTTTGCTGTCAGAATTGAAATCAGCCTTTTTGCCGAACGATGGTTTGCTATAGGAATCGTCCTTTTTACCAAAGGAGGACTTGCTGTAGGAATCGTCTTTCTTACCGAATGACTTTCCTTTTGAGGAAAATTTGCTGTCCCCCTTGTCAGATCGGCCACCTTTCGATGAAAAGTCAGGTCTGCTGGAGGATCTCGAGGAGTCAGAATCTTTGCCTCCTTCGTTGAAAAATGGCTTTCTAGGATTGTTCTTTTTCATAAGTATGCAGCATCACTGCTGTAGTTTGTGGTGAATAAATAAACGTCTGGCTTTCAAACGCTTATTCGGGCTGCAAAGATACGGTCAAAGACAGGAAATATCACCATCGTATCCAAAATTTTCTTAACGATCATCCCTTGTTTTTATAATAATATTCTGTTGCATTGCGAACAGAGCCTTGAGAAAGCACTAATTCATTGGCGACCGCATAGTCCAGACCGGTAGCTTCCATGACCATCTTGGTCGCTCTGTCGACCAGCTTGATATTCGAAAGCTGCATATCCACCATCTTGTTTCCCTTCACCCGACCCAGCTTGATCATGACAGTGGTCGAGATCATGTTCAAAACGAGCTTTTGCGCCGTTCCGGATTTCATCCTCGTACTGCCCGTCACAAACTCCGGCCCGACGACTACTTCAATCGGATATTCCACGGCTTTTGCCAAGGGAGATTCTGGATTGCAGGTGATACAGCCCGTGAGTAGGCCTTTTGCTCTTGCCGTCTTCACCCCGCCGATTACATAGGGAGTTGTCCCTGAGGCAGCAATCCCGATCACTGTATCCAGCTCTGAAAATCCATAGGCTTGAATATCCTTCCAGGCCATTTCGGGATCGTCCTCTGCATTTTCAACCGCTTTTCTAATAGCCGCATCTCCACCGGCAATCAAACCAACGACCCAATCATGGGGAACCCCGTAAGTGGGCGGGCATTCCGAAGCATCCAACACCCCAAGTCGGCCACTTGTCCCCGCACCGATATAAAAAAGCCTTCCTCCTTCGAGCATTCTTGGGACAATCTGATCAACCAATGCTGTGATCGCCGCAAGCTTTTCTTTCACAGCTGGAGCCACTTTGTGATCTTCTGAATTTATATTTTGCAAAAGATCGACGGTGCCCATCTTTTCCAAATCTTGATACTGCGAGCTGCTCTCGGTGACCCTCATAGTTTTTCCTGATGATAAAGCGTAAGGCCAGCTATCGGCCCTTCGATGATGATATTCACATTGATTCCGGAGTCGGAGGCAGCCTTTCTTAGGATATCGGAGTTGTAATATGCAATCGAACCGACAAAATTGGCTGGCTTGTTTTGGTAGTCGGGGTACTTGAAGATGTGCTTCGCAAAGAAGTCTTTGAATGCATTGTAGTACAGGCCGTAGCAATACGGATCGGCTTTGTTTTCGGAGATAAACCTGCAAAAACTCGCCATGTATCGACTTGGAAATGGCTGGCGGTAAACGTGATCCTGAATGATGTTTTGCGTGATATGAAAGCGCTCAATCGCCGCCTCACGGATGTTTTCAGGCATTTCCTCGTGAATAAAATCAGTCAAAAACTTTCGCCCCACATAGCATCCTCCCCCTTCATCTCCCAAAATATAGCCCGCCGCAGGGCGAGTTGCCAAGATGTCTTTCCCATCGTAGTCACAACTGTTGGAGCCGGTTCCCAGGATACAGGCGATGCCGGCATGATGCCCACAGGTCGCGTGCGCGGCTGCGGCCAAGTCATGATCGACATGAATTTTGGCTTGGCCAAAAATAGTACTCAACGCATTGGTTACTTCTGCTTTCCTGTCCGGCGCAGAACAACCTGCACCATAGAAATAAATCTCTTCAATTTCACTTTCGAGATTGACGAGGAAGTCATGGCGCATCTGTATCGCCATCTCTTCTGAGGTCATGTAATAAGGATTGAATCCTACCCCCCGGTGCTGACTGATCTTGCCATCTCGATGGATGACCCGCCAATCTGTCTTGCTGGAACCACTATCTGCAATTAATATCATTTTACGCTAGTTGGCCTATGGCCTGAAATTTCTCAAACACTTTCTCTGTGTGCGGAGCGTCAACGAGCTCCTCTGTCAAATCCTGCCCCGCCCAATGCTCGTAGTGCGTCCCGTTTTTCCATAATCTGGAACTGCTCACGTCATAAATCACTCCACGGTAAGCAATCCAAATCTCCGGCTTGTCCTGACCGTTTCTCAAGGCCAGTTGTTGCCTGGTGTACGTCTTCATCAATACAATTTGATCTGTGCATTGATCCAGCGCTCGGGGATCTCTCCTTTTTGCGCTACTAGATAATCAGAATAGCTACACGGGACGGTGCTTACCCGGTCGTAGCGCCCGGTTTCATTGTGGGGAATTTCCATCCACCACTTGCCGCTTCTTTTGCTTTTGTAAAACACCAGCGAATTTGGCTTGGCATCCAGAGAAACGGTGTACTTGATATAGTCTGCACTTTTAAATGAAAGACTATCTTTCCTTGAATAAAAGCCTTCCACAAAGTACCATATCATCACCGCAGCGACCTTTGCCGTCTTGTTATTCGCATCGTCAAAGTAGGGATCATAGCCATAGAGTCCGATTGAGCTCAACTTTTCATTCATCCCCGCAAACCAGAACACTTGGCAGGCCTCCTCTCCACTCAGCCCGAAGGGTTCCGCGCCTACGGCACCCGGCGCATCGGCAGATTGGATCGCGCTCAAATCAAAGCTCAACAAATCGGCATCCCGAATCAGAGGCTCGGATTCCTTGAACTTGTCACGAAGCTGACCGAGCCGGACATGATCAAAGTACAGTTTCTCCATCACATTGATCAACGTAGGATCCACCAAGAAGCTTTGATAAGCCAGATGGGTATAAGAAAACAGAAAATTGGGCTGATGTAGGACAATCTCCTGTGTGTGTCGGTCGTCCTCCGGTCCGATTTCTTCCATGTCCACTTTTGAATCAACCGTCACGAGAGTCACGAGCTTTTTCATCTTCTGGTAGGAAAGATATTGCCCGTAATCCAAATCATGAGATCCTCCGAAGAAAATGGGAAGGATCTGATTCTTCATCAGAAACTCTCCCACCTGACGCATGCTTTGATAGGTATCATTCAAAGATTCTCCAGAAACCAAATCCCCAAGATCCGCTATTCGAGTAGAGGCGATTCCCTTTTTCAGTTCATAGAGCTTTTCCCGAATCTCGGCACTCCCTCTTTCGATGCTTTCAGATTTCTTTGCACCACGGTTTTCTTTGATCCCCACCAGTGCAATCTGGATTCCCTTGAGATCGGGAAAATCATCTCTGTGAATCCGTAATTGCTGACAAAAGGAGTTTTCCGAATACTTTTTCTCAAACAGAAAATCAGCAACTGGCTCAAAAAAGGACTGAAGATTCATAGAATTGGTGATGTGTTTTTAAAAATAATCAAAAATGGCGCTAAACTAAAAAATCCCGCCTGAGCGGGATCTTTTGTGAATTTTTATCCTCCGAAGTCATCGAAGCGGATGTTTTCTTTAGGAATACCCAGATCATCGAGCAACTTCAGTACCGCGGCGTTCATCAAAGGAGGTCCGCAGAGGTAATATTCAATCTCATCTGGCTCAGGGTGATTTTTGAGATAGTTCTCATACAACACCTGGTGGATGAAGCCAACGTATCCGTCTCCCTCATCGTCGAGCGACTTTTTCACTTTCCAGTTATCTTCTGGAAGCGGCTCGGAAAGGCCTATGTAGAATCTGAAGTTATCGAAGTCCTTCTCGATGTCTCTGAAGTGAGGTACGTAGAACAATTCCTTTTTGGAACGACCACCGTACCAATAGGACACTTTTCTGTGCGTCTTTTCTGTATGGAACAAGTGAAAAACGTGTGCTCTCAAGGGCGCCATACCGGCTCCACCGCCGATGTAGATCATTTCTCTTTCGGTCGGATTGATGTGGAATTCTCCGTAAGGGCCGGAAATAGTCACCTTGTCGCCTGGCTTTCTTCCAAATACATAAGAAGAACAAACTCCCGGATTTACATCCATCCATCGGTTGTTGGCCCGATCCCAAGGCGGAGTAGCGATACGGATGGTCAACATGACTATATTACCTTCTGCCGGGTGGTTGGCCATGGAATAAGCTCTGAAGAGCGGCTCGTCATTTTTCATGACCAAGCTCCATAGACCGAATTTATCCCAATCACTCTTGTACACATCTGCAGGGTGGCCCAACTCTGGATGCGGAGTGATATCCATATCCTTAAACTGAACTGTGATGGCAGGTACGTCGACTTGGATATATCCACCTGCTTCGAAGTGAAGCGTTTCGCCTTCGGGCAATTTCACCTTGAATTCTTTGATAAACGTGGAAACGTTGTAGTTGGAAATCACTTCGCATTCCCACTTCTTAATCCCGAAGATTTCTTCTGGCACGCGAATCTTCATGTCCTGCTTAACTTTTACCTGACAGGCCAATCTGACGTTGCCCTGCTGCTCAGCACGACTTAAATGTCCGACTTCTGTAGGGAGAACATCTCCTCCACCGTCCTCGACGACGCATTTACACATTGCGCAAGTTCCGCCTCCGCCACAGGCCGAAGGAAGAAAAATCTTTTGACTACTCAATGTGGTAAGCAGACTTGATCCTGCTGAAGCCACAATCGGACTTCCGTTGTCACCGTTGATGACGATCTTCACATCTCCGGAGTTGACCAGTTTGGACTGGGCAAATAGGAGAATAAACACCAGTAGCAGGATAATTGCCGTAAAAGCTACAATGGAGGTAATAATTACTGAACCCATGAAATTTTTATTTTACTTTTTCGTCTGGATTGAACCCTGTTTGGGAGCACAAATATATTTATTAATCCAGAAAACAGGCCAAACAAAAAGATTTTTGACTTGAATCCGGGAGGCTTTTTGATGAGTCGACAGTTTAATTGTTCAGGAGGTTAAGCAAAGTGGTCAACCTTGCTTTCAGCTGCCGACGATCGATGATAAAGTCAAGAAACCCATGCTCCAATACAAACTCGGAGCTTTGGAAGCCTTTTGGCAAATCCTTGCCGATCGTCTCACGAATTACCCTTGGGCCGGCAAACCCGATCAAGGCCTCAGGCTCGGCAATGTTGAAATCGCCCAACATTGCATACGACGCAGTCACTCCACCGGTCGTGGGGTCGGTGAGCAATGAAATGTAGGGGATCGCAGCTTGATCAAGCAGCGCGAGTTTCGCGGAAGTCTTCGCCATCTGCATCAGCGAAAAACCCGCTTCCATCATCCGAGCTCCTCCAGATTTTGATATCATCAGAAAAGGAACTTTATGCTTCAGGGAATAATCTATGCCACGGGCGATCTTTTCACCTACCACTGAGCCCATGGATCCGCCGATAAAGTTGAAATCCATGCAAGAAACCACGATTTCCAAGCCGTTCATCTTGCCATGCGCTGTGCGTACGGCATCGTTGAGTTCGGTTTTCTTGATGGTTGCGTCGATTCGGGCAGTGTAGGGTTTGGTATCCGTAAATTTCAGCGGATCGCCCGACTTCATGTCGGCGTCCAACTCGGTGAATTTGTTGTGGTCAAACAGGATTTCAAAGTATTCCTTGGAGCCGATTTTCACATGAAAATCATCGTCAGGACATACGAAAGCGTTGTTTTTCAGCTCCCGGGTATGGATAATATTACCGTTTGGGGTCTTAAACCAAAGTCCGTCGGGAGCATCTTTTTTCTCAGCAGTAGAGGTTTTGATGCCTTTGTCAGTTCTTTTAAACCAAGCCATATAGAATTGTTAGGTTGTTGTTTTGACAAGTCAAAGGACGCAAATTTAGACCTAATCTCCATTAAATAAAATTCCGAGAGTGGATCACGCCATTTCCTTTTCCAATTCCGTATCAGAAAACACACTTTATTCGGCGATGATTTTCACATTATTCTAAATTGCGGCAAGAATCCAAATTCCCAAAAAGCCAAAGTTCACATTTCCAGAATAAACCATGAGTCTAGCCCTTCTTCTCCTGATTTCGGCAGTCCTGCTATTTCTTGCTTATCGATTTTATGGCTCATTTGTCTATCGGAAATTTGGATTGGACGATTCCCAAAAATCGCCCGCACATCTATTAAGAGATGGGGTAGACTACGAGCCCAGCAAACCGATTGTTGTCTTGGGGCACCATTTTGCATCTATTGCCGGTGCCGGACCTATCGTCGGACCAATCATCGCGGTGACGTTTGGGTGGATTCCCGCCGTAATATGGATCTTGATCGGCGGCATCTTCTTTGGAGCCGTTCACGATCTGGGAAGCATGGCAGCCTCACTCCGAACCGACGGAAAATCCATCGGCGTGATCATCAGAAACCAGATCGGTTCCAGAGGAAAGCAACTTTTTATCCTGTTTAGCTTTTCAACGCTAATCTTGGTAATCGGGGTTTTTTCGGACATCATTGCAAAAACTTTTATCGCAAATCCCGGCGTGGGCTCAGCCTCCATCCTGTTTATCTTGTTGGCGGTCAGCTTTGGATACCTAAATCGGTTGGTGGGAAACGGCAAGCTTGCGTTTGTAATTATCACCATCATCGGAGTCGTCTTGATGTATTATTTCGTTTACTTAGGGACTCAGCTACCGATCAACCTCAGCTACGAGGTCTGGATTATCGCTCTGCTGGGCTATGCTTTTTTGGCCTCAGTGGCTCCGGTGAGCCTATTGCTTCAGCCACGGGATTACTTAAACAGCTACCTGCTCTATGGAATGATGATTGCGGCTGTAGCTGGAGTTTTTATAGCAAATCCTCAGATTGAAATGTCGACGCAGATCCAGACTTCCAGCGAAAATTTAGGGTTTGTTTTCCCTGTATTGTTTGTCACCATCGCCTGCGGAGCCATTTCGGGATTCCATTCTCTCGTTGCCTCCGGCACGACGTCAAAGCAGTTGGACAAAGTGAGTGATGCAAAAGTCGTGGGATTTGGAGGCATGTTGATTGAGTCTTTTCTCGCCATCATCTCAGTCGGAGCGGTCGCAGTGCTTTCACGTGAGGAATATACAAGCCGACTCGGTGCGGAAGGCCCTGTGGCGCTGTTCTCCAACGGGATCGGCGGAATGATTGCAACCTTGGGGATCTCTGAGACCTTCGCAATTGGTTTTGTGGCATTGACTGTGTCGGCTTTTGCCTTGACCACACTGGACACCTGCACCCGGCTGGCGCGATTTACTCTCCAGGAATATTTTGAAGATTTGCCCCAGCCCGCGGCTCAGACCATGGCCAAAAACCGTTACCTATCCACTACGGTTGTGGTATTTCTCTCTGTCTTACTTCTACTATCCGGAGAATTCAGCACCCTGTGGCCGATCTTCGGTTCGGCAAATCAGCTCTTGGCGGCACTCGCTCTATTGACGATTGCCGTGTGGCTGATCCGGAAGAACATTCCGGCGACCTTCGTCATGATCCCGATGTTTTTCATGTTCACCGTGACGCTTGCGTCTCTTGGTCTTTTTGCCTGGAAGAATTTCCAGGAAAAGGGCTATGTCTTGGCTGTGATCGCCGCCTTGCTATTTGTACTTGCGATTGCCTTGATTTACCTGGCTTTCAACAGTCTAAAAGCTGAAGTTTCAAAAACCGCCAAAGCATAATTTCCCGATTGAGAGGAAAAGATCTTCGCTCAGACTGAGGGAAAATCGTTGGTTTGGAGAAAATAAGCCCGAATGCTGAAATGCTTTCGGGCTTATGAGAATCAAAGGGATTTGAAAATCGCGGGAGCCTTCTTTGGAATTCTCCATGCCAACGTGAAATTGATCAGGTAATCCGCAAAGGCTGCGTCTCCATGAACCTCTTTTTCAGGAGTTGAATTTTCTATATCGGTCACACTCTGAGTTCTATTTCTGTGTAAAGCAATAGGTACATTCAGTGTGCCGGTCACATTGCCACGCATGTAACTGACGCCCGGCTCAACGGAGATGATGTAGCCTGGCCGTCTGAATCCGTCGCTTCCACCGATGGCGTCTCGTACAGGTATCCCTTCCACTCGACCTCCGAGAGAGACTCCCAAACCATGTACTTTTTCGAAAGCCCTGAATACCCCAGTTCGGACAGCAAATTGATCAGGCACACTCATTATGGCCTCATTCGGTCTAGATCTGTTGGTCGAAGTGCCATTTGTGTTTTTGGGATTGAACATGTAGAAGCCATCATAGTATAAAAACGAAGTGCCTCCGATGTTCCAAAGGCCCTGAAAATCCACGATCAACCCCGTTCCGCCGTCACCTAACTGGATCGACTGGTCCACGGTCATTTCGGTAGGTGTCTCATCTTCTCCTTTATAGAAAGTGCTTGTGGCGGCATAATCACCTGTTGGGAATTTGATTCCCAACCCTATTGCTGTGTTTCCTTTTTTAGCTTTCCCTCCAGACAGCAACCAGTAGCCTGCTCCGATTCTCATGTCACCGAACCCTTTGGAATAGGTCGTATGTCTATCTGTCCGGTTATGCTCGTACAGCGAGCTTCTTTCATTGTATTGAAGGGGCAATGACACGATGCCATAAAGCCTTTCGCTGAACGCATAACTGATATTAATGTCCAAACCATGCTGGTAGTTGATCACTTCAGTACCGTTTTCTACACGGTCCTGTTCTTCATGGGAACCTCTGAAATGTTTATAGGACTTAAAATAACGGTAGCTCATACTAACGTTCAATTCACCCTGATTGAGGATGTTCCCTTGCCCGACGGCGTTTCCCAAACCGGAAAATTGCCGGATGGCCACACAGCCTTGGGCCATTGATTTTTGGCTAAAGGCAAGCATTGTCAGTGCAAGGAATGAAATAAGTATATAGTTTTTCATAATTTTTTCTGATAATGGGTTGTTGTTAATTAATCTGCGCCGTCCAGGCGGGCTTTTTCCACAGTGTATTGGGCGACATTTTTGCCCTGTTGTGTTCCCACAGTGGCATCAAATGACCAGTGAATCCCTCCATAAACTCTGGACATTGCAGCTTCTTCGGCCCATTCTCTCACCAGATCGGCTTCCGAAGGAAAAACATAGGCCAAAACCTCAGCTGCTGCTGCGGAAAACACTGAATGTCCAGAGGTATAGGACGGAAAATTGGGAGTACCCGTAATGGTTTCGAATCCCTCAATCTCCTGGATGGGGCGGGGATAATGGTAGTAGTATTTGGCATCCCAGCAGCTGACCCCTCCATCCATAATCGCCATATTCATATAGGCAAGTGTTCTTGCCGACCTGAGGGTATTCAACTGGTACTTTACAATGAACCGATTGGCAAAGTCATTCCAGTGACCGGGAGGAGTATATGTAGCCAACCCATCCTGCCAAAAATTGGCAATCCTTCTTCGTTCTGCGGTTCGGTTGGCTGCATAATCTTTCAGCAATTTTACATCTGCCTCAAATTCTGCGGATCCTGGGGCCGGTGGTATGCCTGGACGAGTAGCCTCTACATTTGCAACGTTCCACATCTTTACTTTCCCAAAAAGGGGAGTCAAGCCGACAGGCCGCTGAGGAGATTCCAGATTCGTCCACTTCCAGCCAAATCTTTCAAAGGCTGCATTGGCAATAGAATCCGAAACAGCCTTTGGAGCCTGGGCATTTTTCATCCCATCTATAGAAGCTCTGGAAAGCGCAATTGCAGCAATGTCATTGCCGATTTTAGATCCTGCATCCAGGTCACTTTTTACAAATTCACCTGAGAGCAGTAAGCTCTCAAGATGTTCGTTTTCCTTTTGCTCCAAATAGGCTGCCTCCAATGGAAACATGGCCGTAAGAATTTTTCTTGAGGCAGAGGCAATCACTGCTCCATCGGAAGGATAGGCTGGAATTTGCTGCTCCACATACGCAAAAGGTATGGAAGGATCTACTTGATAAGCCGACTGCCGTGCATATTCAAACTTATAGTGCCATGCTGAAATCAGGCCATCAAACTGCGCAACCGAAAGATAGGCGAGCGCCCTGCTTGCATACGGAGGATGGGCAAAAGGGAATGCCGGTGGCCCATCCGGAGTTGCGGGGTTAGGCAGTGTGTAAGTCCCGTCGGGGTTTGGGCCCGGAATCAGGTTATATTTTGCAATCAGCTCCAGCGCGATTTCATTCCATCTAACGACAGGGTTATTGGTCCATTTTACCAGATTTTTACGTTGGTCTGGGGTCATGTTTTGAATTGCAGTCTTGGTTTGAGTCAATTCAGCCTGATACTCTGAAGAACTGGTTTCAGAAGGAACAGGGATTTCAAGATCCGCTCCTGAAGCGATCAAAATTGGTTTCCAATTTCCCCCTTCTTCATCCAAAGTGGCAAATTCATAATTTTCGAACGCCAGTTCAGTCGGGAGGTCTTTATTACATGAGGCTAGGAAAACAAGGGACGCCGAAGCGATATAGAGTAGATGTTTTTTCATGGGTAAGTTCTTTTTCAGTTCAACAGCTGGAATTGATACGTCACACCCAGCCCGAAACTGGTCATTTTTGGTGCGTTCTTTCCATCCACGATCTGGCTGTAGGAAGCCAAAACTCCGAGGCCTTTGATTTGGGGGAAATAGTAGTGGGCGAAAGCACCTACCCGATCCATATTTACCTGATTAGTCGGCTGGGGAGCGTTGTATGCCCGAATATCGTCTCCTGAAGTGGAGTACTGTGAGCCATAATTTAACTCCACCCTGAGGGCATTCTGGAAAAACCATTTCCCTAAAACCAGCTCGTAATTCCAAGAACTTGGCACGTCCATCCATGAGGTGTAATAGCTGCCTTGGTTGTAGTAATATTCGCGCTCGGCTTCGGTATAACCTTTCCAGATATACCCCCCTACTCCTCTGAGATAGATTCCATTGTTCCATTTGTAATTGAAAATAGCTCTCCAGGCAAGCTGTGGAGTTCCCAGTCCCAAAGAATAGGGCTGGTAATCTGAGAGGTAATTGGAAACAGGTGTTGAGAAATTCAAGGACGCTAATGCAGAAAACTCACCCTTTTCTGACTGCTTTTTGAGGACTTCATACTTCAGGCCTACGGACAAATCCTGAAGTCCAGATGCTCCGGCAAATTTACCTCCATTCGGTGTAGTTGAATTTGTGGAAATGTATGGCAAGCCCACATAGACATTGAGTTTGTCTATCACCCCGTAAGCCGCCATAAGCATGGCGGTCTTTCGTTGCACTTTTGCAATAGTGCCATTGACTCTGAGCGTTGAGCCTTCCCAATACTCATCAAATTCACCAAATTCGTAATTGCCCAAGAAACAAATTTCCTTGGTCGGCATCATCAGTTCATCGGTAGGGGACTGTGCCCATGTAAGTATAGGCAGTCCCAAAAAGAGCATGAATAGCCCTTTTCGGAACTTAAAATCAAAGTTCATAAGAAGATAATTGAATAGTGAATAGTGGAAATGCCCCAACTTGGAAAATCCTGAAATTGGTTTTCCATTGTTGGGAATTGAGTACACGTAACCGCAACCGATCTTTAGACCGGCCATGGTTTACTCTTCAAAAATGATTCAGAAAAGCTGCGGAGGAGGTGAATCTAAGTTGGAACAAGGATTCATGTAAGCTGAAAAAATAAACCCAATCTTATCTTCAGTGGCGCTCTGGCCAATATATGCCAAGTGGTAGACTTCCGCTTCGACGAAATCTTTTACGAAAAGCTTCAGCTGTGTTTTCCCGTTTTGATCCTGTGGCAATTCGTCATCGGTCAGGGACGAAATCCAGCTTTTGACCGTCGTGACCAAAGCTCTTCGAGCAGTGTCGGGTACATAGACGATTTGAAGCGTATCGTTTTGGTAGCGTTGTTTGATGGCGCGGAAGTATTTACCGTCCTTTTCAAAGCTGGTATTAGTCGCCTGAAACTCCTCCTGATTGGACATGTAAGGAGCCGAAAGCGGGATCTCTATTAGCAGCTCTTCCAAAGAGCCGATTTGTTCTCCATAGATTTTTTCCTCCCAATTACTTTCCATAGCATATTGATAGGAATAGTAAAATGCATAGTAGCCAAAGTGATACATGGCAAAACAAAGTAAAAGCGCTATTGAGACAGCTTTTCTCAAGGAGGTTTTTGGGTTTAATCCGAAAAATAGAGAAAATTGATTTTATTAAGCAAGAAAATTGAAATATCAATCAAAAAAAATATATTATTCTGCCGAACAACTACTCGTCGAAATAACATTCTAAAAAATAGAAAAGGCAGTCAAGGCAATAAAGAGTAACGTCACTATTAGCAAGGCTCTACCATAGAAAGCAAGAACTTTCTGCCTGTTGAATCGATCTAAAAACCATAGCACCAACACCGGCCGGTATAGCCCGAGGAGAATTCCCAAGAGGAAAAAACCAGCTAAAAGCTGTAGAAATACCTGAAGTGCAGCGACCATGTCCCAAAAATAAAAAGGAACGACATACGCCGTTCCTTTTTTATGTTGGATCCACTAGGGGATTACTTTTTACGCTTGATCTCTTTCATTTCATATCCTTCAATCGTATCATCGATCTCGATGTTGTTGAAGTTTTTGATAGAGATACCACACTCGTAACCAGCTTTTACTTCAGCCACATCATCTTTGAATCGCTTCAGTTGGTCGATCTCTCCTTCGTGGATTACAATACCACCACGGATGACGCGGATCTTGTTCTTTCTTGTGATGAAACCATCCGTGACATAGGAACCCGCAACGGTACCAACTTTGGTGATTTTAAAGACCTCTCTGACGGTAATGTTACCCGTGATGACCTCTTCGAATTCCGGCTCAAGCATTCCCTCAATCGCATCCTTAATTTGATTGATCGCGTCGTAGATGATGGAGTAATGTCTGATCTCGATTTCTTCCTGCTCGGCAAGTTTCTTCGCATTGGACGAAGGTCTTACCTGGAAGCCCAAGATTATCGCATCAGAAGCAGAGGCCAACAAGACGTCGGATTCAGAGATCTGACCCACACCTTTGTGGATGATGGATACTTTGACTTCGTCTTTGGAAAGCTTCAGCAAGGAATCGGAGAGCGCTTCAACCGATCCGTCCACGTCACCTTTGATGATTATGTTGAGTTCCTTGAAGCTACCGATAGCCAAACGACGACCGATTTCATCCAAGGTAATGTGCTTCTTGGTACGCAAGCTTTGCTCTCGCTGAATCTGCTCTCTTGAGTTGGCAATCTCTCTGGCTTCACGCTCGGTGTCGTAAACCTTGATCGTATCGCCAGCCTGAGGTGCTCCACCGAGACCCAATACTTGTACTGGAGTAGACGGCCCGGCTTCTTTCAACTTCTTACCCGTGTGGTCAAACATTGCCTTCACACGTCCGTAATGCTGGCCCGCCAACATGACGTCTCCCACTCGGAGTGTTCCTGCTTGGATCATGATGGTAGAAACGTACCCGCGTCCTTTGTCCAAGGATGCTTCTACAACAGTACCTGCCGCATTTTTATTCGGATTTGCTTTCAGTTCGAGAACTTCCGCTTCGAGCAATACTTTTTCCAGCAACTCATCGATACCTTGCCCGGTCTTGGCCGAGATATCCTGAGACTGATATTTACCACCCCACTCTTCAATGAGTAAGTTTTGATTTGCTAGTTCTTCCTTGATCTTCGCTGGATTCGCATTTGGTCTATCCACTTTGTTGATGGCAAAGATCATCGGAACCCCTGCTACCTGAGCGTGGTTGATCGCTTCCTTGGTCTGCGGCATGATGCTGTCATCCGCCGCAATCACGATGATGGCGATATCGGTGATCTTAGCACCACGGGCACGCATCGCAGTAAAGGCTTCGTGACCAGGAGTATCCAAGAATGCGATCTTGAAACCTGTTTTGGTTTTCACATCATAGGCACCGATATGCTGGGTGATTCCTCCTGCTTCATCCGCAGTGACTTTGGACATTCGGATGTAATCGAGCAAGGAAGTCTTACCGTGATCGACGTGACCCATGATCGTAACGATCGGCGCTCTTTCGATCAAATCATCTTCCTCATCCGCAACTTCCTCTACCAATTCGTCTTCGATAGACTTGGTAAATTCCACGTCGTAACCAAACTCGTCTGCTATGATCGTGATCGCTTCCGCATCCAACCTTTGGTTGATCGAAACGAACATTCCCAAAGACATACAGGTAGAGATGATCTGATTGACCGATACATCCAGCAAAGCAGCAAGGTCATTGGCCGAGATAAACTCGGTCACCTTCAATACTTTGGACTCTTCTCCCTCCACTTCGGTGTCGCGATCTCTTTCGGCACGTTTGTCTCTACGGGATTGAGTTCTTTTACCGCCACCTGGCTTCGTTCCCTGAAGACGAGCCAAGGTCTGCTTGATTTGATCCTGGATCTCCTTAGGAGTAGGCTCTGCCTTCTGGACGCGTTGCGGGGGCTGGCTGCCACCACGGTTGCCACCCGGTCTGTTTTGACCTGGTCGGTTTGGCCCACCTTGACTATGAGGAGGTCTGTTGCCAGCACCTGGTCCACCTTGCCCTGGAGCTCCTGGCTTGTCAATTCGCTTACGAGGGCGCTTCTTGTCGCGATTTCTCTCATCGGAAGAAGCTACCGGACCTCCCTTTTTCTTCGTACGATCCACCGGAAGTTCGATCTTCCCAAGGACAGTCAGTCCTTTGAGCGAATCCGCCTTTGCCGCGATCACTTGATCCTGAGGCGCTTCTACTTTTGGAGCTATAGGTACGGCCGGAGCTGGCTTGGGAGTCGGTGCAGCAGCAGGCGCTTGAGCCGGTTTAGGAGCTTGATGCGCAGGCTTATTTTGCTGATTAGGATGTTGCTTTCTTGGCTCCTGCGGCTTTTCATTCCTTTGATTACCCGGATGCTGAGCATGACCGGGTCTTTGAGGATGAGTCGGTTTCTGTCCCGAATGCTGCGTAGGTGCTGGTTTTTTTGGAAGTTCCACCTTCCCCAGAATTTTGATCCCTTCCAATTTAGGAGCTTCAGCGGCTATCTTTTCGGGAGTCGCCTCCGGAGCAGGTGTCGGCGTCGGTTTAGGAGCCGCAGCTGGAGTCGGTGCCGGAGCAACAGGAGTTGGTGCAGGTGTAGGTATCGGTGCGGCAGGTTTTGGTTCTTCCTTATGAACCGGGGCAGGAGCAGGCTCTGGAGCTTTTTCCTGTTTAGGCGTTTCAGGTTCGAGCGAAATCGGCTCGTGGCGCTTCCCAATAGAAAGGTGGGAAGCTTCCTCTTTATCCAGGGCTGAGGATTTGAATTCTTTTTCCAGCATAGACACTTGTTCCATGTTTATCTTGGAATTAGGATTGTTCTCTACCTCAAAGCCCCTTTTAGCCATGGACTCAACGATGGTTGCCGTACCCACGTTGAGTTTTCTGGCTATTTGGCCTAAACGCATCATTTTCTCGTCTGACATAAGCAAAAACCTCTTTCGAAATCTTAAGTAAAATTACGGTATTCTAAAGGGGAAGTCCCCTTATTGTTCAAATTCTTGTCTGAGGATTCGGAAGATTTCATCCACCGTTTCTTCCTCCAATTCAGTTCGACGGGTCAGATCCTCTTTGGTGAGTGCCAAAACACTCTTTGCGGTATCCAAACCTGTCTTTTTCAATTCTTCGATGATCCAAGCATCGATCTCGTCCACGAACTCATTCAGAGCTACATCTTCGTCGTCGTACTCGTTCAATTCTCTGAATACATCGATTTCAAATCCTACCAATCGGCTTGCCAACTTGATGTTGAAGCCGCCTTTTCCGATCGCAAGTGAAACTTGGTCGGGCTTTAGGAAGACAGAAATTCGCTTTCGCTCCTGATCCACAGTGATCGAAGATACCTTAGCCGGGCTTAGCGCTCTGGTCACATATAAGTCCAGATTTTCGGTATAGTTGATGACGTCGATATTCTCGTTCTGCAATTCCCGCACTACAGCGTGAATTCTAGAACCTTTCATACCCACGCAAGCACCTACCGGATCAATGCGGTCATCGTAGGATTCTACCGCCACTTTGGCTCGCTCTCCGGGCTCGCGCACAATTTTCACGATGGTAATCAAGCCATCGTATACTTCGGGAACTTCATTTTCGAACAGTCTCTCCAAAAATACCGGAGATGTTCTGGACAAAATAACTTTCGGGTTACCGTTGATCATGTCCACTCTGTGAACGATCGCCTTCACGGTGTCACCTTTTCTGAAGCGGTCTTTTGAGATTTGTTCCGCCTTTGGCAGGATCAGCTCATTGCCTTCAGTATCGATCAAAAGGATCTCACGACCCAGGATTTGATATACTTCTGCAGAGATGATTTCCCCAACCTGCTCTTCGTATTTATTATATAGGAGGTCTTTTTCAAGATCTTTGATCCGCTGGATCAAGGTCTGGCGTGCCATCTGTACAGCACGGCGTCCAAAGGCTTCCAACTCGATTTTCTCGTATACTTCTTCACCAATTTCAAAATCCGGCTCAATCTTTCGGGCCTCTGTGAAACTGATTTTGTCAAAATCCCATATGTCTTCGGAATTGTCATCGACAATCTCCCTGATCCGGAATATCTCCAGGTCACCCTTGTCAGCATTGATCGTGACGTCAAAGTTTTCGTCAGTCTCAAACTTTTTACGGATCATCGCTCTGAACACATCTTCCAGAATACGGATCATGGTAGGGCGATCCACATTTTTAGATCTCGCAAACTCTGCGAAGGATTCTATTAAGATTTTGGCATCCATTTGAGTTATTTAAAAGATACTTGTACGATAGATTTTTTGATTTCAGCAAAAGGGAAAAGGACTTCCTCTTCTGTTGCTTTTTTCCCCTTTTCCTTCTTCTTCACCAGCAGCGTCACGTTTTCCGAATCTATCTCAACTAATTTTCCGGTAACATCAGGCCCAGAGTCAAGCGTCAATTTGAGCTCGCGTCCGATATTTTTCTGATATTGCCTCCTGCTACTGAGCGGAAAGTCAACCCCAGGCGAAGAAACTTCTATTACATAGGCGTCCCCGATCATTTCTTTCGCTTCCAACTCTTCTGACACCGCCCGACTCACTTTGGAACAAGCTCGGATGGTGACCCCCTGATCCGCATCTATTAGGATCAAAAGTGTGGTTTTCCCAGCTTTTTCTTCCATTTTCACCTCCACTACAAAGTGGGATTCATCTGGAAGATGCTTTTCCACCAACTCTTCGATAGCTTGTCTCAGTTCAGTCATAAGTAAGAATAATGAAAGAGGGGACTTGTTGTCCCCTCCAGAAACTTTCGAATACGGTGCAAAAGTAATAGAAAGAATCCCGAAATACAAAACGGGCCTGTTCATTGCAGCTCAGAAACGGAATAAATCCTAAAAAATGGGCGGGGAAACGTTCAATTCCCTCCGTCACTAATTTCTTCACGTTCAAAAACAAAAAAATCTTCTTTATCTCAGTTTTGTCGATATAAGATAATAATTTTGCCGACCCACGTTTAAAAGCGGTACCCAAGTACCACCTTAAATGTCAACCTCCAGTAAAAAGCCAATCAATCAGTAAAAAATGGGATTATTTGATTTTTTCTCTAGTGATATAGCCATTGATTTGGGTACCGCAAATACCCTGATCATTCACAAGGATAAAATAGTGGTGGATGAACCATCCATCATCGCTATCGACAAGACAACCAACCGCGTGCTAGCCGTTGGCCGGGAGGCGATGAACATGCACGAGAAAACGCACGAGAACATCAAAACGATCCGCCCATTGAAGGATGGGGTAATCGCCGATTTCTATGCCGCCGAGCAGATGATTCGGGGTTTGATCAAAATGATTCCCGGCCAAAAAAGGGGTATGTTTCCCCAATCCCACCGAATGGTCATCTGCATTCCCTCAGGCATCACCGAAGTAGAGAAACGGGCCGTCCGTGACTCCGCCGAGCATGCTGGGGCCAAGGAAGTATATATGATCTATGAACCCATCGCTGCAGCAATCGGGATAGGGATCGACATCGAAAAACCCATGGGTTCTATGATCGTCGATATCGGAGGCGGTACTACTGAGATCGCGCTGATTGCGCTCTCGGGCATCGTCGCAGATCAATCTATCCGAGTGGCTGGAGATACGTTCACCAAAGATATCCTCGACTATATGCGCCGACAACATAACTTACTTATCGGTGAGCGTTCGGCTGAGAAAGTGAAAGTCGCGATCGGATCCGCCCTGACCGAGTTGGATGAGGCTCCGGAGGACTACGAAATCAGAGGACGTGACTTGATGACCGGCATTCCTAAAGTCATCAAAGTATCCTATTCGGAGATCGCTTTTGCCTTGGATAAATCAGTCTCAAAGATTGAAGAAGCTGTATTGAAGGCCTTGGAAGTTGCACCTCCGGAATTATCTGCAGACATCTATGACAATGGAATTCACCTGACTGGTGGTGGAGCACTCCTGAAAGGTCTGGACAAAAGACTGCACCAAAAAACCAAACTGCCAATCCACATTGCGGAAGATCCGTTGAGAGCAGTGGTAAGAGGTACAGGCACCGCCCTGAAAAATATCGAAAACTTCCGAACCGTCCTGATGACCTAAGTACTGAATGCTACGCATCCTCCAGTTCCTTTACCGAATAAGAGCCTTCATCCTATTCGTTTTTCTCGAAGTGGCGGCAGTCTGGATGATTGTCTCCAATAATTCTCCACAGGGTGCAGCTTTCTTCAACAGTTCCAATGCGCTGGTTGGAACTGTATTGAAGCATCAGGCTGACGTGGTTCAGTTTTTCTCCTTAGCAGAAGCCAACGAAGCCCTGACTACCGAAAATGCCGAAATCCTCCAGCAGCTTCTGGCATTACAGGTAAAACCGGACAGCATCACTCTTCCCCTAGATTCTGTATTTGCAGCGACCTACGAGTTCAGAGGTGCCCGTGTCATCGGCAACTCGCTGAGATTTTCGCAGAATTATCTCACACTTAACAAAGGCTCCAAGGACGGAGTCAAGCCAGGCATGGGAATTTTCAATCCACATGGAGTGGTGGGACGGATTAAATCTGTCTCAGAAAACTATTCCATAGCATTTTCCCTGCTCAACACCGGCTTGATGATTTCTTCAAAAATCAAATCCACGGACGTGTTTGGATCGGTTCAGTGGGACGGCAAAAGTTCTACAGAAGCTCGATTATTGTATGTCCCCAGACACGTAAGGACGCAGGAAGGCGACACGATCGTAACCTCAGGCTTCAACGCCGTATTTCCCGAAGGCCTTCAGATCGGCATCATATCACGAGTGGCGCCGGACGAAAAAGACCCCAATTACCTCAACTTGACGATCAAGCTGAGCACTGATTTCAGCCGGATCAGTTATGTGTATTTGGTTGAAAACACGCAATTCAATGAGCTGGACTCACTTGCCCGCGAATCTGAGATAATCAATGAATATTAGAAATCTGCTTTCCTACTTTCTGCTGATCATCTTTCTCAGTGTAGTTCAGGTACTATTTCTGAAAAACCTCGCACTGTTTGGAGTTGCTTTCGCTTTCATCTACTTACTTGGGATTTTGATTTTGCCGGTTTCGCTGCGACCGGTGTCATTGATCCTTATTGCTTTTGCATTGGGCTTGATCATCGATGTATTCTATGAGACGATCGGAATGCATGCCGCCGCTGCAACGTTCATGGCTTTCGCAAGATCGCTTTGGCTCAGGGCTATCAGCCCAACCGGTGGCTACGTGGAAGCAGAAGAACCCTCCATCTCTGAAATGGGCTTTGGTTGGTTTCTAAGCTATTCTCTTCCATTGATTTTTGGGTATTCCCTTATCTTTTTTACAGCCGATCAGTGGGGCACAGGCGGCCTGTTGGAGATTCTTAATAAAAGCTTTTTTTCCGCCATTTTCACCGGTCTTTTGGTTATACTTGTACAACTACTGTTCTTCAAACGGAGAAGGAGAATCTGATGAAATCGAGCATGTCCTCACTGTCAGAAACTGAGATGAGAAGAATCAATGCGAGATTCTACCAATGGAATCCCGATAGCTATCGGGACGGGACACGCCATGTGGCCTTGGAGAAACAAGAATAAACACATGAAATCGAGCATGACTAAAAAGTTACACACGGGGATGACAATATGCCGTGTGAGATTCCAACTGACCATAAAAAATCAAGTTATAAACGGATGAAAGACCAAAGACACGTAGTCATTCTCATCTTTATTTTCTTGGTGAGCGTGGTGTTGCTTATCAAGCTGTTTATGATCCAGGTGGTGGATGACAGCTTTATGAAAAGAGCTGAAAACAACGCAATCCAGCGGATTGTCGATCACCCCTATCGTGGACTTGTCTACGACCGCAACGGAAAGTTGCTGGTGTTCAACAATCCGATTTTTGATGTGATGATCGTACCTAAGGAATTCAAAGTCGGTGACACCACCCAATTTTGTGAGCTCTTCAAAATCTCCAAGGAGCAGTTGATCGAATCCTATACCGCTGCGCGAAAATATTCCTCGGTAAAACCCTCTACCCTGATCAAGCAATTCTCCACCATGGACTTTGCCAGGATTCAGGACTTTTTGGTAGACTATCCCGGGCTATTCATTACCACCCGCTCCGTACGCTCCTACCCGAGCGCCACGGCGGCACATGCACTTGGCTACATCGGAGAGATCAGCGCCGGACAGCTGGAGCGGGACACCCTGAGATACTACGCCCAGGGAGATTATGTTGGTCTCAACGGTCTGGAGCGCTTCTACGAAAATGAGCTGCGCGGCAAAAAGGGCGTCAAATACAAGATGGTCAACGTCCGCGGCGTGGACAAAGGCCCCTTCAAAGATGGTGAATACGATACCGCATCCGTAGCAGGCAAAAACATCACCTCAACGATTGACATGGAGCTACAGCTCTATGGAGAAATGTTAATGGCAGGCAAGACCGGCTCAGTGGTCGCCATCGAGCCAAAAACCGGAGAAATTCTAGCGATGATTTCTGCGCCATTCTATGACCCAAACAGCCTGACAGGTGCCGATTTTTCTAAAAACTATCGAAAACTCAGTAGCGATCCCAGCAAACCCCTCTTCAATCGGCCAATCATGGCGATGTATCCTCCCGGCTCTATCTTCAAAATCGTCCAAAGTTTGATCGGACTTCAAGAAGGCATATTGGTACCTGAGACCACCTTCGCCTGTAACAAATCATTAGTGGCTTGCCACAACCACCCCAACCCAGTCAACCTCTTTGGTGCAATCCGAAATTCCTGCAACCCCTACTATCACCAGGCCTTTCGGATGATCATCAACCAAAATGTATCCTCTAATACGTTCAAGGATACCGAAATCGGCCTGAACGCTTGGCGGGAAAGTGTATTGAAATTTGGCCTCGGAAGTTCCCTTGGGCTGGATATGGGGAATGAGAAAAGCGGGTCGATTCCGTCTAGCAAGCTCTACGACCGAGTGTATGGAGAAGGTCGCTGGAAATACTCCACCATCTATTCCCTCTCTATAGGTCAAGGCGAGATGCTTGTCACTCCACTGCAGATGGCGAATCTAGCGGCGATTTTTGCCAACAAAGGCTACTACTACACTCCTCACCTGATTAAGGAAGTAGATGGAGATCCGACCTTGATCCCGGCAAAATATCAAATCCGAAAAGATGCCGGGATCGATGCCCACCACTTCGACCTCATCCAGGATGCGATGGCCGAGGCGCTATATGGCACTGCATCCCGGGCAATTCTGAAGGACTTCGCTATTGCCGGTAAAACCGGAACCGCACAAAACCCGCATGGGGAAGATCACTCCGTTTTTATCGCCTTTGCTCCCAAGGAAGATCCTAAGATTGCGATCGCCGTGTATGTGGAAAACGCCGGATGGGGCGGACGAGCAGCAGCTTCGACCGCGTCGCTTATGATCGAGAAATACATCAAGGGAACGATCTCTCGCCCTGAGCTTCAAGAATACGTTTTGGCCGGAAATTTTATCTACTGATGCGGGAGTCTGATATTCAAATCAATAGGGTTGACTGGGTTACAGTGACCATTTATTTTGCACTGGTGATGATCGGCTGGTTCAATATCTACGCTGCCGTGTACGATGGGCAGGCGGAGAAAAGCATCTTCGACTTTTCGATCAACTCGGGGAAACAACTGGTGTGGATCGGTACAGCGATCATGTTGATCACGATCATCATGGTGGCAGATTCCCGATTTTTTGAGAATCTTTCCCTGGTCATCTACATCCTCTTCCTGGCATTGTTGGTTCTCACTCCCTTCATCGGAAAGGAAGTAAATGGGCAGACACTTTCCATCGGCTTTGGCAACTTTCGAATTCAGCCCGGAGAGTTTGCCAAATTTGCCACTGCACTTGCCTTGGCGAAGGTGATGGAGCGCCCCACCTTTGATCTTTCGAAGAAAAACTACCAAGCTATCGCCTTCGGAGTATTGTTCATCCCGGTAATACTGATCCTACTCCAACCGGATACTGGAACGGCTATGGTGTACTTTTCACTCCTTCTTATGTTTTACCGCGAAGGCCTTCCTTCCGTCTTCTTTTTATTGGGCTTCGGGCTGGTGGCGATTGTACTCCTGGCATTGGGAATCGAAAACAACCTTTACCTCGCCGGAGCGATTGTAGTGGTTACGTTGGTGTTGATTTTTTTGGGAAAGAGAACCTGGCAGCGGACCGTCGCCTTTTCACTCATAGGACTTGGGCTGATTGCATTTATCTACTCCATTGACTTCGTGGTATCCAAGCTCCCCGAACACCAGCAAAACCGGATTATGGTACTATTCAACCCTAACCTTGATCCATTAGGAGTCGGGTGGAATGTTACACAGTCCAAAATTGCGATTGGCTCAGGGGGTCTATTCGGAAAAGGCTATCTGGAGGGAACCCAGACAAAATTTGATTTCGTGCCTGAGCAGCACACGGATTTTATTTTCTGTACACTCGGAGAGGAATTTGGCTGGGTAGGAAGCTTCGTAGTCATCGCGCTTTTCGTAGGCTTACTGTATCGGCTGATCTTCATGGCAGAGCGCCAAAAAACCCGATTCACGAGGATCTACGGCTATTGCGTGGTGTCGATCCTATTATTCCACTTCATGATTAATATCGCAATGACCATTGGCCTGTTCCCAGTCGTAGGGATTCCCCTGCCGTTTTTTAGCTACGGAGGTTCGTCGCTTTGGTCGTTTACGGTTTTGCTTTTCATCTTTATCAAGATGGATTCCTCCAGAGCGACTCAGCTGGGCCGATTGGGGTAAAAAAAGTAGTGAGCGGTAACTTGTGACCACTTACTACTTTCCCACAATGCTTGAGGATCCCTCTTATTTTCAGCTAGCTCAACTCGTGTACTTTCTGTAGATCAACTGCACGAATTCCCGCACCACATCAGAATCCGGATCCCAACCCAATTCCGACATATACCTGGTATTGATCAAGTCAACCGCCGATTCAAATGAACCCGCCTCCTCAATGGCCTTCAAGCCATGACGGAGCAAGTCGGCATTGCCGTCAAAAAGCTCTTTGGTAAACATAAACCGCTGGTTCAGGGCTAAACTCTCGGAAAGCTCACCTTTTATTCCGGCCATGCCTCTATAGGATTCGGAGGCAAAATGTGACTTAAGTTTGGAGGCATTGAGCTGGGTTCCATTGCTCGGCGCATCGATCTTCGGTGGAGAAACGGCTTTCACAACCGGCTCAGGAATCTCCGGCTTAGCTTCTGAACTCGATGAAGCTTTGGCAGGTGCTTCGGCCGCTATCTTTTCAAAAAAATTTGATTCCCGCTCTAAGATCGGCTCCGCCACCACTTCTTCTTTTGGTGCAGCTTCTTGCGGCGCAGCCACCTCAGCCACCAGATACTGATCTACATCAAAGGCCTTTACATCACCCAAAGTCGCCAGCAGGAGGTTGACAGATTCAAAGGAATCTTTCATGACTTGGTAGTTGGCTGCGACAGCCCGCTGATAGGAACTTTCATCGTGCCCAAATCCGGTCTTATCAATGAGAAATACCACCGCCTTGTCGTGCCACTTGTAGTACTTTTTGTTTTCCTTTAGATATTCGCTGATCTTCCCTTTTGGGGCTTTGTTGATTTCATTTTGGTAAAAAGTCACCGGGTCTGTAGCCACCTGTATGGCTTGGGCAACGGCTACTTTGACCAACGGTTCCAGATTAGCCCGCTCGACTTTGATTCTGCGCGAAAGTACGTTCATAAACTGCGTCAGCGCTTCGTGCACGGCAATGTCCCGATAGTCGAAATAGGGGCTGCTTTTCAGCATTGCCAGCTCCTCCTGCCAAAGCTCAAACAGGCTTTTGATAATAAAAAAATTGACCTGCGTGCTGCTCGTCAGCTGAATGATATCCTGGCCAGTGATAAATTGGCGTCCAGAGAAAAATCGCTCGCAAACCAACTGAGCATATTCATTGGAATAATTTTCTAAATAATTGCTGTTAATTTGAACTGTCATGTGTGGGTCTTGTTTTCAAAATCAAACGAACAAATGCCCCGATTAGTCATTCAAAACCTGGGAAATCTTACGATTGCTACGGAGCACGTTGATCGTAAAGTTATCGAATTAATTCATGAAAACGGCACGGACTGGATGCATGCCTGTGGGAAAAAAGGCCGGTGTACGACCTGTAAAATGAGCGTGGTCAAAGGACAGGAAAACCTGTCCACTGAGACCGAATCCGAGCTGCTGTACAGAAACCAAAACCGTCTAAAACCCAACGAGAGACTCGCCTGCCAAAGTATTCTTCTGAAGGGAGAACTCCATATCCGCGTGGCCGAAACCAACAAATTTCCCCATCTAGCCTATACCGAGTAACGATGTTTATAGAGCCTTCCCTGAGCAGCCGCAGGAAATCCGAGCGAAAAGGACAGATCGAGGTCATCTGCGGGTCGATGTTTTCCGGAAAAACCGAAGAACTGATCCGGAGGCTTACCCGGGCAAAACTAGCCAAGCAAAAGGTAGAAATCTTCAAGCCATCCATTGACAAACGATACCATGAATCGGACGTCGTCTCGCACAACGAAAACACCATCCGCTCCACCCCGGTGCAGTTTGCAGGAGACATTCTCCTGCTCTCCGGCGACTGCGACGTGGTCGGAATCGACGAGACGCAGTTTTTCGACGAGGAAATCGTCCGGGTCGTACAGCTCCTGGCCAATCAAGGCAGGCGGGTGATCCTGGCGGGCCTGGACATGGACTTTGAAGGTAGGCCATTCGAGCCGATGCCTCGCCTGATGGCGATTGCCGAATACGTGACCAAGGTCCATGCGATCTGCATGAAGTGCGGGGACTTGGCGGCGTTTTCACTTCGGCTCTCAGAAGCTAAAGAAAAAGTAGTCCTGGGAGAAAAGGAAAGCTACGAAGCCCGGTGCAGAAAGTGCTTTTTGGAGGATAAGAAGTGAATGAGTAGCTAGACATAAGTATCAAGACGCTAGATTGTAAAAGCAATAACCAAATGTCCGAGACTTCCGATGTCGGCGCCCGATATCGGGTCGACAGCTGTGTCAGGTCGTGCGCCTGCCTGCGGAAGGCAGGGAGTCGAGACTCGGATCGAATAATAATACTTAGCATTCGCTATTCGAGATTGAGAAAGATCGATATCCGTTGTGGGTCTTCAATTTCTAATCTCAAATTTCAAATCCCTAACCCGAATGATCCGAAAAACTTCAGGAATAGTACTCAGTTCGATCCGATACAAGGACACCAGCATCATCGTTAAGATTTTCACCCGCGAATTGGGCCTGAAATCCTACTTGATCAATGGTGTCCGAAGCATGGGCAAGGGATCCAAGATCGCCCTATACCAACCGCTCACTTTATTGGACTTGGTCGTCTATGACAAAGCAAACGCGGGACTCCACCGTGTGTCTGAAGCTAAGCTCCAGCATGCAAATCAGCGGATACCTTTTGAGTTTGCCAGAACAAGCATCGCACTATTCATGACTGAAGTAATCAACCGGAGCATCTACGAAAACTACCAAAATGAAGATTTATTCGACTTTCTGGCCGAGAGTGTCGTTTTGCTAGACCTGCCCGATGCGAAGCTTTCGATATTCCCCTTGGTCTTTCTGATCGAAAATGCCAGGTATTTGGGCTTTGCACCCGAAGAAGCGAAAGGCTTCCTATTAGAATCCAAGAATCAGCCATTTAGTCCGTCGGAACAAACGCTGATTCTCGAATCTTTGACGACGCTTATGGAAAACAGTTTTTACGCTTCGCTGAAAATACCGGTCGCGCTGCGTCGCAAACTGCTTGATCACTTACTTGACTTCTATGCCGAACACTTGGATAATCCAAGCTTATTCAAATCCCTGGCGATAATCCGGCAATTGATGGAGTGAGCAGCTGTTCCAAATCTTAAGCGGTAGTGGCGCTAAGCTAGTCGGGGTGTCGTTTTTCGGTGTAGATTGTCCATTATCCCAAATCACGAAAACCTAGTACTAAGTGCAGGCTGCCGGGATGTGTCAGCAGACGCGTACCTACTGCAATCATTCTCAAAACTACCCCCTTGGAACCATCACTAGGTAACCACAGGATCAATTTCAAATCGAATTCCCATAACATTCATATCCCCAAGGACAAACAAAAAATTTGTTAATTCCAAATACAACGGTTAATATTGCGCTATCGCCGTGTGTGAGCAAGTCAGCCCGCTTTGACTTGAGTTTTTCCTGCAGACCTTTTTTGCTCAGAAAATCATCCACGTTCCCAAAAACCGCATTTTACATCATCATACTTATTTCATACCCTCTTTATGTATAACATAGAAGAACTCAGAATCAGGCTTTTGTCTGAACTGAAGGATATTGCTGAGGAGCTAGGAGTGAAGAACTTCAAGAGCCTCAAGAAGGACGAGCTTGTCTACGCTATCCTTGATCAGCAGGCCATTACCCCTGAGCAAGCCCTCCCTAAGAAAAAGCCTTCCGCCTCAGAAACCCCAAACGCTGAGTCCGAAAAACCCTCCCCTCCTCCCGCACCAAGTGCCCCGTCAGCAGAAGAAGCCGCTGAATTCAAACCAAAATTCAGAAGACAAAACGTAACAGAAATACCTGCAGCTCCTGAACCGGAAAAGTCCGAATCTGCGGCGCCGGCAGCTTCTCAAGAGCCAAAGCCCGCCAAGCAGGATTGGAAGCAAAAAAGAGAAGAACGACCAGCCTTCGAGAAAAAAGAAACGAAGCCAGCTCAGGACAAGAAGGAAACTCAATCTGAAAAAGCTGAAGCACCCGCCACAGAGGAACCAAAAACTTTCAGACCTCGTCGTAGAGCATTTGAGGAAGTAGATGTCACTGCAAATGCCTCCGCCGAGACACCTGCCGCTCCCGCTCCTGCCCAAGGACCCGCTCCCCGGGCTGAGTCTGAGGTTGAGCTGCCAAAACGCAAAAACTTTCGTTCGCCAGATGAGGCGATGGCTCCCGCAGCCGAGACTTTTCACAATCCAAACCGCAAAAAACCTTTCGTAAGCCCTAGAGAGTTTGACGGGGTAATCGAAAATGAAGGCGTACTGGAGATGATGCAAGAAGGCTACGGCTTCCTTCGTTCTCTGGACTACAACTACTTGGCTTCTCCAGACGATATTTACGTATCTCCCAGCCAGGTGAAACTTTTTGGACTGAAGACCGGTGATCATATCAAAGGCTCCATCCGTCCTCCAAAAGAAGGAGAAAAGTATTTTGCCCTTCTGAAAATAACGACCTGCAACGGTAAAACCACAGACGAAATTCGTGACCGTGTTCCTTTCGAATACCTCACGCCTCTTTTTCCGGAGGAAAGATTAAATCTCTCCACCAAAGCAGATGGCTACTCTACTAGGATCCTCGACCTCTTTGCTCCTATCGGAAAGGGTCAGCGTGGTATGATCGTGGCTCAGCCCAAGACCGGTAAGACCGTCTTGCTCCAGCAGATTGCCAACGCCATCACCAAAAACCACCCCGAAGTTCACTTGATGATCCTCCTGATCGACGAGCGTCCCGAGGAAGTGACAGACATGGCTCGTTCGGTAAACGCCGAGGTGATCTCCTCGACGTTTGACGAGACGGCAGACCGACATGTGAAAGTATCCAATATCGTCTTGGAAAAAGCAAAGCGAATGGTGGAAGTAGGCCACGACGTGGTGATCCTCTTGGATTCCATCACCCGACTTGCCCGTGCACACAACACCGTGGTTCCAAGTTCAGGAAAGATCCTTTCCGGAGGGGTGGACGCCAATGCACTACACAAGCCTAAGCGTTTCTTTGGCGCTGCGCGAAATGTAGAAAACGGTGGCTCCCTGACTATCATCGCCACGGCGCTCGTAGAGACCGGTTCCAAGATGGACGAGGTGATCTTCGAAGAATTCAAAGGTACCGGCAACATGGAACTTGCGCTGGACAGAAAACTTGCCAACCGCAGAATCTATCCTGCGATCGATGTGCTGGGTTCTGGCACGAGAAGAGAAGACCTCTTGATGGACAAAGAAGAAATGCAGCGTGTCTGGATCCTCCGCAAGCTGATGAGCGACATGAACTCCCAGGAGTCTATGGAATTCCTGCTCAACAGAATGAAAGGAACCCGCGACAATGCGGAGTTTTTGATCAGCATGAACGGATAAATTCAGCGAAGTTTAAGAGTAGCAACCCGATTCGAAAGGATCGGGTTTTTTTGTACTATTTCGTGAGATTCAAATTTTTGTTTCTCAATACTCCAATCAGTCTGGGACAAACTTGTTGTTTTTTCAACAAAACTTGGAATGGACGGCCCTTCGGCCTATTTTTGTACCTTGATCTCAGCGCGCACCCTACTCTAAAAACACACTCATCCAACTCCTGAAAGCATGCTTAAAAGCATTCCCAGCGCTTTTCTGTTGATTTTTTTTGCCCTTCTTGGCATGGGAGAGGTGTGGGGACAGACTTTTACTTCTAATTCAAATGGCGATTGGACCACTACTCCTGGATCTCGATGGACACGAACAAATCCCAATTCATGCGCTACCCAATATACTAGTCCACCGCCAACAAATGCTTCTAATATTTCTTGCGCAATTGATGTAATAATAAATCATACGATCACAAAAACTGGTTATAATCAATTCGCTCAGAGATTCCGTTCTTTAAGAATAAATAGTACCGGATATTTAAATTTCACAGGAAATACGATTATAGAATTCACTAACAACGCATATGGTGCAGTGGATATTATTATTGACGGAGGAACACTTGAAATCTATGATTTAAATTTAATTAACGGAGCTAAGATTCAAGTAATTAATGGAGGCAAGTTAATAGTAAGAAATAACCTTACTACCAGTGGTAGTTCCACTCAAATAATTGTGGATACTTCCTCAAGTATTTCTGTTGGCAATGATACAACAATTGCTTCTGGCCACTATCTAAATATCAATGGCTCCTTTTCTTCCAAAAATTTAATTTCAAATAGTGCAATTACCACTATTTCTAGTACGGCAAATGTCACTATTGCCAATGATTTCAACCTTAATTCCAGCGGATCCTTGTCCTTATCCGGAGATGCGAAATTAAAAGTTGGGAGAGATTTTACATCGAGTGGCTCCGCCTCCTTTGCTTCCAATGGGAATACAACTTTAGAAATAGGGAGAGATTTTACCCAAGGCAGTAGCGGTGCTTTTAGTTTCAATAATACAAATACAAGTATTAGTCGAAATTTCACTAATACAGGCAGTGGACCCAGCACATTTTTAGGTGATGCCATTTTAGACGTGGATGGAAATTTTTCTACTTCAAATGGATCTATAGATTTCACCAATAGTACCAAAGTAACTATTGATGGAAATGTAACGCAATCTGCGGGCGGAATATATGCACGTGATTATTCTGATATTCGGGTTAGTGGAAACATTAATTCGACAGGTGGCAGCTATTTTGGGTCATCAAATAGTTTTTTAGGAGTAAATGGAAATCATACTATCTCAAATTATACGGCAAGCTACAATCTATCCAATAATGCACAAATCCAGGTAAGCGGTACGACTACAAGTCCATGGAATAGTTTATATGTCTCTGACAATGCTTGTTACAAATCAAACAATAGGGCAGAAGGTGTTGCATGTGTATTGTGTGGAGAAACTTACATAGCCGACGGTACTTTTTATGTGCCAGCAGGTGTTACGCAAATTACAATAGAGGTATGGGGAGGAGGAGGAGCTGGGGCTTCTGGTAATGTAATAACCGCTGGAGGTGGCGGCGGTGGATATTCGCGAAGAACATTCTCGGTTACTCCAGGTCAAGCATTGGCCGTTTATGTGGGAAAAGGTGGTGTTGCTAATTCTGCTCTCCAAGCAAATAGAGATGGAGCGCTTTCTTATGTCTCCGTTAATAGTAGCGAACCACTTCCCGATAGAATTACAAATTCAATAATTTTCGCAAATGGTGGCAAGTCTCCAAATCCTATCACAAGTTCAGGACTCGGGGGTTCAGCATTATCAAGTAGTGATCTCGCCTCAAGACCAAATTCAGTATCCTATAAGGGGGGTGATGGAAAAGCTCCTGGGAGTGCTAGTGGAGGGGGAGGTTCTGCTGCTGCAGATAACGGACCAGGTAATAATGGACAGGATCCTCCTCCTAATGGTGGAGCTAAGCCAAGTGGAAAAGGAGGTCCGGGTGGAAATGGCAACTATTATAATAATAACGGTTTTCAACCTACCTCAGGAACTTATGCTGGTGGCGGGGGTGGAGCATATGGAATCACAGGGTCTAACAAAGTTGGAGGAAGTGGAGCAGGAGGTTTAGTTGTTATAAGCTTTACCTGTCCCTATGTGGAACCTTGCACAAGAGTAGTCGACTATGGAATCAGCGGCGACTATTTTATAGTAGAATATTTCTGCGATGGAAAATGGGCTGCACCAGAGGGATTAGATGAGTATGAAGTTATGCTGGTAGGCGGAGGTGGGGCCGGCGGGAGAACGGAGAATGCTTCAGAAACTGGCCAAGCTGGCGGTGGCGGCGGAGGTGGTGCTGTTGTTTTTCCACCCAAATTTATTATTTCTGGAAGTGGGATTCCAGCGGGTGCTAATTATGAAATAAAAGTAGGAGCAGGCGGGACCGGTAATTCCATAGTGGACTCCTTAAGAAATGGAGAAAATTCGTCCTTCAATAATGGCGTAGAATATATAGCAGGTGGAGGTGCAGGCGGTGGAATTTCTTTGTCAGGTTCTTTAAATGGTTTGAATGGGACAAACTCATCTTCTGGAGGAGGAGGGGCAGCCAGGAAAGGAAGTGCTGCCGGAATAGGTGGTCTTGGTAATACACCTGGATATAATGGTGGGGTAGCAAAAACCACTGGAAGTTCACAAAACCAGTATGGCGGCGGTGGCGGCGGAGCTGGTGAAGTAGGGTTTTCTGTGAATGCATCTGATGGAGGTCCAGGCGGAAAGGGACTATTAAACACTTTTAAAGGAATCAGCAATTATTTTGGAGCAGGCGGCGGAGGCGGCTCTGCTTCAACCAGCAAGACTGGTGGCGCGGGCGGCACGGGTGGAGGAGGAAAAGGAGGTAAACCTGATGAAAATGCTGCAAATGGGTCGGCTAATACTGGCTCTGGAGGTGGTGGGGGTGGTGGAGCAAATAAAGCTGGAGGTGATGGTGGCTCTGGAATTGTTATTATAAGATATCCTGTCTACCGCATCCTCCCCGTAGAATTCCTTCATTTCAACGCTACCTACCAAAAAGCCGATCACTCAGGACTTCTAATCTGGTCCACTGCCAAAGAATGGGAAAACTCCCATTTTGAAATCGAGCGGGCAGTGAATACTGTGAAAACTTGGGAAACTATCGGGCGTGTAGAGGGCAACGGATATTCCGATATGCCTGTGGAATACAAGTTCATCGACACGGATCTACCAAAATCCGGAGGAAATGTATTCTATCGGCTGAAGCAAATAGACTACTCCGCCAGATACAGCTATAGCAACACTCGGGCGATTCACCTTCCGCTTGTAGAATCTGAGCAAAGATGGATCGTCTACCCCAATCCTACCAATGGTCAAGATATCCAACTGGTATCGCGAGACAATGCCGATTTTACAGAGGAATCGTCTATGCAGCTTAGCCTAAGTACAAGTTTGGGCCAGCAGGAGAGTATTCCAGGAACGACACTTGTCGAAATAAACCAAAACCTCAGCGCGTCCCTTCGTCAAAAACCTGCCGGACTATACCTCCTCTTGATACGATGGGGAAATAACCTGCAAACCCTACGAATTGTAAAAAATTAATCTGCATTTACAGAATTCTGCCAGCCAACAAAATTTCCCGGTCAATGGGCCATTTAGAGCGATGTTGCGTTTTTGGCCATTGTTGAAGATTCGTGGTTTTTTTTAAGGCGGCAACTGGCCAAGCACCCCGTTCTGAAAAAATTTAAAATTCATTTTTTTGTATTTGAAATATTAACATTACTTTTGCACCGTACTAACCGCCCCTCTTCTTTCTTTTTGAAAAAAGATAAAAAAACACCCACACCCAGGATCTCCTATTTCAGAATAATATTTTATCCAGAATAGAAATTAAGTAAATTCGCTCCGAAAAAATCGACTATCACAGACGATATCAGAATTAAATTCCTTTTTCCGTAGTCAAACGACATTATTACCAACATACAAATCACCTCTTTCATGAAAAAGTATTGCCTTGCTTTTCTACTTGCTACAGCATTTCTAAGCGCCTGTCAGGAAAGCGAAGATCCAGAAACTATTATCATCCGCACGGACAGCGAGACGCTTAGTGAGCGTATCTCCCTCGATGGTACCGGCGTAGTCACGTTGATCGATCCTAGCGCTCCGGCCGGAAGAATTCAAGAGACCTCGTCCGAGCTACCGTTGATCCTTATTTCCCAAGTACCAGGCCCGGAATATGAGGGTCAAAGACTTCGTGCTACCCACGTGGACATTGACGGGGACTTTGCCTATGTCGGCTACAATCTGGAAGGTGAGCGATACCTGGGTGCGGTGGAGATTTTCGACATTTCCAATGCCTATAAACCTAAAATTGTCTCTCAGGCAATTTTCACAGATGCAGAAGTAAGCTCATTGGAGTACGCCAACGGCGCACTCTATCTCGCCATGGCAGTGGATGTGGATGGCACACAGGAGGTGACTAGCCCTGCAAATCTAGCAACGGTTGCCGTCTCAGAAGGACGCTTCTCTTCTGCTTTCAATTTCACCTCCATCCTCGGGTATGTCGCTACTGACGTCACCCGCACACAAAATGCCACTGCTGTCACCAGCGGCAACCCGGGAATCTTGGGTTTAGTAGACAACGCCGGAACGATCACCAACGAAGTAGAAATGCAGGACTTAAGAAGTGTGGCGTTCGGCAACGATCGCTTGGCTGTCCTTAGCGGCATAAATGGTGTCACGATTTTCAATCCAAGCAACTTGTCCACTACAGCCACCATTCCACTCGCAGCGGCTACTCCCGAAGCTAAGCGCACGATTGCCATCAGGGACAGCCGCGTCTATATCGCGGAAGGTGCCAATGGCGCGGGAATCTACAGACTGGACAACGGAGCAAATATTGCCAAGCTACCTATACCCATCAATCCTGCCGACACGGATCCGGGTGATGTGGTGACCAACGCGGTATCTGTTGACAATTCCCTTTTGTTTATGGCCAACGGCGCAGCCGGAGTTTCCATCTCGGATGTGAGCAACATCTCAGCCATCAAGTCTTTTGGGATCATCGATCTAGACGGCTCCTCCAACTTTGTGAGAAATGAAGAAAACTTCGTATTTGTAGCTACTGGAACGGGCGGCTTGCAGATTCTCAAAATCAACAAAGAAGAAAGCAATCCAACCGGCGAGCGATGCGCAGGTCTGCCCTCCTATCCAGGAGACTATTGGCTAAACATCAATAGCAACGAAACCAAGGCTTATGCCGGAGCGGCTTCGATCGGCGGTATCAATAACAACAGCAATTTCTTGTTTTGTGGCTCGTTGGCGGTACTCGATCAGTTTAATCTTAATGGTAATTCCGTGACCGAAGTCTATGGTTCTTTGGCTTTTGGCAGATACAATGCCGGAACAACCATGAATGTCAACGCAACATTAAAACTATCCGGATCTATTGTCATCTATGGTGACTTGAACCTCAACAGTGGAGCAAAATTGGAATTTATAGGCACTGGCAACAGCATCACGATCTATGGTCGCGTAAACAAAAACAGCGGGGTCACTATTACCGGTGACTACACCGATACAGAGGGAAAACTGAAATAATCCATTTTAACCTTCAATTTCAAAAGGCATCCCAACCGGGATGCCTTTTTACTTTTCCGGCGACTTCGAGCTACCAGCAAGTCTTACCAATTCTCAACGATGCTCTTCGTCCTCCTTTCGCTTCGGCTCCTTGGCCCGACCCAGGCCGATTGTGCCTCGAAGTCCGCTGAAAGTGGCCTTCCACCATGACGCAAACACAAACTTTCGCTTGTCTCTAGGCTGGTAGATTTTGCGTCTGGCAATCTTGGAGGACAGGGCTCTCGGGTTAGAGTTTTTTGCAAAAAGATTTGCTCCAAACGTATAGAATTTCAATTTTCCCATGCCTTGCGAAAGTGTCAGGGAGTCCAAAAACTGAATCTTCAAATCAGAATAGCCAAATTCCATCTCGCCCCTAGCCACATTGTCGTCCAGTGTGAAGTTCCAAGTGCCGTCCGAAACGGTGCCGTCAAGTGCCTTAATGAACAAAGTTTTGGAAAGGAAATCGTTGACCGCTGTAAATTCAAAATCGGTCATATTTACGGCCACCTCCATGGGGTATTTCTCACTAAAATACATCTTAGCCTCTAGCCCAACTCGTGACGTATCCATAATATAGGCTTCCACTCCCAGTCTGAGCTGATCCAATGGGTATGCCTGCTCTTGCTTTCTCAGGTAAAAAGGCGCCAGATCCGCATTGATCCGATCAAAAGAAATCATGCCGGGAACCATCCCCTTGGGGGCAAATTCAAAATATCTTACCCGCCCATTCCGAATCCTCAGAGAGTACAGGTCTGCATTTACATCGGCATTTTCCAACATATACTGAGGCATCGGCTTAAAGGCCGTGCTGTCAAAGGGACGTCGTTTGTCCCTAAACAGGTCTATTTCCGGATTTTCGACTACCAGTTCCTCGGCCTTGATGAGATTTTGCTCAAGGTAACTTTCCAGATCAATTTGATTTATCTTCAGTGCACCTACCCTGGCGGTCACCACATCTGCCTGGTAGGGCAACTTTCGCAGGAGACCATAGTTACCATCTACGGGACGATAATAGATTTCCTTCAAAACCAGATTCCCGGCGCTGTAGTCCACGCTTCCGATGTCCACCTTATAAAGACTGTCAGGCGTGACAATTGCATAATTCTTAAGACCAAACTCAGCATTTTTCTCGGCCAACAATTTCAGATCCAGTGCCTGTTCCTGGTCCAGCAGATTGAGGTTGAGGTCAATCGCTTTTGCAGAAATGCCCTCGAAGCCAAGGCGGGGAATCGGCCCTACTCCTTTATGATGTAATACGAGTTTCCCATTTTGCAATATAAAGTCTCCTAGCAAAACCGAATGAATCAGGGAAGTCTTGGAAGCTGTCTTCGGCGATTTGGTTTCCTTTTTGACTTTGGCGGTATCCAAATAGAGATTGATCGTCGGGTTGACCAACCGCAACTCACTCAAATCAAAAACTCCCGTCTCTTGAATTTCTGCCAAATGATTGTGCCTGAGGATCAACTGGTCGATCTTGGCATCTATCGCCGGATTCCCGGGATTGCCAAACTGATCTTTCGGAGCGAGGTAAAAATCAGAAAACACAATCTCATCTTTAAACGACCCGATTTCGACCTTCGAAAACCCCAGGGTATGGACGCTGTCGGGCATGGCAAATCGGAATTCGTTCAAGTTCAGATTTGCGACCTCATACAGACTCCCCACATCTCTGGTCGCGACGATGGTCGAATCAAGTTTAAATCCGCGAATCAACAGGCCAAAGTCTGTTTCTATGGAATTGAGTGGAGAGTTTTCTGTTTGATAGTTGATAGATAGTCTCGAATTACTTGTCTGAATCGTGTCGATAACCACTTCTTCCAGGGATCTTTTTCGGGCATTTCTCGGTTTCTTTGAGCTGGAGGAGGGGGCCGTCGTCACTGCCCGGTCTATTCCGATCTCAAACTGCCCACGATCGATTTCCAATTTGTCCAAATCGAGTTTGTTCTCAAACAGAAAACGTTCTATATCCACCCCTTTGAAGTCCACCTTGGGAAGGACAAGCGCCAG
This sequence comes from Algoriphagus jejuensis, assembly GCF_039523455.1. NCBI lineage: Bacteria > Pseudomonadati > Bacteroidota > Cytophagia > Cytophagales > Cyclobacteriaceae > Algoriphagus > Algoriphagus jejuensis. Next base: position 500,241 of record NZ_BAAAFI010000002.1, on the reverse strand, counting down.
CTGAATTTTGCCAGGGAAATCCGCATTGGGGATCAAAACCAGATCTTCCACTTCAATCGATTGTCGAAGCGAGTTGTAATGAAGTTTGTCAGTCGTCACCTCATATTTACCTCCGCCAAGACTGAAAGAATAATTGTTAAACCTCAGGTCGATCTCATCAGAAAACAAGGTTTTATCGTTGGAAATCTCCGCATTCTGGTCCAAAACAAAATTTCTGAGACCAAGCGACAGGTTGTCCTCCTCAAAATTTGATCGCTTCCCTTCAACCTGACTTCGGTAGCTGACCTTCGCCTCAACCAAGCTCACGGTATCTACAGCTATCGCCTTGAAATATCCCAGCAAGACCTCCCGAAGCTCATCATTCGAACTCGGGGAATCGACCCCGGTTCTAATTTTTTCCCGATAGGTTGCTATAGAAAAAACGGGGTTCGGCATTAGAATGCGATGTACAAAAAGCTTTTCATCATAAAAGATCGCTTTGATATCCACCCCCTCAGCACGAAATATCGGCACCGTAAAATCGACTAGTGAGGTCTTCCCATACGCCTCCAGCGCCTCCGATAGCTGCTCGTGATCTTCAGGCTGTATGGTAAGGTTCTTCACTTCGATCAATTGCCCTTTGGAATCAATAGTCAACTGATCCGCCAGGATGATATGCAGGTTGTCTTTCAACTGGAGCCGATACTTATCCAGCTTAAGATAGATCTCGTCCAGCTGAACCTGATCCTGGATTTTCGCCGAAGTTTCCGGTTGAAAAAATATTTTTTCCAATCGAATACTAAACTTCTCAAACTCTATGTCGTTCCGCCTTTCGCCTCCAGCGCCGATGAACTGAATAGTGCCATCTTCTACTTCAAAGGTCCCTATTGAGACTTCATTCATAAAGTCGCCGACGATTTCTCCAAGTGGCACCTGGCTCTTTTTATCCCCACTTGAACTGGACAGTTCCGTATATTCCACCTTGGGACGCAGGATCTTAATCTGTTCGGCATGGAGCACGCCGTTGTTGTACAGCTCTTTTAACCCGACATTGTCAATCGAAAACTCAGCCAAATCCAATCGTAACAACCTTTCTGGATCTTGCGTACTGAGCGATCCCGGCCTGGGCTGTATGCTCAATTTCTTTACCATCAGCTCATCCTTGAACGAAGACACGCTGACCTCTTCTCCAGTCACCAAATGAATCTGATCTCCAAGGTAAATCCGGCTGCCTTTGATTTCCATAGCGGCATCTTTGCCATAAAAAAATTGATTTTCCTTTCTGATCGAATCATCTCCAAGATAGAATTCAACCATCTTGAAGTTCAGCTCGTCCAGTTCAATCCTATTTCTGAGACTATCGTCAATCTCGGCTTTCACAAACTTTCCCCGATTGATCGACAACTCCTTGATCCTGACCGACTCTAGGCTTCCCTTGATGAAATCATTTAGATCTCCCGACGCGGCGCTGTCCGACTTCACTCTCGGGTTGCTCGCCACCTCCAGATCGGGACTGTCAAGGATCAACTCATCGATCTCTACGATCGAAGTCATAAATGCCTTGTTGAGGTCTACATTTCCAACCCGAAGTTCTTTGAGCCCCACCTGATAATAGGCCTTGCTCTCTTTGGTTTTATCCGCTGTCAAACTCAGCAACTGAATGTCTATCACGTTGTCCAACGAAGATATGAACACCCGGTCCGCCGTAATCTCATGCACGCCATCCGCCACCGGATAAGTCACCTTTTCCAGTTCAAATTCAAAACCTTCCGCATTGAAAGGTGTTTTCCACTCTTCCTGAGTCGTAAAATCTATATTTCGAATCAGCAGCGAAGTATTGTCCGCCTTTAAATCTGCCTTGCTCAAAAAATTGGAGAAGAACACATTGGCATGGTCTATCTCCACCGATTTAATCAAGAGTCCGGTGAGATTCATGTTCCTCACGATCCTTTTGATCTCATCTTCTAGGGCTTTTACCGGAGAAATGCTTGGCTCCACCATCGTGCTATCCCCGTCCGTGTTCTTGGCATCAAGCTTAGAACCTGGAGGTAGATCCAGTTTGATATAGGGGTTGTCAATATAGATCTTGCCGATGGTGAACTCCTTGTCAGCAAAATCGTACCAAAGACTTCTAAAGGCCATTTGATCCAAAGTAATGTCAAACAGCGCCTGATCTGCCCTTCTCTTGTCCGGATTAACCGGCTGCATGACGATGCCGTCAAGAAAAAATCCCCGGCGTATCAACGAAAAACTGAATCGATTGAAATCCACCAGGTAAACCTCCTTGGTAGCTTCATTGATCTTCCTTTGGGCAAACTTTCTGAGAAAAATATTGGAACCGAAGTACAGCACAAACTCCAAAAAGAGTAGGGAAAGCACGACGATCATTCCGATCCTGAGAATTTTTCTTCGAAGAGGATGAGCAAAATGTTTCTCCTTTTTCTCAGATTCCATAAATGTGAGATAAGAAATAAATATTCAAAAGATAGCACAAAAAAGCCCAAAAACAGAAAAAGCAATGCGATGCATTGCTTTTAAAGGGCTGTAGGAGAAGGATTCGAACCTCCACGAGGCAGTTAGGCAATAGTCCGGTTGAATTACGCTTTGTGCTGAACTCCTCACCCCCGAGACAGGAGGGCTTGTCTGCCAATTTCAACATCCTACAGTATGTAAATAAAATCAGAGAGAGGAACACGGCTGCCCGTCGGAAGCGTTTGTTCCAATCCCCTGATAATCAAAAAGCTCTTGCGAGCTTTTATCAATCAGTTGAATAGGTTTGAGAACTTTAGTGTCACAAAATTAGAAAACCCAGTGGTTTATTAAACTTTTGTTAAGTTTTATTTTTATTTTTTACATTATAGTCAATAAAAGATGAATAAATTAAAAAATAAGAAAAAGAAAGCCTGAAAATCACGGGTTTGTTTAGAGATTTGACAATAGATTACAAAATCAGGATCTACTTGTTATAAATTTCGAGTTTAAACACCAGTACAAAATCTTATAGCTGCATTCTGACTTTTGGACAGGTCAAAACAACCTTTGCTTTTCGAGCGGAAAAAAAGCAAATCGACTCAATTCCCGATGCTTATCAAGGAATGAATCCGGTGTGCTCAAGAAATCTGCAGTGGCGTTCAGAAAAGTATAGGCAATAAAAAAACCATGAAATAGAATTTCATGGTTTTAGTCAATTAACAATAAACCCAAAATAACCTGCTGTAGGAGAAGGATTCGAACCTCCACGGAGTAGTTAGGCAAATTTTACGAGCTCGCTAAAATGCTTTGTCCTATGACCTCCACCCCCGAGACAGGAGGGCTTGTCTGCCAATTTCAACATCCTACATTGTGAGAGAGACCATGTGTCTCTGTTTGATATTTCAAAGTTAACAAAATGATCCTTTTGTTAAAATTTTGGCAACAAATATTTATAATTTTTACACTATTTATAATTTTAATGTCAATTAATTAAAAATACGCACATTTTAACAAGCACGAAAACACCTTTTTTTAAAAATATGGCAAGAGGTTTTTAAGACTCGAATCTGTTTCAACCCACAATTGAATGCCGACAGAAATACAAAATCTCCTTTTCTCCCGGAAAATTGGGCAATAAAAAAACCATGAAATAGAATTTCATGGTTTTAGTCAATTAACAATAAACCCAAAATAACCTGCTGTAGGAGAAGGATTCGAACCTCCACGGAGTAGTTAGGCAAATTTTACGAGCTCGCTAAAATGCTTTGTCCTATGACCTCCACCCCCGAGACAGGAGGGCTTGTCTGCCAGTTTCAACATCCTACATCGTGTGAGAGACCGTTTGTCTCTGTTTGATGTTTCAAAGTTAACAAATTGATTCTTTTACTGAAATTTTGGCAACAATTATTTATAATTTTTACACTATTTGTAATTATTTAGTCAATTAATTGAATTTACACACATTTCAACAAGCATGAAAAAGCCTTTTTTTAAAAATTTGACAACAAGTTTGCCAGGGTCAAATTTGCTTCGAATGCCGTTTGAAAGAAAATTCAAACTGACTACCCGGCACCTAGCCAGTAAGGATTTAGTTGTGATAAAGTAAATGTGATTATCGTGCGCTGGACATGCTTGCCTTGTGTCAAAGGCAGGGTTAATGTTTGACTGCCCGTCAGTTTAGAATTGCCGACAGTGTTGAAGGCTACTGTCAATACTCCGAGGATATGCAAAACTTGTTTACCCCGAAAAAATTTAGGCAATAAAAAAACCATGAAATAGAATTTCATGGTTTTAGTCAATTAACAATAAACCCAAAATAACCTGCTGTAGGAGAAGGATTCGAACCTCCACGGAGTAGTTAGGCAAATTTACGAGCTCGCTAAATGCTTTATCCTATGACCTCCACCCCCGAGACAGGAGGGCTTGTCTGCCAGTTTCAACATCCTACATTGTGTGAGAGACCATTTGTCTCTGTTTGATATTTCAAATATAGTAGGTGTTTCCGGATAATTACAAATTATTCAATAATATGATTGAAAATTTACAGTATATTTAATAAAACGACAAATAATTATCATTTACATAAAATAGATTGCTCTCAAGGCCGATTTTTTAAAGATCTATCAACAAGTTGGTGTTTTTTTGCCTAATCGACATATATTGATTCGTTTTTTTGAATTTTATGAATAAAATATACCAATTCATTGCCTAATCAGAAATAAACTATTCGAAATTGACGTAGTCTTCCCACTTATTCAGTACTGCGCCGAAATCCTCCGGAAGAGGCGCTTCCCGATAAAGCTTCTCTTTGGTGATCGGATGCACAAAGCCCAAACTCATCGCATGCAGGGCCTGACGTGGCATCAGATCAAAACAATTCTGAATAAATGCCTTGTACTTGGCAAACTGCGTCCCTTTGCGGATTTTATCTCCCCCATACATTGAATCGTTGAAAAGTGGATGACCAACGTACTTCATGTGGGCACGTATTTGGTGAGTGCGTCCAGTCTCCAAATTACACTGGATCAGCGTCACGTAGCGTAGACGTTTCAAAACTTTCCAGTGGGTCACAGCATGCTTCCCCTGGCTACCATCGGGAAATACATCCATCACCTTTCGGTCTTTGGCACTTCTGCCGACGTGTCCGCGGATTGTCCCGGAATCTGCCTCCGGCTCACCCCAGACCAATGCCAAGTAAGTCCGTTCTATCGTATGGTGGAAAAATTGGGAGGCCAATGGAGTCATCGCATCCTCCGACTTGGCAATCACCAGAAGACCCGAAGTATCCTTGTCGATCCTATGCACCAGCCCCGGTCTTCCTTCGTTGCCTTTCATCTCCGGCAAATGCTGAAAGTGAAAAACCAACGCATTCGCCAGAGTACCATTCCAATTGCCCTGCGCAGGATGCACAACCATACCCGGAGGTTTGTTTACAATCAGCAGACTTTTGTCCTCGTAGACAATATCCAGCGGAATATCCTCAGGAATCACCTCCGTATCGCGACGAGGTTTGTCCATGAAAACTTGGATGTCGTCAAGCGGCTTGATCCGATAGTTGGACTTGATAGGCTTCCCATTCACCAAAACGGTCTCGCTTTCGATAGCTTGCTGCACCTTATTACGGGCGACGTGGGCGATCTTCTCGGTCAGAAACTTGTCAATCCGAACCAGAGCTTGTCCTTTGTCCACCAAAATCCGATGGCGCTCAAACAATTCTAACTCGTCCTCTTCTAACTCTTCTTCGGGTTGTTGGCTCATGCCGCAAAAATAGAAGGATGTCGCTTAACTTTGGCAAAAGTCTCCAAATGCTTGTCGCACAACCTATTCCTATTCAACACCTATCGCATCCTCTTTTGTCAGAAAAAGTGATTCGATTGGCCGTTTTGAGATTGGACAAAGTCCATTCGGTGGTATCCGGCAACAAGTTTTTCAAACTCAAACACAACCTCGAAGAAGCAAAAACGCTTGGAAAAAAAACGATTCTGACCTTTGGTGGGGCATTTTCCAATCATATCCACGCCACAGCAGCAGCAGCACATGCTGAAGATTTACAATGCATCGGGATCATTCGCGGAGAAGACGCCGATCTGGCCAATCCGACGTTGGCGTATGCGCGAAAGATGGGGATGAAGCTTCATTTTGTGGACAGGGAAAGCTATCGAAACAAGAATTCTCCGCAGTTCCAGGAAAAATTGAGGATCCTGTTTGACGACTTTTATCTTATTCCGGAGGGCGGAACCAACGAATTGGCGATTGCCGGGACGAAAGAAATCCTTGATGAATCTCATTCCAATTATACGCACGTTGCTGTGTCTATTGGTACAGGAGGCACATTTTCCGGACTGATCGCAAGCCTCCAACCTCAACAGACGCTAATCGGCTGCTCTTCTCTGAAAGGTGAATTCATTCGGAAAGAAATGGCGAATCTATTTTCGAAGTACAACATCCATTCGTCTGGCAAATGGGAAATTCAAACGGACTATCACTTTGGCGGATATGGCAAACACAAACCGGAATTGATCTGTTTTATGCATTGGTTTTATTCGGAGTTTCACATCCCGCTCGACCCGATTTACACAGGCAAGATGGCTTTCGGCATTTGGGATTTAATTGAAAAAAATCATTTTCCAAAAGGATCCAGCATCCTGATGATACACACCGGAGGACTTCAGGGAAATGCGGGATTTTTCAAGCAAACCGGAATCGACCTACCTATCCTTTGACCGTAAAATAGTCTTCGGATTCCTGTGGATGGATCGTGAGCACGTTGGCCGCCACAAGCCTGACAAGTGTCTTTGAGGCTAAAAAGCGAGGAATCTTGGCCAATTTTGAAAATTCCTTCAGCGTAATCCTCCCGCTTTTCCCCCACCGCTTTCATCAGAATTTCCTCTTTCCAACCATAAGTGAAAATCGTATCCTTTTGAACGCGCCCCTTTCTCAGTATCTCCCAAACTTCCCGGCTCGCTTGGACACTGTGATCCTGAACGCGGATATAGGCCTGTTTTCGACCTTTCTCCCGAAGGTAGTATGGGCGCTCCGGACTCTTTGGAATTCGAAAAATAGCCACGCCTTTTTTCTCTGAAAGCTTAACCGAAAAAACCGGCACCTCCAGTGCCGGAAAAATCAGCTCCCGGATGGCTTTTTCCATCACAAAGATCTCCTCCTCAATATATCGCTGCCCACTGACTGTGCCGTCGTCATCCACTCCGATCAGCAGATCTCCGCCCTCGGTATTGGCAAAGGCGATCACCTCTCGGACGATTTTCTCGGGAAACGCTGCCTTTTTCTTGAATTCGATCTTGAGCCCCTCGCCTTTTGCGGTAAGGGCTTTCACCTCTGAAAGCGTCATAGCTTTAAATGGTTGGTTAAGATATCAGCTGTCGACTCCCCGACCGAGCTCTGCAAGACGTGATTTTTGTGATTGCCACTCGTCTCTGAGTCGAGCCGCTTCCATGAAATTGAGCTCCTTCGCTGCCTTTTCCATCTGCTTTTGAGTCTGCTGTACCAGCTTTTCGAGCTTATCTTTGCTCAAGTATTGCACGACTGGATCTGCCGCAATCTGTGCTTCGCCAGGCATAGGCTCTGCATAGAACTTCGCACCTTTCTTCGAGTCCGCAACTTTGGTCTGTCCCATGATCTTGTCTCTGGACTTGACCACCGTAGTCGGAGTGATGCCATGCTCCGTGTTGTATTCAATTTGAAGCGCACGTCTCCGCTTGGTCTCATCGATGGCTTTTTGCATCGAGTCAGTAATCTTATCGGCATACATGATCACTCGGCCTTCGGAATTCCGCGCTGCCCGGCCGATAGTCTGAACGAGCGAGCGCTCATTTCTCAGGAAGCCTTCTTTGTCCGCATCCAAGATCGCAACCAGCGAAACCTCCGGAAGATCCAAACCTTCCCTGAGTAGGTTGACTCCGACTAAGACATCAAAAACTCCGAGTCTCAGCTCGCGCAAAATCTCCACGCGGTCGAGCGTCTTCACCTCGGAGTGGATGTAGCGCGACTTGACTCCCGCTCGCTCCAGGAATTTCTGAAGCTCCTCCGCCATCCGCTTGGTCAGCGTCGTTACCAGCACTCGGGCATCGGTCTTGATCGTTTGGTCAATCTCGTCCAGTAAATCGTCGATCTGATTTTGACTTGGACGCACTTCAATTGTCGGATCGAGCAAACCTGTCGGACGAATAATCTGCTCCACCACGACGCCTTCAGTGAGCGCCAATTCATAGTCCGCTGGCGTGGCTGAGACATAGACAGTCTGCGGTGTCATCTGCTCAAACTCTTCAAACTTCAACGGCCTATTGTCCAGTGCAGAGGGAAGTCTAAAACCATAGTCCACCAGGTTGACCTTTCGGGAACGGTCTCCTCCCCACATCGCCCGAATCTGCGGAACGGTGACATGGCTCTCGTCGATTACCATCAGGTAATCATCAGGAAAGTAATCGAGCAGGCAAAAAGGCCGCGCGCCGGGCAGTCTCCGGTCAAAATACCGAGAATAGTTTTCCACTCCTGAACAATAGCCCAACTCTCGGATCATCTCCAGATCAAACTCCGTCCGCTCCTGCAGGCGCTTGGCCTCCATGAATTTTCCTTCGCTTTCAAAAAAATTAACCTGCGCCACCATATCGTCCTGAATCTCGTGGATCGCAGTATTGAGTGTATCCTTTCCGGTCACAAAAAGGTTGGCCGGGAAGATAGAAATGATCTTTTCATCGGCGAGCTTCTTGCCCGTCGCTGGTTCGATCCGTTGGATGGCCTCGATCTCATCCCCCCAAAAGAAAATCCGATAGGCAAAATCCGCATACGCGACAAACACATCCACCGTATCACCCTTCACCCGAAAAGTCCCATGCGTCAGATCCAATTGGGTTCGGCTATACAGGATGTCTACCAGTTTAAACAGTAACTGATTCCTCGGAATCCGGTCTCCTTCCTGGAGTCGCACGACATTTTTGCCAAATTCCTCCGGATTCCCGATACCATAAATGCAGGAAACAGACGCCACTACAATTACATCCCGTCTGCCGGTCAGCAGAGACGACGAGGCGCTGAGTCGTAGCTTTTCGATCTCCTGATTGATACTCAGATCTTTTTCGATGTAGGTTCCCGAGCTGGGAATAAAGGCCTCTGGCTGGTAGTAGTCGTAGTAGGAGATAAAATACTCCACCGCATTTTCAGGAAAAAACTGTTTGAACTCCCCGTACAGCTGGGCTGCCAAGGTCTTGTTGTGGCTCAGTACCAAAGTGGGCTTTTGGGTTTCCTGAATCAGGTTGGCAACTGTAAAAGTTTTGCCAGAACCTGTCACGCCGAGCAGAACCTGCGCGGATTCGCCGGCATGGATCCCGGCAGCGAGTTCCCTGATGGCATTCGGTTGGTCGCCGGTGGGCTGGTAGTCTGAGGTTAGTTTAAAATCCATAGCTTTTCTTCCAACACCCAACACCAAAAGTCGGGCAAAAAGTTTTCAACGGTTCAAAATCACCTGGTTTTCAGTGAGCTGCTTCCTATATTATAATAAAGGTAATTAGTGCGGAGGATGATCACCAAGAATAAGGGAATCAGGCTCGGGTGAAAAGACTGCCATCCCAAAATCCAAAACACTACCGCAGCATCTGCCAAAATCAGGGCAAACAGCAAGTACTTTCTCAGCCAAGGAAACGCGTCTTTTTTCAACAATCCCCAGACGAGGACAAGATGTCCTGGAAACGCCCAGAGGATATTCCAGTTCCACTTGGTCGCTGCGTGATCGGTAAAAAACCAAAGGAAAGTCAACAGCAGCCCCAGTAACCCAAGGACGGAAAACAATCCGATGTCAAAGCCGACCAGCAACCTTTTCTTTTTGTGACCAAAGAAAGTCACCGCAACAAACAGGATTGCCACAGCCCACATCACCGTGTAGGGGTTCAGCGTATCCATTACAAATTCTTCTTTCGGAAACTCCAAAATCACCCGGCTTGTTTTGACCAGCGCTCGCGAAGGTCCGTCACCCACGAGGGTTGCTTTGGCAAAAGCTTCCTCCATATAGTCTGGCAAAAATTGTTTTTCCCGCTCTGTCGCATCCCGGTCGATCACCGAACCTAAAGCCAGATCGATTCCAAAATCAGACCAAGGAAATGAATAGACATACTCGTCGATTAAGTCTCGGAACGTTTTCTCTTCCTCCTGGATTACCTCGCCCCATACTAACTCATCCCCGAGTGCGGTCTCAAATACGTCTCGAACTTTTGTCGCGCAGTTGTTAAAAAAGAACTCATAGCTGTAAAAGCGGCGCGAAGGATCGGACTCAAAAGTTAACCGTTGAACCAGATTGTCTGCCTGCTCCACCGAAAGATCCAACACCTGCTCTCGCACATCCCTTTGGAAATAGTCGTACTCGCGGATAAAGTTAGGAAAAGTCGTGACGCTGAGATAATAGTCATCCAGTCGTCCCATGACAAAATTCCCGTAGAAGTTTGGCGCGCGGAAGTCAAAGGTGCCGTAGTTGAACACCAGATCTTGACCACCCGGAGTCATCTGCCGCACTCTGACCGCGCTGTGCCCAAAACTGGAATAAAGCTCCTCGCCCGGTGAACAAGTCAATAAACTCACTTCGTAAACCTGTGCTTTCCCTGGCGATAAAGCCATGAAAATCAACAAAAAAAAGAGGTAAACTAGCTTGTTTTTAGATTTCATCTTCTTAAATTCTACTACTTTTTTCATCCAATTTTTTATGGATATTTTTAGCTTTTTAGGTTCCCTCTTAGGATTTTTTCTCCGCCGAATATACTGGTTATTCCTGGCAGTTGGAGGAGTATGCTTGATTCTGGAGTCTGCATTTTCACAAGAATTAAATGCCTATAAAACCATCAGCAGTGGCAATTTTCCGAACGTCTCCATTTGGGTGGTTTGGAATGGAACGGTCTGGAATCCGGCCGTTGTAAAACCTACTCAAAGTAACGACATCTACATCGATCAGACACACACACTCAGACTTATCGGACACGAAGCTGTGAAAAGTGTTTTTATAAATGCTGAAACAAGCGCCGGCCAAAAACTTAATCTGAACGGATTCAACCTTGACATCTACGGATCACTAAATGCCTTCTCAGGCCCAGCCCCCGGTACTCCGGATAATGCCTGGAATAGTATAAACTGGATTGGGAACTCCCTCGCGAGTACCCTGACTTTCAAGGGAACCTCAAGGGTGCTCATTAAAAAAAACAGCTGGAGTGCGCAAACGACCCAAAGTCGATTTTCAGTGATTTTTGAAGCCGATCCTGGCGAAACCTTCTCCTTGGAAGCGCCATTCAAATCCTTGGCTTTTACCATTCGGTCCGGATCGCTACTCCAAAAACTGGATACTTCAGTTTTGCCGAATACCTGTTTTACGTTGTCTTTCAACACCGAAACCACAGTTTTTGGAATTGGGCCATTTGGAGATTTTGTGATCGAACCCGGTGCAACTTTGATATCAGAATGCAATTCAAACATCCTGAATCGATCGACCAGCGGAACAACGAGCGCTCTCAATTTCGACTTGCAAAGCGGCGGAACTCTGATCTTGGAAGGAAACTCTCCCCGCATCGAGGCGGCCAATTTCCAATTGGGCGGAAAAGTGATCTTTCGTGGGGACACGGGTTCCAAGACTTTTCTATCAAGCTCCTATGTAGATGCCATAACTCCAGACGAAGTTCACGATTTGGAACTGCAAGGCACCCAGGCCCTCGCCCTACCGAACGAAATGACGCTGTCTGGGGATTTGGAAAAGAGCGGATCAGGGAATTTTATCACCAATAGTACCCGCTTGACCCTGGCAGGCTCGGGAGATCAGCAAATTCTGGGATTTCCATTGGTAATCCGAGATCTGGATTTGAATAAATCAGGCGGCCATTTCTATCCAAATTCCGATCTAACTATCCAAAGAAATCTAACGCTCACACAAGGCAGTATGGATCTCGAAGGGAATGACCTGTCAATCAATAGCGGACTCTCAGGAGCCTTAAACTACTCGGGAGGATCTTGGAAAAATGTCGGGCAGCTCCACTATTTCGGCATCCCAGCCACGCTGACGGCAAACAATGCTACCTTTCCATTTGAAGACACCCGAAACGGTGGCCTCCGCAAAGTCCAGCTTTTGGGGAATTCTGCGGGAGGGAACCTGACGATTGCTTTCACAGAATACGAAGGAGCGGAATACAATTCCGGCTTCTTCGATACCGACTCAACAGAGATTCTTTATCGGCTATTCAGCTACCTTACTTTTACCAACTTGACTCCGAGCCCAAATCCGCTAGAGCTCAGGATATCCGCACATCAATTGGTCGTGGATGATGTGAACGATCTCAGAATTGTAGGCACCGGTTATGCGGCGCCGGGAAATCATGCTCCTGGCTTAGATCCAATAGAACTTTGGGCGAGACGGGAATTGACTTTTGCCGGTTTGGTGGGAACTGATTTTACCATTGGAAGTGATCGCACGCCAACGATCTTGCCGATAACTTGGCTGGGTATCAGCTCAAAAATCACTGAGGGTGGCATCTTGATCAGCTGGGATGTGGTGGGGGAAAAGGGGGAGCTGAACTTCGAAATTTACAAATGCGCTGACCCACTCGCATTAGAATGGACGCAGATCGGCGTAACGGAATTTCAGGGCGGTATAGATCCGATCCAGAGCTACCAATTTCTGGATAACTCAGCAGATCTGTATATAGACAACTATTATAGAATTCGGCAGGTAGATCCCTCGGGAAATATCGGCTGGAGTGAAATCACAAAAATATCAAAACGCAAAACCGCCTCTGACAAGCTAATCATCTACCCAAATCCATATTACTCTGGCGAGGTCCGGATGGTTTTGCCGAATGTCTTCGACGAGAACGGTGCGGAGTTGACTATCTACAATACCCAGGGAAAACTCCTTCACCAAGGCAGATACCTTGATGCCGACTTGGAACAGCTGATGCACCAACTCACACCGGGGGTCTATCTTGTATCGATCAACTCGAATCAGCAGGCTTTGAGGGGAAAGTTAATCAGGAAATAGCTCCAAAATTTCTTGAGCCGAAAGACAGTTTTCTTCGATTTCCCTATCTTACCCGACAAACCCCAATCCTAACCTATGACCTTTGTTTTTGTGTTGGTCAGCATCGCTATCCTGGTGCTGCTGATCGTATGGGCCAAGCTCAATCCCTTCCTTGCTTTCCTGATTGCCTCGATCACCGGCGGTCTGCTGCTCGGACTTCCAGCCGACCAAGTTGCCAAATCTGTCCAAAAAGGAATGGGCGCCATGCTCGGTGACCTCGTGATCGTGATCGTGACCGGTGCCATGCTTGGCAAGCTCGTCTCCGAGAGTGGCGCAGCACAGCGGATCGCCGGTTTTCTGATGAAGATATTTGGAGAAAAATACATCACCTGGGCGATGGCCTTCACCGGACTCATCGTGGGTATTCCGCTCTTTTACAATGTCGGCTTTGTATTGCTGGTTCCCTTGGCCTTTACCGTCGCTTATCAATACAAGCTTCCGGCGGTGTATGTCGGTATGCCTCTGTTAGCTGCACTGTCCGTCACCCATGGTTTTCTGCCACCTCATCCGTCCCCGGCAGCGCTGGTGGCGCAGTTTGATGCCAATATGGGATTGACACTTTTCTACGGTTTCCTGATTGCCATTCCGACGATCATCATCGCGGGGCCACTTCTTGCTCCTTTTCTGAAAAATATCAAATCCCAACCGCTGAAGACTTTCCAGGCAGAACCCAAGCCAGAAAGTGAGCTTCCCGGCATCGGCAACAGCATCTTCACTGCCCTGCTGCCGGTGATCCTACTGATCGGCACTACCGCCCTGAGCTTAAACATCTCCCCGGAAGACCCGCTCAGCCCCATCATAAATTTCATTGCCGATCCCGGCGTCGTGATGTTGGTTTCGCTGTTCTATGCCACTTTTTCTCTCGGGATTTTCAGAAAGACCAACATGGTCACCCTAATGGATATCTATACTATTGCGACTAAAGACGTGTCGATGATTCTGCTCATTGTGGCTGGCGCTGGAGCGCTCAAGCAGATCTTTACTGACACAGGAGTAAGCCTGACCATCGCCGAGAGCCTCCAGACCTGGGACATCCATCCGCTTATCCTTGCGTGGATGATCACTGCTGTCATTCGAGTGTGCGTAGGATCGGCGACGGTCGCCGGGCTGACCACTGCCGGTATCATCGCTCCGTTGGTCACCACGATGAATGTCGATCCCAACCTACTCGTTCTATCCATCGGCGCTGGTAGCTTGATGTTTTCACACTTCAACGATGGAGGATTCTGGATGTACAAGGAGTTTTTCAATGTGAGCATCAAAGACACCCTGAAATCTTGGTCGCTGATGGAAACCATTGTAGCGGTCTCCGGGTTGATTGGAGTCCTTATTTTAGATCTTTTTGTCTAATTTCCATCCAAAATTTAGTCCAATGGAAACACCTGAAAACAACTTTGCGAAGCTCGGTCTGAACTTGCCTCCAGCCCCTAAGCCACTCGGCGTCTACAAGCCCTGTCTGATCGACGGCAAGTATCTATACCTGTCCGGTCACGGAACAGTCCAGGATGATGGCAGCCTGATCATGGGACGCATCGGCGCAGACTTGGATATGGAACAGGGAAAAGTAGCGGCTCGACAGGTAGGTCTTGCGATGCTGTCCACCATCAAAGCCAACCTTGGTTCGCTCGATAGGATAAAGCGAGTGATCAAAGTACTGGGGATGGTCAATTGTACCGCTGACTTCGAGCGACACCCCTTCATCATCAACGGGTGTAGTGAACTCTTTGCGGCGGTATGGGGAGAAGAAAACGGGATCGGCGTGCGCTCCGCGGTCGGCATGGGCTCGCTACCCGACAATATTCCGGTGGAAGTTGAGGCATTGTTTGAGCTCCACGAGTAGTCTAGGGCTCTACCAGCGTCTTGTACGATTCGAAAAGGCTCAGTACATCGCGTACATAGTTCACCGCCACGTGACCCTTAGCATATCCGCTTTTGACAATAGGATCCCGATAGTATTCGGGATCACTTTTTAGATTGAGAAAAAAGGAAACATCCTTCCAGCTCCGGGTATTTTTCCCATATTTCATCGTCAGCCTCCAGGCGTCCTCGACGTGTCCCTGACCGACATTGTAGGAAGCTAGGATAAATCGAATTCGTTCCTTGGAATCCGGAACCCGCTCTCTCCAAAACTTATCGAGGTATTGCAAGTACCGCACTCCGCCGCTGAGGGACTGAGTCGGGTCATTGGGATTGGTGACTCCAAATCGCTCCAAGGTGACCGGCATCAGCTGAAGCAGTCCCGCCGCACCGGCATAGGATGTGGCGGTAGTGTCAAAGCCGGACTCTTTATAAACGAGAGCCGCCAGTAGACGCCAATCCCATCCCAATTCCCCGGCACCATCTCGGATGATGTCGTCAAAAACGGAAATCCGGTTTCCAGCCAAGGATGAAAACTGGCTAATTGATCGATAGTAACTGTTTCTCGAATTGAGAAAGTACTTGGAATAGAGTGTCGGGATAAACCGCTTTTTCTTATCGGTCAGCCACGCATTCACCTCCTCCTGAAGTTTGGGGGAATTTTTCCGCGTAGCCCAAGCGACGCTACCTTCCTCCGCTACCTTAAGATGAATATCCAAGCCCTGGTAATAGGTGGCATTGGCCTGAGCGATGTTTTTATCCGCAACCGTCCACTTGATATCCTGATCCGCGACCTGATCGATGAGGGTTTCTTCGTGTTCCGGCGATTCCAAAACCGTGAAATTCAGAGAAAGTGAATCCTTGATATGCTTGAGTTGAGATTTATAAACCGTCCCTTTTCGGACGTAAATCGTATCGTTTCCGATCCCCTCCCAAAACACCGGCTTTTCCATGGATTTTAAGCCTACCACTACCGTGCTCATGCTACCTAGCGCTTGCGTAAAAGCAATGCGATCAGACCTAACCGCGCTATGTTCAAGATTCATGGCGATCAGATCTACCTTTCCGGCTTCAAGGTGTTGAAAGGCGGACTCAATGTCATTCACCACCACAAATTTGATCTGAACACCTAGTGTTTTGCCCAAATCACGCAGCAACTCAAACTCGTAGCCCATTCGGCGTCCACGGTAGATATAGTAGCTGGTGGAGTTGTTGTCCACTGCGGCACGCAAGGTACCGCGGGTCTTAATCCCCGGCAAGTCTAGCACGTAGGGATCATGAAATATGGTGTCGAACCTTTCCTCCAAAAAAGTACACTGCACGCCAAATAGCATCAGTATGATGATGGAAAGGCTCAGCGTCAGCGTTTTTTTCATTCTACTCCGAAAAATCCGGGATGGTTCACAAGGCCACTTGGCAAACGCTATGCCAAAAGAAAATTAAAGTGATTTCCGAAAAAAGCAAATAAAAAACGGAAGCTTTCGTGCTTCCGCTTTAATATCAATTTACGGGGAGCTGAAGATCCTCCGTACTGTTGTCAAAGAAGATCTTTCCAGACAATCGGAGCAGCTCAATTTCCTGCTCTTTGATCTGGAAAATAGAAGTAATCAACCTGTTTTTGGCGGTGAGGTTATTGACTTGGGCATCTCGAAATTCGAGGTAGGACGCGATTCCCAATCTAAATCTCTCAAGCGCGATCGCTGTGTTTTCGCTGGCGACCTGAAAGTTTTGCCGCTCAATCTCCAATAGCCTGAGGTTGTTCGCATAGGTATTGTAAGCTCTGGCGATATCGGATTTTAGCTGAATCTCGTATAGCTCCAAACTATTGTCCTGAATCCGTTGCTGGACTTTGGCGTTTTGGATCCGTCGATTGAGCGTCAATCCGCTGAATAAATTGACGGTGATATTGCCTCCGTAGTTAAAGCCCGAGCGTTGGTTCTGGGCCAAGATACCTGCATCAGAATTGGACGTATTGTTTACGTAGGTTCCATTGAGGTTCAACATCGGTAACCTGGAAGCTTGGAGTTCCCGGGTTTGAAGAAAGGCTACATTGCTCAGGCGTTGACTGATCAGCAACTGCTTGTTTTCCAAAAAGGCATTTTCCTCCAGGTCGACCAAGGTTTGAATCTCTCCCACCAAGATGGTGTCGCGGACAGAAAATGGCTCATAGGGATCCACCGCCATCAGCTCATTCAGATTGACCTGCGCATTTTGGATGATTTGCTCCTGACTGAGCAACAGGCTAGAATCAGAATTGTAATCGACCTCGGCAGTCAGATAGTCTCGCTTTCCTGCCCCGCCTAGCTCATATTGTGCCTTGGCAATATCCAATCGGGCACGGCTGAGGGTGAGCGTTTCCTTTAATACCTGAAACCGCTGCAGTTCCAGAATCAAACGATAGTAAGCTGTTGAAATTCCGGCAACGGTATTTTCCACCGCAACCTTCGCTTCAAGTTCGCTGATCTCCGTCAATTGGCCGAGCCGTTTCATAATCACGATCGATTCGGGCCGAAAGCCATAAATCCCCACCACGTTAAAGTTCTCGTTCCGAGATTTCGCATCGTCAATCTGCCGAGGTTCGGGATCGTTAACAAACCGCTGGGTGACATCTTCCTTGCTGAAAGAGCGCAGGTAAGTCGCGTCTACAGTGGGCATGAAGAGCTCGCCCACACCGATTCGTTGATCTCCCTCTCTCAGGTTAACATTTTCGACTGCAATCTTTATTTGGAGGTTTTTCTCCAGACCTATCTGAATTGCTTTTTCTAGGTCTAAACTTTCTTGGGAGAAACCTGACAGTGAAGTCAAGAGACATCCCCAAGTAAATAAAAAGGCTAATTTTTTCATTAAATTCTGGCTAATCTTCCTTGCTTAGAAGTGAGATAAGTATAAATGGCCGGGATGATGAATAGGGTAAGGATGGTAGCAAAGGCCAGTCCGCCAATGACCGCCGCGCCCATCGGAACTCTGCTCTCCGCACCGGCACCGAGTGCCAATGCAATCGGCAAGATCCCCAAAATCGTCGACAAACTGGTCATTAAGATCGGACGGAAACGAGCCACCGCAGCACCATAGATGGCGTCGTACGGATCCAAACCCTGTGCTTTTCGTTGGTTGGCAAACTCGACAATTAGGATTCCATTTTTGGTCACCAAGCCGATCAGCATGATGATCCCGATTTGGCTGAAAATATTCAAGGTAAAATCAAACAACCATAACGTTGCCAATGCGCCAAATAGCGCCAGCGGCACAGTGAACATGATGGTCAGCGGATCAAGGAAACTCTCAAACTGCGCAGCAAGTACCAGGTAGATCAGGATCAAGGCAAAGAGGAAGGCAAACAACAAGCTGTTGGAGCTTTCGCGGTATTCTTTAGATGGTCCGGATACATCTGTAGAGTAGGAGCCATCGAGGACTTCAGCGGCTATTTTATCCATCTCATCCAAACCGGCACCGACAGTATAGCCTTCTGCCAAGTTTGCCGATACGGTGGCACTTACAAATCGATTGAAACGATACAACTGTGGCGGGGTACTTTTCTCTATCACCTTGACCAAGTTATCCAACTGTACCAACTGCCCATTTCCTCCTCTTACGTAGAGCATTCTCAGGTTGATCGGTTCATTTCTGTCCTGAAGGCGCATCTCTCCGATGACCTGATATTGCTTTCCATTCATGATGAAATAGGCAAATCGCTGTCCGGAATAGGAAAGTTGGAGTGTCCGAGCGATCTCCTGAACGGATACCCCGATGTTTCTGGCCCGCTCTCTGTCGATTTCGATTTCGAGTTCTGGCTTGGTAAACTTGAGGTTGATGTCTGTGAAAATGAACGCTGGATTTTGAGCAGCTTTCTCCAAAAACGGAGGGATGACCTCTTTTAATTTCTCCAAAGTTGGCGCTTGAATTACATACTGCACAGGCAAACCCCCTCGTCTATCCCCGATGGACACGGGCTGCTGAGCAAAAGCCCGAACAGCGGTTTGTTGTTTCAAGACCCCGTTTACCGCATTAAAAATCTCTTGCTGGCTACGACCGCGCTTGTCCGCATCGGTAAGATACATTCGTATAAATGCTGAATTCGTGCTTCCTGATCCAAACCCCGGTGACGTCACACTCGTCAGACCGACCATTTCCTCAGGAGGAACTTGACCTAAGATAATTTCAGAAATGCGATCGACCTCTGTACCCATGAAACCGAAGGTCGCGCCTTCAGGTCCAGACATATTGATTCGGAGTTCGGATCGATCTTCCATCGGCACCAATTCAGATGGAATCGTATTAAACAACCAATAAATCCCAAAGCCCATCAACAGTATCAAAGGGAAAGAAATCCATCTAATCTTCATGAACATCGCCAAGAGATAGTCATAGGCATTATTGAGCTTCACGAAAAACGGCTCGGTGAAATTGTAAAACGCATTGTGCTTCTCTCTCAGCTTGAGCATCTTGCCACTGAGCATCGGCGTCATGGTCAAGGCCACAAAGGAGGAAATAATCACCGATCCCGCCACCACAATCCCGAATTCACGGAACAATCTGCCCGTAGTACCGGTCAGGAAAATAACCGGAAGGAATACCGCGGCCAAAGCCACTGTCGTCGCGATGACAGCGAAGAAAATCTCTTCAGACCCTTCTTCTGCCGCTTTCTGGGGACTCTCTCCTTTTTCTATCCGGGCATAAATATTCTCCAGCACCACGATGGCATCATCGACTACCAGTCCAATCGACAGCACGATTCCCAGCAAGGTTAGCACGTTGATGGAAAAGTCCATGATGTACATGACAAAGAACACCCCAATGAGTGAAATCGGAATCGTCAATACCGGAATGAAAGTCGTGCGCCAATCTCTCAGGAAAAGGAAGATAATCGCAACCACTAGGATAAAGGCCGTGATGATCGTCTCCTGCACTTCAGCGATCGAGCTGCGGATGTAAGAGGTGGAGTCAAAAGCAATCTCAACTCCTACGTCCTTGGGTAAGTCCTTCTTGATGTATTCCAGTCTTCGGTGAAATTCGTCCGCCATTTCGATGTTGTTGGATCCAGGAAGCGGCACCAATACGACTGCGACCATCGGCACTCCGTTCCGCTTTAAGACAGTCTTCTCATTCAAGGCCGACAGCTCTGCATTTCCGATATCCTGAAACTTAACGATGTTGTTCTGGTCTTCTTTGATGATCAGATTATTGAACTCCTGAGGGGAACTGAGTCGGCTTTTTGTCCTGACGGAAAGCTCGATGCTTTGCCCTTCGATCCTGCCAGAGGGCAACTCGACATTTTCACTTTGTACCTTACTCAGCACATCCAAAGGCGTAATGCCATAGGATGCCATCTTGAGCGGATCCATTCTCAATCGGATCGCATATTCTTTGTCTCCCCAGATCTGAACCCGGCTCACACCCGGGATGGTCTGGAGTCGTTCTTTGAATATATTGTCCGCTATATCAGTAAGTTCCAAAAGCGTTCTGGTATCACTTTTCACATTAACTCCGACTATCGGAGAGGAATCAGCGTCAGCCTTAGACACCACGGGAGGATCAGCATCAGGAGGCAGATTTCGCTGAGCTCCGGCGACTTTATCCCGCACGTCATTTGCTGCCGCTTCCAGATCTGCTCCTACTTCAAATTCCACGGTAATACTACTCCTCCCGTCCGAACTGGTCGAGGTCAATGATTTGATCCCCTGGATCCCATTGATTTGCTCTTCGAGTGGCTCGGTGATCTGAGCTTCTATGACGTCAGCGTTTGCCCCGACATAGGAAGTGCTGACGTTGATGACTGGAGGATCCACACTGGGATACTCACGAATTCCTAGAAGTGATATTCCAATCCCACCAAACAGCAGGATAACAAGGGACATCACGATGGCCAAAACTGGCCTGTTGATACTGATACTGGATAAGCTTGCCATGCTTATTGGGGTTGATTAGGTTGGACAGACATACCTTGTCTTACTTGCATTACACCTGTGGTGAGTACCAGATCTCCCTCGTCAAGTCCTGAGAGAATTTGCACATGGGTATCTGTTCGAGTTCCAATTTCAACTATTCGCTGATCGGCCTTGTTTCCTTCATCCACTACAAAAACTTTGTAGCCGGAAAGTTCAGGAATAATTGATTCTGCGGGAACCATCAAAGTGCCTTCAGTCACCTCGAGGACAAACCTGATTTTCACAAACATACCCGGAAGGAATTTGCTTCCCTTGTTTGCACTTTGCGCTCGTAGCTTAAGCGTCCGGGTCGCCAAATCGATCTGCGGCTCAAAAGCATACACCTGGCCTTGCACCTCTTCTCCTGAGGATTCATTGGAAAAAAACACGGGCGAGCCCACCGTCACTTGGTTGGCATAGCGCTCAGGAATAGAAAATTCGATCTTGATCGGATCAATGTTCACCACCGAGGTGATCACATCGTTGGTACCGATCACGCTTCCTTCACTGATGAATCTTAATCCCAACAAGCCATTGAAAGGTGCTCTGATCACCGTTTTGGTGAGTTGTGCTTCCACGAGGTTGATATCTGAGAGCGCTGTGTTGAATTGATTCAGCGCAATGTCATATTCTTCCTGAGAGATAGCTTCTCTTGCCAGCAATTGTTTTTGTCTGTTTTCCTGAGTTTCGAAAAGCTTCTGGGTGTACTGCAAACGCTGGAGTTGTGCCTGGAGCTCATCGTCGTTGAGGTACACCAGCGGAGTACCCTTGGTGACATACTGTCCTTCTTTGAAGGCAATGCGAGTCACCAATCCGGAGATCTCCGATCTCAGAGACACGGACTCGTTAGGCAGGATGGTGCCGGTCACCTGTAGTTGGTTTCGGAGCGTTTCCTTTTGCAGCTTCACCACATTCACTGGAAGTGGCTGACTGGATCCGCCACTGCTGCTAGAAGTGCTCGACGAGCCGCCCTCTTCTTTTAGGTCAAGTCTCGGATAGAAAAATGCAATCGCTACGATCAGTACAATTCCTACAATCAGGGCAATTTTGGTTTGTTGTTTCATTAAGACAAGAATTCTGATTACTGTTGGTTTTTTATAAAAGCCAGAGATAGCTGGTTGAACTTTTCGGGTTGCTCCACATTCACGACATGGCCACACTTTTCAACTATATTGAGGATTGAATTTCTATGGGACTTCACAAGATTTTTCACTGGCTCCAGAAACATCAAATCCTGATCTCCCATCACATACAGGGTAGGGATGTTCAGGTCTTTTTCCTTGAAATATCTCAATAGAGGATTGATGTCTTTGGTCAGTTTAAACCAGCGGATGAATTCTTTTTGGCATAGCTTCTTGGCCTCATGAACAAAGAGATTTCTGGACTCGGCGTGCTGTTTTCTGGGCATGATCACAAAAGCAAACAATTTGTACAGCCACATAAAGGGGATCACCCGCTTGAACGTATTGCCTAAGAAGACCAAGACTCTGCTTTGGACATTGAGTCGGGTCACCGCACCTGCGAAGACCAATGACTTGACCCGCTCCGGCTGTAGCTCTGCTAGCTGACGCGCAATAATCGTCCCCAGTGATACGCCCATAAAATGTGCGGGGGGAGTAGCCAAATGATTCAGGACTTCGATGATGTCTTTGGTCACACGCTCAAAGGTGTACTGATCTCCCCAGATCGCCTGCGCCAGATCTACAGATTTGCCATGGCCCCTGAGGTCGATCAGTAGGAGATTGAACTCCTTCCTGAATTCCTTCAACTGCTTGTACCACACCGCAGATGATCCTCCTGCACCGTGGATGAAGACCACCCACTCTTTACTCTCCGGATGTAGATATTCTTTGAAATACAACATGGCAGTTTAGACTGGCAAACCGCAAAAAAGTTTACCGAATAGCTAAAATACAGCATATTAGATCGGCAAAATGAAATAAAAGATACTGATGGCAAATCCTCCCTATCAATGGAAAAAAACGAGGATGCTTTTTCAGACTTCAAAAGGTTTGACAGATTTACCTGTTACGTAATAGATCAGAGAGACCAGCCTATGGTAGTTTGAAAGATATAATCGAGATCAGAGGCTCCCTCAGTGGGCTGATTGTCATAGTTCATCGTGGTGCCGATTTTGAAATACAGGTCAAACTTGAATTCATATCGAAAATCGAGCTTAAAATCAGATCTAAATCGTCCCTTTTCAGTCATACTTGGATAGGCGACCACATTGGTAAGGACGTCGAGATCGCCAAGATTGAAGATATTGTATTGGGCTCCAAAAAAAGCCTCACCTGATTGCGTTGCCGATTCGTCACCGATGAATTTTTCATTGTTAAAGTTGACCCCAGCAGAAACTCCGAAATATGCCTTATTAGTATGGATGATGTAGTTACCCACACCGATCATGTTCGAAGTTCTCAAGTCGAGCAATTGCTCCGTATTGGAGAGGGTGTTGAGGTAATACACTAGGTACCAATCCTTCGGCAAAAAATAGTTGAATGTCACACCCAATTCCGTACGCTTGATCGGATCTACGTCATCTTGAGTGGATCGCAAGTTGTTGAAAGTCAGATTCCCCTTCCATCGATCTGCCAGATAGCCCATTGCAGTATTAAAAGTAAATTGCCTTAAATCGTTGGCCTTGGTCAGGTTGGTACCGACATCAAAATTGAAGGACAGGCGACTCCAAAACTTTTCATCCAGGGCGTTGAGATAGACAATTTGGTATTTGGGTATATCGACTTTGTCTCCGTAGGTTTCTTCCAGGTTTTCCCTCTTATTGGAAAACTTCAGAATCATGTCCGGCATCTCGGTATCTATCACGATGACCGAATCGTTGAGACTTCTGATCTTGCCATTGTACCTTCTCCCATCGGAAAGCGTAATCAGATAACTGGTGTTTGAGATTACCCGTTTAACCTGGCCCCACTTGATCTTGAAATCCACATCCGAGTAATCGGTTTCGATCACCAGGATATTTTTGTCCATATTTTTTATCTCCCCTATGATCAGGTCATCGTTGCTGAGGAGCAGGGTGTCTGTTTGTGCATTTGCTCCAAAACCGATTAAAAAAAAGACTAAAAAAAACTGCCACTTATTCATAGAGAACCCAGAGTTAATTAATTTATTTTCCAATTTACGCCGCTTCGTTCCAGTTCGATTGAAGCATAAGTTCGTGAGCTTGACTTAAGACCGCTTCCACTATAGGCTATAAATTCAAGAAGAAAATACTGCCAAACCTCCTTTTTAGTGAGTTCTAACAGAGTTTTACAAAAACGCAGCGGAATTCAGAATCCGGATGATTCCTTTTTAAACTTCATCTAATTTTCCTCAGGAAAATTCTGTTCTGGGAAAAATCAAATTCAGGTGCGAGTAGGCTAGTCTCCTGCGATGCGAGCATTAGATTTAAGTTGAAATGAAAAATAGGAAAAAAAAAGTGCCCCAACGAGTGGAGAGCTTAAATTCTGATTTAAAAACTCAAATCTTTGTTTGTACATCTCGAACCGAATCGCAAGCCCCAGCCGACGTCTACCCTGGCGGTTGTAAATCTCACAGATGGGCTTTTCTCCAAATTTATAACTTCTCGATTTTCTGATTGGCAAAACTATCGATTTTGAAAAAAGGAAATTCTGGCGGGGAATTCAAATTTCTTTTTTAGCAGAGTTAAATCCTTTTTTTCTTAACATTATTTCCTTGATCGGATTAGCTATATTCTGTGGGTCGTCAAAATCTTCAAGATTGTTTTCAATTCCGTTTGGTTCATAGCTAATACTTCTTGGATTTCTCACAGATGAACCCTGAACCTATCAGAATCATCCGTACACAAATCTGATAGGCTTCATGAATTTTTGACGGTCAAATCATTCAAACTGACATTTTTTCAGTAAAAAAGTGACAAAATTATCGCTAGATGCTGTTGGCATCCTGCTTGTTTTTTTGGATTCCAGAGAATCGCGATTCATCTATCACTTTCGCCAGGGATTCCATAAAATACCTGGCTGAAGCTCGTTTAATTGTTTAACCATTAACTTGAAAAAGCAATGAACACGTTGATGAAAAGGAACACGAGAAGTTCCTATCCCAGTTTCTTTGAAGATTTTCCCGCCAAAGGCCTATTTGATTGGCTGGACACTGCGGGAATTGGCAGAACGTCAGACAGCACTACCCTGCCAAGAGTCAACATCGTCGAGACCGGCGCCGACTACAAAGTCGAAATGGCCGTTCCAGGTATGCATAAGGACGATTTTATGGTGCAGCTGGATAACAATACTCTGACAATCCAAGCTGAGAAATCCAACGATCCAGAATCAGAGGTCGATGGAAGCTATACTCGCAGAGAATTCAGCTACAGCGCATTCAGGCGCTCCTTCTATCTCCCAGATACCGTCGAAGGTGACAAGATTGAAGCGAGATATTTAGACGGTATTCTGACGCTGGTGATTCCAAAAAGGGAAGAAGCGAAACAGAAACCGGTAAGAACAATTCAGATTTCATAAATGAATACAGCCAGGCGGCCGGCGGCTGGCTGTTTCATCTTTTCTAATCCTTGCTAAATTTTTAACCCTAATCATAGCAAATCCTACCTAAAAACCCATCCTGATACTGGAGTCCGATAAGCTTGAACTCCGAAGGAATAAACAAAAAATAGTAGAACGATGCGTAACAATTCATTTCTGAGTTATTATAAGACTATACTTGAAAAAGTGAGTTTTGACAACAGACTGGTTGAAAAAGAATATTGGAAAGCAAAACAACTTTTAAAGGAGCCCGAAGCACACGAACTTGACAATTGGATGATTAATACCGGTTTAATCGGCAAAATCTCCGTTGAGCCTATTGGAAATACCGCCTTCCAGTCCAACCATCTCTCCAGGAAATACCTAACCCAACGGGAGTGATCCAAACGAGGGCTTAGACATTATAAACTTTTCGTCCCTCTTTCAGCCTGAGTAACGTTTGCCAGCGGGCAAAAATCAACAGCTTCCCCACTTGCAAAAATCTTGGTCGGACCGGGATAAAAAAAGCGCCCCGCAAATGCGAGGCGCTTGATTTTTGGTTTAAGTCTTCGATTAATTGAAGATATATCTCAGGCCAAACTGCATTCTCCATACATCGGATACGCCTGCTGTTGCTCTATAGGTTTCAGAGATCAACTCCCCTCCTTGGTTCAAGAGTCTGTATTGAGGCTGTCCATTAGCCCCAACCGGACCTCCCTGAGCTGTAGAAGGCACAACCAAGGGCTGAGTTGAATTGAATGTCTTTCCAAGACCCCAATCCTTGCTCAGCAAGTTGCCTACGTTCAAGATATCGATTCTGAATTCCAGTGTGTTCTTCTTGTTGTTGATATTAGTAAACAACTGCTGCGCAAAAGTGAAGTCGGCACGATACACCATTGGAGCTAGTACTCCGCCTCTTTCAGCATACTTGCCTCTGTTTTCTCTTAAGTACTCGTCCTGCTCGATATAAGCCTCCCAAGCTGCAGCCTGAGCAGCAGCGGTGAAGGTCACTCCGCCGGAAGCATACTCTTGAAAGTTCATCTCGTCGGTGTCTGCAGCGATGTAGATCAAGTCATTGCTAGTACCTCCGTCGCCATTGATATCGCCGGAGAACCTATAGCTACCTACTCCCTGATTCATGCCTTCCCAGAATAGGGAAACCGAGGTGTTACCAAACTTAAACAAGTCTTTGCTATAAGAGAGTACTGCAAATACTCTATTGCCCATGTTGTTGTTGGAATATCCAACACTTGGATCGTTGGGGTTACCCGAGATCGGATTGTTAAACCATGTTCCTGAAGCGATACTTCCTGCGTCCACGGTGTTTTTAGATTGTCCGTAGCTGTATGCTGCTTTTACAAAAAGTCCATTTGCAAACGGTCTCTCCAAAGAGAACGATGCAACCCACGTGCTGCCTACTGCCTGATTAGATAGAGTCACCGCATTGGGAATATTAGAGTTGATTCGGTTTCCAGTCCATCTTGGGCGATTGTCTGGGCCTGAGAAAGAAGCCTGGCTTGCAGGAAGATTGGCATTGTAATAAGCGATGCCGTTCACATCTGAGCTGTAGATGAATTCACCTGTAGCAACGATCCCAGCAGGAAGCTGCTGATCCACTGCGATGTTAGATCTCCACACCTGCGGAAATTTAAAGCTCGATTCGATCAAAGCCAATTCGTAGGAAGATGCTGGTTCTCCAGTCACCTCTGTTGGCTTGTAGTTATCCGGATTTGGATTGAAAGGACGAGTTAGAGTATTGTCTTGTTGTTCAAAACCAGTTAGGATCCCGTTGTTTCCAACTTGGTTTGAAACCCACACGTAGGCTGGACGACCGGTAAAGATACCTGTTCCACCTCTGACTTGTGTTCTCAGATCGTTGAACACGTCCCAGTTGAAGCCAACTCTCGGAGACCAAAGCACATTCGGCTCAGGCAACTGATCTGTTCTAAATTTCACAGACTCTCCAGAGGCATTCAAGAAATTCATTTGTTCTACATCTTCATTTCTCAGGGCAGTCTCTCCGAAGAAAGGCACGTCAATTCTCAAACCAACGGTGGCTTTCAAGTTTGACCTAACTTGAATTTCGTCCTGACCATAGATACCGAAGTAGTTTACTTTCAATGCCTGTACTGGCTTGTCAGAACCCGGGATATTATTCCATCTTACTTGGAATCTTCTCAAGTTTACTCCCGAAGGAACAGTGTTTCCATTAGCCAGGAAGTTGTTCGCATCTGCGTAGAAATCTTCCAGAGAGTTATATACATAGGCTGATTGAGACCCTGGGAAGAAGACGTTTTCAGACTGGTAGTTTTCGTAGGAGAAGCCAGCAGTGATTGTGTGCTTTCCTTTGAAGATCTGAACGTTATCTTGAATCTGGAAGGTCTTATATCTCAATTCGTTGTTTGGAGTAAATGGCTCAAATCCGAAAGAAGTATAGGTCGCCCCATCCTTAAGGATATCCACCATTGGGAAAAATTCTCCTTTGTATCCACGGCTTTCATCCTGGTAAGTGTATCCCACTATCAGGTTGTTGGTAATGTTATCTCTTACTCTTGTGTTCAATTCCGCTACAAATGACCGGATATTTTCCAAGATGCTATAGTTGGAATTTTGGAAGTTCAAGGCCTGAGGTCTGAAGTTTCTGTTTCCAAATCCTAGTGAGGAAGAGTTGGACATCAACACGTCGGTAGAAGAGTCCAAGTGATTGTACCGGAGACTCAGCTTGTTCTTATCGTTGATGTTGTAATCAATTTTTGCCAAGAATTTGGTGCCAAGGGTCTCATTGTCATAGCCTTGGTATGGGCCAGTTTCATAGTCGAAATTGTCGCTCAAGAAACCGCTCAATTGATCTAGGTCAGAAGCCAAAACTCGGGTCACGTTTCCTTCGATCGGCTCACTTCCACTATTTGCGGTCCAAGTGGTGCCTGGTCTTGCTTCTTTTTCATCCTCAAAGGACGCGAAGAAGAATAGCTTGTCTTTGATGATCGGTCCTCCCAATCTGAAACCAATTTGATTATAGGTGAAGTCGCCGGGATTGAACGTATTTTCACCTGCTTCGGTACCCACGTTGTTGTTGTTTCTCCAGAAATAATAAGCAGATCCGGAAAATTCATTCGTACCGGAGCGGGTTACTGTATTGACACCTGCACCAGTAAAGTTCCCTTGTCTTACGTCATAAGGAGCGACGTTGACAGAGATCTGCTCGATCGCATCCAAAGAAATCGGCGATACGCCGGTTCTACCTCCTGGATTGCTACCGCTACCCAGACCGAAGGAGTTGTTGAAATAAGATCCGTCAACAGTGATGTTGTTCAATCTAGAATCCTGACCTGCAAACGACTGACCGTTTGACTGAGGCGTCAGACGCGTAAAATCATTGATACTTCTGGAAATAGTCGGCAGTTTGGACAACGCTCTATTGTCTATTGAAGTACTAGCGCCAGTTCTCTCGTTGGAGAAAATATTGTTTGCACTGGCAGTCACCAGCACTTCATTCAGTTGCTGTCCATCTTCCGCCAAAGGCACATTCACATTGGAAAACACGCCTAGTGAAAGTACGATACCCTCCACCTCTTGGGTAGAAAATCCGATAAACGAAACCGAAAGTTTATAAGGTCCCCCTACACGCATGCCCGGGATGGAGTACTTTCCGTCAAGATTTGAAACCGCGCCATAGCGTGTGCCAGACGGTAGGTGAGTTGCAACGACATTCGCACCTGGAAGTGGTTCGCCATTCGCTTCTGTCACTACTCCCGAGATACCGGAAGTAGTCACTCCCTGTGACAATGCAATCCCGGTGCTGAGCACTAGAAACAGTACTGCCATCAAGTTTTTCAGTAAATTTTGCCTCATAAGTTTTTGATTTGGTAAGAGTTGGTTTGATAGTAAATCTCCACAAAGGTAAGTTTGACCCCCAGCAAATTTGGGTAGTTAATATTAAGTTTTGCGCCTCAAATTTCACATATTTTAACGAAAGCTTAACACCCCTCCTTGAACAATTTTTATGTTTTTTTGAACTCGACTGCGGTATTTTTGAAGGAGTTTAAAAAAAATGAAATCAAAAATTCAAAAATTTCAACCAAATAGTAGCTCAAGTTAAGAAATCGTTCTTTTCTCAAGGCCCAAATCAAGATCAAGGAAAACTACGTCATCGCAGACTTTTACACTACATTAGTTCAATAAAACAGAATATTATTCCATTGAGAGATAAAAACATTATTTGGCTCTATTTGTTTTTGGCCGCCACGATGGCCGATCTGGCGTTTCTGATTGAGGGAAATTTCGAGATGAGATTTTTTTCGAAGCCTCTGATTCTCTTGGGCTTGATCGCCTATTTTTATCGGATTACCCGCCCGATTGCTTCCACGCTGCTCACCAAATCCATCCTTGGAGCCCTGATCTTCTCTTGGTTTGGCGATATCCTCCTGATGTGGCCCCAGCTGTTTGTTTACGGCTTGGGGGCTTTCATGATGGCTCACATCTGTTATATCATCGGGTTTAGGTTTGCCCAAAAATCCCCGAGCCAGCTCGAACACGTGAATTTCGTCAAGTCCTTCCTCTTCAATCTGCCGATCTACCTCGCCGCGGCTCTGGTCTATTACCTGATCCATGCCAATCTGGGCAACCTGAAAATCCCCGTGATAGCCTACATCATCGTTATTGTGGCTATGGTGGCCACCGCCAGAGAAAGGTTCAAGAAATGCAACCCGGCTTCCTTTTGGCAGGTCTTCATCGGGGCAATCTTATTCTTCATCTCAGACGGTGCGATTGCCATCAGCAGATTTTTCCGCGATTTCCCCGAATCTGGCATCGTCATCATGGGCACCTATGCTATTGCGCAGTTGCTCATCGTGATGGGTATCCGCTCCTACCTCATAGATCCTAAGTGACAAGTGGGTATTAGGGATTGATCCCAGCTTCGAGGCCGGAGAAAGCAATGCTTCCCTCCCGGTCCATTAGGCTGGCAAGACCGATTCATTGGCAGCGCTTCAATCTCTAGACTAGCATTGTCATTCCTTATGCCCCGTCGCCATGGGACTTTAGAACCGGATTAAATCTCCAAGTCCAGTGGTCAAAACCACTGGCAACATAATCGGCCATCCCTAGTAGGATTATATCAAAAATACCTACTACATCGATTGTGATGAGTCGGGAATCAGCCCCAGCAGGGCGAAATCGGGGTTTTAGCCCCCGGATTAGGGGTTGATCCAGCCGGAATCCAGCGGCCTGTCACGATGCAGGTAGGACTGTCGGGCTTTTTCCCATATTTCCATACTGATCGTTGAAAATTCAACCTTCGTTTTCGATCCACTCTTGACTCCAAACTTTCGAAGGAAATAACTCACGCTTGGCTCTTCCAAGTGCATCGAGTCTATCCACCGGTATAGCTTGGTAGAAATTTCACTGCGATCACCAGAGCGGAGAGCCTTTTTGAATTGGTCGAAAAAATAAGCCTCAGAGACGAGGTAGGCTGACCTTTTGGCTTTCTGACGGAAGTAGAGCTGACGGAGAATTTTGAAAAGAAAAATCAACACCACAATGCCCGCCAGCACAAAAGCCCCAAATCGCATCGGACTCATTCCCATAATCGTCCATGGCTTTTCTTCCGCCTTTTCCTCCAAAATCTCTGCCTGCTGCTGTGCCAAAGAATCCCGCACACTGGCCAAGACCCCAAGGTCTGGATTGGGAGCCACTTCAATCGTGACCGCCTTCAAGGTCCGCTTGTAAAGCTTTTGATGGTAGGGATTATACCAGGTAAAGACCATCTCGGGGATCGTCACTTCTCCTTCCTTTTCGAAGAGATAGCGCATCGTTTCCGTGCGGGTGGCACTGATCGAGGTCTTGTCCTTGTTGTTGTTGACCCCACTGCGGGAGGGGTACTCACTGACAGTGGGCAGACTGTCCCATTCTATCGGCGGGATGAGTTCGGAGACGGTGCCAAATGCCGTCCGGGTAATCTGGCGCTGGAGGACATCCCCCACTTTCACATGCTGGTGGTCCCGGCTGCCATCGGGACTAGTCCAACGCTCGCTCACACTCAATCCACCGGCCACCAGCCACTCACTGGATGCAAAAGCAGCGGGAGCCGGCTTCACCTTGATTGTCTTTTCCTTTGTTTTGACGGTATGTTTCACCCCCTTGAAATCGCCCGGTGCCGGCGACTCTACCTCGATGTCCAGCACTGGGAAAGTGACATTTCCTATCTCGTAGGGAAACACGTGGTATATCTGCTCCACTCCTGCGTAGGTGTTCCCGTCTCTTTGAAAGGAAGTACTCACCGGGCGGAAGTACACTGAAAAAGCACTTTTGACTTTGATGTTTCCCAGGTCCAAGCCACTCGTAAACCATGTCGAAGTGTAGACCTTCACAGTCACCTCTACAGGCTCGCCGACATAGACCGAACTTTTGTCCATCGTCACATCCGCCCAGATCGTTTGGGCGAAAGACGGGATTGACAGCGCCAATGCAAGCCCCAAGGCCATTACTATCCTACCACTTCTTCCCATCTGCCTTCGGTTTTTGATTGCTCTTTTTCACCTGATACTCAAACTTCTTTTGAAGAAACAGCGCCGGATCGTCGTCCACCTTGCGCATCAGCATCTTGTCGGACATAGGTTGCTTGGAGGCCGTGATGTCGTCCGGCACCTCATCAAGCTCCTTGCCCATGTGGATGTTTGAGTTCACCGTCTCCTCGTTGCGCGCGGTCTCCATGTCTTTCTTTGTTGCCTCCTGACCTCCGCCGCTGAGATCTTCCATACTGTCATTCTGTTTGTTTTGGGCCTTTTTCCCCTGGTCTCCGTCATCGGCTTCTTCGGCTTTCTCAGGAGTCATCCCACTTTCTCCTCGGGGCATTTGTTGAAGCTGTTGATTGGCCTGTTGCGCTGGCGCAAAATCAGGATCCAACTCTGCGGCATTCTGAAAAGCCAGCATCGCTGCCAGCGTGTCGCCGGATTGGAAATAAGCCAAGCCAAGATTGTAGGTTCCCTGGGCAGTAGTATCCTGTTGAAATTCCTCGATTGCTGCGGAGTAATTGCCCGCTTTGAAGTTGGCCACACCCTTTCGCATCGGGTCGTCAAAGCGCTGGGCAGCTTGTGCAAAATCCCCGCGATCGCTCAATCTCTGTCCTTGAAAGTCTGGAGTGTACCAAAGATTGGCAAACTTCGATCCTTCTGTACAGGAGGAAAACAGGATCAAGACGAGCCCATACATCACCCAACCCCGGCGGAACCACAGCAGTAATAAGAATGCCATCGGGATCACCAACAGCAAGCCCATATCCCGCCAGGCGTCGTCTTTCTCCTCTGGCTTCTCGGTAAACTTGAGATTGTCAGAGATCGATTTGCTAATCAAAGCGACATCGCTGTCATCCAAAGTCAAGTCGTGGACAGACACCCGATCCAATGAGGAAAGCTGGGAAAGAATCTGCCGATCCAGGGAGGAATGGACTACATTTCCTTCGGAATCTTTAAAGAATGCCTTAGAATGCGGCATCGGCACATCCGCTCCCGCGTCAGTCCCCATCGGGAGTACGGCCACTTTCCCCGCATTTGCCTGCACAAACTGCTGGATCGCAGCAAATTCCGCTTCCCCAAGATCGTCGGAAAGAAGCAGGACAGTTCCAGGAGCCGTGGTCACGCTCATAACCGAATCTGCCAAGACAAAAGCATTCTCCAGATCCGAACCCGGAAAGGGCATCGTACTGGGACTCAACCCATCGATATGGCTGGTGATGATCTCATAATCCCGCGTCAGGGGCACTATCGTATGGGCCGTTCCGGCAAAGCCCACCAAAGCCACGCGTGCCTGAGGGTTTTGCTCCAGCAGATCGCTGATCTTAAACTTCGCCCGCTCCAGCCTGTTGGGCTGCAGGTCGGCGGCCATCATGCTCTGGGAAAGATCGAGCAGGATCACCACCGGGGTTTCCAGCTCCTGTCCCGGCACCTCCACCTTCTTCCAAGTCGGCCCCGCCAGTGCCAATACACCCAAACTCAGCGCAAGCGCCAGCATCAGCTGCATCGCGTACTTAGCTCCTTCACTTCCTTTTTTGATCACATAAGGGCGCAGATGCGGCGCAATGACTTTCTTCCAAGCCAAATCCTGCCGCATGCTCAGCAAGCCAATCAGTGGCAAGAGCAAAACCGGCACGAGCAACCAGAGAAACTTTGCCCGGAGGAAATGAAAGGCCTCCCAGTCAATCGGAAAAACCCCATCAAACATACGCGCCCTCCTTTCTGCTTGCTTTTCTGATAAGCTGAACTATCGACCCCACAAAGGCACTAAAAATCAACAAGCCCAAGGCTGCGCCAAGCGGATAATAATAGAGTAAGGTCACCGGTCGGTTTTCCATCTCCTCGTACTCGATCGGCTCCAGCTTGTCTACTTCATCGTAGATCTCCGCGAGTCTGCTTTCATCCTTTGCCAGAAAATACTGGCCATTGGTCATGTCGGCAATGTCTTGTAGAGTCCCCTCGTCCAGGTCGCTTCCGCTTTTCCCCGGATCGCCTATGCCGATGGTGTAGATTAGGATGGAGTCTTTTGCCGCCAGATCTGCGGCGTCGAGCGGCAACACATCGTCACCCGAATCGATCCCATCAGTCAGCAACAGCATGACCTTGGTCTCGATCGTATCTTTTTCAAACATCGCCACCCCCTTGGCTATCGCCTTGCCGAGATGGGTCATCTGTCCGGCCATCCCCACGTCCGCCTCATCCAGCATCTGCGCGACGGTCTGCAGATCGGGGGTAAAAGGTGCCTGCACATAGGCATTGGTGCCAAAGAAGATCAAGCCCATGCGGTCTCCCTTTCGCTTCTCAATGAACTCGTGCATCACTTCCTTCACCGCATCCCATCTTCTCGCTTTTTGCCCATCGATCACCCAGTCATTCTGGGCCATGCTAAAGGAAATATCCGCTGCAATCAGAAAATTTCGGGAAGTCTTGACCTTCATCTCAGGCTTGCCGACTAGCTGTGGGGACGAAAGTGCAGCCAGAAGCAGCGCCCAGCTCAGCATCAAGACCAGCCATTCGAAAAAATTCCTCCGCTTGACCAAAGCCGACTTTCGAGGCTTTTGCCCCGTGTAGTTGAGCGCGCGGTCGTAGGTTGGCAGGGTGATGGACGCGCTTCGCATCCTCAGAGGCGGCAGTAGCCAATAGAGCAGCAGCGGCAAAGGCAGCAGCCAAAAGACCCAAAGGTGCGCTATTTCAAAGTTTGACGGCATGCGTTTTCACCCATTGTTTAGCGTTGGAGATAATAGCCTGGCGCGCTTCCGATGGCAAGGCTTCGTTTTGGTAGATGGCCAGCTGAATCTGCTTGTCTCGGCCGAGCATTTTCACATTCTTGCCGCTGGACTCCAGGAATTTCAGCCATTCGGCACCGGAGAGTCTCCCGACTTTTTCCCGTCCAAAAGCATGAATGGCGGTTCGCTTCAGCACCACAAAGATTTCCATGGTCTCGCCTTGTCCGATAGAATCCAAGCTCTTGAGCGCCTCCCTGCGGTAGGCATTTCGCCGATAGTGTCGATACCAGAAAAAGGCAGCGACCAACAATCCCAGCAAGATCAGTCCGCCAAGGATTGGCCAGCCAACTGTCTCAAAGGAAAACTTCACCGCATCTGGCTCGTAAAGCTTGCCCATCTCAAACTGGGCGAGTGGATTTGCCGTCGTGTCCGCTTGGGCTG
Organism: Algoriphagus jejuensis; assembly: GCF_039523455.1. Classification (NCBI taxonomy): domain Bacteria; kingdom Pseudomonadati; phylum Bacteroidota; class Cytophagia; order Cytophagales; family Cyclobacteriaceae; genus Algoriphagus; species Algoriphagus jejuensis. Next base: position 465,276 of record NZ_BAAAFI010000002.1, on the reverse strand, counting down.
CTATGCTGTCTTGCAAGTGGATCATTTTGCCGGTTTTTTAAAAAGATCCTTGATCTGATCCTCGATGGGCTGGACGGTGTCCACCTGAAATATCGGGATCCGATGCTTTTTAAGCTTCACCTGGAAATCCCTGAAATCGGCATCAAAACCTTCCTCAAACTTTTGCCGAAGGCTCTGTACCTTGCCATCTACGGCGACTTGCGTCTGTTCGTCGCCTGCGACAAACTTGACCTGTGCAATATCCCGCTCGAAAGGATCGCTGACCTTGGCCAAGATCACGTCATTGTGCTGGGACAGGATGGTGATGGACTTCAGGACGCTGGGGGAATAGCGGTGAAAGTCACTGATGATGATGATCATGAAATCGTGCGTGACGATGTTTTGGGTCTTGGCCGTGACCTCCTTGAGCAGGTCGTCGAAGTTCCCCGCCTTGGCGTCCAAGAGCTCTTGGTTTCGTTTCACGATGTTTTCAAAAAAACGGAGGATATTCCGGCGGTCTCTCTTGGGAAAAACAATGTCGATGCCCTGATCCGCAAAGACGATCCCACCTACACGGTCTCCCTCTTTCAATATCTTAAACGCCGCCAGGGCAGCCAGCTCGGCCGCGACGACGGATTTGGTTCTTTTTTGGGAGCCAAAAAACATGGACTTGGATTGGTCCACGAGGATCAGGGCGGGCTTTTCCTTTTCCTCACTGAACACACGCGTATGGGTTTCCTTGGTACGGGCGGTGACTTTCCAGTCGATATTGCGGATATCGTCGCCCTTCACATATTGGCGGACTTCCTCAAAATCCAGTCCCCGACCCCGAAGTTTGGAAGCATGCTTACCGCCCAGAATGCTTTTGACCTTTTGCTTCCGTGCCACCAAGTCAAAGTGGTGTGCATAGCGTTCCATGCCCAGCAAGTCCTTCAATGAGCAAAAAATATCGGCGGGGAAAGTAGTCTCTTTGGCCATGCAAAAGTGAATTTAGGCCACTACTGCAACCTGTTTGAGGATTTCGTCCAGCACCTGGTCGGGGGTGACTCCCTCGGCGTTGGCCTCGTAGCTGAGGATCAGCCGATGGCGTAGGCAGTCATGGACGACCGCACGCACATTTTCGGGGGTAACAAAGTCGCTGCCGGCCATCCAAGCGTGCGTTCGGGAAGCGCGATCCAAGGCAATACTGCCCCTTGGACTCGCTCCAAAGTCCAGCCAACCGTCCAGCTCTTCGCTGTATTTTTTGGGATAACGCGTGGCGGAGATGATGTCCACGATGTACTTCTCCATCGCTTCGGAGATCTTCACTTGGGCGATTTCTTTTCGGGCATCGAAGATGACCTGGGGAGAGAGCTTCTCTTTCTTTTCTCCTTTTGTAGCGCCTTGTTCATTTCTGTTGAGCCGTAGGATCGCCAACTCGGAGGCGTCGTCGGGATAGCTGATTACCACATGCATGAGAAAGCGATCCATCTGAGCCTCTGGCAGGGGATAGGTTCCTTCCTGCTCCACGGGGTTTTGTGTAGCCATCACCATGAAGAGCGGCTCCATCTTGTAGGTCTTGCCCGCCACAGATACCTGCCTTTCTTCCATCGCTTCGAGCAAGGCAGATTGAACCTTGGCCGGAGCCCGGTTGATCTCATCTGCCAAGATCAGATTGCTAAAGATTGGACCCTGTTGGAAGACGAACTTTTCCTCCAACTCGGGCTGGTAGATCTCCGTGCCGGTGACATCCGAAGGCAAAAGATCCGGGGTAAACTGGATTCGGCTGAGGCCGCAGTCGAGCTCGCTGGCAAGTGTCTTGATCGCTCGGGTCTTGGCTAGTCCGGGCAGCCCTTCCAGCAGCATATTGCCGTCGGCAAGCAACACCAAAATCAGCCGGTCGATCAGGTCGGTCTGGCCGATGATAGAGGCAGACATCCTGTTTTTAAGCTCTTGGATAGATTCCTGTGCAGTCATAGTGGATTTGAAAAATGGGTACTAAAAACATAAGCCAATAAAAAAGCTTATCCGACACGAGCCAGATAAGCTTTTTTAACTCTTTAGATCAATTCCTAGACGGAGAAGTCATTTGCTCTACCACCTCATCGATAGAGAGAGACGAGCCCTTAACAGGCGGATATTTCTCAAACGACTTCAGAAAATTGGCTGCCAATTGCTGTGCAGGAACAAACATCCACATATTGTCTGCATACCATCTGATGTACAAGGCGGCCTTCCAAGAAACTTCGTAGGGATCAGCTCTCAAATTGATAACGATAGGCCAGCTAGGAGATTTTCTATAGGCTTCGGCTATTGACCCTTCCATAATCGTAAAATGGAGCTTGAAATCATTATATCTTATCGCATTCAGGTTTGCGCCTGCGTCGAAGTAGAAAATCTCCTTACGGGGTGATTCTGCTACTTCTCCTTTGAAAAAAGGCATCATATTATATCCATCCAAATGAGCATTGAAAGTCTTGCCGTTTGCGGAATAACCATTTAGCATTTTACTTTTCAAATTTGGCTCACCAGCAGCCGCTGCTAGCGTCGGCATCATATCTTCATGGGAAAAAATGTCGTTGTAGACAGTTCCGGGTTTGATAACGCCCGGCCATCGGATCGCAGCCGGAACGCGGAATCCTCCCTCCCAAGTCGTTCCTTTTTCACCGGCGAACGGCGTTGAACCCCCATCAGGCCAAGTAAACTTTTCCGCTCCATTGTCAGTGGAGTACATGATGATCGTATTGTCAATAATCCCCAACTCTTCCAATTTTGCCAAGACCCTACCAACAGCGGCATCATGTTCGAGCATTCCATCTGCATACAATCCAATCCCTGATTTTCCTTCGCTCTCCTCAGTCAAATGCGTCCAAACGTGCATTCTTGTGGAGTTCAACCAAACAAAAAACGGTTTGCCGTCTGCGTGCGCTTTCTCAATAAAAGCGATTGCTGCCTCTTCAAACTCTCTGTCAACGGTTTCCATACGGGTACTCGTCAATGGCCCCGTATCTTGGATAGAGCCGTCGGCACTACTTTTCAAAACCCCTCGTGGACCATACTTCTTTCTGAACTCAGGGTCCTTGGGATAGTAATAGCTTTCAGGCTCTTCTTCAGCATTGAGGTGATACAGGTTGCCGAAAAATTCATCAAAGCCGTGTTTGGTAGGCAAATGCTCATCTCTATCTCCCAAATGGTTTTTACCAAATTGTCCGGAAACATAGCCATGCGGCTTCAAAACCTCCGCAATAGTCGGTTGGTTATCTTGAATGCCTTGTTTAGCACCTGGCATTCCAATAGTCAACAATCCAGTCCTAAATGGATGTTGGCCCAAGATAAATGCCGCACGGCCTGCGGTACAAGATTGCTGGGCATACCAATCGGTAAAGATCGCTCCCTCTTTGGCAATCCGGTCGATATTGGGAGTCTTATAGCCCATTAGTCCATTGTTGTTAAAACTAACGTTGGACCATCCGATATCATCTCCCCAGATGACCAGGATGTTTGGCTTGTCCTGTGCCTGAGCCAGCATGGGCAGGCAAAACAGCACCAGGACAGCTGATTTGAAAATTGAGAGTTTGTGTTTCATGCAAAAATTGGTTTTTAAAATTGTTCAAATCTTGAAATAACATCTCCAAAACCTCAGTAGAGACAAAATGTTTAATCCGGATCGTTGAAGCTTAATGCCTTTGGTAGGATATGGAAATTTAATGCTAGCCTATCGCTTCAAAGACAACTTTACTTTCCTTCCTGCCCAGCGGTCAGAGACTTCATCACCTCATCGAGATTGAAAGAGTCCGGCCGCTGCCTTGGAGGGAAGTCCACAAAAGTCTGGATCATCTTGCCCGCGATCGCTTGTGAGGAGCCTCCGGCAAACTGGATGATTCCCTCCATCCATTCATAGTAGCTGTTGGAATTGTGCTGTGCTCGCTCGAAAGGATCCATGCGCAGATCAAACACTAGCGGAATCCTCAGCTGCACAAAAGGATACATCCATACTCCGAACTGGGAAGCCTGCTGCTCCATGAAGACCAGCTTCCAGCGGTCATAGCGCATCGCTACGAGTTGGCCGTCGTCGTTCCAGTAGAAGAATTCACGCCGAGGGAAGTTAGTCGCCCCGTATTGGTCTTGGGTGACTTCTTTTTCCCCCGTGAGGAAAGGCAGAATATTATACCCGTCCAAGTGGACTTTGTAGGTGGAATTCACACCCTTGTAGCCTGTCAAGAGCTTTTCTTTGATATTTGGCTCGCCCACAGCAGCCATCAGGGTCGGTACCCAGTCATTGCCAGCTACGATTTCGTTGATCACGGTACCCGGCTTGATTTTGCCCGGCCATTTGATGATCATCGGCACGCGGTAGCCTCCATCCCAGTTGGTATTCTTTTCTCCTCTGAATGGAGTAATCCCCCCGTCGGGCCACATATTGAAGTGCGGGCCATTGTCGGTAGTATATAGGATGATGGTATTGTCCGCTACACCTAGATCTTCGAGTTTTTTCAACAGCTTTCCTACTTGGTCGTCATGTTGCACCATGCCGTCCGCATACTCGCCTAGACCAGTCTTTCCGGAGTATTCATCAGGCACGTGAGTCACGTAGTGCATACGGGTCGTATTGAACCACACAAAAAAGGGCTTGTCTGCATCTACTTGACGATCCAGGAAATCTTCGGTCGCAGCAAGGACTTCCGCATCGATGGTCTCCATCCGCTTTTTAGTCAAAGGCCCCGTATCCTCGATCTTGCCATCAGCCGTACTGCGAATCACCCCTCTTGGACCGAATTGTTTTTTGAACTCCGGATTTTTGGGATAATAGGGGTTTTCGGGAGCTTCCTCTGCATTGAGGTGGTAGAGGTTTCCAAAAAACTCATCAAAGCCGTGATTGGTCGGCAAGAACTCGTCCTTGTCCCCGAAGTGGTTTTTTCCAAACTGTCCCGTCGCATAGCCCAGGGGTTTGAGTAGTTCAGCCAAAGTGGGATCCTCTTTCTGGATGCCCACCGATGCACCGGGTATACCGACTTTGGTCAGGCCAGTCCGCACAGGCATCTGCCCGGTGATAAAAGCCGCCCGACCTGCCGTACAAGATTGCTCAGCGTAATAATCCGTGAAAGTTGCCCCCTCCGCTGCAAGCTTGTCAAGATTGGGCGTGCGATACCCCATCATCCCCCGATTGTTGTAGCTCAGGTTCCAATAACCGATGTCATCCCCCATGATGACTAGGATGTTTGGCTTGTCCTGAGCCTCAGCCATGATCGGCGAAAAGAGCATCAGGAAGACAGCCGCTTTGAGAATGGAAAGTTTGTGTGTCATGTAAAAATTGGTTTTTAAAAGTTACCGAATCTTGAATTTGTGGCTTAATAACTTAGATAAAGTCAATAAATGTAAAAGATGCTTGAGAAAGTTAAGGCAAAAATTAAAGCAATAAAAAAAATCAAACTAAAAACAGCTAAAAGTTTCGAAGAGTCGTCTATTCTTTTAATTAACAAGAATCTTCAAAGCAAGCGTAACTCCAAATTCGTTTTAAAATGAACGAACAACAGATATCTGCAAAAATCGACATCCCCCTCTCTTTTGGGAGGAAAAAGGGCTTTCGGAAAAAACGAAAAAAAATAGCCGCACTCTTCTCTTCCAATAGAGAATCCGTTGGTTCCCGCTACGGTGTTCTCCATAACTTAAAAACCCATCTCGCAATCAGCAAGATGGGTTTTTAGGTTTTAATAAACAGTCTTCTATCGTTGTTCTAGGCTCACCCGGATCGAAAGTTCCTCTAACTGCTCTTGGGCGATGGTGCTCGGCGAGTCGATCATCACGTCTCTACCCGAGTTGTTTTTCGGGAAAGCGATGTAGTCCCGGATCGAGTCCGAACCACCGAAGATTGCACAGATGCGGTCAAAGCCGAAGGCTATTCCTCCGTGTGGCGGTGCTCCGTATTCGAAGGCTTCCATCAGAAATCCAAACTGCTTTTGCGCTTCCTCATCGCTAAATCCCAAATGAGTAAACATCAACTGCTGCGTAGCGCGGTCGTGGATACGGATCGATCCGCCACCTACTTCTACCCCATTGATCACGAGATCATAGGCATTGGCGCGGACGGCCCCAGGGTCGGTCTCCAACAGCGGAATATCTTCAGCTTTCGGAGAAGTAAATGGATGGTGCATGGCATGAAAACGCTTGGTTTCCTCGTCCCATTCCAACAACGGGAAGTCCAGCACCCAAAGTGGCTTGTAGGTATTTCTGTCTCGTAGACCCAGTTCTTCACCCATCTTAAGTCGCAATTCAGAAAGCTGTTTGCGGGCCATATTGGCATCTCCACTCAGGACTAGCATCAGATCACCAGGCTCTGCACCGAATGCATCTGCCCAAGCTTGAAGATCCTCGGGAGAATAAAACTTATCCACGCTTGACTTGAGCGAGCCATCTGCGTTGTATCTCAAATAGATCATGCCTTTGGCTCCGATCTGCGGACGCTTCACCCATTCGGTCAACTCATCGATTTGCTTTCTGGTATAACCTGCAGCTCCTTTGGCGCAGATCCCAACGACCAACTCCGCGTTGTCAAAGATCGCGAAGTCCTTGCCTTTGGCCAGTTCGTTGAGCTCGACAAATTTCATATCGAAGCGGATGTCTGGCTTGTCGTTGCCATAATACTTCATCGCGTCAGCAAAAGTCATGTGGTCAACATGGCCGAGATCAATTCCTTTCACTGAAGAAAATAGGTGTTTGATCAGTCCTTCAAAGGTATTGAGGATATCTTCTTGGGTGACAAAAGCCATTTCGCAGTCGATCTGCGTAAACTCGGGCTGACGATCTGCACGGAGATCCTCGTCACGGAAGCATTTTACAATCTGAAAGTAACGATCAAATCCAGATACCATCAGCAGCTGCTTGAAGGTCTGAGGAGACTGAGGCAAGGCATAAAATTCGCCTGGGTTGGTGCGGCTTGGCACCACAAAATCCCTTGCTCCCTCAGGGGTTGACTTGATCAAGACCGGAGTCTCCACCTCAATGAAGTCTTGCGCGTCCATATATTTACGGGTCTCCTGCATCATACGATGACGAAGCTGAAGCTTTTCCCGCACGACTCCGCGTCTCAGGTCGAGGTAGCGGTACTTCATTCTGAGCTCATCCCCACCATCCGTTTCATCCTCGATAATAAAAGGTGGCACTTTGGCGGCATTGAGCACTTCCAGCTTGCTGACTTTGATTTCGATCAGGCCGGTTGCCATTTTCTCGTTTTTAGCCGTCCGCTCTATCACCGTACCGGTGGCAGATACGACAAACTCTCGTCCCAATTGAGCCGCTTTGTCCAGCAGGCTTTTTTCGGAAGATCCTTCTTCAAAAATCAATTGGGTTAGACCGTACCGGTCACGCAAGTCCACCCAGATCAATCCGCCTTTGTTACGGACACGCTGAACCCAGCCCGCAAGGGTCACTTCCTGATTTACATGGTCGAGGCGCAATTCGCCGCAAGTATGAGTTCTCAACATTTTGATTCCTTGATTTTTTTGGGAGGTCAAAGATAAATAATAGATCCAGAGATTAGTGATTCTGCTTTGAAGATTCGCAACAAATGGAAGGTTCGACTCGCAGAACGTTGGAATTTCTGAGCAAAAATTAAAAAGTTATCAATCAGGCTCTTTCACTTTCCCTATTCTTTCTGCAACATTGCGGCACGAATATTGGCGTATTCTCAGATTCTGCGGCTATTCTTTTGGAATTGGCCGCCAATTTGTATTGATTAGATATCAATTAAGTATTACCCCCTATAAATCAGCGCTTAATGAACAATAAATGGATAGGTGTTGCGGCTATTGTACTCACCTTTGGAGCCGGCACCATTTTCCAAATTACAAAAAAGAGTAGCCCGTCTGTAGATGAGCAAGCGGTGGCAGCGTTAGATAGCGCCGGAATTGCGAAAGAAAAGGAGGTATTTCTTTATGGCATCAATGTCACCGGTCTGAACATCGTAGAAGGAACCGTGAACAAAAATCAGACGCTCGCCTCCCTCCTGTCACCGTTCAACGTACCCTATCAGATCATCGATCAGATCGCCAGAAAATCTAAGGAGATCTTTGACGTACGCAGCATCGCCGCTGACAAGAAATTCACCGTCATCACTCCCTCCGGCTCAGATCAAGCCCAATTTTTCATCTACGAGCCCAACCCTTCCGAATTTGTCGTGTTCAACTTGGACTCGATGGAGATATATAAGGCTGAAAAACCCGCTGTCTATCAAACCCGCGAAGTAGGCGGAGTCATCGAAAGCTCTCTTTATGTGGACATGGACAAAAAGAACGTTTCCATCAGCGTAATTAACAAGTTTGCGGACATGTTTGGTTGGTCGGTTGATTTTCAGGCTTTGCAAAAAGGAGATCTGTACAAGGTCGTCTATGAAGAGAAAATCATCGATGGAACCGTCGTTGGAATCACTGGAATCCAACTTGCGCTGTTTGAACACAAAGGAAAGGCCTATCATGCGATCCCGTTTGAGCAAAACGGCGAAACGAATTTCTTCGATCAGGATGGCAATTCATTGAAAAAAGCCTTCCTAAGAGACCCTTTGGAATATACCCGCATTAGCTCCAGATATAGTCTGAAGCGGTTTCACCCTGTCCAAAAAAGATACAAGGCACACTTGGGCACTGACTATGCCGCCCGCACAGGTACGGAGATTCGCTCAGTAGGCGATGGTACAGTGGTCGAGGCGAAATACAGTTCTGCCAATGGCAACTATGTCAAGATCAAACACAACGGGACCTATACGACCCAATACCTACACATGTCCAAGATCGCAAAAGGCGTCAAGGCGGGCACCCGGATTTCTCAGGGGCAGGTTATTGGCTACGTGGGGAGTACAGGTTTGGCTACCGGGCCGCATCTTTGTTTTAGATTTTGGAAAAATGGAAAACAGGAGGACTGGCTATCTGAGGAAATTCCACCTTCTGAACCCATCTCCCAAGCAAACTTAACCGCATTCAATGCCAAGAAAGCTGAGTCGCTTAATCTGCTTGCCGCAATCCCACTAAACGGAGAACGAAAACTTTTGACAGTCGTTTCAGATTCGCTTTCCGTCCAGGGACTTTAAGGGAAAAACATTCACATTTTAATAATGGATTTGATCAGGTAAATTTCCGGTCAAATCCATTTTCTTTTTACCATGGCTGAAGATTCTTCGATTCGAATCAATAAGTACCTCAGCGAGGTGGGTTTCTGCTCCAGACGGGCAGCCGACAAGCTTTTGGAAGAAAACAGAATCACCCTCAACGGGAAACTTCCTGAATTGGGCACCAAGGTTTTCCCGCAGGATGAAGTGCGGGTCGATGGCAAATTGGTCGGGAAGCCCAAGCAAATCCACACCTATATCGTCTTCAACAAGCCTGTCGGCATCGTATCCACGACCGATGTCAAGGGGGAGAAAAACAACATCATCGACTACATCGGTCATCCGGAGCGGATCTTCCCGATTGGCAGGTTAGACAAAGACAGCGAAGGACTCATCCTCCTCACCAGTGAAGGCGATATTGTCAACAAGATTCTCCGGTCCAAAAACAACCACGAAAAAGAATACATCGTGACCGTGGACAGACCTTTCGACGCAGGTTTTGTGCGGAAAATGTCATCCGGAATTCCAATTCTCGGCACCGTAACCGAACCTTGCAAAGTCGAGCAAATCAGCCGATTTAAGTTTCGGATCATCCTCACCCAGGGCCTAAACAGACAGATCCGCCGGATGTGTGAATTTCTGGGCTATACCGTCAAGCAGCTCAAGCGTATCAGGATTATGAATATCCATCTGGACATTCCGGTGGGAAAATGGCGGGATCTCAGTGAAAAGGAACTGGTAGAACTGAACTCGCTAATCGCGGATAGTTCGAAGACTTTTGATTGATCTGGGGATTAAGCCCTGTTAAAAGATTCTCATGGAAAATACTACAACAGTTTATTCCCAAATCTGTAAAATGGCTCCTTTACCTATGTGGTTACCACAGGAAATGACTCGTAGCTTTCCGTCCTCTGCCTTTTGAATCCCAGCTCCGGCTCTGAAGCTAACCGCCGGATCGCTTTGAAATGTTCTGGAACTTACTTTTTTGAGAACGCATCCATCATCGTTCATCACTACTTCGTATAGATCCGCCACATTTTGCTCCTTCTCATCGACGCCCATACCTACCAGATAAAGCTTCCCGTCGTCATCTCGAATCAGGTTGATGTTTTGATAAGAATGCCAAGAATCGTCGATCCAGTCGGCCCTGGGTAGGCGCTTTGTTTCAACAGTTGCAAATGGCGTAATCAGAGAAGAACCGGGAGCTTTTAGATCGATGTGGTAAAAATCCAAATTTTTTGAATCCCAGTCTCCTACGGCGACCAAAAGCTCATTTTGTTCTCTTACAATCCCCACAGATCCGGCGGTAGCACGCATGACTTCACCTTTTCGATAGATCACCCAGTTTGGTTTTTCTTGTATTTCGCTCCCATCGATCTGGTAAATATGAACCTCAGATTTGTCTTTTGCACTGTTGTCTTCTATGCCTACGGCCAGGTACCCATCTGCGAGCTGGATCCCGCCAGCATGCTTCATTGGCTTTTGACCTAGTTCTACCACCTGAATCACCTGATTGCCAATGACCACCAAATAATAGGCATACGTGCTGGAGCTTCCTGAAAGCACAAATGAATCATCGCCTGAGGGGTGAAATTGAACTCCCTGTAAATGTCCTCCTTCCTCATTTAGGGGCAGGGCATTGGAGTAAAAAATAGTCCGGGGACTTTTTGCTATTTCATTAAACTGCTCAGGAATGCTTTGGGCAGCTACTTCAAACGTGAGGCAGAGGAAAGTAAAAGTCAGTGCGGAAGCCTTAAGGAATGGTATCATTAGAGCCAAATTATAGAAAACATCAGTCGGGAAAAAGAGTCTTTCGCTGCTGCTACGATTGATAGCATCCCCGTAACTTTCACCTAACTCTGATCGCTCCTTTACTTCGAAGTCTCCATTTGTCGGATAGACTCCGATAGTTCAGGATTCAATTTCGCTGTTGATTGAGTCAAAAAATTAGACAAGCTCTACTTTTTCTGATACACCCGGACATAGTCCACCACATACTCCCGGGGGAAAGCAGTTTTGCTTGGATCTCCGCCATTTCCGCCAATCGCCAAGTTGAGCAATAGATAATGGGGATGTCGAAACGGATTGAATCCATCTGGGTTGATGGTCCGGGCAAGATCGATCTCATTCAGCAACTGATCATCCAGAAATAGCTTGATGGACTTTTCGTCCCACTCCATCCGCCAAAGATGGAATTTGGACGGCCAATCGGGATCAGTTTTAAGGAAATCGGCGATAGGAATCTTTGCTTCGTCCCACCTCGCCTGCCACTAACCTTCATCCGCCCAAGCGGCGTTTGCAAGGATCGTCGGGACGTTTTTGACCCGGTAAAATTCCATGATGTCTATCTCTCCATTTGCCGGCCAGGGATTGTTAATTCCCAAAGTCCAGATCGCCGGCCACATTCCCATAGACGTGTCAATCTTTGCTCGAACCTCCAAAACACCATACTGAAAATGAAATTTGCCGTCCGTATTGATGCTGGAAGAAGTGTAGTCGGCTTGCTTTCGGTTTTTCTGCCATCCTGAGTGATCGGCTTCAAAATGCGGATTGGTTACTGATTCTCGTTTCCCTGTGATAATCAAATGACCATTTTCTACCCGAGCGTTTTGATTCTGATACCATTGCGATTCTTTGTTTCTGACAAAGCCTTCTTCAAAATTCCAGTTTGCCGCATCGACTTCCCCATTCTTTTCAAATTCCTCCTGCCAATTAACTCATAGCCCCTAGAAGCTGGATCGAATTGATTTTGAGAAAACGCTGCGTAGCTCGTAAGTGCTAGAATGGCGAAGAAGAGCTTTTTCATAAAAAAAGTAAACTTTAAGATGGCACTTTAGATTCTTATCGTCGGGATGATTTTTGTCAAAAACCATTGGCGAGGAGAAAGATACTCATTCGAAAGAATGCAAAAACAAAACCCAAGATACGGGACTGAATTTCGAGAATCGGTCAGATTTAAATGCCGGACTAACTTACGAATCGGTGAAACGTTCGCTGGGAATACTGCTTTTGACCTAAATCAAAAAAGGACTGACTCGCTTGATCCTTGTTATATTGAGAGATATTATTCTGGCCATTTAATCTTAACTATGGACTCCGACGTCTCCTCGCAATCTCATTTTGCGCATCTCCTACAGCTTCAGCAACAAACGGCAATACTCTGGAGAACCTCCACGGCCAATGAGCGGCTAGCCCGACTGAAGCAGCTGAGTGATTGGATCTTAAAGAATCAACGCTCAATTCAGACGGCGCTCTGGGAAGACTTCAAAAAGCCCGAAGCCGAGACTGATCTCTCTGAGGTCTTTCCAGTGACTTCCGAAATCAACCATGCAAAAAAGCACCTTAAAGCCTGGATGAAATCGACCAAGGCATCGATGCCTATGGCCATGTTTGGCACAAGCAGCCATATCCAGTTTGAGCCGAAGGGATGCGCCTTGATCATCTCTCCCTGGAACTACCCCTTCAACCTGACAATTGGCCCCTTGGTATCTGCGATTGCAGCTGGTTGCCCGGCCATCTTGAAGCCCTCAGAATTGACACCCAACACTTCCGCTTTGATTGCAAAAATGGTCGCTGAACTTTTCAAGCCAGAAGAGGTAGCTGTTTGCCTGGGGGGAATAGAAGTTTCACAGGAACTTCTTGCGTTACCATTTGATCATATCTTTTTCACCGGCAGCCCAAAAATCGGAAAGATCATCATGGAGAAAGCTGCTAAACATCTAGCATCGGTGACTTTGGAACTAGGAGGAAAGTCCCCGACGATCGTCACTTCTACCGCCGACATAGCCGATGCCGCCAAAAAAATCGCATTCGGGAAATTCGTCAATTCCGGTCAAACCTGCATCGCTCCAGACTACATTTTGGTTCATGAAAGCAAAAAAGAACACCTGATCGCTGAATTGATACTCGCGGTCCGGGACATGTATGATCCTGCTCATGTGGGAATCGAGAAGTCTCCGGATTTAGCCAGAATTATCGATAACCGGCATTTCAATCGGATTTCGCATTGCCTGCAGGATGCCTTGGAAAAAGGAGCCAAAATTGAGTTTGGAGGCAGAAAAAATGAAAAAGATCTGTTTATAGAACCGACCATTCTAAGTGGTATAGCTGGCGAGATGGTCATTTCTGAGGAAGAAATATTCGGCCCACTAATGCCAATCATCACCTATCGTTCTATTCAGGAAGCAATAGACTACATCAATCAAAAACCGAAACCATTGGCACTTTACATCTTTGGCTCCACCGGCGAGACAAAAGAAGTGCTGAAAAAAACGAGTGCCGGCAATGCGGTCATCGACGATTGCGTCCTGCATTTCCTGCACAACAATCTTCCGTTTGGCGGCATCGGAAACAGTGGAATAGGAAAATCACACGGATACTTTGGATTTTTGGCATTCAGCCACGAAAAAGGTGTGTTAAAACAACGAGTCGGATTCAACAACGCTACACTCCTAAGGCCTCCGTATGGGCTAAAAACTAAAAAAATTATAGGCTCCCTTATCAAATGGTTTTGACATGAAGCTTTCGCCAATCAGCTATCTCTTCCTATTTGCATCGTTGATTCTTTTTTCGTGCGGCGAGGACTCTGAACCCAAAATCCTCGCCCCGCTGCAAATTCTAGATCAATCCTATGGGACTCATCTCCAGCAAAATATGGATGTCTACCTGCCTGCGGGAAGATCGCCGGAAAAAACACCGCTGCTTATATACCTACACGGAGGGGGGTGGATAGATGGAGACAAGAGTGAGTTTCTACAATTCAAACCTTTGATAGAGCAGGAATTTCCGCACTACGCTTTTATATCCCTGAACTATCGCCTTTTTGATTTTGTGAGTGAAAGCAATGGGATCGTAGAGCAGGAGCAGGATGTTATAGCTGCATTTGACTATATCGAAAGCCAACTGGCCGACTGGAACATTTCTGATGAAATGGTCATCTCTGGAGCAAGTGCGGGTGGGCATTTGGCGCTGCTACATGCTTACAAAAACAATTCTTCTGACCTGAAAGCCGCTGTAGCGTTTTTCCCTCCTACCGACTTGGCATCACTCTATGGCTTCAACAATTTGACATCCATTGGACTCGCGGCCTTGCTGGGAGGTACACCTGAGACGAAGCCGTCGGCTTATCACGACACCAGCCCTATCAACTTTGTTGATGCGCTGGATGTACCTACTATCTTTTTCCATGGAGATCTGGATCAGGTCGTTCCGATCAGTCAAAGCCACCTGCTGAAAAATGAACTTCAATCCGAAAATGTTCGACATCAATTCACTTCAGTGCCTGGACAGGGTCATGGGTTTACGGCAGCAGCCTACACCGAATCACTCCGTCAGGCGAAAAATTTTATCGGTGAATTTTAAAAAAAACCCTGACACTTGTCAGGGTTACCAATACGTTCAGACTCTTTGGAGTCCCGTAGAATGGGCCATTTCCTTAATGGCTTTTACTACTTTATCCGAAGGCTGCAGGCGAACCTGATCCAATTGCTCTATTGTGCTCAGCATCTCCACGTATTCTTGCATCAGTGAGTCATCGCTCTGCAAGGCTTGCATCAAGAGTTCTTGTTCTACTTCCGGCATTTCCTGGTAGATATATCGTACCAAGTCATTTGGGGTAAATGGTTTTATCATAGGCAAAATTTATTTTTTTCATTTTCTTTCTCAGATGAATCAGCGCATACCGCATTCTGCCTAGCGCTGTATTGATACTTACTCCTGTCTGATCGGCGATCTCCTGAAAGCTCAAATCCAGGTAGTGCCGCATGACCAAGACCTCTTTTTGAGTCTCAGGAAGCTCTTCGATCAGCTTTTTTACCATTTCCAAAGTCTCTTCTTTTACCCGCTGTTCTTCTGCAGAAGACTCCGCAAAGGAGAGTGAATTAAACAGATTGGACCCATCTTCCATCAAAATCGTCGGATAGCGCTTGGCTTTGCGAAAATGATCGATGGCCAGATTATGGGCAATCCGCATCAGCCACGGCTGAAATTTCCCCTCCTCGTTGTATTTGTCCGAATGGATCGTCTGAACGACTTTGACAAAGACATCCTGGAGCAAGTCCTCGGCTATATCCTGATCCTTGACGATCAGGTAAATTGTGGTAAAAACTTTACTTTGGTAGCGGTCTACCAAGAGATCAAAGGCGGCTTCACTGCCATTACGATACTGAGCTATCAACTCACTGTCCTGCGGACCTATTCGCTTACTCATTTTAAGTTGGTTTATAAACAACGTAAAGGTCTAGGCCATAGTATCTGTTAAATGTGAACGAAATGAAAATTTTGAATCTACCAGTAAATGCAGGCAGCGGGATTCAATCTAAGGTGTTTTTAGAGTATTTGTCAAGTGCCTGACAAAATTCGAAAGGAAGTTTGGAAAAGGATTTTTTTTCAAACTTTTATTGCATCGAAATTCTCTTGCTGCACTCTTCTGCGCCAATGCTATGCCAAAAAATGTTAATCTCGGAGAAAAACCCAACTCTTTTCCGAGCCCAAACATCCTGAAAAATTCGAGTCATTCGTTACCTTCGTAATCTTATCAAGTAAATATAAATACAATGGATTTAAGCGGAAAAGTAATCAATCAACTCCCAGAAGTAGGTGGAAATTCTAAAAGTGGCAACGCTTGGAGAAAGCAGGAATATATTCTTGAAACAGGTGGACAGTATCCTAAAAAAGTCTGCTTTTCAATCTGGGGGGACAAAATTGACCAGTTTGGCATCAAGGTGGGTGAACAGGTCACTTTGGGGATTGACGTGGAAAGCCGCGAATACAATGGCCGATGGTACACTGAGGTGAAGGCCTTCAAAGTAGACCGCGCTCAGGGTGGCGGTAACGCTGCAAAAATGCCTGAGGTGGATACCTTCTATTCAGAAAGTGAAGAAGACAAACTTCCTTTCTAACCAACGAAACCTTCCAGTTTTTTAAACTACGCGCTTCAATGTGGGATGATTTTGACGAAGATGAGGATTGGGACGAAGAGAGTGAATTTGACCCAAAAGCACAGCGGGATCAAATTTACTCCCACCCTCTCATGAAAAAAGCAAACGAGATCCTATCGCTCACTCGTGCACTGGTAGGGAGCTTGGACGAAGCCCGAAAAGAACTTTATGGAGGAATAATGATGGAGGACGCCATGATGCTGAGTGCCAAATTTTCCAGTGCTGAAGGCGTCAGCGACTATATCCTGAAGATGGAGAATGCGACCATTATGAAAGTCCACGCACGCAATCTCCACGCCATGACCTACCAACTTGGCATGGAAGAAACCCACGCAGAGGAGCATCTCAATTTGGTAAGAGAGGCTATAGGAGAATATAAAACGCTATTTGTGGATTGGGTAAAAGCCTTTGATCCCAATGATCGCATGGATGACGGCTGGGGGCTTTTTGTATAACACGATATTTTCTTGTCAATACGAAGCAAAAAAAAGCGAGACTTACTCAGTCTCGCTTTTTACTTGTAGTTCGATTTCTTCACCAGATTCATCTAGGAATCTGTATTCCGTCACGGGTAGGGAAGAATCTCTGATCAGTTTTATCCATTTGTAATATTTGAAAAACCACCTCATCCGCTGGCTAATCAGGCCTTGGGTGAAGTAAGCATGCAGATATGGATGCAAGCCAATTTGTATTTTCGCCACATTCTGAATCGTGGCAATGTGCTGGAGGTCATGCTCCAGCTTGTCGGCGACTAGGATCGAAGCCTGGATTTTGCCAGTACCGTTGCACGATGGGCAGGTCTCTTTGGTCACAATGTTGACTTCAGGCCTTACCCGCTGCCGGGTGATCTGCATAAGCCCAAATTTGCTTAGCGGCAACACGGTGTGCTTGGATCGGTCAGTCTTCATCTCCTGCATCATCACTTCGTAGATCGCCTTTTTATTCTCGGCCTTCTTCATATCGATGAAGTCTACGACGATGATGCCCCCCATATCCCGGAGGCGGAGTTGTCTGGCGATTTCTTTCGCAGCGACCATATTGGTTTTAAGTGCTGTTGATTCTTGGTCGCTTTCTTGATTGGACTTGTTGCCACTGTTGACGTCAATGACGTGCAGGGCTTCGGTATGTTCGATGATGACATAGCCGCCCTGAGGTAAGCTTACCGTCTGTCCAAACAAGCTTTTGATTTGCTTTTCGATTCCAAAGCCTTCAAACAACTTAGCTTTACCGTTGTAAAGCTTGACAATTTTTTCTTTTTCAGGGGCTATTGACCTGATGTAGGATCTGATCTGATCGTAAGTGGATTCTTCTTCTACGGTGATTGCGTCGAATGATTCGTTGAGCAGGTCTCTGATAAGTGAGGAGGCCATGCTCATCTCTCCGATGATTTTGTCCCGGCTTTTGGCTTTCAGCAATTTTTTCATCCCGCCTTCCCATGAGTCGAGAAGGTTTCGAAGGTCTTTGTCAAGTTCCGTCACGGACTGTCCTTCGGCCACTGTGCGGATGATTACTCCGAAGTTGGCGGGTTTGATCGAATTGATGAGTCTGAGAAGCCTTTTGCGTTCTTCGTTACTTCGAATCTTCTTGGACACATTGACTGTATCGGAGAAGGGTACCAGCACTAGATAACGTCCGGGCAGAGAGAGCTCGCAGGATAGTCGGGGGCCTTTGGTTGAAATGGGTTCTTTGACGACCTGTACCAACACTTGGTTGGTCTTGGACAGGACTTTCTCGATCTTGCCGATCTTGTCTATCTCAGGTTCGTTTTCGAAGCCTTTCAGCAGATAATTCTGATAGTTGTTGTTGCGCACCATCTTGGTGAACTTCAACATGGAGTTGACATTTGGGCCAAGGTCCTGGTAATGGAGAAAGGCGTCTTTCTCATAACCCACATCAATGAACGCAGCATTGAGTCCATTGACGATCTTGCGGACCGTGCCCAGATAGATGTCACCTACCTTAAACTGATTGTCCATTCCTTCGGAATGGAGCTCAAGCAGTTGTTTATCTTGCAGCAGGGCAATCCGACTTCCGTTTTGAGCAGAATCGATTAACAATTCCGTACTCAAAATTTCGTCTTATAATATGTAAATGAACGTTTGTTGTTTAAAAACAGGAAAAGAAGAAGTGAATTACTTCTTCTTATGTCTATTTTTTCTAAGTCTCTTCTTACGCTTGTGCGTAGCGATCTTATGTCTCTTTCTTTTCTTACCGCAAGGCATAGTTTTTAGAATTTAAGTGTGTACTGATAATTTATAGCTTGTCGAGGTAGGTCTGAACACTCTCCAAGATCATAGGATCCTGGGTGATTTTCTTCACTTCCTCAAACTGCGCTTTCGCTTTGTTTTTCTCTTTCGATTCGTAATAGCTTACCGCCAGGTAAAACTGCCCCTGAAGATTGTCTGGATGGTACTTGACCAACTCTTCAAATCGTTCGGCCGCACGCTTATATTGTCCTGACTGCATGGAGAGTACTCCCATGTTAAACAGCCCGTCCTCATTCTGTGGATCTGCTTCGAGAATTTCCCGCATCATCGTGATCCCCTGCATTGGATTGGCCGAAGATACATAAGTCATCGCCACTTTGGTTTTCAAATCCAACCGGTTTGGATCTTTTTCCAAAACCTCATTCAGGTAGGTCCTTGTCTTTTCCGCCATATTTTCAACTTTGGTCTTATCCAAAGCGAAGGTGTAAGCTTCATAATAGGCCTTACCCACTTCCTCTATCAACTCCAGATCTGTTGAATTCATTGCGACAGCTTCCTCCAGGGTGTAGGCGGCGCTGTCAAACATTCCTTCGTTCTGATAGATTGCTGCCAATGATCCGGCAGCTGCCCGTATTTCAGAAGGAGCCTTGGCCGAAGCCAATGTTGCTTTCAACTCATCCGCTTGTGAGCGATTGGCAGAAGTAAGCTCACTCTCATGCATTCCGGCCACCTCAGTTGGCGAAGATTCCTGTGCACTGGTATCTTCGACCGATGTGGTGCCTGCCTCGTTGTCCACTACGACCTTTGGAAGGGCATAGAGTCCTGCGACGGTGCAAAGTCCAGCAAAGATGAGAATGAGCTGTGATTTTTTCATGTCAATTTGCCTCAGACTTAGTCCTGAGGGGCAAGTTCCTTGATCTTCTTGCTGTTTTTGATTTTCTCTACAAACACCTTGGAGGGCTTAAATGCCGGAATGTAGTGCTCGTCGATTACGATTGCTGTATTTTTGGAGATGTTACGTGCAATTTTCTTAGCTCTCTTCTTATTGATGAAGCTACCGAATCCTCTCACATAGATGTTGTCTCCTTCAGACATTGAGTCCTTCACTACCTTGAAGAACGCCTCAATTGCTTGTGTTACATCATCCTTCTGGATTCCTGTCTTGTCTGAAATCTTGGTGATTACTTCTGCTTTAGTCACAGTGTTTTTAATTTAGATATTACGAAATAAGCTTAACAACCTATTAACCAAGTGTTTTTGGGACTGCAAATGTACGATATGCAAGTCAATTAAAAAACAAAATCAAAAAAATTCCCTTGGTTTGCACTCGAAATATTTTTCCTCAATGGATCTTAAAACTTCTGATTATCAAGCGTTTTCCTCCTATATAATTTCCTGGTACCGGGCAAATCCCCGTGATTTACCTTGGAGAAACACCCGCGATCCGTACAAAATCTGGCTTTCAGAAATCATCCTTCAGCAGACCCGTGTTGCTCAGGGGTTACCCTACTATTATGCTTTCTCGGAGGCTTATCCCACCGTCAAAGAGCTAGCTCTGGCACCGGAGGCAGAAGTTCTTCGGCTCTGGCAGGGATTGGGGTATTACAGTCGTGCCAGGAATCTGCACGCCTGCGCCAAACACATTTGGTTTGACATGGCGGGTTTGTTCCCTAATACCTATGAAGACCTCCTAGTCTTAAAAGGTGTCGGAAGCTACACTGCTGCGGCGATTTCCAGTTTTGCTTTTGATGAGGTCAGGGCTGTAGTGGACGGCAACGTCTACCGGGTTTTGGCGAGATACTTCGGGATCGGGACGGATATCGCGTCTGGCAAGGCCAAGAGAGAATTTGAAACGCTTGCGAATGAACTCATCCCAAAGGACAACCCCAGCGAATTCAATCAGTCCATGATGGACTTTGGGGCAAGGCAATGCACTCCCAAGAATCCAAACTGCGGAAATTGTCCTCTCCAATTGTCTTGTTTCGCTTTTCAGAAAGACCTCGTAAAAGAACTCCCCGTCAAGATTAATAAGGTAGAGGTAAAAGAAAGAGATCTCCACTACTATGTGATCCGCTGCGGGGAAGACTGGGTTTGGAAAAAGCGCACTGCAGGCGACATTTGGGAAGGGCTCCACGATTTTCCCAACGCGGCGAATTCTTCCGCCGGTCTTGAAAGCATTTTCGAAGCCCATCCCCAGCCTTTCCCTAAAAAATACCGACACATTCTGTCACACCAGAAACTCAACGCAAGTTTTTCCGAACTAAAAATCCCCCTTGCAAAATATCCAGAACTTGCTGAGTGGTGTGAAAACGAGGGATATATGCTGGTAGCCGAGAGCGAAATTGAATATTTGGCTAAGCCCAAATTAATCGTCAACTTTTTGAACGATCAGGGGATTTAGGTAGATTCAATCTTTCGTATTTTTTCAATCCAAACAAATACAACTATGGCAGGAGTAAACAAAGTAATATTGGTAGGAAACCTCGGTGCAGATCCTGAGGTAAAGTATCTCGAGGGAGACAAAGCGGTAGCGAAACTCAGACTGGCCACGACCGAATCCTATAAAGACCGAAATGGAAACAGGATAGACCAAACTGAATGGCATGATCTGGAAATGTGGGACGGTCAAGCGAAAATTGCCGAGCAATATCTGAAAAAAGGGTCTCAGCTCTATGTAGAGGGCAAAATCAAAACTGATACCTGGCAGGATGATCAAGGCCAAAACAAGTATCGTACGAAAATCCGCGTCCTCAGCTTCACCATGCTGGGAGGAAAACCAGACGGTGCCAGCGGAGGCCCGGCGCCAAGCAACTCAACAGCCTCAGTCTCCAAACCGTCAGCAACTTCAAGCTCCGCAAACAGCGGTCCCGATATTATATTGGATGAGGCCGACGATGATCTACCTTTTTGATTGATATCCGATTCCCCTGAAATTGATTTTCAGGGGAATTGCCTATTTTTGCCCCAACCAGCATTTCGCCTACATGGACGACCCCTCCCCGAGTTACTACCTGATTGCACAAATCGTTGAGCCTTCATTTAGTTATTTCCTTTTCAACGGACTTCTCTTAGTCCTTCTTCTGATTGGGTCTGCACTTGCCTCTGGGTCTGAGGTCGCATTTTTCTCACTGAATAACGAAGAGATCGCTTCCCTGCAGGAATCCGACCCCAAACGGGGCAGACAGGTTGCCAATCTCCTTGCCAACCCAAAAAAACTACTCAGCACGATCCTGATCCTGAACAATCTGATCAATATTGGGATTGTCACGCTGACCACATTTGTGTCTTGGACGATCTTTGGGATGAACGCGACCGCATTGATGGTCATTCTCATCCAATCGGTAGGAGTCACAGTAGCCTTGGTGTTCTTTGGTGAAATCGTCCCAAAAGTATACGCAAACCAGGCAAGAGTCCCATTTGCGCTATCACTTGCCTCTACGCTTTCGTTCTTCTCTGTTCTCCTCAAGCCGGTATCCTGGTTTCTGATGTCCTTTAGTCACTTGATAGAGAAGCGCGTAGAACAAAAAGGGTACTCGCCATCAGTCGGCGAACTAAACCAAGCGCTTGATCTAACGACCGAGGACACTCCCGAGGAGGAAAAGGGAATCCTGAGGGGTATCGTGAATTTTGGAACACTGTCGGTAAAACAGGTGATGCGGAGTAGGCTTGAAATTACCGCTGTGGATGTGGACATGGATTTTCACGAACTGATGGACAAGATCAACAAAAGCGGCTATTCCCGAATTCCCGTATTCGAAGAGACGATTGATAACATCCTCGGCGTATTGTATATCAAGGATTTACTTCCTCACATCGAGAAGGATGAAACCTTCGAGTGGAAGGAGATGATCAGGAAAAGCTTCTACGTCCCCGAAACCAAGAAAGCCGATGCACTGTTAAAGGACTTTCAGAAAATGCGCGTACATATCGCCATTGTGGTGGATGAGTATGGGGGCACTTCCGGTTTAGTGACCTTGGAGGACTTGATCGAGGAAATCATCGGAGAGATCAACGACGAATTTGACGACACAGAGGGCATATTCTTCCAAGAATTGGACAATGACACCTATATATTCGAGGGCAAGGTATCTCTGAACGACTTTTGCAAGAAACTGGATCTCGATCCTCAGCTTTTTGAAGAAGTGAAAGGTGAAAGTGAATCTCTCGGGGGGCTGCTTTTGGAATTGAATTCAAAGCTTCCCAAAAGTGGCACGAAGATTCAGTTCAAGAATTTCGAATTTACGGTACTGGCCGTGGACACCCGGAAAATCAAAAAGGTCAAAGTTCAGTTCTTCAACGGTGAAAAAGACGGTTCGAGTCATTTTTCCGACTAAAATCAAAATTTATAATATTTTTAAAAAGCCCTATTTTTCAATATATTATTCTGTTTTTAGAGAATTGGTACTCCAAGTGAACTATTCCTGTTTTTTTTGTGAAATAAAAGAAGCCAAAAAAAAATCCCTTTTTTTTTAAAAATCCTGTTTTCAGAATTTTCACGTTTTTTTTCTAATTCTAAGCCATTTTTTTGACCCAAAACTTACTCATCGGCTTAATTTGAACCAATAAATTCAACATTTCGATCCAAAAACCAATTTGGATAAAATTCCAATAAAGCCTATTTTTATCATTGATACTTCATTATTACACCTAGTTTTTTGCAGTAATTTTAACAAAAGATTTTTTTTTTGTACTTTTTGGAAATTTTGAACCTATTTAAATCAAATAAGAATGCAAGAAGGTTTGTATCGATCGGAGTTTGAGCATGACTCCTGCGGTATAGGTGCTGTAGTGGATCTGAGCAACATACCAACTCACGAGACTATCAGCGATGCCTTATACATGCTTAGCAATATGGAGCATCGCGGTGGACGGGGATCAGACCCCAAATCCGGAGACGGTGCCGGTATTTCTATTCAGGTTCCGCATCAATTCCTCAGGGATGTCACCGCGCGAACGGAAATCAATCTGCCAGAGCCGGGGTATTACGGCGTGGGCATGACCTTTTTCCCAAAGAATAAACAGCTCTACCAACGATCCAAAGAATTGCTCAATCAATTGATTGAGGAGATGGGCTTTAACTTAATCGGTTACCGCGCGGTTCCCGTGGACGAGACTGTTCCTGGTTCCGGTGCTTTGGAAGTCATGCCAAATATCGAGCAGCTGTTTGTGAGCCATAAGGAAGGTCTTACAGGAATTGAGCTGGAGAGAAAGCTGTATGTGCTAAGAAACTATGCCACCTCCCAGATCAACGACAACATCCCAGGTGTAAACCATTCCTTTTACTTTGCAAGTCTGAGCGGTCTGACACTTGTTTACAAGGGGCAACTCAGGACTGACCAGGTGCTCCCTTTTTATAAGGACCTCCAAAACCCGAGAATCGAATCAGCATTGGCCATTGTACACTCGAGATTCTCGACCAATACTTTTCCCAATTGGAGACTGGCACAGCCTTTCAGATTTCTTTCGCATAATGGGGAGATCAATACGATCCGTGGGAACTTGACCAAAATGAAATCCAAAGAGGCGCTCATGAAATCGAAGTTCTTCACAGAAGAAGAGCTCGCTAAGCTGATGCCTATTACCAATAAGCTCAATTCGGATTCTGCAAACCTTGATTCGATGGTAGAATTGCTGACCCTCAGTGGCAGATCTCTACCCCATGCGATGATGATGCTTGTACCGGAAGCTTGGCAGGATAACCAAGTCATGGATCGCGAACGAAAAGCCTTCTATAAATTCCACGCTTCTCTGGTAGAGCCGTGGGACGGCCCCGCAGCTTTGCTATTCACAGACGGAAAATCTGTGGGTGCTACCTTAGATAGAAATGGACTCCGTCCGCTCCGGTATTTCATAACCAGAGACAATCGACTCGTGCTTTCCTCCGAAGCGGGTGCATTGCCAATCCGGGAAGCTACGATTACGGAGAAAGGCCGAATCAGCCCTGGACGTATGATTTGGGCCGATTTGGAAAAAGGCCGGGTACTTTTCGACGAAGAGGTAAAAGGTGAAATCTGCCGTCGTCAGCCCTACGAGAAATGGGTAAACGAAAACCGCACTAAGTTGCGATTTGTCCCAGATCCCGAGGAACTGGCGCATCCATACGCCACAGAAAATATTAAAAAATGCCAGACAGTCTTTGGATACACTTCCGAAGAATTGAAGGTGATTTTGGCGCCGATGGGCGATACAGGGTATGAGGCCATCGGTTCCATGGGAGCCGATACGCCGCTTGCAGTGCTCTCCAAGCAGAGTCAGCACATCTCCAACTACTTTAAGCAGCTGTTTGCTCAGGTAAGTAATCCCCCAATCGACCCCATCCGGGAGCGCTTGGTCATGTCACTGTTCACTCGAATAGGAGAAAGCCATAACATATTAGAAGAAAGCGCTGAACACACTAAACAAATACACATTTCCCAACCTGTCCTTCTCAATGAAGACCTCGAGAAGGTTACTAGAATGGAGCACCTAGGATACCGTTCCATAAGGTTATATGGGCATTTTGTGGCTGATCATAGACCCGGCAGATTGCTGGAAGCATTGGACAAGCTCTGTCAGGAGGCAGAAGATGCTATCCATGAGGGGAAAAATGTATTGATCCTTTCAGACAGAAAGAGCACAGAGGAGATGGCGCCAATACCTTCCCTTCTGGCAATTGGTGCCGTTCACCAGCATTTGGTAAGAAAGAAAATTAGAACCAGAGCAGGAATTGTCCTTGAATCTGCGGATATCCGTGAGGTTCACCATTTTGCGACGGCGATAGGTTATGGGGTATCCGCTATCAATCCTTATCTCGCTTTGGAATCCCTGGTCGAGATGTTTGAGAGCGGCCAGTTGCAGAAGGTCAAGGATCAAAAAACGCTCTTCGAAAACTACCAGGAAGCAATCGGAAAAGGCCTCTTGAAAGTCCTTTCCAAAATGGGAATCTCGACGCTGCAGTCGTATCAGGGCGCACAAATCTTCGAAGCACTCGGCCTCGGCCCGGATGTAATTGATCGTTGCTTCCAAGGGACGATCTCCAGAATAAGCGGCGTTTCCTTTGACGAGCTTGCTGAAGAAGTTTTGGTACGCCACCAAACGGCCTACGAAACTAACAGTGCAGTGTTGGAAACCGGAGGCGTCTATCAATGGAAAAGGAGAGGGGAAAAACACATGTTCAACCCTGAAACCATCCACTTGCTTCAAAAGTCTACCCGTTTGGGGGACTACGAACTATATAAAAAATTCGCCACCAAGATTAACGAGCAAACCAAGGATGCACTTACTCTCAGAGGTCTTTTCGAATTCAAGAAAAGAATCAGTGTGCCTATTGAGGAAGTAGAGCCCGCAGAGTTGATTATGAAGCGTTTTGCCACGGGAGCGATGTCCTTTGGCTCAATTTCCCACGAGGCACACAGCACCTTGGCAATCGCCATGAACCGCATCGGAGCCAAAAGCAACTCTGGAGAAGGTGGAGAGGACGAGTCTCGTTATGAGAAAAAATCAAACGGAGATTGGGAACGCTCTGCGATCAAGCAGGTGGCTTCGGGCCGATTTGGTGTGACCAGCTACTATCTGGCCAATGCCGCTGAACTTCAGATCAAGATGGCTCAAGGTGCCAAGCCCGGTGAAGGCGGACAATTGCCGGGACACAAAGTGGATGAATGGATCGGTCGGGTAAGACACTCTACCCCCGGAGTAGGACTCATTTCGCCTCCGCCTCACCACGATATCTACTCCATTGAAGATTTAGCTCAGCTGATCTACGATCTGAAAAATGCCAACAGAAAAGCCAGAATCAACGTGAAGTTGGTATCTCAGGCTGGAGTCGGAACCGTGGCCGCAGGCGTGGCAAAGGCATCTGCAGATGTCATCCTGATTGCAGGTGCGGACGGCGGAACAGGCGCGTCTCCCTTGAGCTCAGTCCGCCACGCAGGTTTGCCGTGGGAGCTTGGCCTGTCCGAGGCGCACCAGACTTTGGTGAAGAATAACCTCAGAAGCCGCGTTGTCCTGCAGACGGACGGACAACTAAGAACCGGACGTGACCTTGCCATTGCCACTCTGCTGGGCGCAGAGGAGTGGGGCATCGCGACTGGAGCATTGGTGGTCGAGGGCTGTATCATGATGCGAAAGTGTCACCTCAACACCTGTCCTGTCGGCATTGCTACCCAAGATCCTGAGCTTCGAAAACTATTCACCGGAGATCCGGATCATGTGGTAAACTATTTCAAGTTCCTCGTGCAGGATCTCAGAGAGATCATGGCCTCACTCGGCTTCCGCACGATCGACGAGATGGTGGGTCAAAGCCAAGTGCTCCAATCTACTGGACATCTCAATCACTGGAAATGGGATAAAGTCGATCTTTCCCCCATCTTCCATAAAGTTGAAGTACCGGATCACGTGGGTGTCCACAAGCAGATTGATCAGGAGTTTGAGTTGAAAAAAGTACTGGATCGTCAGCTGATCAAAGTAGCTACTCCGGCGCTGGAGCAGGCAATTCCTGTGACTGGCAATTTCCAGATCAAAAATATCGACCGATCCGTGGGAGCCATGCTCTCTAACGAAATTTCGAAAATCTATGGCGGAGTCGGTTTGCCAGAAGACACTGTCCATTTCAAATTCAACGGTTCCGCAGGACAGACATTTGGAGGATTCTTGGCCAAAGGGGTGAATTTCGAACTCGAAGGCGAAGCGAATGACTATTTTGGAAAGGGACTTTCCGGAGGAAAACTCATCGTGTACCCTAGCAGAAATGCCCGTTTTGTACCCGAGGAAAACATCATCATCGGCAACGTTGCCTTCTATGGTGCAACTTCCGGCGAAGCCTATATCAATGGTAAAGGCGGGGAGCGTTTCTGCGTCAGAAACTCCGGTGTAAAAACCGTAATCGAAGGAATCGGAGATCACGGCTGTGAGTACATGACCGGCGGGCTGGTGATCAACCTGGGCGAAATCGGCAGAAACTTCGCTGCGGGTATGAGTGGTGGTCTTGCTTATATTCTGAAGGACTATATCACAGAAATCAATACTGAGATGGTGGATCTTGATATCCTCGAAGAGGAGGACTATTCCACCATCAAAGCTTACCTCAAGCGCCATGTCAAACTGACCAATAGCGGTCTGGGGCAGCGATTCCTAGAGGACTGGGACACTTCCAAAGAGAAGTTTATCAAGGTAATCCCGAGAGACTACAAAGCAGTATTGCAAAAAAGAGCACAAGAACAAGCTAAATCATTGGTGTAAGATGGGAGCGAAAGAAGGATTTATCCAATTCAAAAGAGAAACCCCTGTAAGCCGCGATCCAAAAGAGCGGATTGGCGACTACAGAGAAATATACGAGCCGTTTTCTGGCGAAAAACTGAACAATCAGGCTGCACGGTGCATGGATTGCGGCGTGCCGTTTTGCCACAACGGCTGTCCGCTGGGCAATGTAATCCCGGACTTCAACGATGCGGTCTATAACAAGGACTGGGGTCAGGCGATCAGCATCTTGCGGGGCACCAACAACTTCCCGGAATTTACCGGTCGAATCTGTCCGGCACCTTGCGAGGCAAGCTGCGTGCTGGGTATCAACAAAGATCCCGTGGCGATCGAGCTGATCGAAAAAAGCATCGCGGAGAAAGCCTATGAACTAGGCCTGATCAAAGCCAACCCTCCGGCAAGCCGAACAGGGAAGAAGGTGGCTATCATTGGATCTGGTCCCGCCGGACTTGCAGCCGCAGATCAGCTGAATCAAGCTGGTCATGAAGTCACACTCTTCGAAAAAGACTCCAAAGTTGGTGGTCTTCTACGCTATGGTATCCCGGATTTCAAACTCGAAAAATGGGTCATTGATCGCCGAGTAGACCTCATGGTCGAAGAGGGGGTGATTCTTGCGACCGACACAGAAATTGGCGCGACAATCCAGGCAGATGAAATCCTGAAAAGTTTCGACGCAGTCGTACTTTCTACCGGAGCTCAACAACCCCGAGGCTTGAATATCAAAGGAAGTGAGAGTAGAGGCGTTCATTTTGCCATGGAGTTTCTTGGCAAGCAAAATCAGGTGACGAGTAGCGAAATAGGAGAAAACCCGATTTCGGCAAAAGACAAACACGTGATTGTGATTGGCGGTGGTGATACAGGAAGCGATTGTATCGGCACGTCTAACCGACACGGTGCAGCCTCCATCACCCAGCTCGAGCTTTTACCAAAGCCTCCAAAGCAGCGAAATGTATTGAATCCTTGGCCAGAATGGCCAATGACCTTGAGAACTTCGAGTTCTCATGATGAAGGTGCGGATCGTATGTTTTCGATTCTGACCAAAGAATTCACTGCGAATGAAGCCGGAGCAGTCACTGGACTGACGCTGGTAGATATCGAGTGGAAAGAGAAAGGCGGCCGGATGACTTTCGAGGAAGTTGCCGGAACTGAACGGACGGTGCCTTGTGACCTGGCCTTCATTGCGATCGGCTACATGGGTCCTGCTCAAAATGGTCTGTTGCAGGCCTTTGGCGCTGAGACTATGGAAAATAGTCTTCCAAAATCAAAGAACTACCAAAGCACAAACCCTAAGGTATTTTTAGCTGGGGATATGCGACGAGGTCAATCACTGGTCGTTTGGGCGATTTCTGAAGGCAGAGAGACTGCTGTCAAAGTGGATGAATACCTGATGGGTTCATCATCACTTCCTCAGAAAGACGAGTCCTTCTTCCAGGTTGAAGAGCATATCGTGGGATAATGTCAAGGCTATCCCCTTTGGGTTTGCCCTGATGTCCGATAGTACCCTGTTTAGTTGACCTACCTACGATATAGAAAGCCACCCAAAAGGTGGCTTTCTTCATTTTACTTTAGTTGTTTGCCGGCTTCCTGCGGGGCATATCATCCCGGCGATGATCCTCGCCTCCAGGTCTTCGTTTGTCTCGCTGCTCCAGCTTGATCTCCTCCCATTTGATCCGCTGCTCTTCCGTGAGGATTGAGTTGATTTGCTCCTGATGAGCTTTCATTTCTTCTCTTTTGGCATCTCTTTCGGTCTTTTCCTGCTCCATTTCAGCTTGTCGCTTTTTCGCCTGATCTAGGTTGAGGGCAAGTATCTGTGCCTTCTGATCCTCCGAAAGCTGAAGTTCCGTCGCCATTTTCTCTGTTGCGTTTTTGGCCCGTTTCTCCGGATTTGGCGTTTCTCTTTTCTGCTGTTGTGCGGCTACACTTAGACTGGTAAACGCCAAGAGTGCTGCTCCAATGATCCACTTTTTCATGTTGTTTTTGGTTTTGTTTCGAGCGTTAGACCTCGCGACGCAAACCAAGTTTAATTCGCCTGCAAAAATCAGATGTTAAGGAATCTTAATCAGAAGAGCTCTTCTCTTCAATTAATTCCTTTCGCTCGGAAGCCCTCACATATTTCGGCTTAATCAACAGCCTCAGACTTGAATCGAAATTAAGGTAGTTCCATGACCAATCGAGAAAAATGAAAACCTTGTTCTTCACCCCGAGAATCGCCATCAAATGGACAAAGAGCCACGTCAACCACGCAAACAAGCCTTGAAACTTGAAAAAAGGCAAATCCACCACTGCAAGCTTTCGGCCTACGGTCGCCATAGATCCGAGATCTTTGTATCTAAAAGGAGTCATTTTTTGTCCCTTTTTCTGCTTGAAGAGATTTTTTGACAGATTCTTAGCCTGTTGGATTGCCACCTGTGCAACCTGAGGATGACCTTTCGGAAAGTTACCACCTGGCAAAAGACACTGATCACCCAACACAAAAACTCCCTCACACCGATCGAGTTGATTATACTCGTTTACCAACATTCGCCCGTTGCCAGCGTAGACGCTGGGGTCAAAACCCTCGATTCGATTCGGCTTGATCCCTGCAGCCCAGAGCAGTGTCTGCGTCTCAATGGGTTCGTTGCCAGCGATCGAAACGACCTTTCCGTCGTAATCCAAGACTTTGGTCGCCAACAAAACTTCCACGCCGAGCTCCTGGAGATAGCGAAGGGCGTGATTTTGAGCTTCCTCGGACATCGCGGCGAGCAGCTTTGGCCCAGCCTCGATGAGCACCACCTTCATATTTTTGAAACTCAACTCCGGATAGTCCTTGGGGAACACATTATTTCTCAATTCGGCCATCGCACCCGCGAGTTCCACGCCTGTCGGACCTCCCCCGACGATCACCATATTCATCAGGGACTTACGCTCCGCGATGCCCGGGAGCGTAATGGCTCGTTCATAGTTTGAGATGATCTTATTTCGGATATACAGCGCTTCCGATACTGTCTTCATTGGGGAGGAATAGTACTCGATGTTTTTTGCTCCAAAGTAGTTGGTGTCAGCTCCCATTGCGAGAACGAGATAATCATAGTCGATGTATCCGATATCGGTAAAGATTCTCTTCTCGGTGGTATCCACACGGTCTGCCTCCGCCATCCTAAAACTCATATTGGAAGCACCATGGAAGATCTTACGCAGTGGAAAAGAAATCGCACTAGGTTCCAGACCAGCAGTGGCAACTTGATAAAATAGTGGCTGAAACTGATGGTAGTTGTTTTTGTCCAATAGGATCACCTGGAAGGAACTGTTGCGAAGACTCATTGCGAGTTTCAATCCGCCGAATCCGCCGCCTATAATTACCACTTTGGGCAGATCGAGCTTGGGCAGATTCGGAATCGGGAGATGGTCGGAGTTGTTCATAGAAAGGACGTTTTATTCGATACGGATTCAGTTGGTACAAAGACAAAAATCTCCAAAGAATTGGTCTCTTTTTGATAAAAAAGCCCTAGGTTACTCATAGTAAAAAGATTTGCTATTTTTGCCCACGGCTAATATTAGGTATAACTATGGGAAGAGCATTTGAATTCCGAAAAGAGAGAAAGTTTAAGCGCTGGGACAAAATGTCCAAGGTATTCACCCGACTGGGGAAAGAAATAGTGATGGCAGTGAAGACTGGTGGCCCTGATCCCAATACCAACACCAAGCTTCGAACAGTCATTCAAAATGCAAAAGGTGCCCAAATGCCCAAAGACCGCATCGAAGCAGCTATCAAGCGGGCGTCCAACAAGGATGAAAAAGACTACGAAGAAGTAGTGTACGAAGGCTATGGCCCATTTGGCATTGCTTTCATCGTAGAGACCTCCACTGACAATACTAACCGAACCGTTGCCAACACAAGATCTTACTTCTCCAAAGCAGGCGGAGCGCTCGGTACTTCCGGCTCAGTCAGTTTTATGTTTGATCGCAAAGCCGTGTTCAGATTTGCCCAGGCGGATCATCAGCTCGATGAACTGGAGTTGGAGCTGATCGACTTCGGTCTGACGGAGATCGCCGAAAACGAGGGAGAGATCTTTGCCTATACCGAGTTTGAAGATTTTGGGTCTATGCAAAAAGCCCTGGAAGATCGCGGGATTGAGGTAATCTCGGCAGACTTCCAGCGATTCCCAACTACTTTGACCGAGTTGACTGAAGAGCAGGAAGAGATCATTCACAAGCTCATCGACCGTCTCGAAGAGGACGATGATGTCAACCAGGTATTTACCAACATGGCCTAACCAGCAGAGGCCTGACTTATGAATTTCAAAAGAAGACAAAATTTCCAGCCCTCCGACAAGCTTCTCGTTTTGGTCGGAAGCAAAAATCCGGTGAAAATCTCCTGCACCGAAGATGCCTTCACCCGGGCATTTAACAAAAGCTTCCTGGTAGAGGGAATAAATGCCGCCTCAGGAGTATCCGATCAACCAAAAGGAGACATCGAAACACTCCTCGGAGCAAAAAACAGAGCGCAAAATTCCCGTGAGGTGTTCCCGGAAGCCAACTATTGGGTAGGGATCGAAGGGGGACTTGATCAGGATGACTTCGGGATGTATGCCTTTGCCTGGATTTTCATCTTGGATAGAGAGGGGAAAGCTTCTCAATCCAAGACCGGCACCTTCTATCTACCCAAAGCAGTCGCCGATCTGGTGGATAACGGGATGGAGCTTGGCAAAGCCGATGACGTGGTATTTGATCGGGAAAACTCCAAACAGCAGGGTGGTTCGGTAGGTATTCTCACCCACGGAATAGTGGATCGCAATGAATATTACCGTCAGGCCATAATCCTCGCGTTAATTCCTTTTGTCAATGAAAATCTTTTTTAAACTGCTCCAAAATCAAAAAAAATTCAGAGAAACATGGGTTTAATTGAAAAATTTATTGAAAGTCATTGTATTTGATGAAATTTCTCAGTTTTTTAGAACAGTCGTAGGCTTCCTCGATTTTCAATTTCGATTCTTGAAGTAAAAGTTGCCAAAATCACCCCCAACCCTAAATCAAGTTTATAGACCTCCGAAAGGAGGTCTATTTTTTTAGGTTGGTCAGAAAGTTGGCCAGCGCTCGCTGCCAGTCGGTATCCGCATCCCACTCCGGGCCAATGTACAGTTCGTCCCGCACGATAAGTTTAATGTAATATTTCACCACCGTCTTTGCACCTTCCTCGCCGACGATCGGCTCTAGACCCATGCTCTGCATCAAGTCAGCCTGTCTGCCCTCCACTTTGACCAATAAGAATTGAACCCGATCACCGACAAGCTCCTCGTCGGTTTTTGCCTCGGTTAGCCATTCAATTTGATGAGGGTACAGATTCTCAAAGATCGATTGAATCTGGGATTTTTGGGCGGCTTGCTCCGCCAAAATCGCCTCTTGGGATTTGCCCAGCAAGTCATATCTAAAATAGCTCAACAGGCCTGTTTCAGCTGAAGATCCCTCCAATGGTATCCCAAGCTTAAAGACTTCGAGGTTCAGGGGATTTCTAGGCAAAAACCTTTGCTCGGATTGAGCAACTTCCTGACTGCTGATCTGCGGAAATTCAGGCACGTCGATCACCAAGAGATTTCGAGATCTTGTGCCTTTTCCTGCCGCAGCGAGCAGCGCGCCTGCCTCGGCCCAGTCTTTGCCAGCGATGCCATATAGACTAGTAGAGGCAATCATTCTTCCGTCCCCACTGAATGGCCCTACATGGATGCTCAGGTTTTCTCTCTTTCTGGTGACCAGAATGACATTTTTAACTTGCCGAGTGGCAAAAGCACGCGCAAAATCTGCCTGCCTAGCATCTGAGAGTGCTACCTGTTCCAGCTCAAAATAGCCGACTGGATCACCCCCCGCCTCCACCAAATACCTATGAACACTGTCGGCCAATTGTTGCCAACTCATCGCCGGCCGAGCCCCTGGATCTGAGGAAATCATGACGATAGACTTGCCGTCAAAAAAACTTTCCGGGGGCCCTCCTTGAGCTAAAACAAGATGAAGTGAAAGAAAAAAAAGGAGAGCGCTACTGATATATTTCATCAAATTCAGACGTAGTGACGGTAAGCCTAGTATTTTTACGAATATACATAACGGAAAACAGTTCACCAGATGCATTCCAATTTCAGCAAATTCCTCTTTTTATTCTTTGGCCTACTCAATTCCACTTTTTCACACGCCCAAAGTGTCGATTCCAAGGAATTGTTACAACACCTCGAATTTCTTTCTTCTGATGCGCTTGCGGGGCGAAAGCCCCTGAGTGCGGGAAGCATGGAGGCCAGAAAATACATCTTGGGTGAATTGACCAGCTATGACTTGGTCGAGCCACTCTATCCTGATTTTATCCAACGATTTTCATTCACAGGACGCAATCAAACGAAATACGAGGATGCGGCAAATCTCGTCGCCTTCATCCCAGGCAGCGGGTCGAGAAAGTTGATCGTCGTCACGGCACATTACGATCACGTCGGCGTTGGGAAGCCGGACGCGGCGGGGGATTCGATCTACAACGGCACCGACGACAATGCCTCTGGAACTGCGGCCTTGTTGGAATTGGCCAAGTATTTCTCCAAAAACAGACCAATACACAGCATGATGTTTGTCGCCTTGGATGCTGAGGAGCTGGGATTACGAGGGGCAAAAGCGTTGGTGGAAGATTTCCCTTACCCTCTTGATCAGATTCTGCTCAATGTGAACATGGACATGATCTCAAGAAGCGATAAAAATGAGCTCTACGCTTCAGGGACGCATTTTTATCCTCAATTCAAACCTATCTTGGAGAAAGCCTCCAAGGGCTCCAGTCCAACACTGATGTTCGGCCACGACCTTCCGGGAACTGGTCGGGAAGACTGGACTAACCAGTCGGATCAAGGGGCTTTCTACGCAAAAAAAGTTCCTCATATCTATTTTGGAGTAGAGGATCATGAAGACTATCACAAACCCTCGGATGAATTCGAAAAAATCAAACCCGAGTTTTATATCAATGCCGTAAATCTTGTACTGAAATGTATTTTGGCACTTGATAGTGAACTGCCTACCCAATAACCGATCAATACCGGAACGACGCTGTCTGAACAAAAAAAACACAAACTGATTTGGCTAAAAGTGATCTGATAACCCGACTCTTGATCTGGAGGCTCCGACATCTGAGCAACAAAGGATTCATATTGATCCTGAGTGGATTGATAGGCATCTTTTCCGGACTGGCAGCAGTCATTCTCAAGTCGCTGGTGCATGCGATCCAGAGCTTTCTGACTGATGGCTTCTACAAGGAATACGCCAATTTCATGTACATCATCTATCCGCTGATCGGTATCTCAGCCGCTTACCTGATCGGTCGCTATGTGTTGAAAGATGTCGGGGGCCATGGGATTCCGGATGTACTTTTCAATATCTCAAAAAAGTCCAGTCTTATTCCAAGGGTAAAGACTTTCAGTCGGGTGATCACCTCCGCCTTCACAGTCGGCTTTGGCGGCTCAGTAGGGCTGGAAGCACCGATGGTGGTCACAGGATCAGCCATCGGCTCCAACGTGGGCGTATTGATGCATCTTAACCCGAAAAAGCGGACACTCTTGATCGGATGCGGAGCTGCCGGAGCTATTTCGGCCATCTTCGGTGCACCCATCGGCGCCGTTATTTTTGCCATCGAAGTCATTCTTTTGGAAATCAGCACGGCCAGCTTCATCCCTCTTCTCATTGCATCGGTAATGGGCTCGGTAACATCCATGGTGCTGATCGGCGAAGAGTCTCTTTTCAATTTCCAGTTGAAAGAATCCTTTATTGCGAGCCATCTGCCATACTACCTGCTGCTGGGGATGGTCTGTGGCATGGTCTCGCTCTACTTCAACAAGATGGTAAGGGGGACAGAGAAGATCATGGACGACATCGGTGACCAATGGATGCGAACCATGTATGGCGGAGCGCTGATCGGTGTGATGGTGTTCTTTTTCCCACCGATCTATGGCGAAGGTTACAGTACATTGAATATCCTGATTGACGGAAACTATGCTGAAATCCTGGAAAACAGTGTTTTCTTTTCTACAATCGAGAATCCCGCAATCATCATCCTATTTCTAATCATGATCGTATTGGTAAAGCCGATCGCTTCCGCCGTCACGATTGGTTCCGGAGGCAGCGGGGGAATTTTTGCTCCCTCACTATTCGTGGGAGGTATCGTCGGCTTCATCTTCGCCTACTCCAACAATATGCTCGGCGCACACATCTCTTTGCCGGTAGCTCATTTTACGCTCGTGGCAATGTGCGGACTGATGGCCGGAGTCCAACACTCTCCCCTGTCGGCGATATTCTTGATCGCGGAGATTACCGGCGGCTATGAGTTGTTTGTGCCCTTGATGTTTGTCTCAGCGATCGCATACACGACCTCGGCTCACTTCGAAAAAGACAGCATCTACAAGCTCCAACTTAAAGACCAGGGAAAGCACCTGCCCGAGACCAAAGACCAGGAACTACTCGACACTATCAATATCTCTCATGTCATCGAGCGGGACCTGCTTCCCATCCATCCCAATGCGCAGTTGAGAAACCTAATTGACCTGGTGAAAATCTCCAAGCGAAACATCTTCCCCGTAGTCGATGAGAATCAGATTCTCCGTGGAATCGTCACTCTGGATGACTTCAGAGGGATTATGTTTGATCCCGAAAAGCAGGAAAAGGTGCTCATCGGCCAACTCATGCACAGCCCACCAGAAATCCTATTGGCTACTGATAATATGCAATCAGCCATGGAGAAATTCGAAAAATCAGGAGCATGGAATCTTCCCGTTGTGGAAAGTGGGAGGTATCAAGGCTTCGTTTCGAAGTCCAGAATCTTCAATACCTACCGAAAAAGGCTCATTAGTCTTAAGCAGGATTAGCTTCCAAAAAGAATAAAATTCGGTCTTAAATTTATCCACCATTCCTCCGGCATTGAGTACTGATTTTCTTAACGTTAGCTACAATTATCCACAAAATTACCTTTTCTGAAACAGACTCAATATACTGTTTTCCAGAGTCTTACATAAACCCAAAAAGTGAGTGTGGATAAATAATCGAAATTGTGGATAAATTTCCCTTGCAAAATTTGATGCTAAAATCAGCGGTTTCAGGGGCTATTTTGCCCACTACGCAATCGGCGAATCCAAGAGCGATTTGGTAGGGCGACGGCTCAGATTTTAGAATAATGTTCTGATTTCCACGAGAGAGTCCAATACTTCGATGCACGGCCCGAGAAAAAACCACGTACTCAAATCAATGAAATCAGAATTTTTATATTTTAACGACTAGAGTACAAACTCAAATTCCGAAGCCAACAGGAGCCAGATTGTTCATTTGTCTCAAAATCCATGTTTGCCTTCCCTGGATATAGCCAGTCGGCTTAGCGGGGCTCCATCGGCGCGGATTCGGCAGCACGGCAGCAATTAGAGCCGCCTGGCCTCGCGTGAGTTTCTCAGCAGATTTTTTGAAGTACACTTGGGCAGCCGCTTCGATACCGTAGATGCCATCCCCCATCTCGATTACATTCAAGTACACTTCTAGGATTCGTTCCTTGGACCAAATCAACTCCACCAAGACGGTGAAGTAGGCTTCCAGTACTTTTCTTACATAGCTTCTGCTGGGCCATAGGAAGACATTCTTAACAGTCTGCTGTGTGATTGTGCTGGCGCCCTTGACACGCTTGCCCTTTTTGTTGTTTTCCCAGGCTTTCTCCATCGCTTCAAAGTCAAAACCCTGATGGTCTAAAAATTTTTGGTCTTCGGCAGCTACGACGGCCTGTGGAGCATTCTTGGAAATCTCCTCTATAGATACCCAGTCCTTTTCGAGACGCACGTCCTTTTCCGCATCAAATGCCTGTTCAAGAACCCGGATAACCATCAGCGGCGTGATCGGCACCGGCACAAATCGATAAACAATGACTAATCCTATGGAAAGGCCCAAAAACCAAAGGCTTGTCTTCCATACCAATCTCCAAATCCAGCTTACTATCTTCATGGGCGGCTATACCGTTGCATTTGCGTGTACAAATTGGTAGAAAAAAACCGCATTTTCATCTGCGAGAATCCGATCCAGGTCACTTTCCATTGCATCAATTTCAAATTGGGAGATAGCCCCCGACTCCAGCAGTCCCGGCGCACCGCTTTTCATGAGGATCTTCCAAAACGCTATAAATCTCCCAAGTTCTTCCGCCTGACTTTGATCCAGATGAAATCCCCCGTGTGAAATTTTGATATCCCTGAAACCCGCATGGGTCAACAGATTTCCAAGCTGGCTGCCCACATCGGGGTTTCCTCCAAACCCGATCTGCTGCTCATTGTACACCCGGTAGTAATACGCCAACGCCGGAGATTCAGGCTGGTAATAGAAAGTCGAATTAAACACCTCGGTGATGTGGATCTTGGCTCCGGGCAAGAGATGCTCCCGGACGCGCTTCATCACGGTCTGCGGGTCGGTGATATGCTCCAGCGCCCAGCAGATAAACACAGCGTCAAACCTCTCCTCTAATTGCAGTTTCTCCGCGTCCTGACAAACCAAAGTCACCCGATCCGAAAAGCCCTTCAGGTTTTCCGCAGCCTTAGCCAATTGTGTTTCCGAAAAATCAACCGAGGTAATCTGTAGATCAGGAAACAATCCCAACAAAACGGCCGTCTGCGCACCGACACCACTGCCGATCTCCAGGAGTTTTTTACAGCCAAAGAAATCTACCGAAGGAAAAATCAGGGGAGCCAAAAATCCTGCCTGATCGATCAGCCGCTGCTGTTCCCGGGAATCGTATCCATGAAGGTACTTGACCATAGGTGGTTTTTTGACGAAAATAACTGAGGATTTCCTCCTACACAAGTTCCGAACCGTTCAACCCTCTCGGACTCCACATGGTCCGATTCAATCTGCGGCAGGAGCCTTGATCAGAATTACCGGAGTGGCCAGCTTAGTTGCAACACTTTCCATGAAAAACTTCAAATCTGCATATCGCACTGGACTGATCAAAGGCTCTCTTACTTCGAATTTTGCTGTAATCTTAAATATATCCCCAAGGTTCTCGGTCGAGTATAAGAAAGTGATTGCTGATCCAGGGATCGTAATCGACTCATTGGTCGGATAATCGTCCAGTTCATAGCCTTCTGGAATGACCAGATTTGCAGTATAGGTCTCCTTGAAAGCGTATTCGAAGTCGACCGGAAAAACTCTGAAATCTTGGGTAAATGGGTTTTTGGAAAACTGGGAAATCTGCAAAGGATTGAATACAAGCATTTCTTCCTGAGCCGCATTCTTCAGTACCGATTGAAAACTGATATTGACCATGTTTCTTTCCTGAAGTCGATTTTCGACAGACACATTTCTGATCTCAAAGGCCTGGTAGTTTTCGTTGAAAAACTCTTCCAAGGGCTTATTGCCGTCTTCCAAATCTTCGATCTTGTGCGCAGCAGCCAATCCTTCATAGAAAGAGTTTCTGATGCTGTTGTCAATAACCAATTCCCCGGATTCTTTGTCCAATTTAATGTTAGAAAAGACCAGTTTATTGGAACTGTGCTTAATGTCGATGCTGATCAGAGAGCTGGCGTTTTTCTTCAAGAGCAAACCTCCTTTGACATGCTTGTCGAGATCCACGTAGCCAAAAGGTGCCAAGGGATCACTCAAATCGAGAAACTGGTTTTGTCCGTCTAGATTGGCGATCAACAAGATCTCGTCAAACTGACTAAGAAATGGAAACGGCACGATTTCGCTTCGGCCATATCCTTTGCTTCCGATGAGTACCGGACTGCATTCGATTCCCAACGACTTCAAGATGCCCATGTAGGCCAAAATAAGCTCACCCGGCGCACCTTTTTTCGATTTCAGCAACTGTGGCAGCGTCTGTTCGGTATAGATCCAATCCGAGCCTTCGTTGACGAAATTGTCTCGGATATAGTAGTAGGCAATTTCCGCTTTTTCTTTCTGGGTACCGCTGCTCAGGTCGAGCGACAGGACCTCGCGTTCCAACGGATTGGTTCGATAAAAACCTTTGACGGAATAATACTCGATCATTTCATCTCCGAGCTTTTCCCAGGTATTCAGATAATCAGCCCACTCTGGCCCTGAGGTCGTCGCCGCTCGCTGATACCGGGAAAGCTGGAATTCCACCCGATCGACGTAGTCTCGGTAGTTTTTCATATAAGGTTCCTCCTTCAGCGCATACAGATCCCGGAGTGTCCAACTGTAATTCCCGTAGTCGCTTGTTCTCTCTGATTTTGTAGAAAAATTAGCCCCCTGACCGATCGTTTTGTACTCCAGGTGCGGAACCATGGTGATCTGATACTTGGAAAATAACACCGGCACAGACCGCTGGAAAGTCCATCCGTCTAGAAACTCAATGTTCTTGTCGCCTTTCTTATAAGAGTACTCTAAAATAGAGCCCACCTGAGTATTGGGAAATGAGATGCGCAACTCCTTTACGCCATCTCCAAGATCCACTTCGAAAAAATTGCTCTTGTCCAATTTCGTCACTAGGGGTCGTCCACCATCATAGTTTGTAATCTGCGCCTTCACGCTTGAGATGTTTTCAACATTGCCGGTACCCGCATAAAACCTGATTCGGACGTCTCCATGCTCCTTGCCTGCTTCCGAGAGAATCTTGATACGGTAGAAGTGTTGCGTCTCGAGAATACTATTGTTAATTCTTGATTCTCCCGAAGCAACCAGATAAACGGCTCCGGCGCCAGGCTCGTAGGCAACTTCGTTTAGGTCAATTTCACTTTGGTTGATTTCGCCCATTTTGAGCGTCTGGGCAGCGGCCAAAGAAGGCAAGATGAATGCAGCAGCAATCAAAAACTTTCTAATCATAGATCTATTTGGAGACAGTGGCTAGTGTTGATTTTGTCAAAAGAATAGTGCGGTCAAAGACGGTGTTGATCTTTCTCAAGAGTTCAGTTTCATTCGCTTTAGCAAAATCCTCAGGAATGCGAAGATGTAATTCACGCCGGACGCGGAGTATTTTCCCCTCATGCGTGATGTGAAGGGATCCAGTCGCGTGTTCTTCGTCCAAAGTCACCTTCGGAAATTCACCGTCCGGCTTCCAGTCTTCAGGCAGCTCGATCTCATAGTCATCCTTTTGTTTCAGGGATTTGTTGGCGAGGTGATCTGGACCCAATTTTCCGATGAAAGACTTCAAGATAACGCGTTTGGCCGTGGTTTGGGAAAACCTCTGGACAACTCCATCGAAGGAAAGCTCGGCATTGAGCAGGGAGTCTTGACTCACAATTTCAATTTGGTAACCTTGGACGATCAGGCCGGAAACCGCCGAGTTTCTGTTGAGGTAGTCCCGCTGTTGTCGCTCGTCCAGCGTGTTTTTGACATAGAGTATTTCTTCTGCAAAATTCCCAAAAAACTGTTGCTTGGAACTGATCTTGGCATTGCCCTGAGCATCGATTACAACCTTGGATTGGGATTGAATCAGGTTCCACTCTTCGGACTCGTAGGAGGGCGTTTTCGTTAGATAGCCACCCTCTTTCTTCGTGACCAAGACATGTCGATTTCTGGTAAAATCCCCCAAGAATCCTGCTGGGAGCATGCTGGAAGTACACTCCAGCCAAATCGGATCGGCATCTGTCGGCACCTGCAGGATCACGTGGTTGAATTGATTGGAAGGTAAATCCATCTCGATATCATCAGCGTTGGATCCTGCATAGACTAGGGTGTAGTTGGATGGAATCCCCGCCACCTCCAGCATCGCCTTCATCAAATTGGTCAGGCCCTTACAGTCACCGTAGGCATACTTGACCACGTCGGCGGCGGTCATCGTCTGCCAGCCTCCGATACCCAGCTGAATACTGACGTAGCGAAAATTCTTCTGAAGGTAACTGTATAGAATTTTGACCCTTTCGTAGGGCTCATCCACACCGTCTACCAGATTCAGAATCTTTGCGGTAAAGTCCGCCGGCAGCGCGTCTCGTCCTTTGTTCAATTCGTATTGCCAGGAGGCAAAGCCTGCCCAGTCTTTCATTTCTCCTCGGTATTGATCCAAGGAAAAACTCACCGGAGCAAGCAGGAGCCGGGGATCTTCCTCGGTATCAAAATCTTTCGCTTGTACCGCAAGATCTTTTTCCTTCCAGGTGATTGTAGTGATTCCCGCGGCTTCGTCCTCTACACGGTCACCGGAGAGATTGAGTTCTTTGTATTTCAGTCCCAGTGCTGTCGGATAATGTACGGTGTAGGAGGTTTCAGTCACTTTTTGATTGTAACTAGGGACGGGCGACCAGCTTGGGATATTAAAATTTGACTTGGAAAAAACCTCAGATCTGATCTTGATTTCGATGGGATATTTGGCTGAAGTGACCTCAAAATACTTGTACCGATTGTCGTCAAACACAGTCGAAGTAGAGTAATAGGCCGCGTCACCCATATCTTTCAACCTGGCTTTCTTGAGGGTCTTCCCGGTTGAAGGATCTTTCATTTCAAGCTCAAAGTCCCTGACCTCATTTAATTTGTCATAAAACAGCCGCGTAGTCGCATGATCAATACCATCCGGAGAGGTCACGATCAATCGGCTTTCGACGACTCTGGTATAGGTGTAGTCCGCATGAATAGTGAGCGTGTGATGCTCAGCAAGAACGGAGAAATAGGGAATTTCCTTAGCTGTCGAAGTGGTGTCGGGCGCCGCATTAAGACCCGCCGCTAACAGGATTCCGAATACAAAATTTAGCATGAAAAATGAGGTGATTACCGGCGAAAATAGGTGTAAAATATTTTAAAACTAAAATCCTTCTAAATATATTTTTCCGCGAAATTTCAAAGCTATTTTTAAGGATTTTGAAGGTAAATACTTGAACTTCCATCTTCGAATCCCTTCTTGGATTTACAAAATAATCTCTGCTTCTTTAAATTTTTCAAATAGATTCTTACCATGAACCCAACAGTAATCGGCAGTTTTGAAGACTTTGAAATGCACAATGGACTAGAACTTGGTGCTTCCGAATTTTTCAAAATCACGCAGCCTCAGATCAATCTTTTTGCAGACGCAACCTATGATCATCAGTGGATTCACACGGATCCTGAGCGGGCCAAAGCTCAAGGAGCTTTTGGCAATACCATCGCTCATGGATATCTGACGCTGAGTATAGTGCCGCATCTCTGGGAGCAGATCGTCCGAGTGGAAAATCTCAAAATGATGATCAATTATGGTATCGAAAACCTCAGATTTGCCCAGGCCGTGACAGTGGACAGCGAAGTCAGACTAGTCGCAAAGCTGAAAAATGTCGCCAATCTACGCGGCACTGTCAAGGCCGAAGTCGAAGTAAAGCTCGAAATTAAAGACCAAAAAAAGCCTGCATTTACAGGCTTGTTAGTGTTCCTATATCATTTCTTGTAAATCTGATTTTCAGTTTTCCGGGATTAAAAAAAGTCCTGCCTGGTTGTAAAAACCTGGCAGGACTTCACATTTTTAGCGCTCCTTCTGTTTGCTGGAGAACTTGGAAAAACCACAAATCAATACGGAGAGTCTTTCCTGCTAGTCCAATCTATTTCTTTCTTCTGAGCTACCGGTACTTGACTTTACCCGGAAGCTCTCGCCTTTGGCAAAATTGTATTTAAGTGTGAACCGGATTCCCTGATTGCTTCTATACTGTCGAAAGTTGGTGTCGATGTCTGCGAAATCAACCTTCGCGCGGATCAATTGCGTACGGAAAATGTCCGTGCCATTCACAGAGATCGAAAGTTTATCTTTCATCACCGATTTGGTCACTCCGGCATCTACCCAGCCAAAACCCTGGATCTGGCCCTGTCCCCAGATTTGCGGACTGAGGTAGATTGCCATCAGCTCCATCTTGAATCCTTTTGGCAGGGTGAAGTTCTGCTGGCTTCTGGCCATGTAAGAAACCTGCTCAACGTCCAACAAATCTTCGCCAATTTGGCTTTGAAACTGATTGTAATTCACCTGAAGCATGTTGGAGGTGCTCCACCATTTTTTGATTTCGACAGGGACAATTGCGCGGAAATTCGCGTTTCTCGTCTGGTCAAAGTTGTCGGTATAGGTCGTCGTCGTACGATCCTCTTGATCCTGCACAAACACCTGCATGAAGGTATCCTCTGTTACACTATAGCCCAGGGTAAATTGGTAGGCACCTTTGACAACGTGGTTCATTTCAAAATTTGTCGAATACTGAGGCTTCAGATTCGGGTTGCCCGTCTCGGAAGTCAATGGATCGATGTAGTAGACAAATGGGTTCAACAAGCGATAGTTTGGTCGGGTAATGCGTCGGTTGGCATTGTACACGATCTGATAGTTATCGCTTATTTTGTGTTGGATGAAGGCGCTCGGGAAAAGATTGAAGTAGTTTTGCTTGTTCACCTGATTCAACGTCACGGAGTTTCCCACGATGTCGGAATACTCCCCGCGCAAGCCCGCCTGATAGCTCAACTTCTCGCTAAACGATCCTTTAAAAGATCCATAGGCCGCCAAAACATTCTCCTGGTAGATGAATTGGTTTGAGTTGGCGTCGGGCTCAAAGGGGCCTTCATCCTCTGACCGGCTCATGTCCAGGTCATTGTCAGATTCCACCCAGCTTCCCTTCACGCCTGCCTCCAGTGTTTTACCACCTTTCAAAGCTTTTGTGAAGTCGACTTTCGCGGTGAAAATGGTGTAATACATTTCGTTCAAGGTCAGAATCTGATCAGTGTAGCCTGCGCTGGGATCATTATTTCCAGACCAGTAGTTGTTGTCCAAAAGCGAGGAGCTCTCATTGTCCATGATAGTATAGTCCAGGTCGGCGGAGAATTTACTGCCCAGCGTATCGAGCTTGGCATCGTAGTGCAGGTTGGTAAACAGGCGGTTTCTTGTTCCTTCAGATTCGTTGGTTGACTCTATGAAATTGTTGTAGTCTTGCCCCGGATTGGTCACCACGGTACCGGAGGAGCTATTGTTGGTATCCGTAGACGAGGAAGCCTGCACGTTGAGACCGAGGTTTTGATTAGGCTTCAGCTCATAGTTTGCGGAGCCGACGAAGGATGGAGTTTTGTATCTCGAGGCGATCCTGGAATCTTGATTGAAGCTGGAGATGCCCTCTTCCAACGTGAAGTTTCTGTTGATCTCCAAGTCATTGTAAGCGGCGTATTCATTGTAGTTGAAAGTTCCGTTGGTGGACAGTTTCCCTTTTTTCACGTTTAGGGTCACCCCGGCGTTAGGAGCGAATTGACCATTGTATTGTCCACCCACTTGGATATTCCCAAACATGCCATCGACGTTGTTCTTTTTCAACTGGATATTGATCACCCCGGCCGAGCCCTCGGCATCAAATCGTGACGAGGGATTGTTGATGACCTCGATGCTTTTGATGTTCTCCGCAGGCATAGAACGTAGAAAGTTGGCCAAATCGGTCGAGCTCATGTAAGTAGGTCGGTCATTTATCATCACGGTGGCACCGTTTCGTCCGTTCAAATTGATGTTTCCCTCCTGATCCACATAGATTCCGGG
The DNA here is from genome assembly GCF_039523455.1 of Algoriphagus jejuensis. NCBI lineage: Bacteria > Pseudomonadati > Bacteroidota > Cytophagia > Cytophagales > Cyclobacteriaceae > Algoriphagus > Algoriphagus jejuensis. Next base: position 420,420 of record NZ_BAAAFI010000002.1, on the reverse strand, counting down.
AGATCTGCCTACTACGTCCAGAGCGTTAGAGCCTTCGGCCATGACGGTGCCTTCGACATTGATGACAGTCTTGTCGGGCTCTATAATAATCTCAGGTCGGGAAGCCTTTACGGTAACTTCATCCAGTCCAGTCGCCTCGTTGACGATAGACAGACTTCCAAAATCCTTGATCAGCCCCTCTGTAAGATCAAAGGACTCGGTGGAAAAGGTCTGGTAACCGATCGAAGATATCACGAGTTTCACTTTGGCGGTTTTGGTGGATTCGATGAGGAAATGCCCATTTTCGTCAGAGACAGCTCCGGCCACCAAGCCTCCATCCAGCTCAATCAGGGCCACGTTGGCATAGGGTACGGCTTCACCGGTCTGATCAGCGATTTTTCCGGAGATTTTGGAGACTTCCTTGGGTGAAGCGGCTAGATTGCTCACTCCCAAAAAATAAACAAGCAGGGCAAAAAAGGGAAAGTTGGCAGTTTTCATTGTATAAATAGAGTTGGCTTAGTATGCCATACCTTTAGAAAATGAAATGCCAAGTGCCAACAACCGCCCAAAATAGCCCCAAAAGCCTTTTAGGATCTGCCCCGAAAAAAAACTGTCTCAAAACCGAACAGTATTTTATTCGGTTTAGGACAAAAAAATCCCCGGAAGTTTACCGTCCGGGGATCTGAATTTCGATCGCTGATTGCCTTATTTGGCAGCAGCAAAATGCTTGTTGGCCTCATCCCAATTCACTAGGTTCCAGAATGCCGCGATATAATCCGGTCTTCTGTTTTGGTAATTGAGGTAGTACGCATGTTCCCAGACGTCCAGTCCAAGGATCGGAGCGCCTTTCTTCTCCGCCACATCCATCAATGGATTGTCTTGGTTGGGGGTAGAGCAAACACATAGTTCCTTGCTTTCATTGACACAAAGCCACGCCCAGCCAGAACCAAATCGGGTAGCTCCCGCTTTGTTAAACTCTTCTTTGAATGCATCAAATGAGCCGAACTTGGCATCAATCGCAGCAGCCAACTCCCCCGTGGGAGCACCTCCTCCAGATGGAGAAAGGATATTCCAGAAAAAACTGTGATTCCAGTGTCCGCCGCCGTTGTTTCTGACTGCGGTATTCGAACCGGCTACTTTCATCAATTCTTCGAGAGACTTGCTCTCCAAATCAGTGCCAGCGATGGCATTGTTCAAGTTAGTTACATACGCGTTGTGGTGCTTGCCATGGTGAATCTCCATGGTTTTCGCATCGATGTGCGGCGCCAAAGCGTCAAAAGCATAAGGTAAGGCAGGAAGTGTAAAAGCCATTTTATTGAAATTTTAAGTTAAACATTAGTTTAAAATGAGTCCGTAAACTACAATTTGTCAACCAGTCTTTGAAAAAAAAGGTTCTCCAAGAACGAAAAATGCCTTATTCTCTCAGTTTTCTGAAAAAATCCAAGACCAATTTTTCTGCCTGCTCCGCCATCATCCCTGAAAAAACCTGAGTCTTGGGATGGAGCATTGCTGGATTACTCTTGCGAAAACCTCTTTTCGTATCGGACGCCGCAAAGTGTACTTCCCCGATCTGCGACCAAAATAAGGCTCCCGCGCACATCGGACAGGGCTCCAGAGTGACATATAGTCTGCAATCATTCAGGTATTTGGCGCCAAGACCATTGGCAGCCGCAGTGATCGCCAGCATCTCGGCATGGGCCGTGACATCATTGAGTCTTTCGGTTTGATTGTAGGCTTTAGCTATGATTCGATTTTTGGATACGATCACTGCACCCACGGGTATCTCTCCTTCTTCAAAGGCGATTTTGGCCTGTTTCAAAGCCTCATTCATGAAATACTCGTGGGTGTATAAATCCAATTTTGAAAAGGATTATTGGAAAAAAGCAATGATCTCGTCCCTTACACCCTTATTGATGATGATCGCTAGGATAAGAGAAACCACCAATCCAGCCAAGGCTTTGAGCACGTCTTTTCTTGCCAACCGGAACGCACGTAAAAGCCATGCATTACGTTTTTTGGTTTTTCCATGTTTACCCAAAGCTATCGCCAATTCACGACCGGCGAGCAAACCTATAAACACCCAAGTAGTACTCATGGGCACATTGTTGTACATCTTGAAGTAAAACAGGATGACCGCATAGACCAAGTCCACGATAGTAGCTGCCCGAACATCCGTGACGTTCGATTTCTCATTGACGATCTCCTGTATTTTGTCCCCTTTCATATAGAAAAGGAATCCAAGGCCAATGAATACAAAACCTGCATACACAGAGAATTCGACTGGATTGAGCTCTCGGGGCAGAAAAACCGCAATGTTGGCAGCATCCTGCATGATCCAAACCGACCACAATACCCCGGAAGTGATCCATTGCAGGTAGATCCAATACGACTTAGCCTGTCCTTTGAGGTAGTTTCTGACAAAGCGCTCCAGTAGAAACCAGACGATCATCGCCAATCCAAATGCCAAAAGGTAACCCACAAAGCTCTTGAACATCACGTCAACGATGGTACCAGCCTTGTAGGTGAATACATTGAGCAAAAGAAAAGTCGTCGAAACCGGCATGCGAAGGCGGGTCATGATCAATAATACTATAGGGGCTGCGAGCTGCAAGAACACGAAGCTTTCGGGCGCTTTTTCCAAACCTGGTACGCTGAGGCGTTGGTAGGTCACATCGCCTGCATAGTAAAACCAGCTATAGCTGACCGTACCTACCCAGATCAAGCCCATGAAAAGCCACAGCAGGTACCAAGGTCTCTTGCTATTGGACGCGATGAAGGTACCGATGGTCTGGATACTGTCGTTGGCAATTGCGGAGTAGGCTGCAAGTGCAAACCCAAACCACATAGCCGCATAGGTATAGGGGGTAATCAGGCCTGCGATGGAGATGATGACGCAGATTGTTATCAGAAATGGACGTTCACTTTTTGTAAAATCAAAAATGGAATAAGTTTTCTTCGAAAGCTTTTCCTGATTGATATTTTGGTCAATTGCTTGTTTCTTGGCCATAATTAGGCTGATGGGAGATCGGCTGCAAAAATATGTAAGAATATAGGAATCAATGTTAACAAATTGTTAACTAAGCGAAAAACCTTTTTCCGAATCGTTCCTTCAAAATTGGAATTCCTGAAAAAATTTCAACTTTTACGCGATTTTCTAATTTTATTGTGAAAGCCCATGTTGAGTAAATCTCCCAAAGACTCACGATGTCGGGCAATACAGGGGCTTTACACCAGGTGAATTTCAGTTAGGGTTAATGGAAGAGATCGCAAAAGATAAAACATTCGTTAATAAGGTCAGAAGTTACTTGATTGTCGTCCTTTCGATCTTGCTGTTCATCTTCGCTATTGATCTTCTGACCGTGGCGATGGGCCGACTGAATAGCGAGGTGGCCCGGGAAATCATCGCAGCGACACGCAATCCCTTCATCAGCCTCTTTGTCGGATTGCTGGTGACCGCACTGATCCAAAGCAGCTCCACCGTCACGGCGAGTATTGTGGCCATTGTAGCTTCTGGTAACATGACCCTGCAGCAGGCCGTCCCCATGGTGCTAGGCGCCAATATAGGTACCACACTCACCTCAACGCTAGTCTCATTTACATTCATCACTAAAAGGAAGGAATTTCGACGGGCGCTTTCGTCAGGTATTTCCCATGACGTCTTCAACATCCTGTGTGTGGTTATCCTCTTCCCCTTAGAGCTCTATTTCAACTTCCTTTCTAAAAGTTCCGGTAAGATCGCTGAGCTTTTTGCACCCGATGGGGATGTTACAGGCACGTTTGAATACAACCGGATTTTCACAAGAACCCTGACTGAATGGATCGTGGATCACATCAATATCCCGTTTCTTTCGACGATCCTGGCAGTGTTTTTGGTGTTTTTCTCGATAAAAATCCTGACTACTTCCGTCTATCGCACCTTCGTACTGGATGCCTTCCAGGATATCAGCAAGGTGATTTTCAATAACACCGGTATGGCCTTCCTGTACGGTATCTTCTTTACCGCAGCCGTACAGTCCAGCACGGTGACCACTTCGCTGGTCGTGCCGTTGGTCGCCAACCAAAGGGTCAGCCTGGCGAAGTCATTTCCATTTATTATTGGAGCAAATATCGGTACCACGATTACGGCGGTGATCGCTGCGATGTACAAGACGGAGTCGGCGATTGCATTGGCTTTCGTACACGTCTTATTCAATACCTTGGGGGCTCTGATCTTTTTGCCATTCCCAGAGATCCGTCAAATTCCGGTGAAATTGGCTGATTTCATGGGAAAAACTTCCGTAAAGCATCGGATCTTCGGCTTTGTCTACATCCTGCTGACCTTCTTTATCATCCCCTTCCTACTGATTTACTTCAGTAGAGACTAGGATTGGGGCTGCGCCCGAATCGCTTCCATAATCGCTTTAGCCGAGCTGGTTCCGATCCGATCTGCCCCTGCGGCGATGAGCTCCAGTGCAAATTCCAATGTTTTGATTCCTCCGCTTGCCTTGATCCCGATAATCGAAGGGAGCGTCTCGCGCATAAGTCGGATGTCTTCCACCTTGGCACCGGATGGCGCATAGCCTGTGGAAGTTTTGACAAAGTCAGCCCCTGCATCCTGACAGATCAGACAGGCCTCTTGGATCTGAAGTGGGGAAAGATAAGCCGTCTCGATGATTACTTTGAGTATGCGCTCTTCGGAGTGGCATAACTTTGAGAGCTGAGCGATCTCGATCTTTGGCCAGTTCATCCCAGAATGAAAGGCCGTCTGTGACCAAACCAGGTCCAACTCATCAGCCCCCTGCTTGATCGCCTCGGTGGCTTGAGCCACTTTTGTAGCGGTATCTTCGAAGCCAAAGGGAAAACCAATCACCGTCACCACTTGGATGTCTTGGTCTTTGAGATCACGTTTGGTCTTTTTTATCCAAAAAGGAGGAACACAAACGCCAACAAACTGCTCAGCGATCGCATCTGCGATCAACATATCGACATCCCTATCCGTCATTGTCGGACGCAGCAGGGTGGATTCCAAAAAGCGATTTAACTTTTTCATAAACCAACGTTAATCTTCAGAACTGACAAAATCCATGAGATACATGAATTCGAGCGTCAAATCCCCGTCCCGTGCGATCGTGGCCTTCTCCAGAATAGGAGCATTCTCAACCAACAAAGCCGGAATTACCCACTCCCGCAGCTGCCTGCCAAATTCCGTCGAGGACTCCCGGGGAAGCTCGCAGGGTAGATTATCAATGGCCATGACGGAGATACTCGTCTGACTTCCGAATGCAGGGATCTCTTCGCCCGTTTTTCGATCCACGTCATATACCGGATCCGGAATTGTGGATGCCCGCAGCGTGGTTGGAATTGATCCGCCGATATCGCAACTGATGTCGGCAATCACCGAGAGGGAAAAATCAGGCGAATCGATGTCCTTTCGACTAAATAAGCGCGGCGCCCCCGGATTCCAAAACGCTCCGGCAATCAACACCTCTCCTGCCTCTGCAAATTTGAGGAAATGGCTCTCATACTTCTCGGGATATAAATAAAATTCATCCCGATCAAATCCCCCGTCCACTTTCCGTCGGTTGTAATCCCCAGAGGTCAATACGGCGTATACCGGCTCCTCAAAATAGAAATGTAGAAACTCGTGGGGGTCCACCTCCCGTAGCGAAAGCGCCTCCAAAATTTCCTTGATTCCGCCACCGACACGCCCGGAACCCGTCACCACGATCTTGATCGGAGGCAGCTGGATTTTGCTCAGCTCCTTCCTCAATTCGGCTAGATCCGCACAGTCCGAGGCCCGCTTAATGTCATATAAGGCGGTCTTTTTGCCATAGGTCCAGAGCGCATTGTAGGCCCCGACGATTCCTGCCCAGCGGCCGAAGGCGACCACACGCTGGCCATTATTATTTCGTAGGACTTCGTAGTCGATCAGTCGGATATTTTTATCCAGGATGCTACGGAGCAGCGGCCTGTTGCGGGCTTGTTGTTTGATGGTATGCGAAAAAAAGAAATAGGTCTTTCCCGGTATCAGATCCTTGACCGGTACCTCTTTGATTCCAAAAAGGAAATCAGCCTGGGCCATGTCCTCGCTCACCTCGATCCCGGCGTCCCGGTATTCGTCGTCAGCATAGCCTCTGACTTCGCTTGGCTCAACGACAAAGGTCATCTGACCGCTATACTGCTCGGCTAGGGCTTTCAGCTGATCGGGGGAAAAAGGCACCCTTTTGTCTGGCGGGATCTTACCCTCGCGGATTATTCCGATTTTCATAAAAATCTGCTTACATCGAGGTTTGGTGTAGACAAGAACAAATCTCCCGAGAAGTCACATAGCAAATGTGCTCTGCAGGCACTTGTAGATTCCAAGTTAAAAAGATTTTCGAAGGTGAACCGATTCCACTCTGACAAATGGACGGAATGTTTTGATCCCGACGAAGCAAAAAAATCTCGCAAAGGGAAAAAGAAAAACTCTCCTAGGATTAGATCCTGGGAGAGTTAAAGTTTGCCTACTAGTGCTTGACTGTACTAATCGATTCCAAGAAAGTCCACATCGAAGCGAAGAACAGAGTTGGCAGGGATTCTACTGTTGTTGATCTGATCTCTGTAGGCCCAAGGCGAGGGGATAAGCATCACCGCCTTGGATCCCGGTCGGAGTCTCTTAAAACCAACGTCCCAACCATAGATTACGTTGCCTGAGCCCATCACAAAGCTCAAGGGCAGGTAGTTTCTTCCTTCTACGTAAAGGCTATTTTCTCGGGCCACGCTTTCGATCGAGGTGTCAAAGACCGTCCCGCCTTCCATGAGGGAGCCGATGTAATCGGTATATACCACGGTATTGTTGATTGGGCGTGAGCCGATCCCTTCTTCCTGCACAATGATGACTACTCCACTCGGGTCGTAGATCCGGTAGAGGCTGTCGATCTTGGCGGTATCCAAATACGCGACGATCTTGAGACTGTCGGTTTTCAGGTTTGCGGCGACATCATAGGCGGGTCCGGTATCATAGGGATTGGTAGCCTCACAGGCCATCATCGAAAATACGCCTAGCAATACCAGAATTGGAATCAGTCTTTTGCTCATGATTAATTCTGTGGCCCTTTATCCACTTTTTGTAGGTCAATTTCAAAAATCAAAGGCGAATTGCCTGGAATATCCCCGTTAGGTTGAGAACCGTAGCCAAGTCGAGACGGGAAAATGGCGGTTGCTTTCTCGCCTTCTTTCATAAGAGAGATGGCAAATTCAAACCCTACGATCGCAAAATTGTATCCAGGACGAAATTTCAACGGAGCGTAAGTTCTAGCACTTTTATAGATGTTGTTGTCTTTGGCCACCTGCTCGATCGAAGTGTCGAAAACAGCATTTGTCAACAGCTTCCCAACATAGTCCACGGATACGGTATCACCCAGTACAACTGATTTTCCACCATCGTTAACTACTTCCCAAAACATATAAAATCCCTCGACTTCTTCGCTGTATTCTTTAGCTGAGGGCAGTGTATTGTCAGCGATGTAGGTCTCGATTTCTGCCTTGTTCTGATTCAGAATAATTTCTTGGCTTTGGTCGGGATCGACACAGGACACTACAGAAGCCGCACTTAGAATCAATGCTGCAAATAAGATCAATCGGTATTTCATAAATATTGGTTTAGGTTAAGCTAATCTTCGGCATGCTTACTTCTGCACGTCGGTCACTTCCACGTCAAAGACAAGAACGGAATTGGCGGGAATCAGCGCACCTGCGCCAGCCTCTCCATAGGCCAAAGGCGAAGGGATGATAAACTTGGCCTTGGATCCCTTCTTCAACAACAACAAACCCTCATCCCAACCTGGGATTACCTGACCCATTCCGACATTTACCGGAAGAGGCTCGTAAGGCCTGCCCTCACTGAAGATGTTGTTTGCTTTGGCGATTTCAGGCCAAGAGGTATCAAACAAAGTACCGTTCAACAAATACCCTGCATAGTTCACATGCATCGTGGTACCTGGAGTAGTCGCCTCGCCGGTGCCTTCCTGCTCGATGACATAATAGAGACCGTTTTCAGTCTTAGACGCAGTCAAGCCCTTGTCCGCTACATAGGCCTCGATAATTTTTGCTTCTTCTACCAAAAGGGTCTTGGCTCTCTCGGCACTTTTTGCCTGCTCAGCCATCATTGCCTCCTGATAGAATACTTGCATGGTTGAGTCAGTTTTCACATCAAATGCGCCCAACTTCACCTTGACGATGTCGTCTTCTTTCAAGAAAGGGGGCTGATTGCCATTGAAGATTACTTTGGCAGTAGATTGGAAATTGATAGAGTCACCTTTTCTCAGCGAAAGAAAGATCTCGTCCATGCCGTTATTGGGAGTGACGGTATCGTTTGCCATCAGATAGCCTGGGAAAGGCTGGTCGATGGTCGTATAGATGACCGAATCGCTTGCCGTAGAGATCTCCAGGTTATACAGCACAAAGTTTCCGTTGGCTGCTTTTTCTGAACCTTCCTGAATGTAGGTGTATTCGATACCGTCCATTTCAGTGGTCTTGGTTTTCTGACAGGAGGACATGGCGCTCGCTCCAAACATCAGAACGAGGATTGCCAAAAGGCTTTTGTTGTTTTTCATAAAACGAGGTGTGATTTTTTTTTGAGTAAGCTTTCTGCAAGATCCCTATTCGGTGGCTAGGGGTTCGGAGTGAAACAATTCATCCTGGCATTTTTCTACGAGTGATTCAAACAGGTCAACGGTTTCTTTCAGGCTCTTTGTGGACTTTCCTCCGGCGGCGTTTTTATGCCCCCCCCCGCTGAAGTAGGATGCGGCAAACTTGTTGACCGCAACGTCACTGCTGGATCGGAAGGAGATCTTGATCCCGTCTTCCCGCTCCGAAAACAAAGCGGCAAGCTTGATTCCGTCCAAAGATAAAGCATAATTGACCAATCCTTCGGTGTCGCCGGTTTGGCTTTGATATTTTTTAAGATCTTTTTTGCTGATCACAAAGTAGGCCATGTGCAGATTCTCGTGCACCACCAGCCTTCTGGTAATGGCGAACCCAATGAATTTGAGCCGGTTTACCGAGTTGGAATCGTAGATCCAATTGGAGATCTGAGAAGCATCAGCTCCCTTGTCGATCAGTTCGGCGACTACCAAGTGGACGTTTTTAGTCGTGTTGGGATGACGGAATCCACCTGTGTCGGTCATTATACCGGCGTAGAGACACTCTGCGATATCCTTGTCGATGACCTCTTTGTCTCCGAGCTCATGAACGATCAGTTCATAGATCAACTCACAGGTAGCGGCAGCTTTGGTGCTCCAATAGCGAAAATCCGCAAAATCCTCCGGGTCCTGATGGTGATCAATGTTGACCACAAAGGCCTCCGACTTGCGGATCAACTCTCCCAACTCATTGACCCGACCCAGGACGGAGAAGTCGAGACAGAAGATCAGCTCTGCTTCCGCCAGCCGAACCATCGCCAATGCACAGTCTTCGGGCTTGCTGAAATCCAGAACGGATTCGTTGCCCTTCATCCAAGACAGAAATGACGGATAATCCGAGGGAGTCACCACCGTGACCTCATGCCCTTTTTTGAGCAGATAGTTGGCCAAGCCCAAGGAGGAGCCCAATGCATCGGCATCAGGCTTCACGTGGGTAGTGATGAATATTTTCTTGGGTGAGGAAAGTTCTTTTTTAAACGAGGCTAAAGCTTCCATTAATATCATTCAGCGGCTCTTTTGGCTCTAGTAGCCTGCAAAGGTCAGGAATTTTTCCAGAAATCCCAAAGCTCTCAGTGAGCTGATACTAAGCGATGTAGACTAGAATTAGTCAAGCTTAGTGTTTATGTGAAGGTAAAAACCTTATTTTTGCGGCCAAATTAAACGAAGATAAAACAACATCCCATGGCAAGTAACAGAACATTCACGATGATCAAGCCGGACGCTTTCGAAGCCGGAAATTCAGGTGCTATCCTAAAAATGATCGAAGAGGCAGGCTTTAAGATCGTCGCGATGAAAGCTACTCAACTGACTCCGGAACTGGCTGGCAAATTCTACGAAGTACATGCTGAAAGACCATTCTACGCAGATCTGTGCACATACATGTCTTCTGGCCCAATCATCGCTGCGATCCTTGAAAAGGATAATGCGGTGGAAGATTTCCGTACTTTGATCGGAGCAACCAACCCAGCCAATGCAGCCGAAGGTACCATCCGCAAGGCTTTTGCAACCTCTATCCAAGCCAATGCAGTACACGGATCTGACTCCGACGAAAATGCGGCCATCGAAGGAAGCTTCTACTTCTCCCAGTTTGAGAGAGTAGGTTAATCTCTGGCTATTCGAGAAACCAGCGAGCTTATCTCGCTTTTGCTACCCTCACTCAATAAAAAATGCGCCCCAAACGAGGCGCATTTTTTATTGGTGTCGGACTGATTTTTTGCTTTTTGTCAAATAGTCTGGCAGGTGAAAACATCGGGCCTTTCAGCCTGATCCGGCACGGGGGGGTCTCCTGGTTGATTCCGATGGGTGAGTGACGGTGGTGGATAACTCCAGAAAAGGAGATTTTCCAATATCGACTCAGGATTCCATACGACTAAAATCAGTAGTTTGCTTACCCAACCTGTCAGGAATATCCCCATCGACAGTTCAAAAATTCAATTTTATAGTAAGTATAACCATGGAACACTTTACAGTTGGCTATATCGTTTTGGTAATCTTAAGCGGTTTAGGTGTGATTCATGGGTTTCTGCTTTCCGCATTTCTCTTTTTGCATAGAAAAGGCCACAAGCTTTCCAATCAACTACTTGGTTTTCTGCTTCTTGTATTGTCTTTCCGAGTGGGCAAATCTGTCTTGCTCGAGTTTGCACATGAACTACACGTGAAGATAATTTTTATAGGGCTCGGCTCCATGTTACTGATCGGCCCGCTGTTTTACCTGTTTTCAAAATCGGTCTTCTCTCGTTCATTCACGCTCCGGAGGGTTCATTTTCTACATTTTCTCCCGGCAATTTTAGGGATAGGTTTTGGGATTTGGATAGATGAAAGCCACTTGAGGTCTTTTCCAATTTGGATTTTTATAGTGGCGTATGCTATTTACTATGGACACTATATTGGCTATGTCCTCTATAGCTACCGATCCGCTCCAAAAGAGAAAAGTGGCTACCAGCTTTTTAGGCTGATATTCTTCGGGCTCTTGGCTATCTGGGTCGTCTATATTTTGAATCTCTTTGATGAAGACATCCCGTACATCATAGGTCCTGTCCTTTACTCTGTCGTGGCCTATTCCATAAGTTTCGTAGTAATCCGAAACCGCTTTATCGATAAAGTGGATCATGAAAAATACAAATCCACGCAAATCTCAGAAAGCCACGGGGAGGAGATCTATGCCAAAATCCAAAACTTGATGGTTGAAGAAAAGGCTTTCAAAAATGCCGAGATGACACTGAAATCGCTGAGTGAACAATTTCACCAAAGCCCGCAGATTATTTCCATGGTGATTAACCAAAAGAGCGGGAAAAATTTCAACACGTTCATCAACCACTATCGCGTCGAAGAGGCCACCAAGCAGTTGCGGGATCCTAAACTGGAGCACTATACCATTTCTGCCATTGCGATGGAGTCCGGATTTAACAGCATATCCAGTTTCAATTCGGCTTTTAAAAAACAGACTGGCCTGACTCCACTGGCTTTTCGAAACATGCGTTAAATGATCCTTTTCTCTTTCGAAATGATCATTTCGGAAGATTAAAATTGATCGGTGCATCTTCTTTGTGCCAAAAACAAACGCATGTCTAGATTAAAAAAGGTTGTAAAGTGGTCACTGATTACATTGGCAGGATTGGTTGCTTTGGTGGCAGGATTTGGGTGGTGGTTTATAAGCCTACTTCCCTCAGCTGACACCTCATCGGAAAATCCAAAAGACACCTTGGCCGGTTCGTTGCCGTATCTGACGAACAGTCCTGTGGAAAAAAGAGGGAAAATTCTCGCCGTGGTGACGAGTACCGGATCCTTTGAAGGTACGGACAAGAAGACAGGCTATGAGCTTACGGAATTGTCTCAGGCCTATTATGTATTTCTTGCCAATGGATTTGAGATGGACATCGCAAGCCCGAGGGGAGGAGAGCCGCCGATGGTGCTCGATGATGATGATATGGAAAGCTACGATTATGCCTTTTTGAACGACACGTCGGCTCAACGGAAACTGAGGTCCACGATTCCCATGGACAGTGTACAGCTCGCAGTATATGAGGGAATCTATTTTGTCGGAGGCAAAGGGGTCATGTTCGACTTCCCAGACCATGAGGGCATCCAACACGCTGTAAAATTGTACCATGAACAGGACAAGGTAATCGGCGCAGTTTGCCACGGTCCTGCGGCCTTTGTCAATGTGAAGCTGGCCGATGGCACTCCTTTTTTGAAAGACAAACGGGTGTGCTCATTTACAAACCGTGAAGAACTCTTTCTGATCAAAAATGCCCGTGAGCTTCTCCCATTCCTGCTCCAGGACAAACTCACAGAGCGAGGTGCGGTATTTGCCGAGGGGGCACTGTATCTGGAAAATGTCATCGTTGATGGAAATCTGGTCACCGGGCAAAATCCCTGGTCGACCTGGGCTACCGCGGAGGCCATGGTAACTCAACTCGGCTATGAGCCAAAGGAGAGACAAAAAACAGCTTCAGAAAATGCCGTCCGGATCCTTGCTGTGTACGAAAACAAAGGATATGGAGATGCCAAGCTGGTGATCGAGGAATTGAGCAGCGCTGAAAAACAGGAAATCAGCAGACAACTTATTGCCATGCATGCACTGGTAGCAGTGATGCAAGGTGAGCTTAAGAAAGGTCTTGGGATTATCGGACTCTTACGCTATACTAAGTCCCTGTCATAACCGATCTGTCGAGCATTGACGGACCAATGAGTCGATGGAGAGATTTTGAATCCATGGGCTAGAAACAGAGAATGCGCCCCGAGATTGGTGCATTCTCTGCACTTTTTTATCGCTAGTATCTTTTAGATATGTCTTACCAGCTTCCGCCTGCTCCGCCGCCACCAAATCCGCCGCCGCCGAAGCCGCCAAAACCACCGCCGCCACCGAAGCCTCCTCCACCAAATGACCCTCGACCCGAGGAGAAGTCACCGAACTTGCCTCCGCGTCCGCCACCCAGCATACCGGCCAGCATGATCGTCGTCCAGAGGTCGACTCCTCCGCCTCTTCCGCCCATGTGGTTGTCGTTGTCTTTTCTGTTTTTGATCAAAGGAAGAATCACAAAAAGGACGATAAAGAGCAGGATAAAGAAGATCGCTCCGCCATGGTTGCCTTCGGACTCGATGTCTTCGGCCTTGTATTCCCCAGACGCCAACTTGAAGATCATATCTGTTGCCTGATCCAAACCCTGATAATAGGCCTCCATCTTGAAGCTGGGAATGATCATCTGGGTGACAATCCGCTTGGCAAGCGCATCGGGCACCGCACCTTCCATGCCGTAGCCTGTCGCGATGAACACGTTGCGGTCATCCATGGCAGCAAGGATCAAAATCCCGTTGTCGTTGTCCGCACCGCCTATGCCCCAAGCCTGAGCCAGTCTTTGGGAATAATCCGCAATCTCGTATTCTCCCGTAGACCGCATCATCACAATCGCAATCTGGGTGGAGGTACTGTCGTTGTAGGCCACTAGTTTTTGCTCCAGCGTAGCTACCTCATCCGCCGAAAGCGATCCGGTGAAGTCGGTCACCAAACGTGGTGGATTGGGAACGGGTGGAAAATCCTGTGCGCCCAATTGCCCAATCAACAGGACAAAGGACAGCAGGAGTAGTGGCTTTTTAGCCAAAAGATATGTCATCCGAAAGTTCGTTTTGATCCCCGGTCTGATCGTATGGGAAATGAGCCCCCAGCTGATCCCCGGCGAGATGAATGCCCTCGATGAGGCCTTGTGTAAATTTTCCCTGGCGGAAAAGCGAGGTCATCAACTCCTTGGTACTCTCCCAAAAATCGGCAGGTACGGCGGCATTGATACCCTTGTCGCCAAGAATGGCAAACTTGTGATCCAAGATTGCCAAGTAGATCAAGACGCCGTTTCGGTCTTTGGTCTGATACATTTTCAACGTTTCAAAGACCTCGGCAGCTCGATCCAGAACCTCGCCTTTGCAGCGGTCTTCGATGTGAACTTGGATTTCTCCGGAGGTGCGGGTTTCAGCAGACTGGATCGCAGCCTTAATCTGAGACTTTTCCTCCGGAGAAAATAATTTTTCAGCCATGATTAGAATTGTACAGTTGGGGCATTTTCAGCTCCTTCGGAAGCCTGGAATGTGCCTTTGGTTTCGAAGCCGTACCATCCTGCAAAAATGTTGTTGGGGAAGGTGCGAATGTTGGAATTAAACGCAACGACCGATTCGTTGAAGTTTCTTCTGGCCACGGCAATTCGGTTTTCGGTGCCCTCCAGTTGAGCTTGAAGTTCGAGGAAGTTTTGGTTGGCCTTCAGGTCAGGATATTTCTCGACCGTCACCAAGAGTCTGCTCAGAGCGCCGGAAAGTTGATCCTGAGCTTGCTGAAACTGTTGCAATTTTTCAGGCGTGAGGTTCGTCGGATCGATAGTCATCGACGTGGCTTTAGCACGGGCTTCGACCACACCGGTAAGGGTCTCCTGCTCAAATTCCGCATAGCCTTTTACCGTATTTACCAAATTTGGAATCAGGTCTGCACGACGTTGGTATTGGGTTTCCACTTCCGCCCATTGTCCGTTGACCTGTTCTTCGGTTTGAACAAATTGGTTGTAGCTGCCGACTGCTTTGGTATAAAGGAAGATTCCTAAAACTACGATGATGGCAACGGGGATGAGAAATTTTTTCATAGTGTGTTGGTTGTGTTTAAAAACGATTGGTTACACGGATTTGCACCACTTGTGTTTGAATCTCATGTCAAAGTTATCCAAATAATCTCTCTGAGGGCCCGATATCGATTTTTTGATTCAACTCCGCGGTCCAACAGTAGGCCTTCTCCCCTGAATAAAGTGAGCAACGGCTACCGGCTTGCTGTTGGGATTGTTCGCCTTATAGGAGATTTCTAGATCTGCTTTTTGAGATAAATACTCACTTTGTAATCGGAAAACTTGGTGAGGTCATCACCGACGTAGCGTCTCATCTCAAACTCAATCTCTCGTCCTTCCTCGGAACGAAGCAGTTTGAATATCTCCGAAAGCTCCCACATAAAGGTTGGGACTCTGTTGATGGACAAGATCTCGTCAAAAGGCAGGATTCCCGTTCGGTAAGCAGGCGAACCCTCCCTGACTTCACTTACATAGTAGCGTGTCTCGTCTATCGGAACCTTCTTCAAGATCAAGCCGCTCATGTCAAATTCAAAAGGAGCGTAGAAATCTTCCCCCTTGCGGATAAACGCCCGTTTCCTCGGGTAATCCAAGATCAGACGTGTTCTGCCCAACACTTCGGAGCCCAAACTCCCATATCGGCCGGTAGCTACGATCAAATCGCTAAACGTATTTTGATCCGGGTAGGAAGTCAGCACTTCTTTCATCACCAGGCCGTTGACATTGAGTGAGTTGACCCGCCCGATAAATCCATAGAGCAGCCCACCAAGCGATTGGCCTAGCTGAGACTCAATGAACACCGGGGGCATCTTGATTTGGTCGGTAGTCTCCTGATTGAGTAGCAGACCATGATTGGCACCGGTGTCGATCAGTAACTTAGCTTCCAGTTTGGGGCCGTTTTTCTGATTCACCGTGGCCGTGATATAGGCTTTGCTGTCCTCAATGCTCAGTTCCAACTTCCTGAAAAAAGGCGGGCGCCACTTCATTGCCCCCTCCCTATAGAATTCCAGCGAACCTTCGTCATAGTTGATTTTCACCGGATTGAACTTGAAAAACTCGTAGCCGATAATGCCATACACAGGAACTCCGATCACAGACTCCAGTTCAAAAAAATCCTCCTCCAGCACCAGCAGGCTTTGTAACCTCCCCTCTATTGGCCCCATGTCCAACGTATTCACCGGGGAGACCTGCGCCATAATAATGGTCGAGCCGTCCGCCCCGGCGATGCTTAGCCTCCTAGTGTAGTCCAGCCCCAGCGCATCGCCCAAGGTCTTACTGAACAAAATATTGGACCGGACTCCAGTGTCCACTAGGAAGTTAATCGGTTCGGATCCGTTGATGGACACCGGCAGGATGATGAGGCTATTGGAGGAAAAGAACGACAGCTTGATTTTCTTTTGATCCTCTTTCATGAAAAATCCTGGAACCTGCGCATAGCAGCAGGCGGCAAAGAATGTTTGGAAAAATAAAAGGAATAAAGCCTTTTGGTATTTCATCTGAGCGGGGTGGATCTCTGTTAAAAGTTAACGAGAATAATTAAGTCATTTCTTTCTATAATCTCAATTTCTATAGCAAACGACTGAATCACAGTTTCGATTTCTTACAACGTAATTTAGATTAAACCCAAATTAACCCCGTGCACCGCTAGCAGTTTGTCAAAAAAAAGGGAATACGTCATCTTTAATTCCTAATCATGTGAACCACATGGCAGATTCGGCCCTGATAGAAAAAGCAAAAAAGATTTTTGAGAATTTCCTTGTCAAACAAGGAAGTCGGAAGACTCCTGAGCGGTTTTCGGTAATCGATGAACTCTATATCCTACCGGAAGACGAGCATATCGACGTCGAGGGCCTGTTTTTGAAGATGAGAAACAAAGGCTACACCATTAGCCGTGCAACAATTTACAACACCCTCGACCTCCTCGTGGAGAGTGGTTTGGCGGTGAAGCATCAGTTTAAAGACAAGGTTGCACTGTACGAACAAGCACTGACTTACAAACACCACGACCATCACGTCTGCAATCAATGCCGGAGAATCCGGGAATTTTCTGATCCCAAAATCAACGAGATCAAGGAATCCATGGGCCGCATCTTTCAGTCTGGCATCACCAGTCACTCGCTGGTACTCTATGGGGACTGCAAGATCGAAAACTGCGAAAGCCTTATCGGTCAACAGGTCTTTTGAAATACCTTCTATAGACGGGTTTACGGTAGGCAAACTGAAGCCATAGCACTGGAAATAGTAAAAATCCCAATACACCAAAGGGAGCGTCAAACTCGATCTCGTCCCGAATGATCGAGCCGGACAGGGTCGAGATCACCCGATGCCGGTGTTTCCATCTCTTAAGGAAAAAGGGCAGCTCCAGCCCCTGATCGACAAAATAAAATTCCAGCTCAGTCGTCTCTGATTCAGTGATCTCGCTAATCCACTGTTGTTTGAAAAAGAGAAAATCCAGCTCCAGGCATACTAAGTCCCCTCGCCGTGACCCATCAAAGCGGAGCAATTTCACCGGAGGAAATGGAGGGTTCAGTTTCAAAAAGAGCGCTTGGTCAAAGCCGGATTTCACCTCCAAATAACCTTGCTCGACTGATGTCTGGATGACCATTTTCATCAAAACCGAAATATAAAAACGAGAAATAAGAGCAGCCAGACGACATCCATAAAATGCCAATAGATGGTAAAAAGCCGGATCCGCATTTTTTCAAAAGGATTGGTAATCCAAACCAATTTCCGTACGCCATCTCCCTGGGTTTTGCGCAGCTGCACCAGGAGAATCAAGGCAAAAATCATGGCCCCTACCAAATGAAAAATGTGGATTCCGCTGAGTACGTAGAGGTAGCTCCCGCTGGGAAGCCCGGTGAACTTAACTCCCATTGTCGAGAGTTCCTTCCAGCCTGCAAACTGCAGTATGGTGAAAATAATGCCCAACATAAAGGTGTTGTGCAGCGAGCGCTCAACTCCGGAAATGTTCTCCTCCTGGTAGTGCAAGCGCATCCTCGCGGCGGTATATCCAGAAAAAATCAGCACAACAGTCGAAATCAAGAATCCCACTGGAATCGCTTGGCTCGATGCACTGTGCCAATTTTCGCCTCCGAAAAGAAAGGCTATTGTCAAATACAAGAAAATCAACCCGCTCCCCAGCATCCCCAGATAGAGCATGGTTTCGTAGGGATGAAGGGCTTCGAACCGCTGAAGCCATGTTTTGGTATCCTTGTTTACAGGCATGATTGAAAAACAACTGACGCGGTTGTTGGTTCAGAAAAATACCAAATACTCAAAATTGCCCCAGACAAAAGTCAAAAAAAACTAAATTTGGCGCTTCTCAAATTCCTTTACCCCACCTGTTTTGGATCGTCAGTCCCTTCTTACCATCTACCAATCCGACCCGATTTTTCAGACGCTGGCGCATCAGCTTGCATCTTCTGAAAAATTTCGCCTGCAGATTCGAGGGCTTTCCGGAAGTCTGGACATGGTACTTTTTGCCTCCTATTTTGAGAAAAAAGGAGGTTTTCATCTCATCGTCGCTCAGGACAAAGAGGAGGCAGCCTACCTCAATTCGGATCTGCAAAACCTGCTGCACACCGTGGATCACCTGATCTTCCCCGGCAGCTTCAAGCGGCCCTACCAATACGATGAAGTGGACAATGCCAACGTCCTGACCCGTGCGGAGATCCTGAATCAGCTCTTGGAAAACAAGTCCAAAGCCAAGATCCTGATTACCTATCCCGAGGCACTCTACGAAAAAGTAATCAACAAGCGATCGCTCGTGGAGAATACCTTCACCGTCCGAGTCGGCGAATCAGTCGATATGGAGTTTGTGACCGAAGTCTTGACAAGCTACGATTTTGAGCGGGCGGATTTCGTCTATGAACCCGGACAATTTGCCATCCGCGGGGGAATCTTGGATGTCTTTTCCTTTAGCAACGAGCATCCGTATAGATTGGAGCTTTTTGGCAAAGAAATCGAAAGCATCCGAACTTTTGACCCTGAGAGCCAGCTTTCAATCGCCAATGTCGAGTTGATTTCGCTCATTCCCAATGTGCAGACCAAGCTGCTTCAGGAAGTACGCCAGTCTTTTTTGGATTTCCTGCCGGAAAAAACCACCATCTGGCTGAAAGACTATCAGCTCACTTCCGACGTGATGGACGAGTCCTTTCACAAGGCCGAGCAGGCTTTTACCCAGATCGTCTCCCAGAGCAACACCGAAAAACTGCTGCTGAAACCCAGCGATCTCTTTGACAATGGAAAAGACTTTGCCCAGCTCATCAGCGGCTTCTCGACCGTAGAGTTCGGCAGACAGTTTTACCTGAAGACCGACACAAAAATATCCTGGGAAAGTCAGCCCCAAGCCTCTTTCAACAAGAACTTTGACCTCTTGTTCACTAACTTGTCGGACAACGAAAAGCAGGGGTTCACGAATGTGATCACCGCCGAAAACGAGAAGCAAATCGATCGCTTACTCGGGATTTTCCAAGAACTCGACCCGACACTTCACGTTCAAAGTATGCTTCTGGGCTTACGCGAAGGCTTTGTCGACAAGCAGGCCAAGATCGTTTGCTACACCGATCACCAACTCTTTGAGCGATATCATCGCTATAGATCCCGGGCGAAAGCCAGTAAATCCAAAGCCCTCACCATCAAAGAACTCAAGTCGCTGCATCCCGGAGATTTTGTCGTCCACGTGGACTATGGGGTAGGGAGATTTGCAGGCCTGGAGAAGGTCGATGTCAATGGCAAGATGCAGGAAGCGATTCGACTGATCTTCCGCGACGATGATCTTCTCTATGTTAACATCCACTCCCTCCACAAGATCTCCAAATATTCCGGGCAGGAAGGACAGATGCCCTCCATGTCAAAGCTGGGTTCGCCCGAGTGGGAAAACAAAAAGTCCCGAGTCAAGAAGCAAGTCAAAGACATCGCCAAAGACCTGATCAACCTTTACGCCAAGCGAAGGACAGCGCCTGGATTTACCTTCACGAGAGACTCAGTACTGCAAGTGGAGTTGGAGTCTTCGTTTATCTATGAGGACACGCCGGATCAGGCCTTGGCCACTGCCGATGTGAAGTCCGATATGGAAAAATCCTATCCCATGGATCGTCTGGTCTGCGGAGATGTCGGTTTCGGAAAGACAGAAGTTGCCATTCGGGCTGCGTTTAAGGCAGTAAATGATCGAAAACAAGTAGCCATCCTGGTGCCGACCACCATCTTGGCGATGCAGCATTTCCAGACCTTCAGTGAGCGGCTGGAAAATTTCCCTGTGAAGGTCGAATACATCAATCGTTTTCGGACCGCGAAAGAAATCAAAGAAATAGTCGCCCAAGTCAAAACCGGCGAAATCGACATCCTGGTCGGTACCCATAAGATCGTCAACAAAGACATTGTATTCAAAGACCTCGGCCTATTGGTTATCGACGAGGAGCAAAAGTTCGGTGTGAAGGTCAAGGACCAACTCAAAAACCTACGCGTCAACGTCGATGTACTTACGCTTACCGCCACGCCGATCCCGAGGACGTTGCACTTCTCGCTGATGGGCGCACGGGATCTTTCGGTGATTGCTACGCCACCCCCAAATCGGCAACCGGTCACGACGGAGATTCAAACCTTTCAAGAGGAAGTAATCCGGGACGCCATCTCATACGAGCTGAGACGTGGCGGACAGGTGTTTTTTGTCCACAACAGAGTCGGCGAGATTGACAGCATTGCCAACCTGATCATGAAATTGGTGCCTGACGCTCGTGTCGTCGGTGCGCATGGACAGATGGATGGGAAAAAGTTGGAGAAAATCATGGTCGATTTCATTGATCATGAGTATGATGTGCTTGTCTCTACCAACATCATCGAATCGGGACTTGACATCCCTAATGCCAACACGATCATCATCAACCGCGCACACATGTTTGGCTTGAGCGATCTCCATCAGATGCGTGGGCGAGTGGGTCGAAGCAACAAGAAGGCCTTTTGCTTTCTACTGACCAGCCCCTTGTCTGGCTTAACTGCCGAGGCTAGGAAGCGACTGCAGACTTTGGAAGAGTTTTCCGATTTGGGCGACGGCTTCAAAGTGGCGATGAAGGACCTCGACATTCGCGGCGCGGGCAACTTACTAGGCGCCGAACAAAGCGGATTTATCACCGATCTGGGCTTTGAGATGTATCATAAAATCCTGGATGAGGCTGTGCAGGAATTGAAGGAAAATGAGTTTGCTGCACTTTTTGAAACTGACCTTGCCGAAAAAGTAAAAATCCTCGTACAAGACTGTACCATCGAGACAGATCTCGAGTTGCTGATTCCTGAGGAATATGTGACCAATATCAGTGAGCGGCTTGGGCTATATTCCAAACTCGACGGCATAAAAAACGAAGAAGAATTGGAAAAATTCTCTAAGATGCTTCAGGATCGGTTTGGCCCATTTCCGAAGGCAGTCAACGACTTAATGGACACAGTTCGTTTACGTTGGCTGGCAGAAAAGCTCGGAATTGAAAAGCTGGTCTTGAAAGGAAGGCAAATGAAATGCTATCTTTTGCCCTCAAGCCGTGATGACTTCTATTCTTCTGCGGTTTTCGGGCAAATTATGAAGTATGCACAAGCGCATGCGAAAGTCTGTAAAATAAAAGAACACAAGAATCGTTTGATACTTACTATCGAGGGAGTGCCGACGGTTTATAAGGCACAAAAAGTACTGTTGGAGATGAATTCTTAAAAAAATTCGAATAATTTAACTGGCATAAAAATTGCGTTTTCGATCACCTGTTTTGCAGAATTTATCCAAATCCCTTGATCTAGGGGCATTTGAAAATTCCGGAAATTTGAATTTCATTGGAAGTAGCTTTCAATGCATCTATATTAGCATTCTGAAATAGACTAAAACATTATAATATGAGTCTGAATAACAAATCCTGGGGATTGTGGACTGCAGCGATTCTGCTTGCCTCAGTCTCCATTTTGTCTTCATGTAACAAGCAACCGGGATATGGTCGGCGTACCGCTAATGATCCAGGTAGAAGGAGTGCCACAACCGGCGCTGAATTCTCTTTCGAAGAAAATGATTCTACCAATTTCTTTGTCTCCAGAAAAGCTGAGCAAATTCCCGGTCCAAACCTGAAGCTTGTGCAGGGCGGTAGAACGGTCCTCGGTTCTCAAGAAGAAGATGTGATGGCGTTTCGTGACAATTTCGAAAGAACAGTTTCAATTGCCAATTTCTACATGGACGAGACGGAGATCACCAACAACGATTACCGTGAGTTTCTTTTTGACATGAAGAAGAAAGTAAGTGGTGACTCACTTCTGAAATTGGAGCCTTCCGAAGACGTCTGGTCAAGTGCGATGTCTTTCAACGACCTTTATCAGTCTTACTACTTTAGATTTCCTGGATTCAATTTTTATCCTGTAGCAGGTGTCTCTTGGACACAGGCAAATGTGTACGCGAAATGGAGAACTGAATATGTACAGGAAGTGGTGAGAAAAGAACGTGAAATCGACTCTACCTTTACCAAATCCCAATTGATCGAGCGAGGTGTAGCGATGGCTGACTTCCGACTTCCCAACGAAGCAGAATGGGAATATGCAGCCAAAGCAATGATTGGAACACAGTATATGGACGAGAATCAAGAATATGGCCGTATCTATCCCTGGGATGGCCGAGGTCTCAGAAGCCCATACAATGTGAAAAGAAAAGGTAAGCAAGGCGATTTCTTGGCAAACTTCAAAAGAGGTAGAGGTGACTACGGTGGAATCTCCGGAAGCCAAAGAAATGATGGAGAAATCCTCCCAACCAATGTGTACGACATGGCTCCAAATGATTTCGGTCTCTATCACATGGCTGGCAACATGAACGAGTGGGTGTATGATATCTACCGTCCGATGACATTCCAGGATGCGGACGATCTCAACCCACTAAGAAGTGATGGAACCTACGATGATGCGCAATTTTACGAAACCTCTTTGTTAACAGACGAAATGCGCGTCTATAAAGGCGGATCGTGGAAAGATGTTGCCTATTGGCTTGCTCCGGGAACTCGCAGATTTATGCATCAAGACTCGGCTACCAACAACATCGGCTTCCGCTGCGCGATGATCTCAATTGGAGAAAAAGGAAAATAATCCAATTCCTAGCACTATTCAGAAAGCCCGGCATCCCTGTCGGGCTTTCTGCATTTCGGGAACCCCGGAAAATGGAAACAACCATTTATCCAGTTTTCGCCCTCCATCTCACTTCTTGGATTTAATTTTAGAATGACATATTCCCATCCACTATGATTCGACTACTTTCAAAAACGGCCCTGGCTTTTGTGCTCGCTTTCGCCGTCTTAGGCCCAATCGGGGCTCAGACTTCCTACCAGACTCCCCCCGAATCCATCACCATCCTTTTTAATGCACCACCGACGCCCTCAGTCTCCTTCAATAAGGACGGCTCCCTGATGCTGATCTTGGAGCGCGCCGATGCTCCGTCCATCGAGGATCTTTCCGCTCCGGAGCTCCGGATTGCGGGCATCCGAATTAACCCGGCCATTTCCGGACCGAGTCGCGCTGGATCCTTTTATAACCTGAAAGTCAAAAAATCCAGAAGCGGCGAGGAAATCCAAGTAAAGAGCCTTCCAACCAAACCAAAAATGGGAAGCTTCTCCTTCTCCCAGGATGAAAAATTCCTGGCCTTCACCCAAACAGAAGCCACAGGCATCAGCCTTTGGGTGGTCGACTTGTCCACATTTGAAGCAAAAAAACTTACCGAACCGATCGTAAACCAAGTCTTTGGAAATGCGGTTGCATGGCTGCCCGACAATACCTTATTGATCAAAGCAGTAAACCCCAGCCGAGGAGAAATCCCCAAAACACCCTCCGCTCCTCCAGGTCCTATCGTCCAGGAAACCTCCGGCAATGCCGCTCCCAGCCGCACTTATCAAGATCTGTTGAGCAACCCGCACGACGAAGCGCTCTTTGCCTACTTCATGGATTCGCAATTGATGAAAGTCTCCCTCGATGGAAGCAAAAGCACGATCGGACAGCCGGGCATGATCAAATCTATGGAAGTCAGTCCCGACGGAAGCTACCTCCTCATCGAATCCATCCAAAAGCCATTTTCCTACCTGGTGCCAGGCGACAGATTTCCCTATCAGATCGAAATCTGGAAATCAAGCGGTGAAAACGTAAAAACCCTTGCCGAGATCCCCTTGGATGAAGTTCGTCCGACAGGCTTTGACGCGACGGTGACTGGCCCGAGAAATGTCAACTGGAGGGCTGACCACCCAGCGACATTGTACTGGGCTGAAGCCATGGACGGAGGAAATCCCAGAACAGAAGTCGCCGAGCGGGATGTGGTATTCACTTGGGCGGCACCATTCTCCGGGGAAAAGCAAAAACTGGCCGCTACATCGTTGCGCTATGCTGGTATCCAATGGTCCGATGATACCTTTGCGCTACTAAACGAAAGATGGTTTGCGAAGCGAATCGAAAAGAGATCCGTAATCAATCCTTCCAATCCTGCAGCAGCTCATCGGGTGATTATTGAACGCTCATCGGATGATCTATACAACGACCCGGGAGATCCTGTTTTGACCGAAAACGAATTTGGAAGAAGTGTCCTGATGCGCAAAGGCGACTTGCTTTACATGAGATCAGAAGGGGGAAGCCCGGACGGAAGCATGCCATTTTTGTCCACCTTTGACACCAAGACCAAAGCACAAAAAATCCTCTGGAGATCCCAAGCTCCATACTATGAGCGCGTGGCAAAAGTCCTGAATGCAGATGCAACCGAGTTTGTCACCCTCAAGGAGAGTACCGACCTCCAGCCCAACTACTGGCTGGTCAACACCCGCAAGCGGATCGCTCCTTTACAGTTGACGAATTTTGCCCACCCCTACGAATCTATCAAGGGTATCAACAAGGAATTGGTGACTTATCAGCGAAAGGACGGACTAAACCTCTCTGCCGTGGTCTATACACCGGAGGGCTACGATCCCGCAAAAGATGGAAGACTTCCGGTGCTCATGTGGGCCTATCCCCGGGAATATAAATCCGCAACGGACGCAGCCCAAGTGAGGGGATCTAAATACACCTTCACACGCATCAGCTGGGGATCTCCCATCTATTGGGTCACCAGAGGCTACGCCATCATGGATCAGACTGAAATGCCCATCGTAGGCGAAGGCGACAAGGAGCCCAATGACTTCTTCATCGAACAGCTCGTCGCCAATGCAGAAGCGGCTATCGACCACATCGAAGCGATGGGAGTCGGTGACAGAAATCGCGTCGCGGTCGGCGGACATTCCTACGGCGCATTTATGACTGCCAACCTGCTTTCCCATACGAACTTGTTTGCCGCAGGCATTGCCAGAAGTGGAGCCTACAACCGTACCCTGACGCCATTTGGATTCCAGTACGAGCAGCGCACCTACTGGGAGGCTCCAGAAGTCTATTTCAACATGTCCCCGTTTTCATTTGCAGACCAAGTAAAGTCCCCAATTCTCCTGATTCACGGAGAGGCGGACAACAATTCCGGGACATTCCCGATCCAGTCTGAGCGCTACTACAACGCGCTGAAAGGTCATGGTGCCACCGCACGTTTGGTCTTCCTGCCAAGCGAAAGCCATGGCTACGCAGCGCAGGAGTCCATCCTGCACACCCTCTGGGAGATGGACTCTTGGCTGGAAAAGTATGTAAAGAATAGAAAGTAACTTCTTTACAAAAAATTAATAAAAGGCCTTCCATCTTATGGAAGGCCTTTTTTGATGTGATCCATTCGCCTTTTGGCGAATTATCCTCCCAAATCCGCCCCCCACATAAAGATCAAAAAGAGAATTCCCAATGCGATGCGATACCAGCCGAAAGCAGTAAATCCATGGTTGGAGACATATTTTAAAAACAGTTTTACCGCAATCCAGGCAGAGATGAAGGCAACGACAAAACCGACCGCCAGCATGATCAGCTGGGCTTCATCAAAGGCTAAATCCGACTTGATCAGATCATAGCCTCCTGCAGCCATCATCGTTGGAACAGCCAGCAAAAAGGAAAATTCCGTAGCCTGCTTCTTGTCAAAGCCATTGAACACACCGCCAATGATCGTCGCGGCTGCTCGAGAAGTACCAGGAACCATCGAAATACACTGACACAGTCCGATGAAGAAGGCGTTCTTATAGGAAATATCCTCGACATCTTTCAGGTTGGTTTCTTGATTCACCACTTTTTTGTCAATGAGAATCAACACGATTCCACCCAAAATGAGCGAAACCGACACCACCACGGGATTGAAGAGATACGCCTTGATGTAGTCGTAAGCCAATAACCCAACAACTGCGGTAGGGAGGAAAGCTGCGAACAGCTTGAAATAGATATTCAAGCCTCTGAAAAAACGCTTGATGTACATCAGCGCAATCGCCAAGATCGCTCCCAGCTGGATGAAAACTTCAAAGGTTTTGACGAACTCGTCTTCGTGGATGCCCATGGCCGCCGAGGCCAAGATCATGTGTCCAGTGGACGAAATCGGCAAAAACTCAGTAAGGCCTTCGATAATCGCAATGATGATACTCTGAAAAAGGGTCATGGATAAGATTTTTTAACTGCTGCAAAACTAGCAATCCGTAGCGTAAGGCAAGCCCTCTCACGTCTGGAGAAAAGAGAATTTAACATCCAATTTTGACAATCTGCCAAATTTCACTTTCTTCACCTAAATTCTTATTGAAATGAAACCAATACTCATTTTCGCCATCTGCCTATTTTTTTCAGGTTTTGTAAATGCACAGGAAATCAAAGAAACCACTTTTACCAGTAGCATTCAGGAAGTTACCCTGTTTCTTTCCGGTGCCCAGGTATTTGAAAAAGCTCAGGGAAACATCCCTGCCGGAGAATCGCTTATCCTGATCAAAGGCCTCTCTCCCTATCTGGACGAAAAAAGCATCCAAGCCAAAGGCATGGGCAATTTCACCATCCAAGCTGTAAACAAAAGACTTGACTTCCTGAGCGAAAAGGAGGTCAGTGAAAAAGTAAAAGGATTGGAATCCCAAATAATGGAACTTCAAGCCAACCAAAGCAAGGAAAACTCCCGCTTGGAGATCTTGTCAGAGAAAGCCAGCCTGCTCGATGCCAACAAAAATCTGGGCGGTACGCAAGGTGGCGCAAGCGTCGCCGAACTCAAGCAAGCGATGGAGTTTTACGAAGCGGAACTCACCAAGATCTCTACCGAACGCGCAGAGATCAACGCCAGCTTGCTAAAGGAAAATGAGGAAGTCGCCCGTCTGCGAAACCAGATCCACGCCATGCTGGAAAGCGAAAACAAATCCACTGCAGAGATCCGCATTCGGGTCAAAGCTCCTGCAGCGGGACAGGCCAACTTTGAGCTGAACTATCTGGTGGCAAATGCCGGCTGGTATCCCAAATATGACGTGCGGGTGAAAAATGTAAGTTCACCGCTTTCTCTCAACTACAAAGCCGAAGTCTACCAAAACACCGGCGTAGACTGGAAGAACGTCAAACTGCGCTTCTCCAACGCCAACCCCAACCAAAGCGGACAGGCTCCCGAGCTTGAGAAATGGGAGTTGAACTATGCGAGGCTCACAACTTTCAATCCCAGAACACAAATATTCGGTTCAGTTACAGGCCGAGTTACCAGCGCAACGGATGGTTCTCCCCTTCCCGGCACGAGCGTGACAGTACCGGGCACCACCATCGGAACGGTGACGGATTTCAACGGAAACTACTCATTGACATTGCCAAACGGCGCTAGTCAGCTGTTGGCTTCAATAATCGGCTATCAGTCTATGTCTCTGCCGATCAATTCCTCCACTATCAACATTGCGTTAAATGAAGACATTCAAGCTTTGAATGATGTGGTTGTAATTGGATATGGTGCTGAAGCGGAACGAGCATTACAAAGCAGGGTTGCTGGAGCACAAATGGAATTAAGAGCCAAAAAATCCATGGCACCGCCACCCGCCGCTCCTTTGCAGACCGAAGTCATCGAAAACCAAACCACCGTCGAGATCGAAGTCTCCGAACCCTATAGCATCAAGTCCAATGGGGAAAAGACCTTGGTGGACTTGAAAGCCTACGAAGTCCCCGCGAACTACCGCTATTCGGTCATCCCCAAGCTGGACAACGACGCCTTCCTCATCGCCGAGATCGCCGACTGGAGCCAGTACAGCCTGCTCGAAGGGGAAAGCAACCTATATTTTGAGGACGGCTTTGTCGGACGTTCTATATTGAATGGCTCCGCACTGGAAGACACGTTGCTCGTGTCGATGGGAAGAGATCAGTCGATTGCCATCCAGCGGGAAAAGATCGATGAGTATTCCAAAAAGCGAACGATCGGCTCCAACATCACCGAAAACAGAGGCTACGAAATCAGCCTTCGCAACAACAAATCCCAGCCAGTCACGCTGAAGGTCCAAGACCAAATCCCCGTCTCGGTCAATTCCTCCATCTCCGTAAGTCCAGTCCAGCTTTCCGCTGGCTCACTCGACCCCCAAACCGGCAAAGTCACTTGGGAGATCACCTTGGCTCCCGGCGAGCAAAAGAAACTCTCCCTGCAGTACGAGGTCAAATACCCCAAAAACGAGCGGGTGCTATTGGATTAATTTGGTCAACGGTCTACCGCAGCGAAAACGGCGGCCCTTTCGAGTCGCCGTTTCTTTTTGCTTTGACGAGGCGGTTGACCGTCGTCTGTGGACTGTTGACTTATTTCTGCCTTTCAAGCGTCATCTCAAAAAACTTGTACCATTGCGTTCCGGCATTGTATTCGCCAATCTCAAACCATTGTCCTTTCTCATTGATCTCGATCACGTACCGCACTTCCTTCACCGGATACCAATAGAGCTTTCCGTCGATCAGTTCGGCAGGATAGGTTCCTTTTTCCCCGCTTTGGAGAAAAGACGTAAAGTCAAACTTCCCCTCTCCCTCTCCGACAGAGATCACCGCCAAGGCATGGTGGACTACCTTTCCCTCCGCTTGGCCAATGCCCTCCACTTCCATCACGGTTCCGCTAAGCTTAAACTGCACATATTCTTCCTGTTCAAAGGTCGAGCGTACACGATCCTGTCCCATCATCCAGCCACTGCCCTCCCAGTTCCCTTCCAAAAAGGACAACTGGGCCAGTTTCTTTTGCGCAGCTTCATTCAGCTCATAGGAAGGCTGCGCGAGAGCCAAGACGGGCGATCCTGCGAATAGGACCAAGACAAGCAAAAATTGGATTAGATTTTTCATGATATAAATTGGTTTATGTTGTAAACTATAAATTCAAATTTTTTTTACTCGATGTAATTCCGGAGGTTTTCCACATAGGCTTCGAAGGCCTTTAATCCCACTTGTGTGATCTTACAGGTAGTCAGCGGACGCTTTCCCCTAAAGGATTTTTCGATTTCGATATAGCCCGCCTTCTCCAGCTTGTCGAGCTGCACGCTGAGATTGCCAGCGGTGGACTCGGTTTTTTCTTTGAGAAAAGTAAATTCCGCTTCCTCCACGCTGATGAGCAGCGACATTACCGCCAGGCGCAGCTGGGAGTGCAACAGAGGATCGAGTGGTTTAAATGCGCTCACGATAGCTTTTATTCAAATAATAACCGGGCAACAGATAGCCCAAAACCATGGCCACGCCGGAAAGTAAGTACTGCGCCGACACGGGCAGCATAAATGCGATCACGGCGGCGAGCAAAAGTAACACTCCACCTCCACGAACCAAATTTACCCGGATCAGCGATCCTGTGGTCCACATGCCGATTCCGGCTAGGATCAGGATTATGGGGTTTTGGTTGTACCCGATCACGGGCATAAAAGCCAAGGTGATCATGATCCCTGCAAACACCATGATCCACAGTTGGTTGATCACTTGACTCACATGGGACTTGACTCGGGCTTTCTTTGCAATCTGGAATCCCTTCCAAAAGCTCACCACCGCTGCTGGAGCTACCAAGATCCACACGTAATGGGGATGCTCGTATCCCAACTTGTACAAGGTGAAATGCCCAAAATTGCAGATCGCGATCACCCAGCCCCACAGCCGCATCTGAAATCCCCCGTCCCCGGCCGTTTCCCGTTTTGCCCTGTTGATCATCTCCGTGATCAAGGTCAGGGACTCTTTGCTACTCATTTCTTTTTCCATAGTCTCTTCCATTTATGTTAGCTGAACGGAACAAATATAAATAGGTTTACATTATAAACTATTTTAAAAACAAAATTTTTAATCGACTGCAAAATCATCCTTACCTTAGAATGCACTCAAGCTCAAGCTTATGAAAAACATCTTTGACCCACTCGTAACCGCCGAACTGATAGACAGAATCAACCGCTTGAAGCCGGAATCGCCTGGCCTTTGGGGTAAGATGGCGGTAGACCAAATGCTCGCTCACTGTTCTGTACCTTATGAAATGGCATTTACCAACAAGCACCCAAGACCAAATGCTTTCATGCGTCTGATGTTGAAGACTTTTGTCAAAAAGCCTGTGGTCAATGAAGTCCCCTATCCAAAAAACTCACGAACAGCTCCGGCTTTCATTATCAAGGAGCGCAAAAATTTCGGAGACGAAAAAGCCAGGTTGATCAAATACGTCGAGCATACTTTAGCTCTTGGTCGGGATCATTTCGAGGGCAAGGAGTCTCTGTCCTTTGGCAAGATGACCGCCGAGGAGTGGAACAATCAGTTTTACAAACACCTAGATCATCACTTGACTCAGTTTGGGGTATGATACAGGCTGGGAAATCGATTCGGACTTTCGTCGGCTCGAAGGACTTCGAAGAAAGCTGCCGATTCTACGAAACATTGGAGTTTGAACTGCACCACCACGGTAAAGGCTTTGCCTATGTCTCCATCTCCCCTGAGATCGGCTTTTACCTCCAGGATTACTATGTGAAAGACTGGTGCGAAAACTCCATGCTTTTCCTCGAAGTAGCGGACCTCCCGGCCTATTTCCAAAAAATCACTTCCTTGGATCTCCCTGCAAAATTTCCCGGAGTGAAGGTCATGCCGATCAAGCATCAGGATTGGGGCAGTGAATTTTTCATCATCGAGCCGGCAGGAGTTTTGTGGCATATTGGGTGCTTCAAATGAAAAAATAGCGTTTTTCAGTAGCTTTGGTGCAAAATTTGGGTAAGCCTTTTCTATGAAAAATTTATCGTTTGCAGCGACTTTCGGTTTTTTAGCGCTTACCTTTTCCTGTACTTCTCCTTCCAACGAAACTGCTTCTGAATCAGAAATCGTCATCGAGCCCGCACAGGACACGTTCGCCGAGACGATTCCAGAGATCATGGAAATGCCCGTCACGGTAGGCGACAATTCCATGAATTCGGTGGATTGGCCAGGAACGTATTTCGCAACACTTCCCTGCGCAAGCTGCGAAGGGATCGAAACCTGGGTGACGCTAAATAAGAACGGTAGGTTTGTGCTAAAAACCCATCACATGGGCTTGAATGACGACCGCGAGGAAATCTTCTCCGGTAAATTCACTTGGGACGAAACCGGCTCAATCGTCACCCTGAATGGACTCATCGGAGGTGCACCCGGTAAATATAAGGTAGGTGAAAATCGAATCTGGCACCTCGACAAAGACGGCAATCGGATTGACGGAGATCTGGCTGATCGCTATATCTTGATCAAGCAATAGCATTACTTAAATCGCACGATTTTCCCATGCGCCTTGGAGGTCATCTCCTCCGGAATAGACTCGGTGATTTCAGTATAAAGTAATTCAACAAGCTTTTGCTTCAGAAAACTCCGGTTCAGAATGATGCTGACTTCGCGGGTCGGCACGACTCCTTCAAAGGGCCGGAGTCTGGCTTTTTCTTCCGGAGAAAGGTCATGCGTGGCCAACTCCGGCAGGAGTGTCATCCCCAGGTATCGGTTGACCATATTTTTCAAGCCTTCCAGCGAACCGCTTTCGTAGTGGAAGTTTTTGTGCCCGGTGCTCGACTGATCGCAAAAGTTGAGCACCTGATCCCGAAAGCAGTGTCCCTGCTGCAAGACCCAAAGGTCTTCTCCTTTCAGGTCTTCAACCTTCACTTCCTTTTTGCCCAATAAAGGATGGTTTTGAGAAAAATAAGCGTAAAATTTCTCGTAGAACATCGGCTTTTCTACGATGCCGGGCTCATCCAGGGGGGTGACAATTATCCCCAAATCGATCTCGTCATTTTTCAGCCTTCGGACGATTTCCTCCGTGACCATTTCCCGTACTTCCAGTTTTACGTTAGGATATTTTTCTAAAAATTTCCGGACAAATAAATGCAGCAGATAAGGTGCAAGCGTCGGAATGATCGCCAGTTTGATCGTGCCGGAGATATCGCCCTTCAGCTGCGCAACCAGTTCCATGATTCCTTTGCTTTCCGAAACTACTTTCTTGGCTTGAGCGATGATCTGCACACCGATTTCAGTCGGGATCACAGGCATCTTACTCCGGTCAAAGAGAATTACGCCCAATCCTTTTTCCAGTTTTCCGAGCTGCGCACTTAGCGTCGGCTGGGTCACAAAACAGGATTCGGCCGCATTTCCAAAATGTCGATGTTTATCGACAGCAATCAGGTACTCAAGTTGTTGGATGGTCATTTCACTTTTATATAGTTGCTTTTTTTCGGCGTATGGAATGCCCCAAATAATTATCTCTTTGTGTGAGGAAAATTTCTAATGGGCATTTCAATAGAAAATTTCTATGAAGGTAACCGTTAGTGCAGGATAATGAGTTCAGCAAAACTTCCTATTTTTTTGCGACTAATCGAAAGAGGAGATTTCAGCCTTTTAAAAACACTGTTTCCAAACTCAGTGAATCGATTGTCTCCACCTCTTCAAGAACATCCTATCCCAAAATCTAACCATGAGTAACTCCTCCTTTTCCAGAAGAAAATTCCTAGGTGCAAGCCTGTTGACCACCGCAGGTTTAAGCCTTCTTCCCGGGCTCAGCTCCGCTACTACAACCCAACCTTTGTTCAAGACAGCACACGAGAGAGTCCGCTTGGGATTCATCGGAGTCGGACGCCAGGCCATGGGCCTGTTGAACAATTTCATGAAAATCCCCGGAGTGGAAGTCGTGGCGGGAGCAGATGTGTATGCGGTGAAGCGAGAGCGATTTGCCCTCCGAGTTCAGAAAAACCAAGCAGCTGCCGGAGCCGCCAGCAAGGCACCGAAGTTGTATGAAGATTACAAAGAACTTTTGGCCAATCCCGAAGTCGACGCGGTAGTAATTGCCTCGCCGGATCACTGGCATGCGCTGATGGCAATCGATGCCTGCAAAGCCAAAAAGGATATCTATTTGGAAAAGCCGCTGACATTTACAATCAGAGAGGGCCAGGAGTTGGTCAAAGCTGTCCGCTCCAATGGTGTGGTCCTCGCCGTCGGAAGCATGCAGCGCGCAGCAGTTAATTTCCAGACGGCAGCAATGCATGCCCAAAAAGGAAGGCTAGGCAAGATCAGCCAAGTCTTGGTCTATGTAGGAGAAAACCCACATCCCAAGCCCTACGATTTGGCGGAAGAAGCGGTGCCTGCAGGATTGGATTGGAAAAAATGGCTTGGCCCACTTCCAAAACTTCATTTCAATGACCTCCTAAATCCAGGGATAACGCTCGATCCTGAAAAGAACGAGGCCGCTTGGGGAGCTTGGCGCTGGTACAAAGAAACCGGCGGCGGACTGATGACCGACTGGGGTGCCCACATGTTTGACATCGCACAGTGGGGACTGAGCATGGATCGAAACGGCCCCGTGGAAATCATTCCCGCATCGGGAGATTCCCCTCTTACTTACAAATATGCTACCGGAACAGACATGTTGCTAACCAAATACGATGGCACCAGGGCGGGAGTCAAATTTGTGGGAGAAAAGGGATGGATCAACGTTTCCAGAGGAAACTATGACACCTCGATCAAAGAACTGGAGATTGGGAAGGAGCCGGAAAACTTCACCTTCGAGGCCCATCATATAGACTTCATCGATTGTGTGAGAAAACGGAAAGATCCGATCGTCCCCGTGGAAGTGGGACACAGCACATGCACCGTCTGCACGATTGGAAATATTGCCCATGAGATGCAAAAACCGCTCAAATGGGATCCGATCGCGCAGGTTTTCAATGATCCAAATGCCAATACCAAACTGCACTATTCCTATCAAAATGGTTACTCCTTGATGTAATATTCCAGACTTGTCCACATCGGAGGGCAACTTCCTTTCAATCCCTCCAGGTTTTTAAAATCTGGAGGGATTCTTTTATCCTTGTAATTTTTTGTCAACCGATGACTTTTGATGTCGCAGATAACCAGCACATCTGTGGCTATAATTTCTAGGCCAGACTCGTAAAATCAACTTAACACAATACAAGCATAAACAGTATAGCCGATTGGTTTTCTAATTTTTTCCCAATAGATTGTATCAAATCCTTTTATTCCAAATGCAACTAGACTCCCTACCTTCCGTGCGACTTTCAAAGACGCTATACACGCTTTCCCGAATCTTGATTCAAAGGATACAGCTGACATTAAACGACTTCAATTTGACCTACCCGCAATTTTTGACCCTTCAAATTCTTTGGGAAGAAGATGGGTTGAAAGTCCATGAACTGGGCAAGAAGCTTAGCCTGGACTCGGGCACCCTCACTCCACTTTTGAAAAAACTAGAAATTCAAAACCTCCTCAAACGGAAACGCGGTGAAGTCGACGAACGGACCGTATTGATTCATTTAAGCTATCCAGGCAAATCGCTCCAAGCCAAAGTGATGGATGCGATGCGCATGCTGGAAGCAGAACTGTCGACTGAGCTAGGAGCTGAGACAAACGGGCTTCTGGCAGCGGCGGACGCCTATTTTGTTAAACTCACTTCGAACTGATTGGCAAGTTAGATCAGGGAACCGAATTCTAAGATTTTTACAATAAAACTGGAGAATTGACCGGCACCCAAAACGCAAAATTCCCCGATCGGTATGAATCCAAGACCCAAAAGCATTTATCTTACCCACTGAATCCACCTACCCTATGAAAAAAAACTTACTCTTACTTTTCCTGACTTTCTCCACCGCCCTTGGAGCCTTTGCGCAGCTACAGACCCCCGAGCAGTTTTTGGGCTACAAGCCAGGAGACCGGTTTACACCACATCACCGCATGGTCGACTATTTTGAATATGTGGCTTCGCAAAACCCAAACATCAAGCTGATCCAATACGGCGAAACCAACGAAAAACGTCCGTTGATCATCGCCATCCTTTCCAGCCCGGAAAACATGGCCAAGTTGGAGGAGATCCGCACCGACAACCTGAAGCGGGCTGGCCTGATTGAAGGAAGTCCAAGCAACGAGATCCCGATCAACTGGATGTCTTTCAACGTCCACGGAAACGAGTCTGTCGGAATGGAAGCCGCCATTTCTTCCTTTTATACGCTCGCCGATCCCAACAATACCAAATCACAGGAATGGCTGAAAAATCAGGTGATCATCCTAGATCCCTGCATCAATCCTGATGGCCGCGATCGTTACTCCAACTGGTACAACCAAAAAATGAACACCACGCTCCAGCCAGACCTTCAGTCCCAAGAGCACAACGAGCCTTGGCCAGGAGGTCGTGCAAATCATTACCTGTTTGACCTAAACAGAGACTGGGCTTGGCAGGTGCAGGTGGAATCGCAACAACGGATGAAAGTGTATCAACAGTGGATGCCACAGTTGCATTTGGACTTTCACGAGCAGGGGATCGATCAACCTTTTTATATGGCTCCCGCAGCTGAGCCTTTGCACGAGCAGTTGACCCCATTTCAGCATGAGTTCCAGGATATTTTTGGAAGAAATACCGCCAAATACTTTGACGAGATGGGAAGATTTTACTTCACGAAAGAACGTTTTGACTTGCTCTACCCATCCTATGGCGACACGTATCCGATGTACAACGGCGCCATCGGCATGACGATCGAGCAGGGCGGCGGCGGTAGAGCTGGCGTCGGCGGATACAACTCCGTAGGAGACACCGTGACCCTAAGCAGCAGGATTGCCGGACACTATACCGCCGCGATGTCGGCTGCGGAAGTGACCAGCAAAAACTCAAAACGTCTCGTAGACGAATTTGCAAGCTATTTCAAAAACAACTCCAGCAACCCAAAAGGCAAGTACAAAAGCTTTGTGATCAAAGGAGAAAGCAATCCTGCGCAGGTGGAAAAATTGCTCGAGCTTCTGGACAAAAACGGAATCAAATATGGCCAAGCTGGAGCAAAATCCGGCTTGAAGGGCTTCGAGTACCAAAGTGGGAAAACCGGAGTGTCATTTGCGACTACCGAGAAGGACATCGTCATCAACGCTTACCAACCAAAATCCGTTTTGGCTCAAGTGCTTTTCGAGCCAAACCCGACGCTCAATGACTCGATCACCTACGACATTACAAGCTGGGCAATGCCCTACGCCTACGGCCTTCAGGCCTTTGCGCTGGAGACTCGATTGGATGCAGGAGGCGAATACCAAAAACCTACGTTCACCCCAAATCCGATTGGCCAAACTCCGGTGGCATACCTAGCCCAATGGCAAGGAACGCGCGATGCTGCATTTTTATCGGCTTTGCTCACTGCCAAGATCCGGGTGAAATATGCGGAATATCCTTTTGTAGTAGAGGGGAAAAGCTTTCCGGCAGGCTCCCTGATTATCACCAAAGGCGGTAATGAATACGTCGCCGATTTTGACAAAAAAGTAATCGACGCAGCCAATAAATTCGGCGTAAAACTGGCGACCACGCAGACAGGCTATGTGGACAAAGGCAAGGACTTTGGCTCCCCAAATATCAAAGTGATCCAGGCACCAAAAGTGGCGCTGATTGGCGGAAATGGTACTTCCTCGTTGAGTTTCGGAGAGATTTGGCACTTCTTCGAAAAGGACTTGGACTACCCCGTGAGTAATCTGGATGCTGAGTCCATGGCAAGGTATGACCTCAGCAAGTACGACGTGCTCATATTGCCATCGACCTATGGCCCGGCACTCAATGCTTCCGCCCAACAGAAAATCACCGACTGGGTCAAAGCAGGCGGAAAGTTGATTGCCATGGACGGGGCTCTTAATCTATTCGCCAACAAAGAAGGATTTGCCTTGAAAACTTTTGACACTGACGAGGAGAAAAAAGCAGCAGAGAAAGCGGCTACAGAATTGTCCAAGCAGGAGCGACTGGAGCCGTACACCGAAGGAGAACGTCTAGAGATCTCTTCTGGCACCGCCGGAGCGATCTACGAAATCAAGATGGATCAAACCCACCCGCTGGGCTACGGCACAGGAGGTAAGTTTTACACCCTGAAAAACAACTCCAACCGGTTTACCTATCTGACTGGAGGAGCCAACGCCGGGGTTGTCGCTTCCAACGAATCCTACCGAACCGGCTACATCGGCTACAAACTCAAACCTAAGATGGGAGAATCTTTGGCGATAGGAGCTGAAGGACAAGGACGTGGTCAGATCGTCTATTTTGTGGATAACCCGATCTTCCGAGGCTTCTGGGAAAGCGGAAAACTCGTTTTGAGTAACGCCGTCTTTATGGTCGGACAATAAATTACCTCGATGAAAGTACTGGGCCGATCACTAAAAGTGGTCGGTCTTTTTTTAACTAAAAAGATATATTTATCTGGTTTTTATCTCCGCTGTTGTTTGAAAGAGTATCTCCTAAAACTTAAGCTACTGCTCCCTGCCCATTTGGTGACTACGCTTGGGATGGTTCCAGTCTATGGCCTGATCAGGTACTTCACTTTGGTTCCACTCAGCCCAAAGCTTGAATACCAGTTTATGGCTGGCGTTTGGGGGTTTGTACTACCTCTATTATTGCCTCTAGTGCCCCTTCTCAGTATTTTCAGGTATAGACTCTTGGGGATAGTTTACCGATTTGACTCAGATCGCGGCCGATACGGCATAAGCTATTTAACTTATTTTACCGCTGTGGCGGTACTGTTGGCGACCAGCAGCTATGTCACGGATCGCTTCGGTCGCTTAGTTGAGGTTTCCTCCCCGCTTGAGCTTGCCGAGGCACCCTTTGGTAATTTCTATACGATCGAGGAATTTGCCATTCCGCGAAAGTGGGGGACCTATTTCACAGATATCTCTACCACTGGAAAAGGCTCGAAGTTGAATTTCCATCTACTTTTTGCCAGCCCTTTCCTGAGCAGCCCAAGTGATTCGGTCCCCGAATCTCCCGAGTTTTGGTACGGTGTCAGGCACAGCATGTCCATGTCCAATCGGGCAACCAAAGCAAAAAAAGACGCGGCATTGAAGGCCTTTCAGGAAGCAAGTCTAAAAAAGATGGCAAACTGGAATTTCCACAAAGTCACCTATTTCAAAAGAATTCCGAAGTCGGAAGATTTCTTCTATTACAACCGAGCCATTGCCAATCGCATTCGGGTCAACAAGCAAAACCAATTTGTCATCCTGGAAGCGGTAGACGAACCCTTTGCCGACCGTGCCGGCTCTTCAGGCGCGTGGATTTTCTACACCTGGCTGATCGGAACAGCGGGTTTTCTATTGTTTCTTTTGGGAGGACATCCAGACTTGCCGATCCCAAGCTCCCGTATAAGAAAGTTCAAAAAGGGTTCCTGGGTTAACATCAGCCTTTCCGCACTTCAATTTTCCCGAGGATATGTGGTCACACCCATTTTCCTGACTATCATGCTCACGATGACCGTGATTATGGGATTTTGCGGAGTGCTGGGAGGCTACTTGGACAATCCCGATCTGGCGCATTGGGGCGCACTTCGAAGGCCGGAAGTAACAAATGGCGGCTGGTGGCGAATGCTTACCTACGGACTGGCATCCACCGGGCCAGTGTTGGGACTAGTCCATATCGGGGTGTTTGCATTTCTCGGCAAGCGGGTGGAAGTGATCTTTGGAAGCCGAAAGACGCTGACCTTGTTGCTCGTATCGTTACTTTCCGGAGCCATTTTTAGCATGTATGCGCACCCGGTTTATTGGGTTGCTGGCTCCTCACCGATGGTGTTAGCCTATTGTGTGGGTTTCTTGATGACGCTTTCATTTCGCAAAAATCCCTTTCCCACCGGCAGATTCGTTGCTTGTCTGGGATACGTGCTTTTTGCATTTACCCTGGGTTTTTTAGACTACATGGATCACTTCGCCAATCTGGGTGCAATTATCGGCTCGTTGTCGGTGCTTTTATCGAGTGGAAAAACCCGATCCCGAGCGTAGTTTTCAGAAGTTCTGTCACATGATTTGCCCTTGGCTATCCAAAAGTTACCTGAGGGGATTACTTAGTCCCAAGGGTTATTATTCAGAAACTTGTCTTAAATTAAGCAAGCCACTATTTTTTGATTCCACAGTACGCGGAGGCCTTTCGCTGATTCTGATTTCTCTCTCCCTCCGTTTGACTCATTTGCAATCGGATTTAAGCTCTTCGTTTGGTCTCGTAATATCCTTCGTAACAATTTTCTTTTTTTTCCAAAAAGTCCAGTTCATGAACATTACACCCACACTCGTAGAAGAATTCTCGCAGTGGCTAGACACCTATTGGACCACCTACCTGAGCGGAGACATCGACACTTGGGCGGCTTTTATCAAAGAAGACTACTACAACATCGGTGGCACCAAGGAGGAAATCTGGCACAGTCGGCAGGAGATCCTGGACTATACCCTTGCCATGGCGGATCAGATGCAAGGCAAAGCTGAGCTCCGCAACCGAAAAGTGGAAGCCAGCGCCTATGGGGAATTTGTGATGGTCAACGAGTTTACCGACATGTATGTAGAAGTCGACGGAGACTGGTCCTTTTACGGGCATTTTCGGATGTCTTCCCTTTTGGAGCAAACCGAAACCGGCTGGATCGTTCAGCACCAGCACGGTTCTTTTCCGGACATGAAAGCGATGGAGGGAGAGGCTTTTGGGAAAGATGCCTTGCGTGCAGAAAACCAGCGACTCCAACAATCGGTGCAGGAAAGAACGGCCGAGCTGCTTGAAAAAAACAAGGAACTGAAGATCGAAGCAGCACTAGAGCGGGTACGTACCGTGGCGATGGCAATGAAAAGCCCCGACGATATGCTGAAGGTATGTCGGGTAATCTCT
Organism: Algoriphagus jejuensis; assembly: GCF_039523455.1. Taxonomy (NCBI): domain Bacteria; kingdom Pseudomonadati; phylum Bacteroidota; class Cytophagia; order Cytophagales; family Cyclobacteriaceae; genus Algoriphagus; species Algoriphagus jejuensis. Next base: position 380,722 of record NZ_BAAAFI010000002.1, on the reverse strand, counting down.
GATGAACTGAGTGGGTTTGGTATCAAGAGCATCAGAAACGTGCAGACTGCCATCATCGATGAGCAAGCTGGAGTTTATCTCTGTTACCAGTATTTCACCGCCTATGACCAAGAGACCGTGGAGAAAACAGCCTATCTCAAAAGTCCGGTCGAGCACGGTATGGTCCAACAAATGCTGGCTTCGGAAAATGCCCATTTTACCAACCGGATCAGTGGCAAGGAGCTCAAAGAATTTATAAATCACAGAAAATCAGAGACTCATTTTCCTGACCCCCTCCTAGAGGAAGCCAAAGAATTGAGCTATTGTTTTCTGTCCATCGGGCAAGGTGGACTGGGCTTGACACTTTATGAGTCCCTCGAAGAAGCGACCTTGATTTTATTTAAGCGATTTCATCAGGTTTTTTCGCTGGCCTATTCTCGATTTCGGGATATCGAAAAAGCAGAAGTGCAAGCAAGAGAAGCACATATCGAAGCGGCTCTGGAAAGAGTCCGGGCGCAAACCATGGCCATGCATAGCAGTGAGGACGTTGGAAAGTGTATCGTCAAGATGTTCAGTGAACTCACTGCCCTGGGCGTGGATGAAGGCACCCGCTTCGGTATCGGCATCCTCAACCATGATAATGAAAACAATCAGCTTTGGACAGCTTCCAAAGTCGGCGAAGAGATAAAAATGCATATCGGCAACTTGGACATGTCTCTCCATCCTTTGCTGAAAAATGCCCGCAGAGCTTGGATAGCTCAGACTCCTCTTCATGTCTATGTCTTGGAAGGAGAGGATCTGCTGAACTACTACCAAATGCTCAACAGCGCACCTGACTATAAGATCAAGATCCCGATTGATAATTTACCCCTAAGAGAGATCCAGCACTGTTTCATATTCGAGCAAGGATTTTTTTACGCCTTCAGCCCTCGAGAATTTCAGCCTGAGCTAATCTCCATTACCCAGCGATTCACTTCCGTTTTTGGGCAGACCTATCGTCGGTATTTGGATTTGGTAAAGGCAGAGGAACAAGGCCGCGAAGCAGAAATCGAGCTGGCGCTGGAAAGAGTGCGTGCCCGAAGTCTTTCGATGCACCGGAGTGAAGAGCTCCAAAACGTCATCGAAGTAGTATTCGAGCAATTGGTGGCTCTTAAGATACCAGTCGAGCATGCTGGGTTTATCATCGACTATCAGGAGCGGGAGGACATGCACATCTGGCTGGCAGATCAGCAGCAAGGCGTGCCATCCGAGATTACCATTCCCTACTTTGACTCTCCACACTGGAACAGCTTTCGCGAAGCCAAGGCGAAAGGGGAATCCTTCTTTGCCAACCTCTTGCCGTTCGAAGTCAAAAACAAGTTCTATCAAGACCTATTTCAATTCATTCCCACACTTACCAAAGAAGCGCAGGAAACCATTTTCAGCAAACCGGCGCTGGCCATCTCCACCGTTTTGCTCGACGATGTAGGACTTTACATCGAGAAATACGCAGGTACTCCTTTCTCTGCCGAGGAGAATGCAGTGCTGCTGCGCGTGGGAAAAGTATTTCAACAAGCCTACACCCGCTTTCTTGACCTGCAAAAAGCAGAAGCACAGGCAAGAGAAGCAGATATAGAACTGGCGCTGGAGCGAGTCCGTGCCAGAACGATGGCCATGCAACACAGTGATGAATTGGCAGATACATCGTTTTTGCTCGACAGTCAGGTGAGGGCATTGGGGATCAAAACCAGAGGATGTGCTTTCAATATTTACGGCAAGACCGATTCGACAGAATGGTTCAGCTCCGAAATGGGCACCATGCCAACCTATAAGACACCGCGCGAAAATGTTTTCTTGCGCTACTTCGAAGCAGGGCAGCGGGGAGAATCAATGTACATTCAGGAATTTGCCGATGAAGCATGTGCCGTACATTACGAATACTTATGCACGCTCCCGGTGATGGGCGATGCGCTCATCAAAATGAAAGAAAACGGCGGCGCTTTTCCAAGGCGGCAAATTGATCATGCGACTTTTTTCAAATACGGCTATCTATTGTTTATCACCCTGGAACCGGTACCCGACGCACATGACATCTTCAAACGCTTCGCAAAAGTCTTCGAGCAGACCTTCACCCGTTTCCTTGATCTGCAAAAAGCAGAATCCCAAGCAAGAGAAGCACAGATCGAAGCGGCTTTGGAAAAAGTCAGAAGCCGAACCCTCGCAATGCAGACTTCGGATGAACTGGCCGAAACGGCCGCCGTGCTTTTTGCGCAGCTCATCCACCTCGGCGTGAAACACGAGCGCATCAATATCGGTATCGTGTCCGAAGATCAACAGACGATCGAGTTTTGGTCCACCGAGCAACGAGGTACTATTATCAAAACGAGTTTTACCGGAAGTACTGCCGAAGCGAATGTTCTAGGAAAGCTATACAACGCATGGAAAGGGGGGCAAGAATCTTTGTCCATTGTTTTGACAGACGAAAAACTCAACGACTGGATTTTGTACTGCGAAAATGAAATAGGAATTCCATTTGATCATTCTCTTTTGGGTGAAAAGCGGGTACAGACCGCGGCCTTTTTTTCCAAAGGAATGCTCATGCTGACCACCCCTGAAGAACCACCTCAACAAAGCACCGAGCTTTTGATAAGGTTTGCATCGGTCTTTAACCTGACTTTCACCCGATTCAGTGATTTAAAGATCGCCGAGGCCAATGCTCTCCGGGCTGCCGAAGATTTGGAAAAACTGAAAGTAGCAAAAGCTAGTGCCGAGAAAGCCCTGACCGACCTCAAGGCCGCACAGGTGCAACTCGTGCAGCAGGAAAAACTCGCCAGCCTCGGCCAACTCACCGCAGGCATCGCCCACGAGATCAAAAACCCGCTGAACTTTGTCAACAACTTCTCGGAGGTGAGTATTGAGATGATTGAGGAAGCATTGGAAGAAAGAGCCAAGAGCCTAGAATCAAGAGACGAGACTTTGGTGGACGAAATTTTGGAAGATATCAGGTCAAATCTTAAGAAAGTTCATGAGCATGGCAGCAGAGCAAATGGAATCGTCACTTCCATGCTTCAGCATAGTCGGGCGTCGGGCAGCAAGCGGGAACCGAAAGCACTCAATCCGATCGTGAAGGAATTTGTAAATCTCGCCTACCATGGCATGAGGGCCGCAAAGTCTCCAATCAACGTGGACATCGAGGTGCAACTGGATCCAAAAGTAGGCGACGTATCGCTGATCAGCGAGGACTTCTCCCGAGTGATCCTCAATCTCTGCAACAATGCCTTTGATGCGATGCGGGAGAAAACCCTCCAAGGGTTTGGAACCCTTGGAGGGTTGGAAACCTACCTCCCGAAATTGAAGGTGAAAACAGCTTTGGAAGGCGGCAAAGTACTGCTCTCAGTAGCAGACAACGGCACCGGGATTCCAAAGGAGATCCGGGACAAAATTCTTCAGCCCTTTTTCACTACCAAAAAAGGAACCGAAGGGACTGGCCTTGGACTTTCGATCACCCATGATATTGTAAAGGCACATGGAGGGGAGTTGAAAGTGGTATCGAAAGGAGGAAAAGGAACGGAGTTTATAGTATTGATAGCGGTTTAATCCTGCGGGTAGACGAAATGCGCCTTCTGCACTCTGGTGCTTGACTGTCAACTTTTGTGCTGGATTGAGATCAAACTGGAAAAATGTACCAAGCCGCCGTCACTTTTACCGAACCACAAAAAAGAAATCGGCGGAAAAAACGAAGCTTTGATTTATCTAATAATGCAGTCTTAACGCTGGCTAGAGCAGCATAGGAGCCAGTGAACTTTAGCCATTTCTTCATACTCTCCAAAGCGCCGTGGTTTTTTTAAGTTGGACTTATCTGTTAATACTCAAAAACTTAACTTAAATTACCTAGGCCACTATTTTTTGATACCCAAGTACGCCAGCCTATTCTGGTGATTTTGCATTGCCAATCCTATCCTGATAACGTTGGATTTGGAGTTTGATTACCGAATCACTTCTACAGAGTTTTCACCCAAACTTAGCCCTTAGGCTTCCTGTTTTTCAATAGCAATTCCTCAATGCATGAGTGTTAAATCTTTGCCCAAAATTCCCCAAACCAAACAAGTCCCAACCGATAGTTTGCTATGAATCGATCCAATTCACCTATCACGCACGCCCTCCTGCTCCTCTTGCTTCTCCTCAGCCTGACTTATTCGACGCAGGCCCAAGACAAAATCCAAACCATCGAACCCGCCTACCTCTCCGTAGCAGACGGGGTAGCGTCTCCGACGGTCAATGCGGTTATACAGGATAGTTTCGGCTTGATCTGGATCGGCACTGCCAACGGACTGCAAAAATACGACGGGTACAAATTTCAGACATTCAAAAACATTCCCGGCAATGCCAGCAGTCTCCAAAACAACTTTGTCTGGGCTTTGCTCGAGGATGACAATCACGACATCTGGGTGAGCAACAACCGGGGAGTCTCCAAATATATCCGCAAGACCAACGAATTTAAGAACTACGATTTCGCTCCAACATTTAACTTCACCCCCAATTCAGAAGTAGCAGGGTTTAAGTTTTTGATCGATTCTCAAAACCGGCTATGGCTCACCAGTATCACGGTCCAACTGGCACTGTATGACCCGGGCACAGACGCTTGGAATTATGCGAACTATGAACTCCCGAACGCAGCCGAGTCTGTGCATACCGGATTCTCGCCCGCTCTGGCGGAGGATCACAACGGGGATCTTTGGCTGTCTACTCCGACCAACGGACTCATGCGTCAGAAAAAACTCGAAAAGGCCTTCAAGCCAGTGCCCACCGACAAATTTGGTGGGATAAATTTCGTGGACGACGACCTCATCACTGGCCTCTATGCAGATCAATCGAACACCCTGTGGATGACCACCCGCAACGGTGTCTACAAATACGATATCAAAACAGAAACCTTCAAAACACTCAAGGAGTATGAGTCCCGAGTTGGAGAAATTTGGAATAACTGGAACATGATCGCAGCAGATCCGCAGGGCAACATCTGGATTTCCAATAATTTTCGAGGCATGCTGAAGTTTGACGGAATCAGCGATCACTATACCGAGATTGAAATCGCAGGAAAAGTGATCATGCGGACGTATGGCTGGAACATCACGCTCACACAGTTCATGATCGACCAAAGCGGCATTTTTTGGATCGGCAGTAGGGAGTCTGGTTTGGTCAAATACGACCCGGTGAACAAGCCTTTTCAATACCTTGGCCACGATGTCAGCAACCCCAATAGTCTGAGTGCCGGAGGAGTTTTTGGCATTCAAGCTTCGAAAATCACCCCGGGACGGGTTTATGTCGGCTCTCGGGGGAATGGACTCACAGTTTATGATCCGCTTCAACAGTCCTTTGAGCGGGTTACCTTTAAGGTGGAAGAAGATTTTTTTGGAGGCTCGGCGAGAAGTATCGCAGAAGCCAGTGACGGCTCACTTTGGCTCGGCACCTGGGGAGACGGTGTGATCGAGTTGGATAAAAATTATAAGGAAATCAGGCGGTATAAGACCGATTCCACCGATGAAAACACGATCTCAAACAACCAGGTGCGGGCTTTGAAGCCTGACGGCAAAGGGCAGGTGTGGATTGGTACAAACAGCGGGCTGAACATCTTAGATACAAAAACCAATACCATCAAACGCGTTGCAAGCAAGCAAACCAGGCAATATCCGGACGAAGTGGTCGCCGAGGTGGAAAAGCTCATCGCAACCGACCAGAAAATCGCTTCAATCGAAAAAATCGTAGACAACCAAAATCTGTCCGAATCCTTCGAAATCAGCAAATCCGGAACTTATTGGCTCATGGCAGTCGGTGAGATTGACGGTGTAAGCCGGGCTGATTATGGCTGGATCGAAAATGAAGTCAAAGACACGGTCTGGCTGATGGGTGATTTTGACCACACCTATTATGCCGGTGGCGATCCTAAAAACCGGGTAGAACTCGGTTCAGTTCAGTTGGAGCCGGGAAAATACACCCTGAGATACCTCACCGACGACAGCCATGCCTTTGACAAGTGGAATGCCGACAAACCTAACCAAACGGCACTCTACGGGATTGCAGTCTTGAATTCTCAAGATGGAAACGAATTCCAATTCCTCCAGACCCCGCAACTACCCGAGCAGGAGGAGTTGGTCATCAACGGCATCAATGTCAACGACATAGAGATAGCCGGAAAATACGTCTGGGTGGCCACCGCCGGCACCGGCTTGGACCGCATTGATCCGGCTACCAATCAAGTGAAGCACTTTGCCCATGATCCCCTGGACAACAGTTCCCTTATTTTCGACAACATCTTGGACATCCATGCCGATAGTCAGGGCATGATTTGGCTGGCAACGCAGGAAGGACTCAATAAGCTAGACCCAGCGACGGACACGTTCATCCGATACACCGAAGCGGACGGACTCGCCACCAACCTGATCCAGGGAATAGTGGAGGGAGACGATGGTGAAATGTGGATTGCGTCGCAGAGCGGATTGTCGCAAATGGTAACCAACGAGAATCTGGGCAAGATAACTTTCATTAATTACAACTCGTCCGATGGCTTGGGTGCAGATGTTTTTCTGTCGCTAGCCTCGACACGGGCAGCTGACGGCAGATTTTATTTTGGCGGCGAGCACGGATTGACCACCTTCAGCAGCATCAGCTCCAACAAGACTCCGCCGTCGATTATCATTTCCAACCTGTTCATTTCCAACAAGTCGATCATCGACATGAAGGAAAACTCACCCCTGACTGAGAGCCTCCTAGCAACTGAAAGCATTACACTTGATTTTTACCAGAATAATCTGGCCTTCGAATTTGCGGCGCTTCACTACGCCAATCCCCAAAAAAACCAGTACGCCCACATGCTCAAGGGCTACGACGAGGACTGGATCTACGACAACCGCAATTTTGTAGGGTACACGAACTTGGATCCGGGAGAATATGAATTGCTGGTCCGGGCATCCAACGCGTATGGGATCTGGAATGAGGAGGGAAAATCGCTGAAGATCACGATCCTCGCTCCGTGGTGGAAGACTTGGTGGGCTTACCTCAGCTACGTGTTTATCGCCGGTCTGCTGGCTGTGACGATCGGCCGTGTCCAACGTCGTCGAGTGGTCGATAGAGAACGGCAGCAGTCAGCCATTCGTGAAGCCAATTTCAAGGCAGAAGCACAGAAGGAGCGACGTAAAAACATCGAATTGATCAGCGAAATCGGAAAGGACATCACCAGCTCTCTATCCATCCAAAACATCATCAATACCGTGTATCTCCACGTCAACAAACTCATGGACGCATCGGTATTTGGTATCGGTATTTTCAATAAAACCACGCAAAGTCTGGAATTCCCCGCTACCAAAGAAAATGGGACAACGTTACCCGCCTACACCTACAGTCTCGACGACAAAAATCGCCCTGCAAGCTGGTGCTACAAGAATAAAAAGGAAATACTTTCCAACGATTTCGAAAACGATCATCACCATTACATTGAGGTGATACCCGCAGTGGCAGCTGGAGACAATACCCAGTCGCTGGTCTATCTCCCGCTGATCAACAAAGACAAGATCGTTGGCGTACTGACTGCGCAGAGTTTTGAGAAAAATGCGTACACAGACTTTCACTTGGAAATTCTTCGAAGCATCGCCACCTACGCTGCCTTGGCAATCGACAATGCGGAGGCCTACCGCAATCTGAAATCTACACAAGCTCAACTTATCCAGTCCGAAAAGATGGCAAGCCTCGGTGAGCTCACCGCAGGCATCGCACATGAGATCCAAAATCCGCTGAACTTTGTCAACAACTTCTCCGAAGTAAGCGAAGAACTGATTGATGAACTCAAAGAGGAGCTAGCAGACGGCAATTCAGAGTCTGTGTCCGAAATCTTGGCTTTCCTCAAAGACAACATCTCCAAAATCAATCATCACGGCAAGCGAGCCGACTCCATCGTCAAAGGGATGCTCCAGCACAGCCGCAAGTCAGAAGGCAAAAAAGAATCGACCGATCTCAACCAATTGGCCGAGGAATGCTTGGGGCTGAGTTACCACGGACTGCGGGCCAAGGACAAAAGTTTTCAGGCAGACTTTAAAACGGATTTGGAGCCAAATCTCCCTAAAGTCGAGGTCATCCGGCAGGATTTGGGTCGGGTATTGTTGAACTTGATAAATAACGCTTTTTACGCAGTAGATGAAAAAGCCAAGTCGGGGACAGCCTCGCCGGACTATCAACCGAGAGTAACAGTTAGCAATGTGCAATCCCTCCCAGTCAATGGCACCCTTGGACAGATCCAAATATCCGTCTCCGACAACGGCCACGGAATCCCAGAAACTATCAAGGATAAGATCTTCCAGCCCTTTTTCACCACCAAACCCGCAGGCTCGGGGACGGGACTTGGATTAAGTTTGAGCTATGATATAGTGAGGGCGCATGGGGGCGAGCTTAAGGTAGAGACAACGGCGGGAGAAGGTTCGGTGTTTATGATTCAACTACCTGTTGTTTAATAAAGATTATTTTATATATTCGAAAAGCTCTTTAGTGTAAAATAATGTGCATTTCAATGAGCTGATAGCGCTTCCAATTGGGTTCTGTGTTTTCTCAAAACCTGATCACTTTTTTATTTATTTCTGCCACCCAACCTTAAATAGAATTCAAATGCGCACGCTCTTACTACTAGGCAACAAGCTGCTGATTATTCTGCTATTTGCCACAAATTATTCTTACGCAACTACTGTGAAACCACCGACAGTTAAATTGCAACAAGGTCAAAACGGCGGGATCGACAAAAGCCCAACAAGCCCTGTAAAATGGACGACGGGAAACTCCAACTCATTCAACAGTCATTTTCTGGAAGGGCAATCCATCCCCTATCGCCTGACTATTTCAAATTTGCGGACCGGAAAGCACACGGTCGAGATCGAATGGGACACCCGAAGCGGAAACAAAAGTGCCATTGATTACATCACGAGTTTCGACAGAATTTGTGAGGAGGTAATTCCAGCTTCTGGCAAACCAAGTTTTGGAACCATACCAAAACCAAATGGACTACCTCAGCCAAGCGGCAGCTTCAATCAACTGACCGATGCCGAAAGGAAAATCGCCATTTATGGCGGCACTATAAGTGAAATAAAATATGTCCAGCAGGGCAATATTTCCTCTACCAGCGCAGTCACTAAATTAAGGATATCTTTTACTGTCAACGGCAATTGGTGGTCTACCAGTACCGTTGTCCTTGCTTGGGGAGGGCACATCGCAAGTGCAAAAGATTGGGGTGAAGGCAACGCAGCGTCAGGTGCCAGTGGATCTCCTTACAACACTCGAGTGGTTTCCCTGGATGGCAAATTTGTCGGATGGCATGAGTGTGATGTGAAGACCGCTTCTGACGCCGTTGATCAAGTCACAGATTGCGCGATAGCGGGAGAAACAGAAGTTTGTGCCGGATCTGAAACAGCCTATTCGGTGTCGACTGTAGCCTCAAATTACCGTTGGACAATTGCGAGTGGTGAGGGTGAGATAACTTCCGGACAAGGCACCAATACCATCCTCGTAGCTTGGTCGAGCTCCGGAACTGTGTCTGTAGAAATTGATAATCAAGGAGCTTGTGCTCCAACTCAGTGTAGCCTCAACGTCACCGTCACCCCACCTCCTACGCTATCGGTCGTTGAAGCTGTACTTTGCAGCACTGAGAATGGCGGGACCTCTTCAATCGGGAACTTGTTTGATTTTGTCAGTGCAAGTTCTGAAGACTTGATTTTTAGGCGTGGAGGTGTGACGATCGATAGCCCAGAGTCCATTTTGGTGACTAACGGAGATGTGATCGAGGTATCCACTACCGGTACTTGCCCCACCACCGCCACATTCACCGTGACGGTGAATGACCGTCAGATTTTTGGTATCTGCTCTCAGGGCAAAATATATGAAATCATCGGCGCCGAATTAACGGCTCTTAGTGAGATTTTTGATCGCGGTCAAACGGTAGAAACCAATGAAATCTTCTATGTAGTCGGAAATGAAGTACTGATCGAAGTGATCTACGTCAAAAATAGGTTTGCAGAAGCAAAAGCAATTTTGGAAGGTTTAGGTTTTGTAACTCCGAACGAGGAAGAGCTAAAACAAGACCCGAATTCACTGATACTTGCCGGTTTTATTCCCATAGATAAGCTGATGCAGCTAAATCAGTATTGGGATGCTATAAACTATGTGCGTCCGGCAATCCCTCCCGTTGCTAACAAAGGCATAGCTACCTCGCAAGGGGACCGTGTCCTGCGTTCCAACTTGGTTAGAGCCGGCTATTCTCATTTTGAAGGCGACCAGCCTATTGATGGGACGGGAATTAAAATCGGCGTCATATCCGATAGCTATGCCACACGTTCCGATGCCGGTGCCAATACGTTGGCTACCGATATCGCCAATGGCGACTTGCCCGAGAGTCTGTATTTTTTAAGAGACCTTCCTAGTCGATTTGGAACTGGAACAGACGAAGGTCGCGCGATGCTACAGCTCATACACGACGTAGCCCCTGGTGCCGAGCTTGGTTTCCGGACTGGCGTGCTGACGGCAGGAGATTTCGCCCAAGGAATCCGCGACTTAGCCGAAGAGGGGAGTGACATTATCGTGGATGATATCACCTACGTCACCGAACCATTCTATAGTGATGGAAAAGTCGCAAAGGCTGTGAATGAGGTTGCCGCAAACGGTGTTTCCTATTTCACTTCAGCTGGAAATTTTGGATCCAAATCATTTGAAGGCATATTTACACCGCTTGATGATCCGTCCGTTAACTTGCCGCTGAAAAGCAATCAATGGACAGAACGTGGCCGAGTGCATCGGTTTAACAATGGCAGTTCTACACAATCCATTAAAGTTTTTCCTGGACAAAATGGCCCTGCGGTCTACATGATTGCCCTTCAGTGGGACGACCCGCTCTATTCCATAGACCAGACCGGTAGCCAGTATGATCTGGACATTTATCTCAAAGACTTCGGCGCCCCTCTATATGGTTTCAACCGAAATAACATAAACGGTGACCCAGTTGAGATACTTTCATTTACCGTCACTGAGGAGACCACCGTGGATCTTTTGATAGCCAGGGAATGTGAAAGTTGCTCCGACTTGGACTCTAACACAGGCATCAAGTTCAAGTATGTTGTTTTCAGGGGAGAACTTGATCCGAACGATCTAAATGGAATAAACGCATCCACGATTGTGGGGCATGCCAATGCAACAGGCGCCATGACGGTCGGTGCAGTACTCTATGCCAACACGTCGGTTTTTGGATTTGATCCGACACTTGTTCCTAGCGGCACCGCTCCATTCACTGTCGCCACTTTCTCTTCCAGAGGTGGAACGATGACCAACGGAGAGGTTCGCGCCAAGCCGGATTTTACCGCTCCAAACGGGGGAAATACTGCAATCAACCTTGGTGCTCCCGATTTGGAAGGGGATGATCTTCCAAATTTCTATGGCACATCTGCTGCGGCACCCCACGCCGCCGCCGTTGCCGCATTGGTCAAACAGGCCCGTCTCAAGTATTATCCAGCGTCAAATCCTGAGGGTTGGCTGGGAGAACCTGGCGTGAGTTTGCCAGCAGACATTCGTCGTTTACTGAAGGAGACGGCGCAAGACATGCATGAATCCGGTTACGACACCCATTCCGGGTCAGGAATGGTTCGGGCTGACAGGGCATTACTTTCGCTCGCTGCCCCAAATCCTGACAACATTGCGCTAGTCTATGACGCCGGTGAAAACCTCGGAGAGCTTGAGTTTAAGCTCATCGTCACAGGAACCAATTTATATGAGGGGTCGAATGTCTACTTACGAGAAGAACTGTTGAATTCAACCTTCGAAGTTGACGATATGGGCTTCGGCTATCTGGAAGTTACCGTTCCCCCGTTTGTCGGAAACCCAAGCATCACTGTGGTCAACAATGCCGTTTCGGACAGTGAACTGGACGGTGGGATCGCGGATCCGGTATTTTTCTTTGAGCCTATTAAGAAAACCGTCGCTATCCGTGCGAACGATCTGGCCAAAAAGTACGCCCAGGTTGTAGACCCTTTCACAGCCAGCGTTTATGAAAGAGTTGACAACAATTGGGTGCTGAGTATTCTGACACTTGAAGACGTTGGGCTGACTCTAGATCCCGGAAACCTCGACAATTCCCTCGTACCGCTTACGCTATCCAGTTCCATCACCAGTGACCAAGCCGAGGTCGGTACTTATATCATCACCGCTTCGCACCTGCCAACCAGTTTTGCCTATTCAGATTTTTTCAATTATGTAGGTGTCATACAGCCAGATGGAAGTCTGCTGTACGATGGTACAAATGACGCTTTCGGAAATTATGGCCCCGGCAACATCACAGTTGCACCACTGCCTATTACCCTGAAGCCAAAAGATCTAGTCAATGAGTCTGCTTTAGAGTATGGCGAATCCATCAGCGATGCATTGACTTTCGAAGTAATCATAACTCCGGAACTGATAGAAACTACCGAAGCCGTCAAGATTGTGGACGTTCAGGGTTTGAAAGACGCTATTCTCACACAATATTCCAATGACTTGGCATTAGCTCAACAACCGGGAGACAACAGGCTGCCTTTGGGTATTTTTAATGGTCGTACGTTGATCAACAAAGCGAGCTTTAACAACAAGAGCTTTATGGTCAGTGGACGTACCATGATCAATGGGCGCACAATCATCAATGGGAGGACGCTCATCAACGGCAGACCACTGATCAATTCCGCATTCGATGTCCCGGCAGCCTCCTTCCTGGAATACCTGGATAGTCCCGAAAACCAAGTACTCAAATCAGTAAATATCAATGGGCGAACGATGATCAACGCCCGAACCATGATCAATGCGCGGACGATGATCAATGGGAGAACCCTCATCAACGGACGAACCCTGATCAATGCACGGACGATGATCAACGGGCGAACCCTCATCAATGCCAGAACTATTATCAATAGCGATGGTGGTGAGGAAGAAACAGAAGACAATACCCTGGTGATATTTGGTGAAAAAGACCTGGAGTTAGCTGAGCAGGGCGAAAATCCAGCGATCGGAAAATACTACGACTTCGGTGCAGAATCTGACGAAAGTGACGATGAATTCAACCTTGAATTCTTCTCGATCAACATGGTCACAGGGACAGACGTCGGTCAACACTTTATCATCCCGGGTGTCTTTGAGTCCAGGAATTTCGAAGTCAGTTATCTACCAGCGGACCTAACTATCACTCCCGCCAAACTCACCGCAACGACGACCGCTACTCCTAGTGAGATCGGATTTGGCGATCCTGCACCGGAATTCGCAACTGAATTGGAAGGATTTAAAATCAGTACCACATTCCGAGAACTTGGGGAAAATGAAGTCACCCTGCAAGAAGCTCAAACATCGATCGTGGAAACTATCACCTACGAACTTGTCCAGGGCAAAGCAGTCTTTCCTGTCACCGGCACCATCGGCATCGGTACCTATAGCATTCGTCCGGATGTAACATTATTTCCTCCGGCCAACTATACTGTAGATTTGGAAAACTCCGTTTTGGGAAGCCTTTCCGTATTCGGATGCGTCAACGAAGCTCCGGTAATGGGAGACTTTGAGACTTCCACGGGTGCAGGCCACAATTACAGTTCAACAACCGTCAAAAAGCCTGACCACGTCGAAGTCGGAGATTTGCTGATAGTAGGAGTCATGTTCGAAAGAGGGAAATCCTGTTCAATTAGCCCCCCGGACAAAGACTGGGTGCTAATTCAGCGGGTCAACCAAGACAACCATGTCGCGATGGCCACCTATTACAAGGTGGTGAAAAGCCGCTTTGAGCCGAATTACTATAAGTTTCGTATCAGTCAAAGTTCGAAATGGAGTATGGGAATTTCACGAGTGACTGGCGCCGACATTTATCATCCTGATGGGCCGATCGCTGCAATCAGCGGGAAGTCCGGATCTCCTTCAGTCATTGCGACGGCACCTTCACTTACGATCACCGATTGCAATACCTTGGTGATGGCCTTCTTTTCTAACAAGAAAAATTCAACTTGGACGCCGCCGGTGGGGATGACTGAAGTCTATGACCAACCAAATCACCAGCATGGTTTGACCTCAAATATGATGTCCTACTACGTCCAAAGTGATGCAGGGAAAACCGGAAACTTAAGTGCCATCGCTTCCAAGGGTGACCATTGGGTGGCTCAGGCAATAGCAATTCGACCACTGTCCAACAGGTTGCAAACTGCACGGGTAAATACCGCTTCGGGCGAAATCTTGACCGAAATGATCCTGTCCGGAGAAGCTTCCAGCCTTGAGGAACGAGAAGTCGCGAGTGAAATAAAAGCCTACCCCAATCCGGTACGAGATCAACTGAATCTCAATCTTAGCGGCTTGGTGGACGAGATGCCAAACGAGTCCTCCCTAGTGATTTCGGATGCTTTGGGAAGAGTCCTTTCTTGGCAAGGAGTCTGGCACCAAAACGAACGCCGTCTAGAGTTGGATTTCTCCCAAATGCAAATTGGAGTATATGTGATCAATATCAGTACCTTACATGGTCTGAAAACCGTTCGAGTAATCAAAAAATCAGAGTAAAAACTAAATACCTATGAATCACTAAAAAGAATGGAAATCCTTTCCATTCTTTTTAGCTTTAACGCATGCTGCTGTTTTAGGACAATGTGTCTAGGGTTGATTATACAGGTTCCGTCGGCTTACATAGTTGAAGTTCGATTTGACTCTGGCACCCGACTCTATCACTAAAACCGAATCCTACACATTCTCGAGGAATTTCTGCTTTTGAAAAAGGTAAAAATTCCTGGGTAAGAATCGGTACAGCATCAAAGATTTACCAGGTTCATGAACTGATGATGAATATTTTTAAACGCGCACTCCTATTCCTTTTTCTTACGCTTCCTAGCGTCATTTTGGCGCAAACTCCAAGAACCGACAGTCTCTTAAATGCCATTAAACAACAGCATGACGATAGCCTGAAAGTTTCCCAGTATCTGGATTTGGGTCTGGAATTCCTGGGCTCAGATGCCAACCAAGCCATCGAGTCCTTTGATCAAGCCATCTTGTTGGCGAGTAAAATAGAGTTCAAAACAGGGCTGGCAAATGCATACAATGCCAAGGGCCGGGCCTATGCCCAGCAAGGTGATTTCCAAGAAGCTATATTAAACTTTCAAGAAGCCTTAAAGTATTTCCGCGAGACGGACAACAAAACAGGTGAAGCAAATATCCTGAGTAACCTGGGTTCGATTTACTATATGTTGGGAAACAATACGAAAGCGCTGGAACTTCATTTTGAGTCCCTTCAGATTTCGGAAAAGCTCGACAACAAATTAAGAATCGGAACCTCTTTCAATAATATTGGAACGGTTTACCTCAAAGACAGAAGAACCATCAACGATGCCCTGTCCTTTTTCAAAAAATCCCTTGCCGTATTTCAGGCCATTGAGGAGCAACAAGGGATGGCGACTGCCTCGATGAACATCGGCGAGGTGTATTTTTTGGAATCCAAGTACGATTCGGCGATCTATTTCCACCAATTTGCCTTGGAGCTTTGTGACGGCACAATAGACGCTACATTTCCACTCACCCAGCTCGGGGAAATCAACGGAGTGTTGGGCAATTTCCAAAAAGCCTTTGACTTTCACCGACGTGGCTTGGAAATCTCAGAGCGCTTGGATGCCAAATTTGAACTGACTCAAGGCCTGATCGGATTAGCAAAAACCCAGCGAAGTCAGAAGGATTTTCAAGGTGCCATCGTCACCTTGGAACGAGCGAAGCTGCTGGCAATCGACATCGATGCCAAGGACGAACTGATGGCGGTTTACCTAAATCTAGCGGAGATACAAGCCCTTGTCGGGGAATATAAAGCAGCCTACGAAAATGTGATCAACGCAAGGTCCGTCAGGGAAGAAATTTCAAAAACCAGCACTGCGCAAATGATTCAACAGCTTCAATTCGAATTTGAATTAAACAAAAAAGTCGCTGAAATTGAACTTCTCCAAAAGGATACCGAATTAAAAAATGCCGCTGTATTTAACCAGCGGATAATCATTTTCGCCTCCTTAGGAGGATTGTTAATGTTTGTTCTGATCAGCATTTCACTTTTCCGAAACAACCTGAGCAAGCAAAAAGCAAACCGCCTCCTCCAACTGCAAAAGGAAGAAATCCATGCGCAACGAGAAAATGCCGAATCCGCGTACGAGCAACTGAAATCTGCCCAAGCCCAGTTGATCCAATCCGAAAAGATGGCGAGCCTTGGAGAACTCACGGCTGGCATTGCGCATGAGATAAAAAATCCGCTCAACTTTGTAAACAATTTTTCCGAAATCAGCGAAGAGTTGGTAAAGGAAATAGCGGAAGAAAGAGCCAAGGATCCAGAATACAGAGATGACTTGATCATCGCTGACAATCTGAGGATTATCCAGGAAAACCTAACCAAAATAAACCTCCACGGCAAACGGGCCGATGCGATTGTCAAAGGCATGCTGGAACATAGTCGAACGCACACCGGCGAGAAAGTGCCCACCAATCTCAACGTCTTAGCTGACGAATACCTACGCCTTGCCTGTCATGCTTTCGTGTCGGGCAGACATTCAAAAGGGAAAAGCGCAACTTTGGGAAAAGCAGGTACCAGTCCCGCTTCAACAGCGATCGGGATCAAAACGGACTTTGATCCCAACCTACCGATAATCGACGCCGTGCCACAGGACATTGGACGAGTGCTCCTGAACATCATCAACAATGCGTTGTACGCCTGCACTGCACCTGCCGCAGTCGGCAATTCGCATTCAAAACTAGAAATTCAGCAAGATCCCTTGGTCGTCGTCTCCACCCAGCATCTCGGTGACATGGTACAGATATCTGTCTCTGACAACGGCTCCGGTATCCCCGAGGCTATCAGGGGCAAGATCTTCCAGCCCTTTTTTACCACCAAACCAACAGGCTCCGGTACCGGACTTGGGTTGAGCTTGAGCTACGATATCGTGAAGGCGCACGGAGGTGAGTTGAAGGTCGAGAGCAAAGAAGGTGAGGGCACGACCTTTACGATCGCTCTACCAAATAAACTAATCAAATAATGAGAGTAAAGAGCTTATACATTAGTAGGGACTTGGCAGCTGAGTAGGGGAGACCTATCTCCCTTTAGAGATCGAAACTATTTTTGCCCGCTGTGTCCTTAAGTATTATTCAATAAAAGCTCTGGCAGATACCCTGACCTTCCCAAGCTAATTGCTTGCCCTCACAAGCTGTGGGAAAACAACAGCATCAGACGGAAGCACATTTGCCCTTCCAGACCAAATCCCATCAGCCGAGCCAAGCCTCTTTGCAAGGAATTCATCACATTTAGGGCAGTTTCGGCCACGTAATTACAGCGCGATTAAAAACATATCGATCGGTACGGCTAAACCATTGGACAAGCCAAAACTGAAACACCCGGCAATGACCGACTCGATGTAGCGTGTCATCGACGTTAAACAACTTTACTATTTTTAACATCCGTTTTTAGCCGCTTCTCGTGAGTTGATCGTTATTTTTGGTCTATGATCAAATCCCTTCCTAAATCACTGGCGAGCCTGAGCCTTGGGCTGCTGGTCATGGGTTGCAGCTCCTCAGCTGTGATTACCGCTCCACCGATTTCCTATTCCAATACTTCTCCTCGCGTATCCGAACTTTCGGAGTCTGGAGCTATGCGTTGGAGTCATCTGGATTTGACTAGGGATACCGTGCCTGGAATGAGTGTAGACCGAGCCTATTCCGAACTTTTGAAAAACAAGAAAGGACAAGAAGTGATCGTCGCGGTCATCGATTCTGGTATCGATCTCAACCATGAAGACATCAAAGACGTGCTTTGGATCAATAAAGGTGAAAAAGCCGGAGACGGAGTTGACAATGACCGCAACGGCTACATCGACGATATTCATGGCTATAATTTCCTTGGGGAATCGTACCATGAGCAAAAGGAATCTACTCGGATCGTTCGCTTAAAAATCGGTGACGCCACATATCAAGACGATGCCAAAGCAAGTTTGGAAGAAGCTCTTCCTGAAGCTAAAGAAAGTCTGCCGCAACTCGAACAGATAGAGGCATTTGTAAGTATGGCTCATGAAAACATCCAAAAAGAGCTAGGCAAGGAATATTATTCCCTCGAAGATCTGGAAAAGTATGAGCCAAAAACCCCTCAACAAGAGCAAATCGTTGGCGTGCTCATGCAGGTGATGGGGATGGGTCAGGACATTCCGACAGCGCTCAAGGACTTGAACGAAGGCATCACCTACTATCAGGGACAACTAGATTACCATCTCAATGTTAACTTTGATGGAAGAACGCCAGTAGGAGACAACCCCTACGACATCACAGATACCAACTATGGAAATGGAAATCCGGGCATTCGAGAAAAAGACGAAAGTCACGGAACCCATGTCGCCGGTATCATAGCTGGCACGCGGGGAAACAAAAAAGGAGTTGACGGAGTCGCAAAAAACGTTTCCATCATGAGTCTACGAGCCGTGCCGGACGGCGATGAATATGACAAAGACGTCGCCTTGGCCATCCGCTATGCCGTGGACAATGGCGCCAAAGTAATCAACGCAAGTTTTGGCAAGGACTTTTCCCCAAATGCAGAGTGGGTCTACGAAGCACTGGAATACGCAGCTTTAAAGGACGTCCTATTTGTACAGGCCGCCGGCAATGACGGACTAGACTTGGATAGTCCTGAAAACAAAAACTTCCCCAACGACAACAAGTCCCAAAGTATTCCGGAGTTTGTGGACAATGTTCTCATAGTCGGTGCCCTCACATCAAGCTTTGACCCTCAGATGATCGCATCTTTTTCAAACTATGGAATAGAAAACGTCGACATCTTCGCACCCGGGGACGAAATTTTTTCTACCATGCCAAACGACAGCTACGAATTTCAGGGAGGCACTTCTATGGCAGCTCCCGCAGTGGCCGGTGTGGCTGCTATGATCCGATCCTATTACCCTAAGCTTACTGCAGCTCAAGTCAAACAGATCATCATGCAGTCGGGAATTGCTCCGCAGATCAAGGTCTTTGTAGGTGGAGAGGATGAAGAGGCGAAGTCACTCACAGAGATTTCCAAGACAGGCAAGATCGCCAACCTATACAACGCGATTATTCTGGCGGACCAAGTAAGTAGGGGTGAGGCAAGCCTTTAAAATCTGTACTAATTTCCTCTATACCCTGCCCAAGTTCTAAATTGGATTGTCTAAACTATTTTCGATGAAAAAATTTCTCGTACCTGCTATAGGATTCCTCGTCATATACTGCCTAAACTCCTGTACCATAGAGGCTTCCAAAAAGAAGGATGGCTTCACGATAGAAATCACTTCCAGTGACGAGCTCGTGATCAACGGCGAAAAAATCACCGATAAAAAACTCGATAGGGAAATCAAGAAACTCATTAAGGATCTTGAAAAAGAAGGCTTAACCAAGGAGGAGATCAAAAAATCAATCGATTCTGGAAAAATTTCCGCAAAGGAAGCGATGGAGGAATTACAAAAAGAGCTGGAAGAAATCAAATCTCTGCACAAACATCACCGCAAAGCTGACTAACGCGGGAAGCTCATAAAATGCCCCGATAAGCCGAAAACTTATTGGGGCATTATCATGTGCATCTGTCGAAAGAGGCAAGCGCTACCGTCACTTCTTTTGAATAAATCCGGATGGGAGGTCGAAACAGCCTAGCCCTCTCGTTGAGTTCCAGAATTCAGCCATTCTTCGCCAAGTTTATAAGCCAAGGTCAGGACTATCGCGCCGGTAAACAGACCAATGAATCCGGAATAAATGAATCCGCCAATGGCTCCCAAGAAAACTACCAGCATCGGTACAGAAGCGCCTTTTCCCAAAAAAATCGGCTTAAGTACATTGTCCATCAACCCGACGACCAGCATCCAAATTGTCAAAATCGTCGCGGTGACCGAATCGCCGGTAGTCCAGATGTAGATGATCACGCCGATGGATACGGGCAAAATCCCTATCTGGACAATTGCCAAAATTAATGAAAGAATGATCCAAAGACCTGCAAAAGGAATATCTGCGACCAGCAGACCGATTCCCACAAAAGTCGTCTGAATAGCCGCTACTCCAAGGATTCCCTTCACTACATTTTGGACGGTCTGCTTGGCTACACCAGCCATATCCTCTCCTTTTCTGCCGGCGAGTTTTACCAGAAACTTTCTCGCAAAATCGCTCTCCTCTTTCTCATATGCCAGCATAATCCCGCTGATAATAATCGAAATCATAAGGAGCAAAACCCCACCCGCAGTGTTTTTGAGAAGTGCCACCAGCTTCAGAAGGAGCGGTTTTAGCTGATCTTGGTGCTCTTGAATCGTCAGCGTAAGATTGGTAGATGCCTCTGTCCAAAACGCAAACGCCCTCTCGCCAATCAATGGCCAGGATTTTATCTGTTCATTTGGAGGTGGAATCTTCAAATCTCCATCCCGAATGCCTTCAGCAAGTTCTTTGATCTCACCAGCTCCCGCAATCATGAAGAAAACTGCCGGAACAATCAGCACTGAAAGCGCAATTAAGGTAATAAACGTGGCCGAAAGGCTATTTTTCCAGCCATACTTCCCGATCAGTTTTTCATGAATCGGGAAAAAGGAAGAGGCGAAAACAGCTCCCCAAAGCAACGGAATCAAAAATGGCGTTAGGATATTAAAGCACCAAACCAACAAAATTGCCAGTGCCAGCAGTTGTAAAGCATAGTGAATCACGTGGTTAGAACCAGAAGATGAGGGTGCTGGATTTGGATACATGGGAATTCTCGTTGATCCACAAAATTTACACTATAATTTCACGCGATGCATTCAGTAAAATCATGATAAAAGTCAGGAAGAGATCCAATTTCAAAGTCCAAAACTGTAGATTCGTGTTGAACCGAAATCTAGTATTGCATCGCGAACGCTGCAATCTGCCTCGTAAGTACCGTCGGTGAATTACAGTCACAATTGGTCAATCCAACCACGTTGATGTCCCGCTTGGGCAGGTAAACTCCCATGGATTTAAAGCCAAATATACTCCCTCCATGTCCGTGGCTCGTAATGTCTCCAATTTTGACAATATGCCAGCCGTATCCATACTTGATCGTTTCCCCATCATCTAGGGAATAATCGCGGTAAAGTCTGGTCTTAGTTCCTGGTTTTAGAAGCCGGTCACTTTTCTGTGCTTCGTTCCGGATCAAGAGATCGTTGACACTTGACATCTGCGAACCTGAGGAATCGGGGAGGCTGAGGCTGACGTAGTTTCTATTTACATAGTCATCCTTTTGATGATACCCATAGGCTTGATTGGGGATGACTTGGAAATGGCTGCCGTTTCGGGCAGCGTTCATTCCGAATTTTTGGAAAATATGCTCCTGAACAAAATCCGCATAGCTTTGCCCGGATACGAGTTCGATGATGTACCCGAGGATCACGTATCCTGAGTTGTTGTACTTCAACTCGGCCCCAAGCTCAAAATCCATTCGGTCGTCCTTGAAAAAGTCGATCAACTCCAGAGTAGGGGAGCCTCATGAAGTAGTTGGATATACTGCGAGGATGTCGCTCCGCGCAAAAAAGTTTCATTTTTATCCCCATAGTAAAAGAAGAGGGGACGGGTCACCTCTATCTTTGATTTATCTGTTCTCCCTTCCTCAGGCTTTCTTCGCCCAAGGGCCCTTGATTGCCACAGTCAATCCAGCTCCCTGGATATTCACAAAGTACGTTTCCCCATCCGGAGAAAACACCCCTCCTGCAAATTCAGATGCAAAACCTACATTCTCGGCCAGCTTGTAATATTCACCAGCCGGACTGATACCCACGACAAATGGATGCTTGTCATCTTCGCAAAGGATCAGATCTCCCCAAGGAGCGATCGCGAGGTTGTCACAGCTTTTGAGAATCTCACGGTCGTTTGGCTCTGCGAAAAGCTCGAGCTTGCCCGGCGCACTAGCCTCGTCCTTCTGACCTTCTTTAGCTCCTGGGGTATACTTGAAAACCTGTCCGGCTGAAATATCTCCTCCGTTGGTGCAGGCAAAGTACAGCTCACCCTCACCAAACCAAATCCCTTCTCCACGGGCGAAAACCGCCGCTCCAGCCTCAAATCCTCGGTGCCTAAGATCATCCTTAGGCGCATCGACCTCCTCCAGATCAAGCCATTCGACGGTCAATCCCTGATTCATGGGAAACTTTGCACCAGTCAGATCTTTCCAGTTTCTCGTGTCTCGGCTCTTTTGGCCTTTGATGGCCAAGGCTTGGAGCTTGCCGCCCTTATGAAGTTTGCCAGGTACAGTCGGTATGAATCGGTAGAAAAGCCCATCTCCACGATCTTCTGTCAGATATACAATGCTTGTCTTAGGATCCACTGCCACCGCTTCGTGGTTAAATCTCCCCATTTCTTTGATTGCCCTAGCCTTGACCAGCCGGATGGTATCCGAAGCGGGAACTTCAAAAACATATCCGTGATCCTGCTCTAACTGGCCGCCTTGATCGCCCGCATTCAGCGTAGTTTCTTCACAAGTCAGCCAGCTACCCCAAGGAGTCACCCCACCTGCGCAGTTTCGAAGGGTACCGCTGAGGCTCAGAAATTCATTTTCAACCTCCCCCGTCGCGGGGTTATACACCAGAGTAGTCGTGCCCCCCAATCCGGGTAAGGTTCCTTTGCCTTGGTCGTAGAGGGATTGTTTAGCCACTTTTTCGTAAAGCTTGTTTCCTTCTCCGAAAGGCCCCTTTTCGAAACTGTCTGCGCTTAGTTCATGATTTCGGACGATGATGACTCTCCCGTTTTTCCCCGGAAAAGTTCCCATCCCATCAGGATTGCCGGGCACCAAAAATCCGTCTTTCATCACTTGACCCGATCGGGAAATGATCTTGTAGGAAAAGCCTTTGGGTAGATTTAAGATTCCTTCTGGATCGGGAACCAGTTCCCCATACCCTTTGCCAAGTGCCAAAGTCCCGGCCTTGACCTCTGGTTGTACAAATTGCTACAGGCCCATAAAGCCTAGAGTCACCAGCCCACCCTGTCTTAAGAATGTTCTTCTCGAATTGTTTGGTTGCATGTTCTCAAAAATTTACCAGCAAACTACTGGGAAAATCCTCTTCCACAGCAAGGTCTGTTTTGTCATTGTATGAAGTTTTGCGAAGACCGCATGCTTAGTACCCTCTAGACAAGCCGAAGGACTACCCAAAAAATCCCTGAAATAGCTCAATCCACCCCAATCGTTAAAGCTGAAACAACTGCTTTGGGAACCTGAGAGAAAAAATTTATACACAAAAAAGCCTCGAAATATATCTCCGAGGCCTTTCCTTATTTTCTATTCGCTTAGCTACAAGCTATTTTATCAACGCGGTTCTGATGCCTTCCCCCTTCAAAAGGAGTCGTCAGGAAGATCTCGGAGAGCCTTTCCGCGTGCTCGTAAGAGATGAAGCGCGCAGGAAGCGCTATGACATTGGCATTGTTGTGCTGACGGGCCAGCGCTGCCAAGTCTTCGTTCCAGCAGAGTGCCGCACGAATTCCTTGGTGCTTGTTGGCCGTGATCGCCACCCCATTTCCGCTTCCGCAGATGACGATGCCCAACTCATACTCGCCGGCTTCGATCGCAGTACATAGTGGATGTACATAGTCGGGATAGTCAACTGAAGCCGTAGAAAATGGCCCGAAATCTTTCACTTCATAGCCGAGGCTGGTCAGCTTCTCAATCAATTGACCTTTGTACTCAAAACCGGCGTGGTCTCCGCCGATTGCGATTTTCTTAGCCATAATATTATCAGTTAGTCTGCGTAATCCGAACCACGCTCGTTTTCCTCCTCAGCCCTCTTGATCGACCGCTTTTTTTCCAAACGCTTGGCAATCCCTATACCTATCTCATACAGAACCAAGATAGGCATCGCAATCAAGAGCTGGCTAATCACATCCGGCGGAGTAATGATCGCCGAAAGTATCAAGATCACTACCACCGAATGCTTCCTGTATTCCTTTAGCATCTTGGAGGTCACCAGACCAGACATCGAAAGGAAATAGATCACGACCGGCAATTGGAACATGATGGCCGATGCCAACACCAACATCGTCAGTGTGGTCACATAGGACGTGATGTCAAACTCATTCAGGATGGTCGGATCCAGCTGGTAGTTTGCCAGAAAGTTAATAGAAAGCGGGGAAAGTACGAAGTATCCAAAAGCAGCTCCGGTCAAAAACAGCAGACTGACAAAAAAGACCGCGCCATTGGCTGCACTCTTTTCCTTGTCGTACAGTCCCGGGCTGATGAACCTCCAGACTTCCCAGAAAACGTATGGGAAAGCCAGGATAAATCCAACCATAAAGCTGGACGTCATGTGCATGGTAAACTGCCCAGTCATCTGCCTGCTTTGAATCGTGAACGGGAGTTCATCGATGCATAGCGCAGCTATGCCCAGATAGTTACTCAGTTCGCACAGCATTCTGTACGTGAAGAAATCGACTTTGGAGGGGCCTAAGATGACCACTCCGAATACGATGGGTTTAGCGATGAATGCGAGGACGGAAAGAATCAAGATGGCTGCAATCGAACGGAGCAAGTGGAAGCGCAAAGCCTCCAAATGATCCAAAAACGACATTCCTTCCTCTTCTTCGTCTTGATGTTGGTCTAGAGCCACTTTGGGAATTCAATAATTAATACAAAGGAAATTGAACCATCCAGCTGTTGACTTCCGCCTTGATCTTGGCAAGCTCGGCTTCGTTGGAATGGTTGACAAGTGCTCGGTCGATCATAGCAACGATCTTTCGCATATCGTCTTCATTCAATCCACGTGTAGTCACTGCCGCAGTACCTACTCGCATACCGGAAGTCACAAAAGGTGACTTGGTATCGAAAGGAACCATATTTTTATTGATTGTAATGTCCACTTTTCCGAGGGTTTCCTCAGCAAGTTTTCCAGTCAATTCTTTATTTCTCAGGTCGATCAGCATCAGGTGATTGTCAGTACCACCAGAAATGATCTGGTATCCCAGACTTACGAACTCATCTGCCATTACAGATGCATTGTTTTTCACCTGAAGGACATATTCCATGTATTCGTCCGAAAGTGCTTCTTCGAATGCGATGGCTTTGGCAGCGATGATGTGCTCCAAGGGACCGCCTTGCGTTCCTGGGAACACCCCCATATCCAGCAGAGAAGACATTTTTCTGATTTCTCCTTTTGGAGTAGTAAGTCCCCAAGGGTTGTCGAAATCCTCTCTCATCATGATCAAACCACCTCTTGGGCCTCTCAAAGTCTTATGCGTGGTCGTGGTCACGATATGGCAATGCTCGAGCGGATCATTCAGCAATCCTCTGGCGATCAATCCCGCCGGATGCGAAACATCCGCAAGCAAAAGAGCGCCTACCTCGTCGGCAATCTCTCGCAATCTCTCGTAATCCCAATCCCTTGAATAGGCGGAAGCGCCACAGATGATCATCTTCGGCATGACTGCCAAAGCGGTTTCTTCCACCTTGTCAAAGTCGATCATCCCTGTCTCTTCCTCTACGCCGTAGAAGTGGGGCTGGTATAGCTTTCCTGAGAAATTTACCGGAGAGCCGTGTGTCAAGTGACCACCGTGAGAAAGATCAAATCCCAAGATCGCGTCACCGGGCTTAAGACAAGCCAGCATGACGGCCGCATTTGCCTGCGCGCCGGAGTGCGGCTGGACGTTGGCCCAAGTTGCACCAAATAGCTTTTTAGCCCGATCGATAGCGATTTGCTCGATTTCGTCCACTACTTCGCAACCGCCATAATAGCGCTTGCCGGGAAGACCTTCCGCATATTTGTTGGTCAGGACGCTGCCGGCAGCTTCCATCACTTGTTTACTGGTGAAGTTTTCGGAGGCAATCAGCTCGATGCCTCTTTTCTGTCTGTCTTCTTCGTTGGCGATAAGGTCGAAAACAAGCGAATCTCTTTTCATGATCAGGGGTTTGAAAGCAAAGAAATAGTCCCGGAGGAAATCCGGCCGTTTTGAAAACGAGCCCAAAAATAGCCTTAAAGTCCTTATTATCCAATGTGAAAAAAGGAATCAAAATATGCAGAGGAATAAAGTTGTGGAAGTATTCTCCACCTGCAGAAAAAAAAACGGGCTAGTCGGCGGTTTCACCTTCAATGAACGAAACCCTGTAGTGAGAGGGGTATTCCCTTTTTACCTGAGGAGATAAAAAGTCCCTGTTCCTTTCCGGATTAGAGACTAGGAAACGTAATTTTAGGAATGTTTGATTTCAACTATCAGCCCAAATCTTATTTCAACAGTGAAAGCACTTCTGCTTTGCTGGTGCGACTTCACTATCCCGAAAGCACCTGGGGAGAACAAATCAGCATCTACGTTCATCTTTTGGAGGGGAAGATTCAATTTGAAGTCATCGATTTTTATGGAAATGAATACCTCCTCTATCCCTCCAGCACTTGGGATCCGCTGTCGTTTGAGGATATGATTTACCTGATCGAGGGCATGCAGGTCAATCAAGATACGTTTGAAGGAAACATTGAACTGGTGCTGGACGGGATTCCTGAGGCCGAAAGTGAATTCTATCCCCAGCTTGCCTCCTATTTTGCCGAAAAGCGAAAAAGCTTCGGTCTCGACTAAGCTCTGATTAAAAGTCCAGCAAGGCTTGGCGCTGGCCTAGAATCTGTTGGCTTTTGAACCAATATTCGTACGTATCAAAATCCAGGCAATCGCTCAACTCTATCCCGTGGAAGAAAATTTTCTTCAGACAGAGCACCGGAAGATAGGATTTAAGGGAATGGGCCTGGTCCACAGTCAACTGGGAAAGCTGGACCCATTTTTTGCCCTCGATGAAAATCGGTATAAGTTTAGTCATGGGGAAACTTTTGATTCCAGACAAAAGTATCCTGATATTCAGCTCCGTACAAGAAAGTGAAATGAAATTTATATTAATTAAAAATAAGTTTCAACATATTCGGGAATGACAGGAGTAATCATCGCTGTGGGCTGTCTTTTTTTGGGCCTCATTCTTCAAAAAATCCCTGGATTTCCTACACACACTGCGGCTACCTGGGTACAATCCTATCTCATCAAGATTGTCCTGCCTGCTCTAGCGCTCCTTTACATTCCCGAGATCAAGCTGAGCTGGGGCTTATTGATTCCCATTTCTTCCGCCTGGTTTACGTTTTTGCTTTCTTGGCTCATCTTCGGGTTTTTGGGAAAAAAATTTAACTGGGGAAACAATACGACCGGATGTCTGATCATCGTGGCAGGGTTGGCAAATACCTCATTTCTGGGTTTTCCTGTCATTGAGGGCCTTTATGGAAAGGCCGGTTTGCCGACGGCGCTGCTGATTGACCAGGGCGGATCGTTCCTGATCGTCTCCTCACTTTCCATTCTAGTGGGTTCGCTGTATGGCAATCACAGCGAAAGTCTGTCCAAAGTGCCCATGAAGATCCTCAAATTTCCGCCCTTCGGCTTTCTCGTCGCCACCTTGCTCATGAGCTTACTTGAGCTCGAAACTCCAGATCTACTTATTCCATTCCTTCAATTGATTGGCAAAACCATGCCCCCCATGGCGCTCTTGGCCATAGGCTTGAAGCTTTCGGCAGATATGGCTTTGCTTTCCTCCCGTTTTTTCTGGTATGGACTTGCCTATCGGCTGGTTCTAGCTCCTGCGATTGTTTGGCTGACGTACCGGAATTTTATCCCAACTGAATCCCTTGATCTCAAAGTAACTGTCATGGAAAGTGGTATGGCCCCGATGATCACGGGATCCATCGTGGCGATGCAATTTGGGCTTCACCCCAAGTTGGCGACGCTACTCTCCGGCTTGGGCATGCCGATCTCGGCCATTAGTCTGTTGATTTGGTACTTTCTGTTAGGATAGGTCTTTCCAGTGGTCGTCCAAAACGGCTAGAAAGTCCGGATGAATGTTTCCATTGCTGGCAACGATCCTTCTCCCAAAAATGAAATCGCCGCCACCTGAAAAATCAGTGACCGTTCCTCCCGCTTCCTGCACGATCAACGCCCCTGCTGCAACATCATAGGAGTTTAGATTGTATTCAAAGAAGCCCTCTGTACGTCCAGCTGCAACATAACAAAGATCCACCGCCGCCGAGCCCATTCTTCTCAATCCGTGCGTTTTTTCCATCAGAGACTTCATCGAGTTCAGATAGCGATCGATCAGATCAAAATTGTAGTAGGGAAATCCTGTGGAAATGAGGGATGCCGAGAAGTCAGGTGCAGTGCTCACTTTGATACGGGTATCGTTGCAAAAAGCTCCGCCGCCACGCTTCGCATAAAAACATTCGTGCCGATTGACTTCGTACACTACGCCCAAGACAAGCTCGTTCCCCTCCATCAAGGCAATACTAACTGCGAAAAATGGAATCCCGTGTATGAAATTCGTCGTCCCGTCCAGCGGATCGATGACCCAATTGTAGACGTCCGCCAGCGTGGTGTTCGTCCCCTCCTCCGTGATAAATCCTGCTTCCGGCAAAATAGTCGCCAGCCGATCTACAATCTGCCGCTCGGCCTCTTTGTCCACATAGGAGACCAAGTCATTAAATCCTTTGTGTTCGACTTTGGCCACATCAAAATGCTGTCTTTCCTTGCGGATAAAGGCACCGACCTTTTTTGCGACTTCCTGAGTTTGCTCTAAAATGGTACTGAGTTGATCTGGGGAAAGCATGAAATGGGTAGATTTAATGTACAATGGTTTCAAGGTTTTGATGAAAAAGTACGAAATATGAATGTATAAATACGAAGTATATGCTCATCTGGGACTTACTCCGACTTACTCCATTTTTCCTTTTTGGATGCTTGCCGCTCCTCGCGACTTTCCCGCTTCTCCGGTTTCCCAGCAACGACGAGGACAATCTCTCCTTTCAGTGGATTGATTTTATAGTATTCTATAAGTTCCGCCAGATTGCCGCGAACATTTTCCTCATGCAGCTTGGTCAACTCCCGAGACACGCATGCTTGACGCTCTGCCCCAAGGCTCTCTGCGAGCTGCTCGAGCGTTTTGAGCAGACGATGGGGAGATTCGTAGAAAATGATCGTTCGAGTCTCCTCCACCAGGGAGTCGATTCTTGTTTTGCGGCCCTTTTTGTGAGGTAAAAAACCCTCAAACACAAAGCGATCATTGGGCAGACCACTATTGACCAAAGCCGGCACGAACGCCGTAGGCCCCGGCAGACACTGCACCTCCAGTCCGGCGCTCAAAACCTCCCTCACCAGCAGAAAGCCTGGATCAGAGATCGCCGGAGTACCTGCGTCGCTCACCAGCGCAAAGACTTCTCCCTTCCTCATCCGCTCCACGAGCTTTTCGACGGCCTTGTGCTCGTTGAAAATATGGTAGCTCTGAAGCGGTCTGGAGATCTCCAGATGCTTGAGCAGCATTCCGCTCGTACGGGTGTCCTCGGCAAGGATAACGTCTACGGTCTTTAGCACCTCCATAGCCCGCAACGTGATATCCTTGAGATTGCCGATGGGTGTAGGCACCAAGAAGAGATTGACGGTAAT
Organism: Algoriphagus jejuensis; assembly: GCF_039523455.1. NCBI lineage: Bacteria > Pseudomonadati > Bacteroidota > Cytophagia > Cytophagales > Cyclobacteriaceae > Algoriphagus > Algoriphagus jejuensis. Next base: position 351,298 of record NZ_BAAAFI010000002.1, on the reverse strand, counting down.
CTCACTCATTGCAAAATCTTATCAATCGACTTCGCCAGTTTACGATCTCTTTCGGTTACAGTGTTTCCGGCATCATGGGAGGTAAGCTCAATTTCTACTGAATTGTACACATTAGACCAATTGGGATGGTGATTTTGCTGTTCTGCCAAGAAAGCCACCCGCACCATAAAGGCAAAGGCCTCCTGAAAATCTGCAAATTCAAAAGTCTTCTTCAATCGGTTGTTTTCTTCTCTCCACATAGCTTGATTGGTTTAAAAGGAAATAACGCCTTCGATCTCGGCTGCTTTTTCGTAGAATTCTATGATTTGATCTGCGCTGTCCATCATGACTTGGATGGTCGTACTAACATATTTTCCGCCCGAACTCGGCTTGAGCACCACTTCGTTTTTGGGAAATAGTGCGCCGACTTGATTTTCACTCCCCTTGGGTACGATGAATTTAAACATATAAAGCATCGGAAACTGTCCGGAAGCCTCTAGCTTCTCTTTGAACGCCGCTTTATCAAACTTTTTTTCCATCAGGTAAACTTACTCCTTTCTCGCCACAGTATAAACCCAGATTGGCATTTCTGTTACGCCCTAAAAAGACTTTAGAATCAGATGTTTCGGCGCTTTTTCTTTCTTATCTCCTTAATGCCACGTCAGTGCTGCCTCAGGAAAGCCTGCAATTTTCCGTTTTCGCACACTATTTTAAGCAGCTAAACGCGCCCGCCAATCGGGCTAAACGCAAAAAAACCCATGTGAGATGGGTTTTTTTCTATCGGGAGAAATTCTCCTTAATAATATTTGTATCGGTAATCCTTTACGTCAGCCAAATCCTGAAGTGCCATCATGATAGTATAGGTCATTCGTTGAGATCCGCCCATGCTCAATTGTGCTTGGTAGGACGTATAGTCACCGATTTCAGCTGCTGGAGTCAGGTTGTTCAGTCGTCCGACTATTACCCCTATATCTTCCTGGACAGGCTTCGTGAGCTGGCCTGGAGACTGAAGTCCGAAGATAGAACCGATCGCTTTAGGAGCAAATCCTATTCCCGCAATGACGGAAGTGTTGAGTTTCAAATCTGGGATTTCGTTGATCGCCGCATCCGTGAAAACAGATTTCATTTCTTCCAAGGTGGTCTTGCCCGAAAGTTTCTCCGCAATCATGGCTGCTTTCTTGTCGTTGCGCACCTGCTGCTCTACCTGCTCTCGCACGTCGGCAAGTTTAGCCTCTCCTTCTTCTTTTCTGCTGACCAAGCTGGCAACTACATAAGAATTGTCAAGCTCGTAAACCGGCGACACTTCACCTGTCGAAGCGTCAGAAAAGGCCCAGATGATTACTTCACGGGCATTTTGCAGGTTGTTCAGGTTTCTAGAAGTCGCATCGACACCATTTGCCTGAAGGATTCTGTATCCACTTTCGGTGGCGTTTTCGGTGAATTCATTTCTGTTTCCGCTCTCAGCTGCAAAAGAATCTGCATTCCTGAAGGCTTCGTTTCGAGTCGCATCAGAGGCAACCAACTCCAGCTCCAATGTAGCAAGCTTGGTGTAGGTAGACTTTGATAGCTCAGTGACATCAATGATGTGATAGCCATATTCTGTCTCCACCACTCCGGGTAGCAACCCTGTTGACTTGGCTGCATAAACAGGATTCGCAAATTCCTCCACGAAATCTTCCTTAGCAAACCAACCCAAATCACCGCCATTTTGTGCGGTACCGTCTTGGCCGTATTGTCTGGCTGCTACGATAAAGTTTCCGTTGGCTTTGATATCCGCCAAGACGGTCTCGGCTTGGGCTTTGACAGCTGCTTTACCCGCTTCATCCATTCCTTCTGTGCTGAAGAGGATATGAGATGCTCTCATTCTAGGAGCGCCCTCGTATTGGTCAGAAACCTTGTAGGTGACGTACGTTGAGTTAGCTGTGACGTATGGGCCATAGGTCTGGCCCACGGTAAGTTCACCAGCATTGGTAGTAAGGCTCATGGGAAGCTGGTCACCAGGTCGGTAGGTAGCAAATGGATTCTGTACTTCAGAATTTCTGCTTACCAACACAGAATCGTTATCCGCCGTTCTCAGCTCTTCGGTCAATCCGGTTATTCTGGAAATGACCGATGCAGAATCCTGTCCACTTGGCAAAATGCTAAAAGCGACATATTCAAGATTTGCGGTGTTTCCAACTTTAAATTTCTCCTGATTTTTTTTCAGGTAAGCGGTCAGCTCGCTTTCTTCGACGGTCACATCCCCATCTGCTATCACATAATAAGGAACAAATAGCACAGACGCATCAGCGATCGTGTTTGCTGCTTTGTATTCCAGCTTTGCTTCAGCCGTGGTGGCATACTCAGAAGTAGCCAATAGATTGTCGTATTTGATTCTCAATCTGGACTGCGCGAAGAGTTTTTCCTGCTGAGCCCAGCCCGCTTGCTGTGCCGGATCTGCGGTTTCCAAAGTCTGAAGGAAGGAAATCAGCTGATTTTTGTCAAACTGACCCGTCTGTGGATTCACCAATTGTGCTCTGAGTTCTGGGACAATGTTTTTGCCCTGTACCAGATCCACCAATTCTGCATTGGATACCGTCAGACCGAGCTTCTCGTATTCTTCATCAAATACTTGCTCCACGATCATCGCCTGCCAAGCCTGCTCTCTCACGGAGACCATCTCTGCTTCGGAAGCCACACGGCCGGTTCGCTGTTGGAACATCGCTTTGAACTCTTCCACTTTGAGGGAATATTCTTCAAGCGTGATTTCCTCGCCTGCGATTTCACCGACAATATTTTTGTTGGAATTGAGTAGAGAGGAATTGGGGCTCAAGAGGTCTCCCCCGAGGAGGAATAAAATTAACCCGCCGGCTATTACACCGATTGCGAGACCTGTCCGCTGTCTTATTTGCTTAATTAACGCCATTATTGATACTACGCTTTTTAGAAGTGTCGCAAAATAATAGCATTGGGGGCGAAATTCAAAATTTCCCCCAGAACAAAGTCAGACCTAAATGTTCCCTGATCCGCTGATTTTCAGCCGGACAGTTTCGATCCGGTGTGCCTGCTTGGTCACAACTGTGAAGGTATATTTTCCAAAAGTCACACTTTCCCCCTTGTTGGGAAGTGTTTCGGTAAGTGACAATATCAAGCCGGAAAGCGTCTCAAAGTCCCCGTATGGCAGATCCCACCCGAATTTATCGTTGAGATAATCGATCTCGTGGCGCGCACTCAGGAGATATTCATCTGTCTCCACCTTCTGCTCGATCAGATCATCCTGATCGTATTCGTCGTCTATTTCTCCGAAGATTTCTTCAATAATATCTTCCATAGAAACAATTCCACTTGTCCCTCCAAATTCATCCACTACCAGCGCCAGGCTTTTTCTTTCCTGAATAAACTGAATCAAAAGCTCATTGGCCAAGGCAGACTCAGGCGCAATGATGATTGGGGTCAAAATCTCCTCAATGGTTTTCGGCTTCCGAAACAGCTCAAGCTGGTGACAATAGCCGATCACCTCGTCTATCGTCTCGCGGTATACGATCACTTTGGAATGGCCACTTTCCTCAAACACACTCCTGAGATCTAAGATCGTATCGTCGACCTCTACCGCTACGATATCCGTCCGAGGGATCATGCACTCTCTCACCCGTATCGTTTTGAATTCGATGGCATTGTCAAAGATCTTTGAGTCAATCTCCATCTTTTTATTGCTCGAATTTGCCTCTGGGAAGTGCTCCTTAATAAAAGAGTTAAGATCCGTAATGGTAAACGCGGGCTTTTCCTCATTGTACTCCAAGCGGAGTACCTTGGTGATAAAGATCCTGGAGAGTCCCACAATCAGCCAAACGATCGGATACATAAGGTAATAGATTCCGAAAAAAGGCAAAGCAAAAAAGGTCATCATGCTGTTGGGATTCAGCATGAAAAAACTTTTGGGCAAAAACTCCCCAGTGACCAATACGATGATCGTAGAAAGAACGGTCTGACTGATCAAGATGAAGGCCTCGTTGTTCAACGGTCCGGGCAACAGATTCCTCAACGGCTGATCCAGCAAAAATGCCATGAATGTACCATAAAGCACCAGCATGATGGTATTTCCAATCAGCGTCGTGCCGATAAACTGACCCGGCTTCTGGACAAACTGACTGAGGATACGCCCACTCAACAACCCCTGCTTGCTTTGAAGCTCGATTTGCAATTTGTTGGCAGATATATAGGCAATCTCCATTCCCGAAAAGAAGGCCGAAAAAACAAGGGTGACGATGACATAAAACAAATAATTCGTATCCATGATTAGTTCTTCTTCTTCTTTTTGTTGTTGGTGGCGGGTGGGTCTTTCTGCGTTGTGGAGGCTTTGTTTCGACGAAGCTGAAACCAAAACAACATTGCTACCGCAAACATGAAAATAGGATAGGAGCCGCCAACACCGACTGTCATGCTCTGATGAACCCCAATCACGACCAACGCCAGCGCTAGTGAAAGTATCAATACATCTCCTATTTTCATATTCCTTCGCCAGGCAATTCGGTTTGACCTTTGGGTGATTTGAGTTGATAATCCGAAAAACTGTCATCGGACTCCAGTCCGGTACCGTTGAGCAGCGTTCCTTTGTCCTGAATCGTCACAAATTTATCGGTATAAATCTTCCGTTTAGCCTGATTCCAGAAAATCTCTTCGGACTTCAAGCTTTGATCTTTGATCAAGTTTCTGATCTGTACATTTCCTTCGCCTCTGTATAGGTTTTCGCTTTTGATGAAATAGCCGCGGTCGGCTATCATAGTCGTCTCCAGCTCGCCCTCTTTGGTATAAAACTTAATGTCTATCCCCTCTGGAAACTCCTGATCGCCATTAAGGAATTCCAGCTGCCGTGCGGCGCTGATTTCAGAGCGAACTATTGCTGAATCGCTATGTATCAAAAAAATATTAGTGGCGGAATTCATGGGGCCGTCGTACACTTTGAGTGCCTCTGGATCTACACTTTCCCGACAGGAAAAAAGAAAGGATCCAACAACCAGCATCAGACACAAGGCTCGGTTTTTCATTGGCTTCAAAGATAATTGAATAGTCTGCATATACGGAATTCTGCCAGTAAACGAATTTGCTTGGTCAATGTGGCTGGAAGACGTATGACCGATGTTAGGCCTGGATATCGTTGAGAGCTCCGAATACTAGTCTAAGGGAGTCACTGGCAAACTAGCGTATATCCAAATGGAATAGTAGTAAACCCACCCAACGCAAAAAGGCAGCCTTTTGGACTGCCTTTTTTCAGTTTGTATATTGTTAGTCTCTGGTAGCCAGGGTTACTGACTCACCAATCCAGCATCCTGTGCTTATGGAGCTACCCACTTGGAGTCCCTCAGTAAACAATTCTTCTTTGGAAGGGAATCTAGCTTTAGCCTCACCCATTCCTCTAGAATCACCAGCTTTTTGATACGCATTGTACGCAGCGATGAAGATGGAATAGTCTTTTGCACGGCTGGTTCCGCCACGGCAATCGTTAGAAGCTGACATGTACAGGTCACCGATTAGACCGTAGGCTGATGCCGTAAGTTCAGCGTCGAGTCCTGCCGCTTCTTTTGCAGATGCTCTAGCTTGACTTTTTCTGCCTGCTTTAGTATGGATCTTTGCCAACTCCATGTGGATTTCGGCTTTCTGCTTTGGATTCTCTGCCAAAGTCAACGCTTTCTCCAAAACGGGCTCAGCCTTATCAAAATCACCGGAAGCCATATATCTCATTGCTCTCACCTGCGAAGTAGCGAACGTTGGTTTTTTGGAATCAATTAGTTCCAACGCTTGCATAAATGAATTTGTAGAAAAGCACTTGTATTGTACGGAATACTTAAAAATCTGATCTGCCAATTCTTCATTGCCTGGATCTGCCGCGAGCTTAGGTCCCATGGTGTTTTCAATGAAGTCACAGTCGATCAGCTCCATGTTGACAAGCACCTGCTCTAGTAGGTTTCTTGAGCTAGTGACATCCTTGCCTTCTGCTTCAGATTTGTTCAAAAGTCCATTTGCCATTTCATATTTAGCCAAGACTTGTTCGCCGGAGTAAGCTTTGTTATAGGCGTTGTTTCTATAGATCAAATCAAAGTAAGCACCAACCAACTGGTGGTTGATGTTTCCGTTCAACTCAATCGCTTTTTCAAAATCAAGAATTACACCCGGGATTTTGTCCTTGTCACTTTTGAAAAACAGGTATCCGAAGTAGGCTTTGTTTTCGATCCACTTTGCCTCGTTGTTGTAAAGTTCTCCTCGGGTTTCATAGATCGTCATGACGCTGTCCTGATAGGCAACCTTCTTGGCCTCATCCGTAGTTTTGTCAGCAGCCCCTTTGTAGATGGTTACGCCATTAATGTAGATCGATTCGTTGAGCTCCGGTGTATTTACCAGTAGCCAGTTTAGCGGCTTGGTAGCTTCCACAAACTGCTCGGACTTCATGTAGTCCACGTAGGCAGCATTGAGCTCTCTCGCCTTGGCTTCTTGAGCAGCGTCAGCTGGCCAGTTCCAGCCATCCTGTGCCTGAACCAGGCCGGAAAGAAGCAAAGCTCCCAATCCCAGAAGAGTAGATTTAATTTTCATATTCAGTAAGGTTTTATTTCGGTTTCTTTGGTTTGATCCTATTTCAGTAATGCAAAGTTTGGGCCTTGCTTTCTATTCAATTCTTAAATTTTGTTATTCGAATACTCTTTTGTAAAACCAGCTGTTGTCATTCAATGAGAATCCAAGTGTAAAATTAATGTAGTTTTCTTTGATCAGACCATTATCCAATGTGCCTCTTTGACCTGCCTTAAAGGCGAAGTTAATCAAAGACAACTGATTCACAGGGATTGACGCGCCTAGAGTCAGCCCGATATCGTTGATGCTAGTTTGATTTAGGTAGTAAGGCGTCTGCATCCATTCCAAACCGATTCGGTAAGTCCCTCTCATCAACAAATTGTCAAATGACAAATAATTTGGCACGATCTGAAAACCCAAAGCCACTTTTTTGGCTTCATGAAGGTCAAGCTCGTCTCCAAAGAAATTTTGATATTTCGTAAAATCTTGGAACTGGCCTTCCAGTGCTAATGCAAATTTATTCATTTTCTCATAAGTCAGGCCGAATCCGATTCGGTCGGGAATGTAAATATTCCCTGGTTCGTCATTGGCAATCAGATCTCCGTCTGAGTCTGGGTTGCTAGCTTGGTCAATCCCTGCAAGTTTTGCAAATCCAGTTCCATTAACTTCCCCCAATTTCTGATAAATGGCACCTAAGTGCAGATTTCCTTTCTCAGAAACTTTTACCATATAGTGAGCCCCCAGCTTAAATCCTACATCGGACACGGTCAGTCTTTCGTAGTATTCCGATGCATTGCCTACGCTAAACCCTTCTTCGTCGGTGATGAGCAATTGGTTGGTTCGGATGGTTGACCCAAACAGGTAAGATCCGTGAGCACCAATGCTTAGATTCTTGGCAAGTAGGTACCCAAAGTTGATGTATGCTTCAGAGATTCCCCCATCGCCCCGGAGGTAGTTGTTGGCGTGAAAGTCCGAATTGGCAACCTCACTGTCAACTCTCAGACGATAGTTGACACTGGTAATCTGCCCCAAGCCCATCCCAGAAGTGAATTTTCCAGATTTGATCGGAAATGACATTGCGACGTAAGATAGACCTCCACCGTCCACCTTGGAGGTTTCGGTGCCGTTATCCACATTGATCCGCTTATAGTTCAACGCGGCTTGGAAATTAAAGATCGTATTTCTCGTGGTGATCGCTGGGTTGACATTATTTGCCTGCCATCCAGTACCATAACTGATGCCCATACCGCCCATGCCCTGGTTTTGGGTAAGACCGGAATAATTGAACTCCCCGATTCCCAGGGCACTGTAAGTAGAGGAGCTGGTCTGCGCTTTGACCTCCGTAACTATTAAAAGGGTGCACAGCACACCCATCGATTTCAACCAGTTTTTACTCAACATTGTGGTTTAGTATACAATTCAGTCCGTGCAGGACTAAATTTGGGACTACAAATATGTGGTCTTTTGCCAATGATTCAAAAGATTGAGAATCACCGCCGCAGATATAGACGGTTATTTCGGGAAATTTAAGACGATACGAATCGATTTGACCTATCATTTCAAATTCAACACCATACCAGATTCCCGCCTGCATACAGCTGATCGTCGAATCTCCGGTGAGATTTTCAGGTTTTTTGTCCAAATCCACCAAGGGTAGTCTCGCGGTAAAGGAATTCATGGCACTCGCCCGCATCTTCAAGCCGGGACTAATTGCCCCTCCCCGATAGATTGCCCGCTCATCCACCAACTCGAAAGTAATACAACTTCCGAGATCTATGGCAAGTGCGGATTTTTTCCCAGCCAGCAGCCAGGCACCTACCGCAGCTGCGATCCTATCCAAGCCGAGAGTTTTTGGTGTAGCGTAGCCATTCAGAATCGGTAGCGGAGTGTGATAACTGAGAAAATGGAAAGGAAATGGAATTTTTTCAGCCAACTCTTCCTGAGCTATGCTCACCGAACTGACGATGCAGGCTCCAAACTCCATTGATTTCCAAAAAGGCAGCGCCGCATCCACTGATTCAAACGAATAGTCCCCCATGAGTTCGGACCCTTCAAAAAGCGCCGACTTGACCCGGGTATTGCCAATATCTATGACTAGATTTCTCATTCAGGTGGCAAAATAGACATTATTAAAAAATGGACTTTTCCACGTCTGGAATTATATTTGGTATGCTGCTGCACTTAACAATCTTTAACCCATGAGCCCGGAAAAATACAGTATGATTGGTTTGATGTCCGGCACCTCCGGAGATGGGCTTGATTTAGCCTACGTGAATTTTGAACATCAGCAGAATTGGAGTTTTGAGATCGTCGAAGCAAAGACCTACCCTTTTCCTTTTGAATTGGCAAAAAATCTCTCTCAGGCTCATGAGCTTTCTGGCCTACACCTTTCCCAATTGGATGTAAATTTTGGCAGATGGATGGGAGAGCAGGTCAAAGGCTTTTGCCACGAGTTTCAGATCAAACCCCTGGCCGTCGCCTCTCACGGCCACACGGTTTTTCACCAGCCTGCCAATGGCCTGAGTCTACAGATCGGCAACGGATGGGCACTTCACCAGGCCTCAGGAGAGCGTATCGTTAATGATTTTAGGATGCGGGATGTGCAGCTAGGCGGACAGGGTGCACCGCTGGTTCCGATTGGTGATCGTCTGCTTTTCCCGCTGGCAGACTTTTGCATCAACCTGGGCGGCATCGCCAACATCTCCATGGAAAAAAACGGGATACGAGCAGCATTCGACAGCTCCCCTTTTAACCTGCTTCTCAATGCCCAAGCACTCAAGCTCGGAAAAACCTATGATGCCGGTGGAGAAATCGCCCGCTCTGGGACTGTCAACCCAGCGCTTTTCGCAGCGCTCAACGACCTGCCTTTTTATGCAAATACATCCGCCAAATCTCTTGGAAGAGAGGAAATGGAAAGTGACTTCTTACCGCTGATTGAAAGTTTCGGTCTGAATCCGGCAAACTGCCTTAGTACCTTGGTTGAGCATTTCGCGTTTCAGATCGCTTCGGTGATTCGTACTTTTTCAACAACTGAACTTCCTTTGGTTCTGATTACTGGCGGAGGAGCTTACAATGCCTATTTCGTAGAGCGACTCGATCATTTTCTTGAGCAAAAATGGAAGCAGTTGGAGGTAAATTCTGAGCTGATCGAGTTTAAAGAGGCATTGATTTTTGCATTTCTGGGTGTGTTACGGTTAAGAGGAGATACGAATTGTCTGGCCTCTGTCACCGGAGCTTCCGAAGACAGCTGCGGAGGAACGGTCTACGGCTGACCGACCATCCGAAGAACCTTGATCACAGCACCGTATTTTTCATATTTTTGGGAAGACAATAAACCCAAATACAATGCAGGATCTGCTAGAAAAGTTTGAAAACAAAAAGCCGGAAATCGTCTTTGAATGGAACGATTCGGAAACTGAAGCCGAAGGCTGGGTGGTGATCAACTCGCTCCGGGGTGGTGCTGCTGGCGGGGGCACACGCATGAGAAAAGGCCTGGACAAGCGAGAAGTCGAGTCTCTGGCCAAAACCATGGAGGTGAAATTTACCGTATCGGGCCCGGAAATCGGTGGCGCAAAATCGGGAATCAACTTTGACCCCGCTGACCCCCGAAAATCCGGAGTGCTGGAGCGCTGGTACAAAGCCGTCATGCCGCTGCTCAAAAACTACTACGGAACGGGAGGCGATCTCAATGTCGACGAAATCCACGAAGTCATCCCCATTACAGAAGCTTTTGGACTTTGGCATCCGCAGGAAGGAATCGTCAACGGGCATTTTCATGCCAATGAACCCCAAAAAATCCGAAAGATCGGACAATTGAGACAGGGTGTTTCCAAAGTTTTGGAGGATCCGAAGTACACTCCCAACGGGCCAAAAAAATACACGGTAGCCGACATGATCACGGGATACGGAGTAGCCGAAGCCGTCTGCCACTACTATTCGATATGGGGAGGAAACATAAACGAAAAGCGCGCAATTATCCAAGGATGGGGAAATGTCGGCGCTGCCGCGGCTTGTTTTTTGGCTGTATCCGGTGTGACAATTGTGGGAATCATCGACAGAGAAGGGGGGTTAATCAAGGAGGAGGGATTTGGCCTCGACGAGATCCGCGAACTATTCGTCAATCGGAACGGCAACAAACTTGCTCACAAGGACCTCCTTCCTTTTGAAGAGGTGAACGCTCGCATCTGGGATCTGGCAAACGAAATATTCATCCCCGCTGCCGCCTCACGTCTGATCAATCAGGATCAGGTAGCCCGCATGGTGTCTGCCGGATTGGAAGTAATCTCCTGCGGTGCCAATGTGCCATTTGCCGATTCAGAGATATTCTTTGGTCCTACGGGCGTCTGGGCAGATGAAAAAATCGCCGTTATCCCCGACTTCATCGCCAACTGCGGAATGGCTCGGGTCTTTGCCTATCTGATGAGCGAGAATGCAGAGGTTACAGACAAGGCAATTTTCGCGGATGTGTCCAGCACGATCAAGAACGCCATGGAAAAAACATTTTCTGAAAACCCCAATAAAACCAAACTGGCTCAAATCTCCTTTAAAATAGCTTTGACACAACTCGTGTAAAACCCTAAAGAAAGATCCAGGGCCTGAGTTAATTTTTGATGAATTCCTGATCCTGCGTTTTGATAAGTTGGTCAGTTTCCATCAAAATCAGTAGTTTAGCGAACGGCTAACGAGAAAGAATCCCGACTATAATTTGCCCAAATTTCCGAAAAGTAAGCCCAGACATATTAAACCAACCAAATGAAGAAATATCTTATAAGTCTATCCCTACTTTTCGGAATATTGTTTTTTGGCTTAATTGAACCCACCGATTCCTATGCCTTTTCGGCTGAAAATACCCCAGAATTACTGACCCAAACGGATGCCTCGCACACGCAAGTGGACGCAGCGGCGGACCATTCCACCGAAGAAGTACACCACTACGCCCCCACTTGGCTAGTCATCCCTTTTGTTACGTTGCTATTGATGATAGCCACAGGACCGCTTTTTTACGAGCATTTCTGGCACCACAATTATCCTAAGGTAGCGGTCGGATTTTCACTCTTGGTGGTCGCCTATTACTTGTTTGTGTTGGGCAACGTCCATGCTCCCGTGCATGCCCTGGCGGAATACATCCAGTTTATCGCGTTGCTGGCCTCTCTGTATGTGGCCTCGGGTGGCATTTTGATCGAGATTGATAAAAAAGCCACTCCGTTGGCGAATGTTTCGCTCCTGTTGATCGGCGCTATTGTATCCAACCTGATAGGAACGACCGGTGCATCTATGCTTTTGATCCGTCCCTTTATCCGCCTAAACAAAGGAAATATCCAGGCCTATCACATCGTTTTCTTCATCCTGATGGTCAGCAACGTCGGCGGTTCCTTGACACCAATCGGTGACCCACCGTTGTTTTTGGGTTTTTTGAAGGGGGTTCCTTTCTTCTGGACATTGGAACACAACTGGCCTGCTTGGGCGATGGCTCTGGCACTACTAGCGACAGGATTCTTCTTTCTGGATCGCAAGTTTGGCAAGGCCAATGATGACGAATACACCGAAGAAATCATCTACACCAATAAATTCACGCTCGTCGGAGCAAAAAACTTTGGCTGGCTGCTGATCATCATCTGCGCGGTATTCCTCGATCCAAATGTGATTGAAGGTGTGCCTGCGATCGTATATGATGGACAGAAATTCTCTTTCCTTAGGGAAATCATCATGCTTTCTGTCGCGTTCTTCTCCTTTAAGTTTGCTGATCAACGAGCCATCAAAGGGAATGAGTTCAATTTTGAACCTATCCGCGAAGTGGCTTTCATCTTTGTCGGCATATTCGGAACCATGATGCCTGCCTTGGAATTGGTAGGCAATTTTGCCAAATCACCTGAAGGGGCTGAACTGATCACTGTCAATACCCTGTACTGGGGTACCGGAACCCTGTCGGCGGTCTTGGACAATGCGCCAACCTACCTCAACTTCTTAGCCGCCGCTATGGCTTCTGAGGGCTCGCAAATTGGCAACATCGCAGAGGTGAGGGAGTTTGCAGCCAACACGATGAATGATTCGGACACGACATTTCAGCTACTGGCAATATCCATCGCCTCGGTGTTTTTTGGAGCGATGACCTATATCGGCAATGGACCGAACTTCATGGTCAAATCCATCGCGGAGCAAAGCGGCATAAAGATGCCGTCCTTCTTCGGGTACCTCATCCGCTTCACGATACCCATCCTTCTTCCGATTCTCTTTTTGATCTGGCTCGTGTTCTTTGCATTTGTGTAACACGAGTCAGACACGACTCACCCGGATACGGTCAAATCCGCATCTTTCCAGAATCGATAGGATTGCTGAAGTGATGCGGATTTACGATTTTTGACAACCGGGTAATTGTTGAATTTGTCTTGGATACTATTCGTGAAAGACACACTGCCGTAGCTAGGCCAGCCCCAACCGTTTTTTTACCATAAGGAGATTTTCCTGTTTTTTAGGTTCCCGATGGATGCGGCAGTACTCGGTGTGGTAGTGATGCTTTTGCATAAATACAAGCTGCAATTCGTCCCAAGCCTGCTGGGTAAAGTCCGGGTTGAAATGCTTTAGTTCCTGATAAAGCGTTTCACCGATCTGATCAAAAAGATCAGTTCCCAAATATTCAAGATCTGCATCCGCAAGGATGTTCTCCAAGTGATTAGTGGGACTTTGGGGAATTTTGGTGGCCATGATCATCCCTTTGATTTTGTCCATTTCCACTGAAGTGTAGAAGCCTTCGAGGTAGGACTCAGCAATCTTACAGCCTTTTTCCTCGTGATCTTTGGGATTGTCTATAAACCCGGTATCGTGAAAAAGCGCCGCCAGCTTCAGCAAATGAATGTCCGAAGCGGAGACTTCAGATTCTTTTGCCAAAAAAATGGCCTGATCCAACACATAGGCAGTGTGCCCGAGATTGTGATACATGAGGTACTGTGGCAATTTTGCCAATATCTCTCGGTAAATCGTATGTTGGATTTCTTCAAAAACCATCAGCTGTGCTTTTTACCGACCCTTTTGATTACTCCACCTTTGACTTCCTTGATCGTTTGTACATAAAAGAAGGCCCTAGGGTCTATTTTTTGAATCGCCTCTTTCATTCGGTGTACTTCCAGTCTCGTGACCACAGTCATGATAATGTCGCAGGGATGTTTTATATGAAACGTCTCAGGAAGATAACCTCTTTCACCTTTATATACTGAAATTGCCTTCCCAAAATCCTTCACTATCAACTCCTTGACTTTTTCCTCCTCACGGGATATCACGGTGAGCGCGGTATATTCCTCAAATCCCTCCACCACATAATCGGTCATCTTGATCGCTGTGTAGTAGGTCAGGATGGAATACATCGCAGGTTCTATGCCAAAAAATATGGCGGCAAACAGCATGATCAGCGAGTTCAAAAAGACCGTGATCTCTCCGGCAGAGAGTGGCGAGTTTTTTTGGACAAATTCGGTAATCACCTCAAAGCCATCAATCAAACCGCCGCCTCTAATGATTAAACCAATCCCAACGCCCATCAGCATTCCTCCAAAAACCGCACTCAAGACGAAGTCCTCAGTCACTGCAACGTCGATCTTCAAGGAGTCCATCAATGCGAGAACTACCACCAGCAGAAAAACAGAGAAGGTCGATTGAATCGCAAAGGTCTTCCCGATTTTTTTCCATCCCAACCAAAGAAACGGCAAATTGATAACCACCAAAAGGAGATTCAGGTTGATGCCGAACTTAAGGTTTGCGATGATCGCAATTCCCGTTACTCCTCCGTCCAGAAACTTATTGGGTAGCATAAATCCCTTCAAAGCGAGAGCGGCACAAATAACACCGGCAACGATGTAAATGATTGAGGCGGGATCAAAAATAGCCTTCCAATCGATTGTTTGTTTGTAGCTACTCATTAAGGGGCTTTTCAAAAAGAGAAATATTCCGAGGGGATTAATTTTGTTAAAATTTAAGCAAAAGTCCAAGGTGCCCAAGCATTGTACTGAGAATTCTTTAAGGAATGTGACAATAATTGGTGAATTAAAAAGCTTCGAGAGATTATTTAGTCCAGTCTGGGCAAGCTGAGTTTGTATTTCATGGCGATCAATCGGATGCTTACCACGACAGCCATGGAGATCAGCAGATTGTAGTTTCGTTCAAGACCAAAATAATCCATAGCCAGATAAAACACCGCACCTGCCAAACACGCCGACGCATAAATCTCCTTTCGGAATAGAACAGGAATTTCATTGGTCAATGTATCCCGGATCACTCCGCCCATCACTGCAGAAAACATGCCCATAATTGCTGCTATTTCTGGCCGAAATCCAAGGCTTAGCGCTTTTTCCACGCCCAAAACAGTAAAAAATCCTATTCCGAGTGTATCGAACAAAAAAAATGTCTTGCGGAGTTTACTAAGGAATCTTGGAAATATGAATGCGGCAAATACACCAGCCAGTATCGCATACAGAACCTGCACATTGCCAATCCAAACCAGCGGGTAGCTGTCCAGCAGAATGTCCCGCAGCGTCCCACCGCCGATCGCGGTGATGAAGCCGGTGAACCCCGCTCCAAAGAGGTCGTGCTCTTTTTCGCGGATCGCTAGCGCACCGGAAATTGCAAAAACAAAAGTACCGATGAGTTCGAAAGCATACTGAAGATCCATTTTCAAAAATTATCGTGTTTTGTAGTAGGTGAATTTGCAGTCAAAGTTTGAGCAGTCTTGCGGGTCATCAAACCTTTTCCATCAGAAAAACACCCATCTCCCGTTGCCCAAGGACTAGGACAGTTTTCGGGGGTTCTAGAAATTTGAATCCTATTCTTTGCAAGTTATCCATATCATTGGCTGTCAATACAAACCGTTCTGAATCGTCAGGAAGCCGGAATTTCCCGCTTCCGAGCGACTTGCTTTGCTCCAGAATTCCGCTAAGACCAGTACACATTCGAAACCAAAAGATTCCTCCGGGTTTCAAAATCCGGTGAATTTCCAAGACCATTTCGAGGAAATTATCCACACCTCCGGCAAAGTGTAAAACGGCCGAACAGATGACCGCGTCAAAAGCTCCGGAGTGAAATGGTACCTCCTCCAACTTCCCAACCTGAAAGCGATGAATGTCAAAGTTTGGATTCAAGGTTTTTGCCTGAAAACGACTGTATTGAATAGCGGTCTCGTTTGGGTCGATACCAAATATCTGATAGTCCCGATTGACGAAATATACCGTGTTTCTTCCCTCACCGCAGCCCGCATCGAGAATCTTCATTTCTTTGGTAAACCTACCCTTCAGGATTTGATCCAGGAGGTAGATATCCACATTTCCGAGCAGTCGATTAAGATCAGTTATTTCCATCTTCGAGTTTGTCTAGTGCCGTTTTGGCTAGGTCTCTTCCTATCTCTATCATTTCGGCTGCACGGTGAAATTCCAACGTTCCGGCTTGCTTTCTGGCGATCCTCACTGTCACATCGACGGGATACTTTTCGATCAACAATTCGCAAAACCGATCCTGAAGCAATTCGAAGGATCTAGAGATGATGCTGAAAGAACTTAGAGACGCTTGCTTTTCTTCTTTTTGCTCCTCGGGAAAATATTGGATCATCTTTCGATGATAATCCTGGAGCCAACTTGGGATGGAAATATAGCTTTTGCCCTTAGAGTCCTTTTTGGGAGGCGCGACCAACCAATGATCTGCCCCGTTTACATCTACGACGACAAGCGTCCGGTTCTCGTGGCTGGAAATGAGAGAAATCGGAATGGGATTCAAGACGCCTCCGTCAATAAACTCATATCGAACGTGCCGAGCTGGCTGAAAGACTGTCGGAATACTGCCCGAGGCACGAATCGCGGCAAAAAGGCTCCCCTCTCTGAAAATATGTTCCTGACCGCTTTTATAATCGACTGCATTGCAGGAAAATGGAATCGACAAATCTTCGATTTGACAGTCTTTCACCACTTTTTTCAACGCATTGTACACCTTTTCTCCCCGAATAAATCCACGGCTGGAGAGCGTAAAGTCCATCAGGGAAAACACATCCAGTCGATCCAGGTTGCAAATCCAGTCTTTGAACTCAGGCATTTTGTCAGCAGCGTACATGCCACCGACCAGCGCACCGACCGAGCAGCCCGCAATTTCCGCAATCTCATATCCACGGTTTTCCAATTCTTCAATCACCCCTACATGCGCCAATCCCCTTGCGCCACCGCTGCTCAAAACCAAGGAAACTTTCTTCTTTTTTGACATATATTTAAGGAGAGAAAGAAGGATCTTTCAAGCAAAAAACCATCGACGAAATTACGCAATATGAGCCAAATTAAACCTTTCCACCTCGCTTTTCCGATCCGTGACATTGCCGAAACCCGCTCGTTTTATGGTGATCTTTTGGGTTGTGATATCGGACGCAGCACCGATAAATGGATCGATTTCAACTTCTTCGGACATCAGCTATCAGCCCACATCAAGCCCGACGAACTGGCAAATACCAAGACTAATAAAGTTGATGGAAAGAATGTCCCCGTTCGGCATTTTGGAGCGATCTTGGAATGGGACGAATGGCACGACTTAGCCAATAAGCTTAAGAAACATGGGATCGAGTTTGTCATCGAGCCCTATATCCGCTTCAAAGGCGAGGTGGGCGAGCAAGCCACGATGTTCTTCTTGGATCCATGCGGCAATGCACTGGAGTTCAAGTCTTTTCAGGATCCTTCTCTGATTTTCGCCAAATAAATCCAGATCTAGTGAAAACCCACTACCTAGACTCAGGAATTGGCCGAATGGTACAGATAGACGGAAAAGAATACCTCTATTTTAGCGGGACATCCTATTTGGGAATCGCACAAGACATGGATTTTCTGGACATCCTTGCCAACAACCTGTTTGAATTTGGAGCCAATTATGGTCAAAGCAGAATTGGTAATGTACGCCTTCAAGTGTTTGAGGATTTTGAGGAGTCGTTTGCCCTGTCCGCCGGAGCTGATTCTTCCGCTGTGCTCAGTTCGGGCTATATAGCCGGAATTGCTGCTTGGAAGTCGCTCGTCACCGAGGCAGATCAAGTCTGGATTGCGCCGAATACGCATGCTGCGGTTGTTCCAGATGGCTTTACAGCTTCGATTCAATCTAATTTTACACAATGGAAAAAACTGTGCCTGGCGCAATCAGAAGCGTTTTCTTCGCAAAAAATACTGATAGTCGGCAATGCGGTAGATCCTCTTTCTTGTCAAATCCTCGATTATGAGTGGGTCAAAGAGATAGCGAAAAAGCACCAAGTCAGTCAATTGATTGACGACAGTCATGCATTTGGAACATTGGGAAATGGCATCTACGGCACCTATCAAAAATGGGCCAACCCATCCATTAACCTGCTCGTGTCGGGCTCTTTGGGAAAGGGACTTGGTATTCCGGCGGGGATCATTCTGGGAAAGGATGCCCAGATCAACAAAATCAAAGAAACGCCGATGTTTGGCGGGGCATCACCGGGATCTCCTGCCTTTCTGAGGACTTTCCTAGATATGGAGGATCGGTATTTGGAGAAAAAAAGATGGCTAACGGATGCCTGTGGAATTTTCGCTCAAGAGACCGCAAAAATCTCCCAAATCAAAGGGAGTCGCCATTTTCCAGCCTTTATCTACACAGAAGATTCCTGGGTGAAAGAATTCGAAAAGGCCGGAATCATCACCTCTTCTTTTTCCTATCCGACCGCAGAGAGTCCGAGCGTCAATCGGATCGTTATTTCAGGATTCCACGAAATGGAAGATTTGATGTACCTAATTGATATCATCCACAATCTGGCTAGATGAAGAAAAATCTAATTCAACTGCTATTGCTTGTGGGTTTGGGATTGTCCTGCGCACCAAAGGAAAATGTTCCTTTGGTGGACGGATTGGAAGACTATCCAATCTTGAACCAAGTGCTAAGAGATGTGGACAAGTACCAAGTTCAGATCATCTATACTCAGATTGATCGCAATGAGCATGGCGTTCCGATGTTTACGGATTTCAAGTTTAACCTGGACGATGCCCATTATTTCTACCCCGCATCTACCGTCAAATTGCCGATTGCACTTTTGGCATTGGAGTGGCTAGAGGAGCAAACTCTCCAAGGCTTGGATCTGGAAACGAGTATGTTGACCGATTCGGTCAGGCCTTCGCAGCTTCCGGCCTATGTGGATAACTCCTCTAAAGACAGCCTGCCAAGCATCGGTCACTACATCAAAAAGATTTTGCTGGTCTCTGACAACGATGCTGCAAATCGGCTCTATGAATTGCTGGGCCTGGACTACATCAACAGCAAATTGAAAGAGAAAGGACTGAATCATTCGGTAATTACGCAGCGGCTGAGTTTCCCCATTTCACCGGAGGAAAATCGCTATTTCAATCCGATAAAATTTGCGGATAAGTCTGGAATAACGCTAATGGAAATCCCCGCCAGAAATACAGACAGTGTCTATGTGGTGTCAGAAAGGCCTAAAATCGGGAAAGCTTTCTATCGCAATGACAGCTTGATACAGGGCGGAATGGACTTTTCTTATAAGAATAAATTGGCTCTTTCTGACCTGCATGGGGTCGTACAGAGAATCGTTTTTCCGCAGGCATTTTTCGAGAGCCAACGTTTCAACGTCTCCGAAGAACACCGACATTTTGTGCTAAAATATATGAGTATGCTTCCAAAGGAAAGCACCTATCCACACTATGATAGCACGGAGTTCTACGATGGTTATTCCAAGTTTTTCAAGTTTGGCAACTCTAAAAATCCTATCTCCACACAATTCCGAATCTTCAACAAAACCGGCTGGTCCTACGGGTATCTTATCGATGGAAGCTATTTCGTCGATTTTGAAAACGGTGTTGAGTTTTTCGTCTCGGCAGTCGTCTACACCAATGAAAATCAAACGCTCAATGACAACACCTACGAAACCGAGCAAATCGGAAAGCCCTTTTTCGCAGAACTGGGGGAATACCTCTACCAGATCGAGCTAAAGCGTAGGAAGCAGATCCCGCCGGATTTAGACAAGCTTAAGTTTGACTACAACTAACCGATGGCGATGAAGAATCCTCAAAAACGATTTCCTTTTGTCTACCGCTCATTTCTTAATTTCTGGCTGGTGCTGATTCTTCCGTCCAGTGTTCTGGCGACGATCATCACCCAGCTTTATTATGACGGATCCATTCACTTCGAGCTTTTGAAAGAATTCTCTCCCTGGCTAAATTGCGGGATTTTCCAGGTTTTTTTTGGTTTCTTCGCCTATATCTGGCTGTATCTGCCCGCAGTAAAGAAGTTTAAGAAAGACGCTGATTCAGCGTCACCACCTCGCTAAACACCTAAATATTCAGCCAATAATTCAGCTTCAACACCAAAGTCCGCTGCTTTGGCATGAAGTCGCCCGGAAAATAGTTATCGGTATAAACCAGGAAGAAATCTGAAACCGGCGCATATCTCCACTGAAAACGGGTATTGATATTGAGATTGTCGATCTGATTATTGTATTGGATAAAAGTAGTCCAGAAGAGTTTTTTCGAAAAAGTAAGGTCAATCCTTGGTCCTACCAAAATCAAATCAGCGTCACTTTGTGGTTCGGGAAGACGGATCCGCGCATAGTTGAAATTCATGGAGATATTGGCCAAATAGCCCATGCGGACTCCCATTTGTCCAGTCATACGCTGAAAATTTCCGGTGTAATACTGTCCTGCTTCCGCATCCAACACAAGATTTATCGGATTTCTGGGATTGCTTTTATATTCTACTTGGATCGTTTTATTATGGTAATCCGTTCCGGCCAACAGGGGCTCGCCGCCGGTTCGGGTCGGATCGAAGTCCTGAAATAGGTAGAGGTACCGATTCTTTTGCGTCAGCTCCAGCTCAGAAAAAGAATTGAACCGAATCAAGTAGCCGAGATTAATGTCCCGGTCGGTTTGCCCGATCTCCTCATTCCAATATCCTTCAAATTCAATCTTCGGCCCGTGGCGGTTGATGAGTCGAGAGGTTGGGTAAAACAAATAGGACAAGTCAGGATTGAGACGTCGGAAATTTACTCGCGGCACAAAACCTACTGCAGGATTGAAACCTGCGCCGATGTCCTGATAGCTGAAACTCCAGTTCCAGTGAATGTCGCTAAAAAGCATGTAAGCATTGAATGAATAGGGCGCCTCCGGCTTGTTAGATTCAAAAGTCCTGTGATAAAAGGCCTTGCCCGTCCACTTGCCATCGGCCGAATTCAAATTATAGTCTACCCCCAACAGGCGATTGTAAGCATTGGGATCAAAGAGTTGCTGGTAGTCATCCAAAGCCAGTGACTCCCGATCTACATAGATTAATCCGATATTGGAGCGGGTGAACACCTTTTTTTGCAAAGCCATCACCGTGAAGTTTTTGCCCGAAACGCCTGCCTCTTCATCGGTCGCTGTTTGCATATTCATCAAGCCTACACGCCAATCTTCGGTGATTTTACCGCTGAGTCGGGCTCCATAGATAATCTTGCTCTGTATATTTTGTCCAGTAGCGGAGTCAATATCCACACCGATTCTCCGGGAGAAAAACGGTCGGGAGCGCATTTGTCCAAAGCTGTCGAACAAGTCGGCGTTTTCAAGAAAAAACTGCCTTCTTTCAGGAAAAAAAATCTCGAATCGGTCGAGGTTGGTCACCTGCTCATCCACCTCGACTTGAGAAAAGTCCGGATTGAAAGTGAGATCAAGGTTTAATGCGGGGCCAATTCCGATCTTCGCATCTCCCCCAAAAGAGGGCGTTAATTCTTCCTCAGTCCCTTCCAGAAAATTCTTGGACGTGCGCGCAGCGGTGTAGGGAATGAGGGAAATATTCGCAGCGCTTTTCTTCAAGGGCTCCTCAAAAATCAATTTCCGGCTGAAAGCCAAAGTCAAAATCGAGAAATTCCTCGGGATAGGCGTCCAAGTGCTTCGTTCTCCATATTCACTGTCGATCCGATAAAAATTCGCATTCCAGTTTTGTGTACCCTCGCTAAATCGGATCGTGGAAAGTGGAATGATCAATTCAGCTTGCCAATGATTCTCAAAAATTTTAGCCTCCGAAAACCATTTGTTGTCCCAGGCCAAACTCAGATCTTCCGACCTCGAACCCCCGTTAGAGATCAGCCCTTCCCGCTGCACGCCATAGGGGTTGATCCCGAAGGAAAAAGCATTGGTTTTGTCATTAAAGGTATCCAGCACAAAGACGATCGCGTCATTTTGCTCTCCTCTGAAATCCCGCCGAAGCGAGGTCGAGACGTATTTCCTAGGCCCAAGGTTTTCCATCACCGCCGCGATGTAGAGGTTTTGCTCGTCAAAGACAATTTTTACCCGAGTTCGGATCTTGGAAGCGGAAGTATCAGAGGGAAAATATTGCGTAAAGTCCCCGTTCCACCCCTCGGGATCGGCCCAAATAGCCTCATCAAGTTCCCCATCCAAATTAATAGGCTCTTTAAGCTTAAATGCAAAAGCGTTCGATTCTGACTTACCTTGGGCAAAGGTGAGAATTGGCAGCACTGTAAATAAAAATATGGGAATGAGTAGGCGAAATTTCATGTAAGGTCGTTGCGACAAAAGTAAAAGTATGCCGCTAACCGTAAAATGAATTTTTATTAAAGGTAAAATTGAATTTTGTAGCGAGTTATGGCGTGCCAAGAGCCGTCAAAACCAAATTTCTTCCTCCGCCTTGTCGCCGAAATTCACAGAGGTAGATTCCCTGCCAAATTCCGAGGGCGAGTTTTCCACCGGAAATCGGAATTTGCAGGCTCGAACCAAAAAAAGCGCTTTTAATGTGCGCGGGCATATCATCCGGTCCTTCATAGGTGTGGACAAATCGTGGATAAGCTTCCGGAATCAATTCATTTACAAACGTTTGGAAGTCTTTTCTCACAGTCGGATCGGCATTTTCGTTGATGCACAGCCCCGCGGAGGTATGCTGGAGGAAGACTTGCAAAAATCCGATTCTTATCTCACGGATTTCAGGGATTGACCGCTCGATTTGATCTGTAATCAAATGATATCCTTGAGGATAACTTGGTAAGCGGAGGTTTTTTTGGAAAAATAGACTCATTTTGTAAAAGTAAAAAAGAAGCCCAAAGGCTTCTCTTTATCGTCTTTCAAAATATAAGTTCGGCCCGTCACATTCACTCCAGCTTCCTCGGATGGTCTTGGAGTCCAGTATCAAAAACGGCTCATAATGTTGTCCGCAATAGTGAATTAGTCCCCAACTTCCATATTCTTCATTTAATTGGATGGAAGCTTCGTCGTAGTTGAGATTTACATACTTTCTATCCTCAAACGTACTGAACTCATAGGTTCCGCTCATCCGATATTTCCCGATTGTCTTGACGAAAGAGCCATCGGCTTCAAGCTTGTAGTGGTAGACCGAATCCGTAATTGGAACAATATCCTTCTCAGGCACCCACCCGCTTCTATACCCTATCAAGACCCATTCTTGAGGCATTGCGCTGGCGTCTGGGTTTTCAGTTTCTTTGCACGAAAGCAAAATTGAGGAGAGAAGCAGGGCAAATAATACGTTTTTCATCCGGTTAAATTTGGTTTGCTTTCGAAACGAAAATCTAGTCTCAAAAGCTACAAGGAATTAAATTTTTCCAACTTTATTTTCCAATGTTCCGATTCCTTCGATCGTGATTTTGACGACATCGCCCTTGGCCAGGGTGAAATTGTCCGGCACGATGCCTGTGCCCGTCATCATAAAGCATCCGATGGGAAAGGTATTTGCGCGGAAAAGCCAGTCCGCCAGCTCCTGCGGCTTGCGTTTCATCTGTGCCAGGGACGTTTCTCCAGAAGCTTCGATCTTGCCATTTCGGAGGATTTCGAGGTTGATCTTGGTCTCGTCATCGAGCGGTTCTTCCTGTATCAGGATGCAGGGGCCGATGGCCGCGCAGCCTTGATATACTTTTGCCTGCGGCAAATAGAGCGGGTTTTCCCCCTCAATGCTCCGACTGCTCATGTCATTACCGACGGTAAAGCCCTGCACTTTTCCCGAAGGGCAAATCAACAAAGTCAGCTCCGGTTCCGGCACATCCCAGGTGGAATCCTCGCGTATGTTGACCGTTTCTCCGGGATTGGACACGCGGCTTGCGGTCGCTTTGAAGAACAGTTCGGGGCGGTCGGCGACATAGACTTTATCATAAAAATCCGCTCCACCGGCATCCTGGGATTCTTCCATCCTAGCGGTTCGGCTGCGGTAATAGGTCACGCCCGCCGCCCAGATTTCCTGATTTCCCATGGGCGCCAAAAGGCCTTCGGCTTTCAGTTCTTCTGCTTTTTCGGCATCAATCTTTTCCCAGTGGGAGGCCTCGGATTTTAACAAGCGGGGCAAATGCTCCCTGCCGAGCAGTTGGTCCCAGTCAAGTTCGGGGCCTAAAAAAATGCCTTGGTCTGATTCTAGAAGCGTAGCAGCGGTGAGTTTGTAGAGTTTCATAGGTTTGATGGGTCTTTTTTGCCTTGGTGAATTTATAGAAATATTCCTGTTGGACTAGAAAGCAGCGCGGCCGAATTTTAAAAAGTTCGATAACACGCAGTTGCTATCCACTAGATAAGCAAAGGGCCAACCATGCAACTGTGAACTCCCCGGGATGGGCTATTGGCAGGCTTTAATTTTTAGCCGAATCATTTGAAACCAATTTTTCACACCTACCTTTGCGTAAGATCATAAGGGGTGCCTTAACAAAACGGGCTGAGATCATACCCATACGACCTGATCCGGGTAATGCCGGCGAAGGGAAATGAGAAAGTAAAACGGACCTATCAGTGAACATGCCGAAGCGGTACCCTTCTGGCGTATTCCAAATTTTCGTTTTACAAAGCGGGTAAACTATCACGGAAAACCTCCCTTGGGTTTTCTAATGTTTCACTCAAAGACCCGAAAGGGAAGATTACACATGAAAAAATTGTTTTTGGGCTTGGTGCTATTCCTGGCCGGAATTACCGCGATGGCTCAAAATAGCCTCAGCGGAAAAGTCGTGGACGCACAAAGTGGCGATGCGCTGATCGGGGCCTCAGTTTGGACCGAAAATCTCGGAAAAGGTACTGTCACAGACGAAAAGGGAAACTTCACCCTTGCCAAATTGCCTGCCGGCGGATTGGAATTGCGGGTGTCATATCTAGGTTTTGAGACCTTCAGAAAGGTGATCACAATCCCCACAACTGAAAATCTGGAGATCGCCTTGGTGGGAAAGGAGTTTCTGACGGAGGAGTTTATCGTGTCGTCCACCCGTGCTTCGGAGCATACGCCCACGACCTTCACCAATGTGGATAAGTCGGAAATCGCCAAACGAAATTTGGGACAAGACATCCCGATCTTGCTGAATTTCACCCCTTCCGTGGTGAGCTATTCAGACGCTGGGGCCGGAGTCGGCTATACAGGGATGCGGATTCGTGGCTCTGACCAAACCCGAATCAACGCTACAGTCAACGGCATTCCGATGAATGATGCGGAGTCGCATGGTGTGTTTTGGGTGAATATGCCGGACTTTGCCTCCTCTGTGGACAACGTGCAGATCCAGCGTGGCGTCGGCACTTCGACCAACGGGGCTGCCACTTTTGGTGCCAGCCTCAACTTCCAAACTGATACGCATCAGGACGATCCCTATGCTCAGATTGACAACAGCTTTGGTTCCTTCAACACTTGGAGACATACCGTAAAAGCCGGAACAGGCTTGCTAAACGATCACTTTGCCGTCGATGCCCGCCTGTCCAAGATCACCTCGGATGGCTACGTGGATCGGGCGTTTTCGGATCTGAGCAGCTGGTTTGTATCGGGTGGCTACTATGGGGAGAAAAGCGTGATCAAGCTGATCGCCTTTTCCGGAAAAGAACAAACCTACCAAAGCTGGTGGGGACTTCCTGAATCCAAGCTCGAAGACGACCGCACCTGGAACTACTACACCTACGACAACGAGACGGACAATTACCAGCAAGATCACTATCAGATGATCTATACCGGCAAGGTCGGCACCAACTGGAAAACCAACTTGGCCCTGCACTATACCTATGGTCGGGGCTACTACGAGCAGTATCGGGAGGATGACGACTTTGCCAACTACGGCCTGCCGCCGGTGGAGATCGGGGATGAGGTGATCGAAAGCACCGACATCATCCGTCGCCGCTGGTTGGACAACGATTTCTATGGATTCGTCGGCTCGGTCAACTATGTCTCAGACAATGGAATGCTTGATTTCGTGCTTGGCGGTGGAGCCAATCGCTATGACGGAGACCATTTTGGGGAAATCATCTGGGCGCGTGTCGCTGGAGATACCGATATCCGGGATCGCTACTATGACAACAATGCCGTCAAGGACGACCGAAATATCTACGCCAAAGCAACCTACGAAGCGAAGCCTGGCTTGAATCTATTTGGAGACCTGCAGGTGAGAGGAATTGACTACTCTTTTGCCGGAGTGAATGATGACGGGCGAATCGTGGATGGACAGGAGAGCTACACCTTCTTCAACCCAAAGTTTGGCTTGTCCTATGAAAAAGGAAATCAGACCTGGTATGCGAGTTATGCCGTCGCCAACCGCGAACCTACCCGCTCTGACTTCACCGACAACCCGATCACGGAGGTGCCAAGACCTGAAAGGTTGAACAACATCGAAGCTGGGATCCGGGCCAAAGCCGGTCGATTCCGCTACAATGCCAATTTCTACTACATGGACTACACCGATCAGCTGATCCTGACCGGGCAGATCAACGACGTGGGAGCTTATATTAGGGAAAATGTCGCTTCCTCCTATCGGGCAGGGATCGAGCTGGACGGTACTTTTCAGCTTTCTCCAGCTTGGACTTTCGGGGGAAATATCGCCCTGAGTCAAAACAAGATCAAGGAATTCACCGAGTATGTCGATGACTACAGCGGAGAGGACTTTCGGCAGGAGTCCTTTACCTACACGGATACCGACATCGCCTTCTCTCCCAATGTAGTCGGTTCGGCGATCGTCGAATGGAAGCCTGTCAAAAGACTTTCGATCAACTGGATGAGCAAGTATGTCGGGCAGCAGTTTCTGGACAATACCGCCAACGACGGCCGGGCTTTGGACGCGTTTTTCACTAATGATCTGCGGATAAGCTACTCCGCTCAGCCGAGATTCTTCAAGGGCCTGGAGCTGAACTTGCTGATCAACAACTTCTTCAATGAGATGTATGAGCCAAATGGATACACCTTCAGCTATTTTGTGCCGGGTGAGGGTAATGCCGGAAAAGACCTCGTAACAGAAAACTACTACTATCCACAAGCCGGAACCAACTTCCTGCTGGGCTTGAGTTTGAAGTTCTGACCAACGTATATTGAAAAACGCGTGGTCTGTGTCCGCACAGACCACTTTAGGATTTGTCCTGCTTCTTCGGAGGCAGGACTTTTTTCTGCGCTATCTTGCTTCTCCAGAAGCTGGATTTTTTTGGCTTTCCCCAAACGTCTTCCTACTTCTTGGAGGGAAAAACCTGGTCTGCTTTATCTCCAATCAGTTGTTGTAGCTCCTCCATCGCTTGGATGGCGCCCTTTTCCTGCGAAAAGTCCAAGCTCAAGAAGACCGCCTTTTCGGATCGCAGCACACATTTGTAAACCGTCTTCTGCCCCGACATCGTCGGTGTAATCCCGTTGGGCGTGTTTTTACTTTGGAAGGTGTGATGGATCAGCTCCGCATGTAGAATTGGAGGCATCGGCTCCCAGTTCCCAAATTTCATCCCGAGAAAATTCTGATACCACTTCACCCGATTTTCCTGAAAGTCGAAGAGTATTCCAGATGAAAGAGTAAGCAATACCAGCCCAATCAAGCCTGCTCCTACTCCCACCAAGATGGTTTTCTGTAAGGAACTTCCACCTTGCATAAACCATGGACTCAATAAGACCAAGAGGCCCGCGCCCAACAAAATAAATCCCAAGACTCTTGGCCCAGAGGTGGCGGCACTGGAATTTCCGTAGTGGAAGATCTTGGATGTGTTCATTTATAGTCGATTTTAGCCGGAGCAATTTGAAAGTTTGATCCGGGTAATTTAAAGAATTGGGCTTTCCTCAAACGTTTAAAAGAGGAAGTTTTCCGTCAATTTATAAAGTAAGGAAAAGCGATGTTTCTTTACACCTAACTCTAGCTTATGTAAAGATTTTTCGATTTTCTTTACATAAGAAGGCGCTTATGTAAAGCAACTTATCATTTAAAGGAAGTCTTGGAGCACAAGAGCGACTTGAAATTCGATATCCCGATCTACCAAAGTCCTGTCCGCCCAAGAACCCTCGTAGGCAATGTTCCAGTCAAAGCGGTCAAGGATGATCTTGGCCAAAATTTGATTACGGTTTTGGGTTCCTTCAAAGCTGATCTCTTTGGAGATTCCCTTGATTTCGAGCTTGCCTCGCAGGAGAAGTTTTCCCGGATTGAATTCCTTGATTTCCAAAAGGGTAAAATTGGAGACAGGATACTTATCCACATCGAAGAAGTCTTTGTTTTTGAGATGCTCGGTCAGATTCTTAAGGGGAATGGGATCCGATTCGGGAATGTCGGTTACCCGAATTTTTTCCATGTCAATCTCGAAATAGCCGCCCAACCATTTTCCTTGATTTTCTAGGATAAAGCCCTTTTTGAGCGGGATTACCCCCTCATGCTTGCCAAGACCGCGCATCTTCGTGCCTTTCCATAGGATCTTGCTGTGGATAAGATTGACCCAAAGTGTATCGGTTCCAGCATTGGCTATGGGAATTGGATTGTGGATAAGTTCGATTTTCGGAGGGACGTCTGTCTGCTTTTCCCGGCAGGAAACAGCCAACAAAAGCGCAAAAAACAGCAGCCTAGTCATAGTCCGGAATGTTAAGCCCAAGTATTATATCCCGATTTACTTCCAGTATTCCATCCTTCAAGACTGGCAAAGTAAGTCCCGATCCGCCTCGGTTGTTGAGCTGGGCTCGTTTCTTTTGATCCAAGATCGGATCATCTTCAAAGACAAATTCATCCAGGTAATAGGCATTGGTATTGGGTTCCTTTGCCGTCAGGTGGATGTGCTCCGGCTCAGTCCCATCGGGATAAGCGGCAGGCCGAAAAGTGTAAAAGACATAGCTTCCTTTAGCATCCGTTTTCACCCAACCGCGGATAAAACCGTGTCGTCTGGCCCAGCCCTTTTCATCCCCGCGCTTGGGATAGATGCCTGTTCGGTCCGTGTGATAGATGTAGAGGATGACGTTCGCAGCGGGAGTTTTTCCATCTTTCTGATACACTGTCCCCCATAGCTTTAGCTTCGGTTCGGAGCTGGCAAATAAGGGAAGAGTATCCTCCTCATTGAGGATTTTGTCGCCATATTCATCGAGCGCCTCACAACCTTCACAGCCTCCACCTACTTCGGAATTGGCCTTGTTTTGAGAATGACAGGCGCTGATCGCCAGTAGGAGATAGAGCCAAGAGAATAAGAGGAATCGGGCCATAGTTTTGGGTTTTTTCCAAAACTGGCCCGCTGAAAGCTCCCAAAAAAATCGAATGCGGCAAGTGGAGGAGATTTTTGCCTAAGCTGAGGAGGTAGCATCCATGGCCTGCTTGAAGGCTGCGGCGTAGTTTCGGGAAAGACGAACTTGGGTCCCATTGCTCAGGGTCAAATCGTAATCTCCATTGAGGCGAGATTTCATTTCTTGGACGGCTTTGAGATTTACAAGGGAGGATTTGTGGGTTCTCTGGAAAATGGCGGGATCGAGTTTCTCTGCCAAAGACTTCAAGGATTCCTGGTGGAGGTACTTCTTTGACGCGGTATGAATCTCCACATAGGGCGTGGCAGAGACGACACAGAGGATCTCAGCTACAGGCAAGATTTGGGTTTTCCGACCGGATTGGATCAGAAGCTGCTCACTGGACTTTGGAGGTTTGGGGATTTTCCTAGGGAAAATCAAAAGAGAAAGGATCGCGTAGATGAGCAAAAACTTGTACAAATCCTCCGACACGGAATAGAACAGCGTTTGGGAATAGGCGAAGGTGTGCTCGTAAAAAAGTGCGGAGATCAGCCATACCAGAAGTGGGAAAAAAAGAATCTGGGCGACCATCGCTGCGAGTACAAAATAGATTCTTCGCGTCCAGATGGAGAGACTCAGTTTGGCCAAGCCGAACCTGTCGAGCGCATACTTGAGCGCAAAGGCAATCGGCGGAATCAAAACCCAATACAGGCTGAATAAAAACGACTCGGAAAGGTAGAAAGCCTGAGAATTGAGGCTGGACTTGACCCAATCTTGAAGGATGGTAATCGCCAGCACAGCCAACAGGATCCAAATCAAGGGCTTGGCTCGCTTGGTTTTCCCCAGCCTTTGCTGGGCTAGGTTTCTTCTTGGATCTACATAGGATGGCATCCAGATAAGATACGCAGATTTGAGGGAAGATGCGGACTGAAATGATACGAAAACGGCCGTTTCAAGCGAAGAAAGGGCCGTCTGAGTGGGTAAATGACTCGTCGATCAATTTGGGAAAAGCGACTTATCCAGTCCTGGAACGATGCGCAGCGCATTTTTATAATACACTTTTTTCAGCACATCATCGGACAGTCCCAGCCCGTACATCTTCCAATACGCGTGGTATTTTTTGTAATAAGGGAAGTATTCATCCTCGGTTTCCAGGACTCGGAAGTAAGTATAAAACTCCTCTTTGTTATAGGCATCTTTTCCGAAAAGAATCCGATCCTGATACTTGGTAAAAAACTCTTTGGCTCTGCGAGGCTGGCGGCCGAGTTCGGCGATGATTGCGCCGATTTCATAATTCACATTCGGGTATTTGTCCAAATGTGCTCCGGCCGCGTCCAGGTCGTTGGCCATCCAGCCCATGTGTGCGTTGATGAAAGTAGTCTTGGGATGCTTCGCAAAGACATGATGCTGCTCGGCCATGATCTGGGCAAAAGGAGCCGGATCAGTATCCGATCGCTTGCGGTTGGGATTGAGCTTCAATTCCAGCCAGCGCTCGTTGGTGGAGTCCATGGGTTGCCAAAACTGAGCCGGGTCGGCAGAATGAATCAGCACTGGGATTCCGAGTTCGCCAGCCTTCTTCCAGATAGGATCCAAATCCGGATGATCCACGGGGATGCGATTCCCATCTTTGTCCTTGCTGTTCAGTCCCAGGCTTTTGTAAATCTTCAGGCCCACTGCTCCTGCCTGTACGTCCTCTTCCAGTTCTTTTACCGCCAATTCAGTCCATTTAGAATCCCCAAAACCGTTGAAATTGAGATTGGTGAAAACCATAAATCTGCCCGGCGCATGGGTCTTGAATTCTCCCATCATGCCTTTGATATACTCTTGCTGGGTATTGCTGTTGCCCTGGCCAAATCCCCTTCCGCTCAGATTGATCATAATACCCATGTTGATCTCGTCCATCTCGGAGGTGAGTCGGTCGATTTTCTCCTCGTTGACCCCACCCTGATGGCTGTGGATATCGATGAAGGGAAACTTGGCTCGGGTGACCGGGTGCTCGGGGACTTTGAGTGTGGACGGAGGATTGTAATTTTCAAAGCTCATATCCTGAGCCACCGAACCGGCCAAAGGTAAGCTAACAGCAAAAACGGAAAGGAAAATTTGGAGTAGTGATTTCTTCATGAGCGATTAAACTGAATTGTAGGGCAAATGGGTTAGAAAATTCTTTAAGCGGAAAAAAAGAAATCCCGGTGGAAAAACCGGGATTTCAAATTGTTATCGGGCGGTGCCTCCGTCGATGACCTGACCAAAGAAGATCGAATTCATGAAAAGCTTGTTCGTGCCAAACCAGAAAGCCCGGAAGTTTGGATTGTCGGCAAAACCAATGATTCGCCCACGTCCGACGGATGAGATTCGGATTACGCTTCCGTTTTGGATACCGGGCAGATTACTTGGATGCAAATAACCTGAGGCCAAAGGATCGGCGGTATAGACGAGCGGATTGGCGTATGGATTTGGAGACACTTCCATGAAGAAATTGTCATTTCGGAAGGTGTAGATTTCCTTTTCGGCGTAGCCGTATCCAATCGGATGAGTGAGGTCCAGATTCGCTTTGAAAATTGCTCCAAAAGTCCCCTTCGCTCCGGTGGCGTTGTCATAGTTTGCGTAGCTTTTTTGGACACCTTTTTCTTCATTTTCCACCGTACGGAAAGTGAAATTCCCAATCTCATTTTGTGCCAACCAACGCAGTGCTCCACCTTTCGCCACCAAAGTCCCGCCTTTTGAAGTCCATTCTTTCAGCTTTTCCGCTCCGGATTTTCCAAGCGAGCCGTAGCTACCATCAGCCATCAGGATGACGTTGTAGCGATCCAGATTCGTCATCGACACCGATCCAACCGGAAGCAAAGTCACTGGCATTTTCATCCGCTGATCAAGCAAATGCCATATTTCGCCAGCTTCGCCGCTATCCACTCCCCCATCGACGAGAAGGGCGATTTGAGGGATTTTCAGCGGAACCATGAAGGTGGACCCCATATTTGCTCCGCTAGTGTAGCCTGTCTTAATCGCTTGGATATCCACATGAGCCGACTTGGAAATTTCTTGGAGCTTCGCAAAAAAACCTGCGTCATCCATCCCAGATTCTCCTTTGTCTATTAGCAGCGTGCCCCGCCGGAAGGTTTTTCCTTCAGCTGTAGAGAATTCAGCATTTGACACGCGGACCAAAAAACCAGCTTTCAACAGCTGATAAGCGGCTTTTGGAGAATAATAATCCGACCATTCCAGCGCATACTGATAGGCTCCGGCGCTTCCAACCACCTTGCCGGGGGCAAGCGCGAAATTGGCTTTGTCCACCTGGGAGACACTTGCCAGGTTGAGAATTTTACTGTTGAGCGCCATGAAATCCAAGTGGAAAGCCATCGGATAAGTCCAAGCCGAAATGTCATAAAACAAGCTGTCCTGAAAGGTAGTCCTGGTCTCAAACATCGCCTTGATCAAGCGGTACTGAGGCTGGTCAGCAGGTACGATATAGGAAGTCTCCTTCTTGAACTGCTGTCCGTTGACGGTGATGTCTTCATTCATCGCAAAGACTTTGATGTCATGCTGCAGGATCAAATCCGCTAGGTGAAAGCTCCTAGCATCGTCGTCTTTTGCTCCGAAAATATAAGCCTTGTTTACATCAGCCGTGGTTTCGTTATTGATCTCTGTGTAGAAATCCTTCATCCACTGGTTCAATTCGACACGCATTTCTTTGGCCGCTTCGAAAGAGGAAAGGTTTGCAGTAAACTGATTTCTGATCGTAAACTGAAAGCTCAGCATACCATTGGCGCTTTCCTGCAGGTGCCCTCTGGAGCTGGCTTGCTCAAACAAAATCCCAATCGATCCCTGCACATCTGGATAGGTCGAGCCCTTGCCGTAGTAGAAGTCGTCGTAGTTTTCTTGGTTATAATAGAGCGATCCGATCTGATCCAAGGCCTTCGCGTGGTAGGTTCCGATCTTGGCAGTCAACTCAAAGTTTTTGGCCGGAGTCAAAGGGTGCATCCGCGCAGGCACTCCTGGTTGGAAGAAAAAGGTGCTGTTGGTACCCATCTCGTGAAAGTCCAGGTGAATGTTTGGCAACCAAGACTGGAATACCTTCACGCGGTTTCTGGATTCCGGATGCTGCACGGGCAGCCAGTCGCGGTTGAGGTCAAACCAATAGTGGTTGGTTCGTCCTCGCGGCCAAGCCTCATTGAGCTCTCGCTGCGCAGGGTCGCCGTTCATCACGTAAGCTTTGTGAGAGTTGACCCAGGACGCAAATCGATTCAGTCCATCGGGATTGATGGCAGGATCAAGGAGCAAGACAATGCTTTCCAGATCAGCGGCGATCTCATTGGCCGCCGCAAAGTGATAGGCCGCGACCAGGGAAGCGTTGGCTCCGCTGGGCTCGTTGCCATGGACAGAGTAGCCCATATACATCACCACGGGCATATTTTGGATATTGACCGAGGAGCCGGGAATACGAAGTTTGGCCCGTTCGGCTTTGATCTGATCCAGTTTCCCAAGGTTGGCGGGAGAAGTTATCGTCAGCAAAGTTTGCGGTCGCTTCTCATAGGAGCGTCCCGTTTCCTCAAATTTCACCCGATCCGAGGCTTCCGCCACCGCTTTCATGTACATCACGAGCTGATCGTGGGTCACATGCCATTCGCCGACTTCATAGCCCAAAACCTGCTTGGGAGTCGGAACGGCGGGATTATACGTGTAGCCTTTGGGAAGATAGTAACTCAGGTCCTGTGCGAAAGTGAGCGTGGCGAAAAGAGCTAAAAGCACTGTAAGTGTGTACTTTATCATGGATTGGGGTTTTACTTCGGACGAAATTCTCACTTAGTTTTGACAAAAAAAGCTATTTTGGATCGGTGGTAAAATTAACGGAACAAGTGACAAAGAATTAACGATTGTACGACGGAGTCGACATTTCCGAAACATTTGTGCCAAAAACCTGAATTTCGCCGATTTTTTTACGAAAAAACATAAACAACACCAATCCATGAACTTAGCTTTTATCCAAAACATGGGAGGGGGTGGGATCGTCACCATCCTTCTTTTTTCACTCGCTTATTTCATTCTCTGGGTCTATTGCCTCGTGGATGCCCTTCGATCAAATTTCAAAGATCCGAACATGAAACTGATTTGGGTAATCATCTTACTCTTTGCACACGGATTGGGACCAATTACCTATCTTATTTTGGGAAAAAACTCTAAAACGACCAATTAAACCATGTGGAAATTTATCGTATTTATCATCTACGCGTACACGATCTATGATGTGGTCACCAGCCGCTTCGCCAACCCAAACGATCGACTGATTTGGATTCTTATCGTAGTACTGTTGCCATTTCTGGGGACTGTACTTTGGTTTGTAATGGGGAGGAATAAGAGGCTTTGACCTCTCACTTATGAAAAATATCTTTCAACGCAGCTGAAAGCTCAAAAAACTCAAATTGGTACCCTGCCTTCTGGATTTTTTGGCAGGAAACCCGATTCCCTCCCAAGACCATACCCGCCATCTCTCCTAAAACTAACCTCAGGACAAAACCAGGAACGCCTATTCCGATATAAGTTTTGCCTGTGGCATAGGCGGCTTCTTGTGTGAGCTGTTGATTGGTCGCTGGGTTTGCTCCGACGGCATTGTATACGCCCTGAAGTGTTGTTTTTTCCAACGCAAAAAGAAACATTCTGGCCAAGTCTTCTATATGAATCCAACTCATCCACTGATCTCCCGAACCCAAAGGAGCGGCAACCGGCGGCTTTAACATTTCCTTCAAAGCTCCTCCATCTGCATCCAATACGATACCTGTCCGAAGCATCACCGTGCGGATATCGAGGCTTTCCATCTTTTTCGCTTCATTTTCCCAGGCTTTGACTACCTCGGCTAAAAAATCCGTCCCGGCAGGACTGGATTCATCTACCAGCGCGGTGCCGGTGTCAAATCCATAATATCCGACCGCAGAGGCTGAAATGAACGTATTGGGCCTATTTTGAGCTTTTCCCAAGGAGGAAAAAAGCAAACGCGTGCTGTGGGTTCGTGACTCAAGAATGAGTTTTTTTCGCTCTGGAGTCCATCGCTTTTCGGCCACTCCGGCTCCAGCCAAATGAATGATGGCGTCAGCCCATTCGATCGCTTCCGCCTCGATTTCCTGTTTTTCGATATTCCAGACAAAAGTTTTCTGTTTGCCGTGTAGGGAGCGACCTAGCCAGGCTACTTGGTAACCTTTCTCCATCAACAGGTCTGTGATTCGCTGACCTATCAGTCCTGAGCCGCCGGTGATTAAGATATTCTGCATGCTTGTCGATTCTAATGTAAGCGGAAATCCCGGATTTGATCGAATTGTACGCTTTTGTGACAATTGACCGAGCAAATTGTTTCGGGTTATTTATCCGTGAAGGGATTCTATTTTCTGGCTGACCCCTTATTTTGCAGCAAATCCCTCGATGTGAATAGAAGAGATCTGCTGCGATATTCTGTCATTTGGCTTGCTTTGGCAACGTTAGTCGGTATTCTTTCCGGTTCTGCCTCCGCTGTTTTTCTTTTGGCTCTCGATCTGGCTACCCATGTCCGAGAAGCAAATGTCTGGTTGATTGCCCTGCTCCCGTTGGCGGGCTTTGGCATCGGGTATATGTATTACCAATATGGAGCCAATTCTGATCGGGGAAACAATCTGCTCCTTGACGCGCTCTATCATGGCGAGAAACCCATCCCGCTGAGGATGACTCCCTTGGTGCTTTTCGGAACGATTTTTACCCATCTTTTCGGCGGATCGGCTGGGCGGGAAGGTACGGCAGTGCAGATGGGCGGGTCACTGGCGGATCAGTTGACAACGTGGTTTGCGCTCAGCAAAAGCAGCCGGAGAATCATCATTATCTGTGGTGTCTCCGGAGGTTTTGCGTCGGTATTTGGAACACCACTGGCCGGGGCAATCTTTTCGCTGGAGTGGATGCTGATCCGGAAGTTTCGATGGCAGTCCATATTTCCGGCTTTTCTGGCGGCATTTATTGCGGATTGGGTTTGCGAATACGGTTGGGGTGTGGGGCATACGATGTACTCGATCAGCGAAATCCCCGCCCATTCTTTTGTCAATTTGCTTTGGGTCATTCCGGCGGGGATTGCTTTTGGGCTTTCTGCAAGATTGTTTGCCGAAACGGGGCATGTGGTTTCGACTGTGTTCAAAAAGGTAATTTCCTATCCTCCTTTTCGACCCTTTGTCGGAGGAATATTGGTGGCTTTGGTCGTCTATTTCTCAGGCACGACGACCTATATTGGTCTGGGTGTTCCGAGGATTGTGGAAGCATTTGAGAATCCACTACCGTGGTACGACTGGTTGGTAAAAACCGGCTTGACGGGACTGACGCTAGGTTCAGGATTCAAAGGCGGCGAGGTTACGCCTCTGTTTTTCACGGGAGCGACCTTGGGCAACGCGTTGTCTGCATGGATTCCTTTGCCACTGTCGCTCTTGGCGGCATTGGGTTTCGTGGGAGTTTTCTCCGGAGCCACCAATACTCCTATGGCCTGCACAGTGATGGGCATGGAATTGTTTGGAATTGAAGCGGGGATTTTCCTCGGCTTGGCGAGCTTGGTGGCTTACTTTTTCAGTGGAAAAGGAAGCATCTATGCGTCCCAAAATATAGAAGCCAAATACCTGTGGCGATTGTAAAATCCAGTAACTTTCATTTGATTTTGATGGTGCACTACATTTTGATCCAAAATCGAGGACAATAGAATGAAGTTTAACTTCCGGTTTTTTTCTAATCCCAATCAAAACTTACAGTTCATCAAGCAGCTGATCTTGGTCTTGAGCCGATCCATGCGCTATTTGAGTTTCGGAGCTTTTGGCCTAATGATCTACGAGCTCGGCTATACCACCGACCCGGAAAAACTGTACTACACAACCAAGATTTTTGAGATCCTGGTACTGCTACTTGGCTTGACAATCATCCTCAGAAATGTCTTTTCGAATCTATCCCGCAAGAACAAAAGGATCATCTTTGAGCTGGTAGTGGCGATTTTTCTGCTCGTCTCGATCCTGATCCGGTGGAACTTATTCGGAGAGTATCCGGACAGTGTGCTGCTTACTTCGAAAAAATACATCCTCACGAATATTTTCGTGACTCTGATTTTCATTCAAGAACTCGGGAAATTCAGTCTTCTGGTCAACAAGCTCAAACTGAGTCCTTCGCTGATTTTCATCCTGAGCTTCTCTATTCTCACGATCATTGGGACTGCTCTACTATACCTTCCCCGCTCGACTACGGCAGGGATCAGCCTGATCGACGCGTTCTTCACCGCAACATCGGCCGTGTGCGTCACCGGCTTAATTGTGTTGGACACCTCCACTGCGTTCACGCCTTTCGGACAGGTTGTCATCATGACCTTATTTCAAATCGGAGGATTGGGAATGATGACGTTTACGACCTTTTTTGGGTTCTTTTTCCGGGGTAGTCTTTCGCTCGAAAACAGCCTTTTTCTCCGGGATTATATCAATGAGAAAAATGTCGGCGCAATCTCCTCGACTTTGATCAAAATCGTCATTTTCACGGTGCTGGTGGAGTTTTTTGCAGCCTTGCTTATCTATGTTTTCACGGAAGATTCGCTCTTTGCCAGCGCTGGACAAAAGCTCTTCTTTTCCGCTTTTCACGCCATTTCCGCTTTCTGCAACGCTGGTTTTTCCACACTCAGCTCTGGACTATACGAACCTGGATTTAGGTATCTATACCATATGCATTTGGTCGTTGCTGTGACGATTGTGCTCGGGGGAATTGGTTTTCCGGTGTTTATCAACTATTACAATTACCTCGTTCGTGTGCTTACAGGCGCCGTTCGTTTCGTCTTTATCGGGGAAAAATACCGGCACACTCCTCGTGTCTCCAACATCAATACCCGACTGGTGATGTACACCTCAACAGCTTTGATGCTTGTTGGCTTCGCTACGTACTGGTATTTTGAGCAAGATTTTACCCTGAAAGGACTCAGTTATTATGGGAAATTCGTGACTTCTGTTTTTGGTGCAGTCACTCCGAGGACTGCCGGTTTCAATTCTGTAGACATGACGGCACTTTCAGTACCGACGATTTTGATCTATCTGATTCTGATGTGGATTGGCGCTTCGCCAGGATCGACTGGTGGCGGAATCAAGACCAGCACCTTTGCCGTCGCTCTGCTCAACACCTGGAGCGTGGTCACCGGAAGAAGGCGAATGGAGATATTTGGAAGACAAATCTCCGCGGAGTCCAACAGAAAGGCCTTCGCTGTGATTGCACTTTCGTTCTTTACGATTGGATTGGGCGTGTTTTTGGTGACGATCTACAATCCCGAGCTAGCCCTGATTGACGTTGCTTTCGAGATCTTTTCCGCCTACTCCACGGTTGGTTTGAGCCTCGGGATTACCGCTCAATTGAGCACTGCAAGTAAGTTGGTAGTCACCGTAGTGATGTTTTTTGGAAGGGTCGGCACCTTGACTATTTTGGTAGCCATCAGCCGGAAAATCAAAGAACGCCGCTACAAATACCCAGAAGAAACAATATACATTACTTAACTCTCAAGCTAAGTATTCGAACATAACAAACCAGTCAAATATGGGATGATCATCAGCCATGCGGGATTCTCCTGAAGAATCCCGCATGGCTATCGGGACGGAACAGGCTAAGTGGCTATTAAAAGACAAATTATAAACACATGAAATACATCATTGTCGGTATGGGAAACTTCGGTTCCTACCTCGCAAAAAGGCTGACGGATCTCGGCCACGAGGTCGTCAGCGTGGACAATAGCGAAACCAAGATAGATCAGATCAAAGATCATGTCACCTATGCCATGGTCATGGATGCCACGGATCAGCATGCAGTACACACCCTTCCGATGAAAGATACTGACGTGATCATCATCGCAATCGGAGAGGATGTCGGGGCCTCAATACTCACTACGGCTATCTTCAAGCAACTGAAGCCCAAGCGAATCATCGGGCGAGCTATCAATGCACTGCACGAAACCGTCATACGGGCCATCGGTGTGGACGAAATCATCCACCCGGAGGAAGAAACCGCCGAACGCTTGGCGAAGCGACTGCAGCTAAAGGGAGTGATTGATTCATTGGAGATTTCACACGACTATAACATTATCGAGGTCAAAGTCCCCACTAGGTATGTAGGAATGACTGTAGCAGATGCAAACATCCGCCGGGAATTTTCTCTGAATATAATGACGACAATCAAGGAAAAAGAGAAGACTAACTTGTTGGGGATGAAGCTACCCCAACGGGAAGTTGCTGGTGTAATCTCAGCAGACTACGTCTTCGACGCCAATGACATCCTCTTGATTTTTGGGAAAATCAAAAATATCCAAGAGTTTCTTAACCTCGAGAATTAACTGGTTCCCCGCATTTACGGCAAAAACTGTCTCCGGATTCCAGGTTGTCGAAACCGCAATGGGTACAGGATCGGTGGGTTTTATAGTGATCTTCAGTGTTTCGTCTTTTCGCCATCTCAGAGCTCACGATACCCGTTGGTACTGCAATGATCGCATAGCCCATTAGCATGATCAGAGATGCCAAAAGCTGACCCACAGGAGTGTTGGGCGTAATGTCTCCAAAACCCACCGTTGTCAAGGTCACTATAGCCCAATACATCCCCACCGGGATACTGGTAAAGCCGTTTTCAGGACCTTCAACCACAAACATCAGCGTGCCCATGATGAGTACTAGGGTCAAAACGGAGAAAAGAAAGATTTGGATCTTTGCCGCACTGGCTTTCAAAGATTCGCTCAGAAACTCAGCCTCTACCAAGTAGCGACCAAGCTTCAATATCCGGATCACCCGAAGCAGTCTCAAGGCTCGAATCACCGAAAGCAAGTGAGAATTGACTACGAAAAAACTCAAATATACCGGCAGGATCGCGAGCAAATCTACAATTCCGTAGAAGCTTATGACGTATTTCCATGTCTTGCTGGTAAGCCATACCCGAAGGATATATTCCAGTGTAAAAAGAAAGGTAAAAGCCAACTCCAACACAAAGAAGACGTCTCCATATTTATCGTGTAAATGTCCTACCGAATCCAAGATCGCCACGATAATGGAGCCAAAGATCAACCAAAGTAGTACCAGGTCAAATGTCTTGGAGGCGCGATCGTTTGATGCAAAAACGATATGTGCAAGTCTCCTTTTCGATAATATCATAAAGGAATTTAGATAAAAATCATTTAATCCAAATAGTAGACCCGCTTCACCCGGGTGCTAATATTCGTGAGGAGTTCGTAGGGGATCGTTCCGATTTGATCAGCCAGATCTTTGAGCGAAATCTGCTCTCCGTAGATTATCGCCTCATCACCTGCTTTGACGTCAATCTTGCTGACGTCGACCATCACCATGTCCATGCAAACATTGCCGATAATCGGGGCTTTTTGGCCGTGGATGAGGACGTATCCTTTCCCCTGCGAAAAACGGCGGTCGTAGCCATCCGCATACCCTATGGCCAAGGTGGCGATCTTTCCGCCATTAGGAAGTTGTCCCTTGCGTGAATAGCCCACTGTTGCGCCGGGATCAAGGCTTTTGACCTGCGAAATCGTCGTTTTCAAGGTGCTGACCGACTCAAGCGCTGAATCATAGCTACCCGTCACCTCCACCCCGTACAGCCCTATGCCTAGTCTGACCATATCCATCTGAAATTCCGGGTATCTGACAATTCCGGCGGAGTTCAGCGCATGAACGAGCGGCTTGTAGTCCAATACAGCTTCTATTACGGATTTCATCTGTGAAAACTGCTGAAGTTGAAATCGGGAAAACTCTTCGTGCTCCTCCTCGTCGGCTCCTACCAGATGCGTATATAGGCTGGCTACCGTCAGTTCTGGAAAAGCTGCAATCAGCGTTTTCAATTCCTCAAGGTGTTTTTCTTCAAACCCCAGTCGATGCATTCCTGTGTCCAAATCCAAATGAATGGATAGCTGGATCTGATGATTTTGGGCGTAGTTTCCCAGCTTTTTGAAAAACTCCGGACTGAAAACCACCGGTTCCAAGTCAAACTCCCGAAGTAGATCAAAGGATTCCTCCACAGGATTGAGCACCATGATCGGAAGTCGAATTCCCTGTTTTCGCAGTGAAACTCCCTCGTCCGTAAAAGCTACCGCCAAATAATCTGCTCCCATGGTCTGGAGATGGTTGGCGATCTCTGCAGCTCCACCGCCGTAGGCGAAGGCCTTCACCATCACCATCATCTTGGTGTCTGGTTTTACTTGCTTTTTGAAAAAGTTGAAATTATGGGTCAGCGCATTCAGGTTGATTTCTAGCGTCGTGCCATGAATACGCTGTTGAAGTCTATTGACTACCCGTTCAAAAGTGAAAGATCTGGCACCGGTAATAAGTATCAGGTCATTTTGAAATGCGTCAGGTGTCAGCGACTGCAGCAGTCTTTCTGTGTTGGGGAAATTTTCGAAGCTATCTGGGAAAAAGTCCCCCAGTCTGTTGATTTCAGTCCCCACGCCAATTACCCTATCGATTTCATACGATTGGATCAATTGGGCCACTTCCGAATAAATTTTCTCCGGAATTCCCTGCTGAAGCAAGTCGGACAAAATCAGGATCTTGGAGCGCTTGGGACGCTGTTGACTGAGAAACTCCAGCGCTACCTTCAGCCCCGCCAAGTCATTGTTATAGGTGTCATCTATCAGCAGGGAATCATTCAGTCCTGGCTTCAGTGTCAGCCGCATGTCCACTGGTTTCAGATGATCCAATCCCGCCTGGATAGACGCAAAGCGCTGCCCCAACGTAAGCGCTGCGACGATCACATGAGTGATGTTTTCTATCGAAGCGGAATCAGTAAATGGCACTTGAAACGTGAACGTGGACAGATCACTTTTCATCAGGATGATCTTGGTGAGGCCTTCCTGCTTCTTCACCGAAACTGAAAAGTCCGCACCTGGACTCGCTGACCAAGAGACTAATCGATCCTGCTCAAATCGGTTTTCGACTTCTTCCCGTACCAGTTCCTGATCTCGGCAGTAGATGAGCAATTTGGATTTGGCGAAAAGCTGAAGTTTCTCGTTGATTTTTTGCCCGAGGCTCTCAAAGCCCTCTTGATGTGCCGTCCCAATATTGGTGAAAATCCCCAATTCCGGACGAATCATCTGACCCAAGGCGGCCATTTCACCACACTTAGAAACCCCTGCTTCCAGCAAAGCCACTTGATGATAGGGTTGGATTCCAAAGATAGAGAGCGGCACGCCAACCTGGGAATTGTAGCTTTTGGGGCTTTTGGCGATGGTATAGCTATGGCTCAACACTTGGCCAAGCCACTCCTTGACGATGGTTTTACCATTGCTGCCGGTGATGCCGACAACAGGTTTTTCGAACTGTGACCTTTGGAAAGCTGCGATTGCCTGGAGCGCAACCCGGGTATCAGCAACGCGAATGAAAGTTGCTTTCAATTCTGGATTTTCTTTCCAATCCAAATGCACTAAAAAACATCGGATTCCTTTGCAAACAAGTGCAGGGATATAGTCTGCCCCATCGGCTTTGGCGCCGCGAAGTGCTACAAATAATGTCGTGTCCGTTTGGACGATTTGTCGGGAATCGATGCTGATCTGGGAAATCAACCCTGAAAATTCCTGCCCAAGAGCTACTCCTCCGGTGATTTTTTCTAGCTGGGCTATCGAGAGTTGACTGAGCATGTCACTCTTGGGCTAGTTTCTTCTTTTTGAAAAAGACCTGCTTGATCCAGCGTGGAAGGAATATCGCTCCTAAAAACAGGTAGGGATAATAGGAAAACAATCTCCAAATGATACTGGTGACAAAGGTGTACTGCCCGAGGAACTGGGTAAAAAACTGCCCGTAGAAAAACTCAGCAGTCCCGCTGCTGCCCGGAGTAGGAGAGAGCATCATCACGATCCACATGATCACCTGCCTGGCGAAAACGATGATTTGCTCATCGAAAGTCAACGGCACAAATGCTGAAACCAAGGCGTTCAGCATGAGGTATCTCGAAGTCCAGATGAAAATAGTAACACCGATTATCTTCAGCCAAAATCGGTAGTTTTTGCCAGAAAGCTCCCTGGATGCAGCAATAATCTGATCTCCAAATTCCTGGGCATTGTGCTTCCATTTTCTCAGGAATTTGATCGAGCAGATCTTGATCAACACCCATTTGAAAACTCTCGGCCGATAAAATAAAGCGAGAGTCATGATTAAGCTGTGAAGCGCGTAAAGACTGTAGCTGATCCAGAAAATCGCCTGGAGACTGTTTTCCAGTTGGCTTTCGAGGAGTTTGCTGTCGGGAAAAATATTTCCCTTGGCCAAGAAAAGAATCACCGGTGCGCCAATGACGAAAAACAGATTGTCCAAAATAGCCGTCACCATCACCATGGCAATTGCTTTTCCCATCTTGATCCCTTCTTTGTTAAGGATAAACATCGCCACGGCGGTGCCACCCACCACAGAAGGCGTAACCGCAGAGGCAAATTCCCACAGGATGATGACATAGATCGCCCTTGTCCAGGTAAGGTGTCGATCGGTAATCTCTCGGATCCGGTAGACGTATCCAAAATCGCGGAAGAAAAGAACCAGCGCGGCAAAA
Organism: Algoriphagus jejuensis; assembly: GCF_039523455.1. NCBI lineage: Bacteria > Pseudomonadati > Bacteroidota > Cytophagia > Cytophagales > Cyclobacteriaceae > Algoriphagus > Algoriphagus jejuensis. The sequence goes on along the minus strand of NZ_BAAAFI010000002.1, from coordinate 307,846 downwards.
AACAACCAGGGTAAGGAGGCGTCAGACGCTACCTTCAGATTTTCAACCGTTACGTTGGGGTCTAGATAAAACATGGCAACGATGATCCCCAGTCCGATCAGGATAGGTACCCAAACTTTGTTGGGGTTGAGGGTTTGGAAGATCTTTTTGTTGTCCAGCTTCATCGTCAGGCTGCAGCGATTGGCTCAGTCTTTTCTACCCAAAAATTATTGTATCCTTCACCGATGATGATGGTAACCAGGGAAAGTTGAAGGAGCTCCAGAATGGCCAAAAAGGTATAAATCACGAAAATTTTGTCTGGTTTGTAGTTGATGAATTCTGAGAAAGGTACTTGTTTTTTGAAGCTTATCTTTTCCAATACAAAGTCTTTTTGCTGCTCAATGGTGTAGGGGTACTGAATCACAGTGTGTTTGGTCTCTTCGGTACGGTTAGCCATTTTGGCCATGCACTTTTGGAAAACTTTGAGCAGTTTGTAGAGATCCACGTGTTGCATTTCAGCATCTACGTCTTCGGCTTTGCTAAGTTCTAAAAGCTCCCTGCTGAGGTTTCCCCGCTTTACCTTGGAAAGTCGGCTCCCCTCCATGTGAGCCAGTTCGTCGACCACCGACTTGTACTTTTTGTACTCCAACAGGTTGCGGACAAGCTCTTCTCTCGGGTCTATTTCTTCGCCTTTTTCATTCATATCCGGGCGAGGCAGCAGCATCCTGGACTTGATCTTCATCAGGGTCGCGACAAAGAGAATAAAGTCGCTTGCGACTTCGATTTCCATTTTTTCCAGCTGATGGATGTAGTTTAGGAAGTCATTGGTAATCTTGGAGATGGGAATGTCGTAGATGTCAAGTTCGTCTCGTTCAATAAAAAACAGCATCAGATCAAAGGGGCCCTCAAACAATGGTAATTTGATCTCGAAACTCACCGGATAGCTAAATTTATTGGTTAACTTTGTCTTTTCGTAGCCAAAGATATTCAATTAAGCAAATTAATGTGAATGGTTTGAAATAAAGCAAAGCGGTCGTTCTGGCGTAGATTTAGCCTATATAAACAAACTGATCCACTTCGAGTTATTCTACTTTGACACCAATTACTTCAGAAAATGCAAATCACTCCCGGTCCGCTCCTAGCTCAAATTAACACTCCCGAGGATCTTAAGAAGTTTTCCAAAGACAAGTTGGTACAGATCTGCGAGGAGCTAAGGCAGTATATCGTCGACAATGTATCCGTATACGGAGGTCATTTCGGCGCAAGCTTGGGTGTGGTGGAGTTGACCGTGGCCTTGCATTATGTCCTGAACACACCGGAGGATCAGCTCGTCTGGGATGTTGGACATCAGGCCTACGGACACAAGATTTTGACCGGACGAAAAGACAGCTTTCACACCAATCGCGTTTACGGGGGGATTTCAGGATTCCCAAAAAGAAAAGAAAGTGAGTACGATACCTTTGGCGTAGGGCATTCCAGTACTTCCATTTCCGCTGCGCTCGGGATGGCGGTTGCATCCAAATACAAAGGCTCCAATATCCAGCATGTGGCCGTAATCGGAGACGGTTCGATGACCGGGGGGATGGCTTTTGAAGCGATGAATCATGCTGGGGTCAGCGACTCCAACTTACTGATCATCCTCAATGACAACTGCATGGCGATTGATCCCAATGTGGGCGCGCTAAAGGACTACCTGACGGATATCACTACCTCGCGAACCTACAATAAAGTCAAAGACGAAGTGTGGAGAGTTCTTGGTAAAATGAGCAAATTTGGCTCAAGTGCACAAGAGATCATTTCAAAAGTAGAAGGTGCTGTCAAATCCACGTTGCTAAATCAAAGCAACCTTTTTGAATCTCTCAACCTGCGCTATTTCGGACCAGTCGATGGACACGATGTGGATCATCTGGTAGAGATTTTGAAAGACCTCAAAGATATCCCAGGACCAAAAATCCTTCATTGCATCACCGTAAAGGGCAAAGGATATGCCCCCGCTGAAAATGGAAACCAGACTACGTGGCACGCTCCGGGCACCTTCGATAAAGTCACCGGAGAAATTTTCAAAACAACACCTACAGCTCCCCAAGCACCAAAATATCAGGACGTTTTTGGAAATACCCTGGTCGAATTGGCAGAGATGGACTCCCGAATAATGGGGGTCACTCCAGCTATGCCCTCCGGGTCCTCGATGAATATCATGATGAAAGCGATGCCTGACCGCGCATTTGACGTCGGCATTGCTGAGCAGCACGCGGTTACCTTTTCTGCAGGATTGGCGACTCAGGGACTGGTTCCTTTTTGTAATATCTACTCCACTTTCATGCAGCGGGCCTACGATCAGGTCGTGCATGACGTGTGTCTCCAAAATCTCCCGGTTGTATTTTGCCTGGATCGCGCGGGCTTTGCCGGTGCCGATGGCCCGACCCACCATGGCGCCTATGACATTGCTTTCTTCCGCTGTATCCCAAATCTCGTCGTATCCGCTCCGATGAACGAAGAGGAACTTCGAAATCTGATGTTCACCGGAAGCATCTACAACGGTCCGTTCTCCATTCGCTATCCGAGAGGAGCGGGAGTGATGCCCGAGTGGAAAACTCCCCTCCAAGAAATTCCCGTTGGCCAGGGTCGAATCGTGAAGGAAGGCGAGGACGTGGCCATCTTGTCCATCGGACATATCGGAAATTATGCCGTGGAAGCCTGCAAAACCCTGGTGAAAGAAGGTCTGAATCCCGCTCACTACGACATGCGCTTCGTAAAGCCGCTCGATGAAGAGCTACTCCATGAGATTTTTGGCAAATTCAAAAAAGTCGTGACAATCGAAGACGGATGTCTGATGGGCGGCTTTGGTTCGGCGGTCCTGGAATGGATGGTGGACAAAGGCTACACTGCTCAGGTGAAGCGCCTCGGCATCCCGGACGACGTGATCGAGCACGGCGAGCAAATCCAACTTCACCGCGAATGTGGCTTCGATCCAGATGGAATCGCTTTGACTGTCAGGAGCTTGTCCGAGCTGGCTCGGGTTTCCTAAAAATCGCTCCCAATGGCTGATATTGATTTTTTTGAAAAGGGAACAGGTCAGCCTGTCCTCTTGATCCACGGTTTCTGTGAAACGGCAAACATGTGGACCGACTTTGCCAATACTCTTTCTGACGAGTTTCGGGTAATCTGTCCAAACCTGCCCGGTATCGCGGGATCGCCGATTTCCGGCGATCAGATTTCCCTAGAAGAAGTCGCTATAACATTAGAAGAATGGTTGGACGAATGCCAAATTCAAGATCCAATCGTGATCGGGCATTCCTTGGGCGGTTACATCACCCTGGCATTATTGGAATTGATGGGAAACAGGATAAAAGCTATCGGCTTATTCCACTCCACGGCATTTGCTGATGATGCCGCCAAAAAAGACATGCGAAATCGGGCGACTGTTTTTTTGAAAAAACATGGTGTGGACAAGTACGTGACCTCGTTTATTCCAATGCTTTTCCCCGAAAACAAAAGGGGCAAATTGAGCCCGGAAATTGAGCGGGCAATTGAAGATGCCAAGCGTTCCAGTTTACAAGGGTTGGTCGCATATACCGGAGCTATGCGCGACAGAAAAAATCGGTTGGAAGTTTTGAAAAATTATTCAGGCCCCAAACTCTTGATAGCCGGTACGCATGACGGGGCAGTCACGATAGAGGCAAGCCGGGCCCAAAAAGATGCATTTTCCCACTTTATCGAGCTGGAAGGTGTCGGTCATATGGGCATGGTGGAAAGCAAGGATGAGACAATGGAGATTATTCGGGAGTTTTGCCGTTTCTGCGTAAACTAACTTAGAGCGTCTTGCTCAATATTTCCATTATGACCTCCAGATATTTTTGATCGGCCTCATCAAAATCTGCCAGCTGGTCGCTGTCCACGTCCAAGACCATTGCTACTTTTTCGCCCTGGAAAACCGGAACCACAATCTCTGACTTCGAAGCCGAGCTGCAGGCGATGTGTCCGGGAAAAGCATCCACATCGGGAACGAGTTGCGTCTTTGCTTCCTTCCAGGCCGTACCACAGACGCCTTTGCCTAGATTGATTCGAGTACACGCGATCGGTCCCTGGAATGGCCCCAAGACCAATTGCTCTCCTTTGACCAAATAGAAGCCCACCCAAAAAAAACCAAATGCTTCTCGCAAGGCCGCAGCGATATTGGCGAGGTTGGCGTAGAGATCCGGCTCTCCAGTGATGAGGGCTTCGATCTGGGGGATGATGGCCTCGTATTTTTCAGATCTACTTGCTGCTTCGGGGATATACAGAGATTCAGACATGATAATAGATGTTTAAGGTGTCGTCGCCGATCCTAAGTGTTTCGGCAGGATTTTCGTTCAAACTTGGAGCAGAAATCCCCGCTTCAAAGCAACTTTTGCCAGTGAAAACCCGGGCTTCATCCCACAATCCGCTGGAAATAAACTGAGCCAGGACGTGGCTTCCACCCTCTACGAGCAGACTCTGAATTTTTCGAGCGTTTAGGTCTTTCAGAATTTCTATGATGGAAAAGTCATTTCCCAGATTCACGAAATCAAGGTTTTCAGAGGCGTGAGTTTTCTGAGAATTGTAGCAAATCGTATTAATGCTTTGGTCAAAAAGATGAAGGCTATCCGGAAGCGCCAGTTTGGAATCAAGGACAATACGTTTGGGATTTTTTCCGGCCCAATCCCGTACATCCAACCGGGGATTGTCGTGCAGCGCGGTGTTTTTGCCGACCAAGATGGCATCTTCCTCCGCTCGCCATTTATGAACAAGCTGCCGACTTTGGGAGCCACTGATCCATTTGGAGGAGAAGTCAGTTCTCGCCACAAACCCATCCTGAGTCTGTGCCCACTTGAGAATCACATACGGTCTTTGTTTCTCGATCTGGGTAAAAAAGCGCCGGTTTTGCCAACGCGCAGCTTTTTCCAAAAGCCCAGTTTCAACAGCTATTCCGGCATTTTTCAAGATTTCGATTCCTTTTCCACCAACCAGAGGATTGGAATCAACCGCTGCGATGACAACTTTTTTCAGTCCTTTTTCCACCAAAAGATTAGCGCAGGGTGGCGTCTTGCCAAAATGTGCACAGGGCTCCAGTGTGACGTATGCGGTACTTTCCTTAAGCAATTCGGGATTCGAGACAGAATTGACCGCGTTGACTTCGGCATGTGGACCGCCATAGATTTGGTGATACCCTTCACCGATGATTTTTTCATCGTGGACGATCACGCAGCCGACCACAGGGTTCGGGCTGACAGATCCCCTTCCCAACTCGGCGAGTTCCAAAGCACGCTGCATGTAGAGTCGATCGAGCCCGCTCATTTTTTGTCTAAGATGATCCGATCCAAGGTGGTAGTTGCTCCTGATTTTACTTCCACATTGAAAAGAGTGTCGGTTTTGTACTTGGAGTCTTTTGGATCGATGAAAACGGTGTAGATACCGGGATTTATCCTGAAAAGGAAGCCTCCCGAGGTGTTGGTATGTGTACTGACAGAGTCTTTTCCTTGAATGGCATAGATTACCGGCTTCAAATCCGTCGGGCTCGTAGTGCCGGCCAGATCCCCTCTTCCAATTCCGGAATAAGCCGCTATCGTCGGATTGAAAGCCAACACCAAGGGATCGGGCTTGATGACCCGAATGGATTTTTCCAAATCAAAATCCAGAACCAAATCGTAGGAAAAACCCTGCTTGAGATCGACGGGCAATGTCTGAAAATAATCGGTATTCCCGCCAGGCAGGTCCAAGGGGTATCGATCTTCGTCCAAGTAAAGGGCATTGGATGGGCCCAGTTTCAGCGTGATGCCGGTTATTTTCCCGAGTTGCATTTCAGCTCTGGCAACCGGCAACGCTGCTCCGCCTACCAGTTGGGAGATATCCACTTCTTTGTCTCCAGGTTCGTAGGGAAAAAAAATCTTTTGGACATCCCCATCTCGACCGTCAGGTACAAAATCCAGCTCCACGCCCTGAATCTCCACAATCACAGAATCCCAAGATGCCGGAGCGTCGATCAGCAAGATATTGACTAGCGCTTTTGGGCTGTCGTCAAAACTTTCGCAGGACGTGATGGCAGCAGCTAAAACTAAAAACAGAAGAGTTTTAATTCGATTCACGGTGCAAATTTAGTCCAAATCTTTTCATAGCGAGGCAATGAAGGACCGGAAAGAAAAAAAGCCAGTAGATCTGGCAATTTCTGTTTAAGGCTTGGATGCCAGTGTGACCGCTGGTGGAATAGTCACCTCGTTCTCAGTGACAGAGATGTCGCTCAGCGTCTGAGGCAGGTAATTTTCATTCGGTGTTAACGTGATGGAATAGCTGCCAGGCACCAGGCCCATGACGGCATATTTTCCGGTTTTGTCCGCAAACGTATTGACTTCAGCACCCTGCCCGGCTATGGTAACCATGATAGGTTGAGCTTCGAGCGGTAGGACCTGTCCTTGTATGCCCTGTGATTCTTCCAAATAAGCCCTCAAGACTGGTTTGAGGATAACATTTCCGGAGTTTCCTGCGGTGACGATAGATTTCGCCGCATCAAAGTCAATGATCAAATCGTAAGATTCTCCGCCGTGAATTTCTTGATCAACTTTGATTTTTAGGCCACTTTGTTGGGCACTGGGAGTTTTCAGGGTGATTTCCTGACCGTCCTTGACCAGGTAGTTGTTATCGCCGAGAATGAGCCGAATTTGATCGATTTCACCTTCGGGAAAATTTTCTGAACCGAGTAGAATCGAATTTCCGCCCGTCAAATTGAGCAGATTGACCATTTTGGGGCCATCATAGACAATTTCATTCCAAGAATCGTCATTCTCGTCCATTTCTCCTCCTTTATGATTTGCTTTCACTCGAAGTGCAAGTACTTCGATCCAGACTTCATCATAGTCCGCAGGAGCATCGACCAGCCGGAAGTTGACTCTTGCTTCCGTTGAGTCTGGACGGTCGTTGAATGAATCACAGCCGACGGCAAAAAGAAGGAGAATAAAGAGGCTTAAAACAGTGGTTTGCGTTTTCATTTGGTTGCTTTTTGCTTGGAACCGACCGACACTTACCCCACAACTATGCCAAATGAGGATCCCTAAAATTTTCCCGGGGGAAATTCTGCGGAGATTTCTAATTTTGGGCATGATGAAATGGGAAAAACTTCTGGCGGACGGAAGATTTGGAGATAGCTCGCGTGCGACAACAATGGATAAAGCCCGGAGTGAATTTGAAATCGACTACGATCGGGTGATTTTTTCGGCTCCGTTTCGAAATCTACAGGACAAGACGCAGGTTTTTCCGCTTCCCGATCAAGCCTTTGTCCACACCCGACTTACCCACAGCCTGGAGGTGTCCAGCGTAGGAAGATCCCTGGGGAAGGGTGCCGGCGAAATCCTCCTTGAAAAATTCCCGATGCTTCTGGACCAAGGAATCACGACCTCCGCCATCGGATCCATCGTAGCGGCGGCAGCCCTAACTCATGACATTGGAAATCCACCCTTCGGCCATGCCGGAGAGGAAGCTATTTCGGATTTTTTCAGACTTCACGCCCACGGGAGACTGTGGGAAAAACACGTAAGAATCGATCAGTGGGGTGATTTGGTGAATTTTGAGGGAAATGCACAAGGCTTCAGAATGCTCGTATCAAAGCAGTTTGGGCTGAAACTGACCTATGCAACTTTGGCAGCTTTTACCAAATATCCCCGACCGAGCCTCATTGTCCAGCGTGATATCGCACGAAAAAGCCAAAAGAAATACGGCTTTTTTATCAATCAACTTTCGGATTTTGAGCAGATGTGCAGCGTGTTGGGAATCGAAAAAACCAGCACCGATTGTTGGGTGAGGCATCCCCTGGCGTTTTTGGTGGAAGCGGCGGATGACATCTGTTACAGCATCATTGACCTGGAGGACGGTTGCACGCTGGGTCTGGTGAGTTTCGAGGAAACGGTCGAGCTCCTGAAGCCCATTTTAAAAGAGAAATTTGATCCTGAAAAACTAAAAAACCGAACGAATTCCCAAAACCTCGGTGCGCTGAGAGCCATGGCGATTGGCCAGCTGATCCACGAGACGGTTGAGGTTTTTGGGCAGTATGAGGAAAACATGCGCAAGGGGAATTTCGACAAAGCCCTGACCGATATCATCCCATCAGCCAAGGCTTTAGCCGCGATTTCCTCTGTTTCTGTGCAGAAAATCTACCGCAGTAAAGTGGTTTTGGAAAAAGAAGCTGCCGGATTTCAAGTGCTGGAAGGTTTACTTTCCATTTTCTCTCGCGCACTTTATCATCATTTTTACCAGCAGGAATCATTTTCCGGACAGGATAAGAGTGTACTTCGCCTGTTGCCGGAGGATTTCCCGATGAAAGGCTGGGGAGAAGAGGTCAATCCCTATCCGATGCTACGGGCTCTAGTGGATCATATATCAGGGATGACCGACAAATACGCGCTGAATCTGTATCGAAAAGTTAATGGGATTTCCTTTCCGGGAGTATAGCGGATTTAAATTTGTCACTTTCATCAGGTCTAAAGACTCTAAATGAAAAAGCCGGTGTAGGAAAGCCCCACACCGGCGATTTTTTTTTACATCTTCATTACAACGAAGTGGTAGTATCCATTGCGGTGGTGTCCATCATCGTGGTGTCCGCCGGAATTTCCTCTATGGTCGGAACCACTTCCTCGATCACTTCTTCCTCTACCGCTTCTTCTTTTTTTGCTCCGCAAGAAGCCAGTGTTGCTACAGTAAATGCGAGGGCAAATACCATCACGGATACTGATTTAAATGTTTTTGAGATCATAACTACAGTTGGTTAGGTTGAAATATTTTCACCCATAGAGGCAAAAGGTTACATAAATTTAAAAAATATGGCTCAAAAACAAACTTATTTGCAACAAAATATAAGATTTGTTGAAAATACAAGAGCTAATCTGTACCGTGGAGTTGCCAACCGGTTTAGAAGCAATCAATCCATATCAGACTTTTCTGTCCAGTCTATCACTTCGTCTTCCAAGTAGTGCGGATAGATCTTGCGATGCTGCTTTTTCACTTCAGCCAATAGCACCTCCCGGAACTCTTCTACATTCACGCCGGAAGCTGCAGCCATGAACACCGGCTTAATTCCGTTTTTCTTCTCGTAGGCCTCGCTCAAGGCTTTAAAATCCAGGTAGCGGGCTTCCTGAAGTTCGTGCTCGCTGATCTGCTGTGCTTCTTCCAATGAAGGCATCTGCTGAACCAGGTCGATCTTATTGAAGACCAGCAACACCGGCTTGTCACCCACTTTGATTTCGTTTAAAGTCTGAGTCACGACACCTATGTGATCCTCAAATGCGTGATGTGATAAATCAACCACATGGACCAGTAAGTCTGCTTCTCGGATTTCGTCTAAGGTCGATTTAAAGGACTCAATCAGACGGGTAGGGAGTTTTCGGATGAACCCGACCGTATCCGAAAGCAGGAAGGGGATGGTGTCCAATACGACCTTGCGCACCGTAGAATCCACCGTGGCAAACAACTTGTTTTCGGCCAGAATATCGGTTTTGGTGATCAGGTTCATTAGCGTGGATTTGCCCACATTGGTGTATCCTACCAGCGCTACACGAACTACTCCAGCCCGGCCTTTTCGCTGAGTGACGCCCTGTTTTTCGATTTCCTCCAGCTTTTCTTTCAGCAAAGTGATCTTTGCACGGATGTCCCGTTTATCCGTTTCGATCTCCTTTTCTCCTGCTCCACCTCTCGTACCTGTGCCTCCTCGCTGTCGCTCCAAGTGCGTCCACATATTGGTCAGCCGGGGCAAGAGGTATTGGAACCTGGCAAGTTCTACTTGGGTTTTAGCCTGCGCGGTCTTAGCTCTCTGGAGGAAAATATCCAGAATCAACAGGGATCGGTCATAGATTTTGACTTTGATCTCATTTTCCAAGTTGCGCATCTGAGAGGGAGAAAGATCATCGTCGAAGATCACCATGTCGATCTCAAAATGTTCGACGTAGGATTTGATATCCTCCAGTTTACCCGATCCTACGAAAGTTCGAATGTCCGCTTTTTCCATTCTTTGGGTAAATCGGTACACAGTCTTTGCACCGAGCGTTTCGGCCAAAAAAGCCAATTCGTCCAAGTGTTCTTCGACTTCTTGCTCACTTTGCTGTTGGCGAATTAAAGTGACCAAAACGGCCGTTTCCGGCTTGGGCGCGGTATCGTGGAGTTTTTGAAGTTTTCTGGAAAGTTTACTCATAGCAAGGTATATTGGGATAACTACAAGCCCAAATCAGCGAATTTCGTTCCTATTTATAAGATTATCCGGTGCGGGTCAAGTTGTTTGCAGCGTAGCTTTAGCAATTCACGAACGCAAATTTGGACATAATTCCTTACAATAGATTAGGATAGTCAGGGACTGAGTGGTTATTTTACTGCTCAAAGCCGCAGAATATATTCCCAAAATGGCAGAAATACGAAGCACTCCCATCTCAGGCCTTTTTGAGATTTTTCCCAGAATATTTCCAGACAACAGAGGCTATTTCTTTGAATCCTTTCGACAAGACTGGTTGCAAAATGAAGGAGTTGAGGTCAACTGGATTCAGGACAACCAGTCGTTTTCCCAAAAAGGAACCGTCCGCGGACTGCATTTCCAGCATGCTCCTTTTGCACAGGCAAAGTTGGTGCGTGTGATTACTGGCAAAGTCCTGGACGTTGCGGTTGATTTGCGTAAAGGATCTCCGACGTTTGGAAAGTATCACTCCGTCGTACTGGATTCAGAGAGGAACAACTTATTTTATGTTCCTGCGGGTTTTGCACATGGTTTCTCCGTTTTGGAGGATGCAATTTTTGCCTACAAATGCTCGAATTATTACCACAAACCTGCTGAGGGCGGAATCCTTTGGAATGACCCTGCGTTAGCTATCGATTGGCGAGTAGATAACCCGATCATATCTGACAAGGATAAAGTCTGGTTGACGCTGAAAGAATTTAAAACTCAAAGCGGAGGCGGATTATAATGGGATGGTTTGATCTATTCAAAAGAACACCGGAGGTTACCGAACCCCTCGACCTTTCTTGGTTGAAGGTGGATATGCACTCTCATCTGATTCCCGGAATAGATGACGGTTCCAAAACCATGGAAGAATCCATCGAGTTGGTGAGAAGATTAGCTGATTTCGGGCTAAAGAAGATTATCACTACGCCACACGTCATGTCGGAGTATTACCGCAACACGCCCGAGATCATAGGGATGGGCCTGGAAGATCTCCGGAAAGCTGTCAAAGCAGCGGGCATTTCCATCGAGATCGGTGCGGCGGCAGAGTATTATATGGACGAGATTTTTCTCGAAAGAGTGATGGGCGAACAAAAGCTGCTCACCTTTGGAGACGGCTATATTCTGGTAGAAACGGGATTTATCAACAAGCCCCAGATGCTGCTTGATATTATTTTCAATCTGGAAATGGCAGGCTACAAGCCGATCTTAGCCCATCCCGAAAGGTATCAGTACCTAATAACAGACAAAAAACTGCTAGACGATCTGATCGAACGAAAACTTCTATTCCAAGTGAACATGCTGTCTTTCACCGGGTTTTATTCCAAGCAAGTGAAGGACTTCGCGGAGATGCTGGTGGATCGTAATGTCGTGTCTTTGCTCGGCACAGATTGTCACAATGCGCGCTACCTAGATATGTTGGACACCTTGCCAAAGCATCGTAAGATCTTCGAAAAAATCCAAACCCTCGACTTAATCAACACCCGATTGTAATCCCAGGCCATGAATATTCTGATTACGGGAATTACTGGGTTTTTTGGAAGTGAACTGGCCAGAGAATTCAGCCAGATGGGTAACATTCACGGACTAAAGAGACGGGGGTCTACCACTTCGCTTTTGGACACCTACGGTTTCCCGATCCATTGGCACCACGGCGAGCTTTCAGATTCAGACTCTTTGCTGGACGCACTGACAGGAATTGACCTGGTGATTCATTGCGCCGGATTGGTTTCCTTTTCCGCAAAAGACAAAAATCGACTCTACGAAGTCAATACGATTGGCACAGCCAACTTAGTCAATGCGATGCTGATTGCGGGGGTTACCAAACTTGTTCATGTCAGTTCGGTTGCAGCGATCGGCCGAAGTCCCGAGCTAAAGGTGATCACTGAGGAGTATAAGTGGACCGATTCTCCCCTGAATACGGAGTACGCAGTTTCCAAATATTTGGCAGAGCTCGAAGCCTGGAGAGGCGAGCAAGAAGGTATCGAACTGATCGTGATAAATCCCTCAGTCCTCCTTGGCAAGGCCAGCTATGGAAAGAGCAGCACCACGATCTACGGGTATGTGTTGAATGAAAATCGGTTTTTCCCGAATGGGGATCTAAACTACATCGACGTCAGAGATGCCGCCAAGATCACCAAATTGCTGGTCGAGAAAGGGGCCTGGGGAGAGCGTTTTATACTGAACAGAGAAGCTATTTCCTTTGAAGTATTTTTCGGAGCAGTAGCAGCTATTTTTGGCAAAAGGGCTCCAAATTTACCGCTGAGCGACTGGCAGGTTTCGGTGTTTTTATGGGTAGTAACGCTGTTTCGTTTTTTGGGGCTGAATGCTTTTCCGGTGGACAAAAAAACCGCCAAACTTTCCCAGCAGAAAATCTATTTTGACAACTCAAAGACCCAGAAACTATTGGCCTATGACTACTTTTCCCTCAAGGAAAGTCTGGAATGGGCAAAAAGACCCTGAATCAAACTTATCTTTTATCGGATGCGTTTAGAAATCTGAAAGCCCAAAAAATCACCCTTTTCCTGGGCAGATAAAAATATCCGGGAATTGAAAATTTAACAAACGCGAATTTTGAGATCCCTGTTTTATTGGTATCTTAAATAAACCATAACACCATCGAATGACCGGAGATCACGATCAAGACTGGGAAGAGGACAAAAAGCTCGTGGAGCGATTCGAGAATTCCCTGAAATCAAACCTGGACCTCTATTTCGAAGAAGAAGAACTGGAAGATATCATCCGGTTTTACTTTGATCAGCAAAAATTTCTCAAAGCACTTAGAGCCTCCGAATTTTCTCTGGAAAAGTTTCCTTTTTCGGTAGAGATTCGTCTGCTCAAAGCGCAGTGCCTGATCTTTAACGATGAGTTAGACGAGGGATTGGGCATTCTGGAAAACCTCAACAACCTCTCTCCAAACAACGAAGACATCGTATTGGCACTGGCCAATGCGCAGATTCTGGCTGGAAATCACCAGGAAGGAATTGAATTGCTGGAGAACTATCTGCCGATGGCAGAAGACAAAGCTGAGGTTTTTTATTCCCTGGGAAATCTCTTCCGAGCCAAAGGAGACAACAGCAAGGCCAGTGACTACTTCAAAGAAGCTGTAAAGAATCGGATTAACCACGAGGATGCATTGTTTCAATTGGCGATGATCACAGAGGAGGAAGGTTCCTTTGACGAAATCCTTCAATTTTACCAGGAGTTTATCGATCAGGATCCCTACTCTGCTGGTGCTTGGTACAATTTGGGTGTAGTTTACAACCGACTTGGGCGTTTTGAAGACGCGATTTCAGCCTACGAATACGCCTTGATCATTGATGATGCTTTCGCCTCGGCGTATTTTAACATGGGCAATTCCCTGATGAATACCCAAAACTACGAGGCCGCTCTCGAAGCTTACCAAAACACAATCAACTGCGAAGGCGTCAATGCCGAAAACTGCTGCTACATGGGTGCTGCCTATGAGAAGCTGGAGAGGATCGATGAGGCATTCAAATACTTTAAAAAGTCCGCAAAACTCGACGAAGAGTACGATGACGCTTGGTTTGGTCTGGGAATGTGCATGCTGAAAAAGGAAAAATTTTTCGAAGCAATTCACTACTTTAAAAAGGCGCTGAATCTCAACAAAGACAACGCTAACTATTGGGTAGGTCTGGCTGATGCGGAGTTTAATCTGGGAAATATGCAGGCTGCATCTGAGGCATACGAAGAGGCTATTAACCTGGAACCCGGCATCATGGAGACCTACGTCAATCTCTCGGTTATTTATTTTGAGCAAAACCGCTTCGAGGAAGCAATAGATGTCGTACGGGAAGGAATTGAAGAAGCTCCGGAGGAGCCAGAGCTGTACTACCGCATGGTGGTGTACCTCGTAAAAATGGGCAAATACAAAGAGGCGTTTTCATATTTAGAAAATGCGTTAACTTTGGACTTTGATAGGCATACCATCTTGTACGAATTGATGCCGGAGCTGAAGCAACAGAAGGCCATCTACAAGATCATCGCCCAACATCGGGATGACCATTCCCAGCTCTAAACTTTAAAACCTGGCAAATGAATTATGTGCTGAAGAATATTCCTGTACGGACTGAGAAGCCACGTACCACGGGATTTACTATGGCTATGGACAAGGGTCTTAGCCTTCGGGAAACCGAGGATTTTGTAGATAGCTGTGCTGACTTTGTTGACATTGTCAAACTTGGGTGGGCGACCTCCTATGTCACCAAGCGTCTCAACGAGAAACTTGCGGTCTATAAGGCAGCCGGTATCCCCGTCTACCTGGGAGGGACACTTTTTGAAGCTTTTATCGTAAGGGGCCAATTCGAAGATTACCAGCGGGTACTCGACAAGTACGAACTTGAATTTGCAGAGGTGTCTGACGGATCGATCTCGCTGAACCACGACAAGAAATGTGAATACATTCAGACCTTGGCCAAGCAGGTAACCGTACTTTCCGAAGTTGGGTCTAAGGATGCAGCCAAGATCATCCCTCCTTACAAGTGGATCGAGCAGATGCAGACCGAGCTTGCGGCCGGAGCCTGGAAGGTAATCGGCGAAGCAAGAGAGGGCGGTAATGTCGGTCTTTTCCGTGATTCGGGTGAAGTGCGCCAAGGCCTCGTGGAAGAGATTCTGACCCAAGTTCCGGAGGAAAGAATCATCTGGGAGGCACCTCAAAAATCCCAGCAGGTCTGGTTTATCAAACTCCTTGGAGCCAATGTCAATCTTGGAAATATCAGCCCTACCGAAGTGATTCCTTTGGAAACGATCCGATTGGGACTAAGAGGCGACACGTTCGACCACTTCCTGGGAGAAATCAAGCTTTAAAAAATACTCCACCTACTTAGGCTAATCGATTCATCGGTCAGCCTTTTTTTCTATGAAATCAACGAAAAAATACGCGCTTACCTACTTCAAAGGGATGGCCATGGGTGCGGCAGACATTGTGCCGGGCGTATCTGGCGGTTCGATTGCACTTATCGCCGGGATCTACCAGGAGCTGCTCAACAGCATTAATTCGTTTACGCTGGATAACGTTAAGCTGCTCGCCAAATTTGAGTTAAAAGGCTTTTTCAAGGCGGTTAACGGGTCGTTTTTGCTCAGTCTCTTCTTGGGCATCCTGACCAGTGTCTTTGCGCTCTCCAGCGTGATCACCTACCTGATGAGCAATCACCCGATTCCGTTGTGGTCTTTTTTTACTGGCCTCATCTTGGTCAGCGCATTCTTAATTTTGAGAGACATCAAACGTTGGCATTTGGGTGTGGTTTTGGCGGTGATCGTCGGAGCCGGTATCGCTTGGTGGGTCACCAATTTGCCCCCTACGACCACACCAAATGCGACTTGGTTTACCTTCCTGTCAGGATCAATTGCCATCTGCGCGATGATCCTTCCAGGCATCAGCGGTAGCTTTATCCTCTTGATTTTAGGTCAATACGAGGCAATTCTTCAAGCGGTCAAAGACCGAAACATCTTCAAATTGGCGGTTTTCGCCGCTGGCTGCGTAGTGGGAATTCTATCCTTCAGTCGATTGGTTTCTTGGTTGCTGAAAAAATACCATTCCGCGACAATTGGTCTGCTTTCTGGTTTTATGCTCGGCTCGGTCAATGAACTTTGGCCTTGGAAGTTAGTACTGTCTTGGAGGACAAGTTCCTCAGGTGAGCAAAAGCCTTTTTTGGATAAAAATGTGCTTCCAGGAGATTACCTCGAGTTGGTAGGGCATGAACCTCAAATTACGGCTGCGATCACTGCCTTCGTCTTCGGGATTGTTTTGGTTTTATTGATTGAGCGGCTAGCCGCAAAATTGCTGGACTGATGAGAAAATTTGGACTGATCGGCAACCCGCTTACCCACTCTTTTTCCAAAAAATATTTCACGGAGAAATTCGAGAAAGAGAGCATTCGAGGCTGTGTGTTTGACTTGTATGAGATCCCCCAAATCGGAGATTTTGAACAAGTCTTGGCAGAAAACCCCGAGTTGGAGGGCATAGCGGTTACGATTCCTTACAAGGAGCAGGTCATGCCTTTTCTCGATCAACTCGATCCAGCTTGTGCCCAAATCGGCGCAGTGAATTGCATACGAATCCGTAACGGCAGGCGCGAGGGATTCAACACGGACTACATCGGATTCAAAGATTCGCTGAAGAGCTGGCTAGGTGATACGATTCCAAATGCGCTTGTATTGGGAACCGGCGGTGCATCTAAGGCGGTCAAAGTCGCTTTGGAAAACCTCGGCGTAGCATTTCTGTCGGTCTCCCGAAACAACGGAGAAAAGCAGATCACTTATTCGGATCTTGCGAGAGATCCTACATTTTTGCAAAATAATCCCCTGATCATCAACACAACTCCGTTGGGGACTTTTCCCAAGACAGAAGAAATGCCCGACATTCCACTTGAAATGCTCAATGACACGCATCGCGTCTATGACTTGGTTTACAATCCCGCCAAGACGATGCTGATGAAAGCTTGCGTAGCAAGAGGCGGACAGGCAAAGAACGGGATGGATATGCTGGCCTTACAAGCCGAGGTCAACTGGACGATCTGGAATTCCTAAACCAGCGCTATGAAATCGAACATCTCCCAGGCGACACACAGTGGAATGATTATTCACCATGCAATTTTTCTCCGTATAGCCCCGGAGGTATCCGCGTGGATGACAGCTAATACCAAATAATAAACACATGAAAAAAGCCATTCTTCTCATTCAATGCCCTGACCAAAAAGGAATAGTAGCGGAAGTTTCGCGGTTTCTGTATTCCTACAATGGCAACATTCTCGAAGTCGATCAACATGTAGACGTTGAGATGGGTATGTTTTTTATGCGTGCAGCCTGGGAGTTGGATTCTTTTTCTTTGGGAAAAGACGAAATCCTACCTCGCTTTGAGCAAGAAGTCGGGCAGCGATTTAGCATGGAGATCAAGCTTCATTTTGATTTTCCCAAGCCAAGGATGGCCATATTTGTCAGCAAGCTATCGCATTGTCTTTTCGATATCCTAGGCAGACATCATGCTGGGCAATTGGATGTGGACATCCCGATGGTGATCTCCAACCATCCAGACTTAAAGACGATTGTGGAGGCATTTGGCATTCCTTTCTTCCATATCTCAGTCACCGCCTCAAACAAAGAAGCTGCGGAGACGCATCAACTGCGACTTTTAGCCGAACAGAGGGTCGATTTCATCGTTTTGGCCCGCTACATGCAAATCGTGTCGGGAGACTTTATCCGGCATTTTCCCAATCGAATTATCAACATCCATCATTCTTTTTTGCCCGCGTTTGTGGGAGCTCGACCGTATCATGCCGCTTTTGAGCGTGGTGTGAAAATCATCGGTGCAACGGCACATTATGTCACCGAAGAGCTGGATGCCGGCCCGATCATCGAGCAGGAAGTAGCGAGGGTAAGGCACCACAATAACATTGCGGAACTGGTGCAGATTGGTCAGGATGTGGAGAAAGTAACGCTCTCCAAGGCCATCAAATACCATGTCGAACGCAAGGTGATGGCCGTCGGCAACAAGACGATTATCTTCTATTAATCGACAATTATTCTAGGAATACGCGCCGCCAAACGGGTTAGCATTTCGTAATTGATCATCTCTGAAGTTTCTGCAAAGGAACTTACCGTGATTTCTTTGTCGCCTTGATTTCCAATCAAGATGACCTCGTCTCCGGGCTGTACATTTTTCAAATCGGTGACGTCGACCGCCACGGCATTCATATTGACATTGCCGATCACGGTGCAGAATTCTCCTCCGATTAGCACTCGTCCCGTGTTGCTGAGATTGCGGCCATAGCCGTGTGAGTAGCCCACGGGAATGATGGCTAAGGTCATATCCCGCTTGGCTTGGAAGCCCTTTCCGTAGCCGACGAAGGATCCGCTTTCGACTATTTTCAGGCTCATGACCTGTGTTTTCCATGTCAGCAGACGCTTGAGCGGATTGGGGTTTTCTGGAGAAAGATCGCTCTTGATCAGCTCATAAGTTTCCCGTGTCGGCCAAAATCCATAGCCTGCAATCCCGATGCGTACCAAGTCAAAGTGCGTTTCGGGAAATAGTAGCGTTGCAGCTGAACAGGCCGTGTGGGTTCGCTCGAAGGTGATTTGATTTTCCAAAAAATAGGCTCTGAACTGATCAAACAGAACGATCTGCTCCAAAATTCGCGTGTGGTTTTGCGCAGTTTCGGCTCCGGCATAGTGGGTACAAAGACCCTTTAACTCCAGGATCGATGCATTTACTCGAAGCCTGTCCAAGAGCTTTGCTCTATCATGCCAGTCAAACCCGGTACGGTGAAATCCCGTTTCCACCTCCACATGAATAAGGGCTTTAATCCCCACGCGCTGCGCTATTTCGATTGCGGCTTCCAATCGCTCAAAATCAAATACGTAAAACTGAATTCCCTTCTCAATCAATTCTGGAATCTCAGCCGGATGCAGCATTCCCATGATCATGATTTCGTTCGGTTGGGCACTGCTAGTCAGCACCTCGCGCGCCTCATCCGAGCTGAACGTGCTAAAGTGGCGGATTCCAGCCTGCTCAGCAACCTGAACCATCTGACAGATTCCATGTCCATACGCATTGCCCTTTACCACCGCGGAGACGACGGCTTCCGAGCCGATTCTTGAGCGAATGAAAGCGATATTTTGGCCATAAGCACTGGCGCTGATTTCCAGGCGGGAAGAGTGTTGCATGGGTTATTCAGAATTAAAAGCACAGCTTGAATATACTAATCCTTCACTGGAAAAATGGTTGGCTGCCGGATGACCGAGGCGGCCCACTAGCTGGATAGGTTATTTTAATTCTTTGGGTATTGAAAAATGAAGGGATTGAAAAATTGGATTCAGCAATTAACCATAGATGGACAGACAACTCCGCGCATCAGTGGCCATTTCTAACTGCTGAGCCAAGTCGAAGCGTCGGTCATCAAGCCCGATTTTCATGGCAAATCCGCGTACTGGCAACATTGCATTTAAAAAGATTAAGTTTTTCCCCGAAAAGAAATCAAATCACTTAGGGAAGAAATCCATGCGCTTTGTACTAACTCAGCAGTATGTAGTTAGATTTTTAAGCTTTTTTAAAACAAACATCCGTTTTTTCAACACTAAAAATCACAATTATGAAAAAGCCTCTTTTCCCTTTACTCGCCATTTTATTCCTATCCTCCTGCGAAATAGACAACATGATCGACAATCATCCAGATCAAGAAATCGCTGAAAAGAATACAATAGCAATGCACAGTACCAAGATCGAAAAAACTGATTTTGCTGGTCTACACGAAGACATTGAATCCAGTTCAGTAAATCAGTCTAGTAAAATCTGGAATGTCACAGACGAATATGTACTACCCGGTACGACATCAGACGGTCTCGCTACCGGTTTCACGGTTAAGGAAGGCATCCCTCTCCTCCTCACAGCCTCGGGTGAAGTTGGATTCTATTTCGCTGGACTTACTGATCCAGCTACGCCAAACGGCCGGCCAGAATTAGGTTCAATCAACGGTCTTCCGCTGGTATCGCTAGTCGCCCGCGTTGGTGATGGAGAGTTCCAATTCGTCGGCACCGGCCCCACACAACTCACAGGAAGCGGTGAGCTAGTCCTCTATGTTAATGACAGCTTTTTTGGAGACAACTCTGGTGCGTGGACAGTAGAAGTAAGCTACCGCTGTTTTCCAGGGTATGGATTAGGAGATAAGAATCATTATCACTGCAAGTAGCCCAAGTAAAAGATTATAAGATCGAATGAGAAAGACCTGTGAAAAGGCACGGTCTTTCCTATCGATTCCCGTTCACAAGCTTGATTTTCTGAAATCCCAACCTCTAAGGATTAAGAGCTAGAACTCCGTTGATTCCGCTGTGAATGTTCCTCCACTTTTCGCTCCCATATCACCAGGGTTTCGAGGTCTTTCTACATCTAGGCAACAATGCTTTTCATGCTTAGCAGAACAGGTAGATTTTGACTTTCGATCTCAAACTCAACGATTTTCTCCTTTTTTCATCGAGCCTAAAAAGGGCCAACTCTTTGGTCAGGTTTTATTTCTAGGAAAAACATTTAAATTGATCTTAATGACAAACTTTATCCTCTCCCATTTTTCAAAACACCTTTGAAAACCAACCAAGAAGAATTAAAACGTAAAATAGGTGTTTGGGGACTTTCCGCGAATATAGTTAACATCATAGTGGGCGCAGGAATCTTTGTTCTGCCGGCAATAATCGCCGAAATCACAGGTGCCGCAGGAATCCTTGTTTACTTGTTTTGTGGATTTCTGATCGCCTTGGTGATGCTCTGCTTCGCGGAAGCGGGGAGTAAAGTGACCCGATCCGGAGGTGGCTATGCCTATGTGGAAACAGCCTTTGGGCCTTTCCCGGGATTTTTGGCCGCGGTATTTTTGATACTCGGTTCGACATTTTCCGATGCCGCGGTTGCCAATGCCCTAGTAGAACTTCTCAGCCTTGCCTTCCCGATTTTCAAAACCACTTACGGTAGACTCGCCTTTTTAATCCTGATTTTCGGCGGGCTAGCGTCACTTAATGTCCTCGGTGTCAAACAGGGCATCGGCTTGGTGAAAATCAACACCGTCGCGAAATTGACACCAATCTTACTTTTGATTCTCTTTGGTTGGAAAGATGTCTCTCTGGCGAATTTAAGCTGGGAAGCTACTCCTACTTTGGAACAGTTTGGTACAGCCTCCCTGATTTTGTTCTTTGCATTTCAGGGAGGCGACACGGGATTGATCGTCGGCGGGGAAATCAAAAACCCGCAAAAAACCGTCCCTAAGGCTATTTTTATCGGGATTTCATTTGTCCTTGTTCTCTATATCCTGATTCAATCCGTTGCTCAGGGGATATTGGGAAGCGAGTTGCCGATGTACAAAGAGGCTCCTCTAGCCCAAGCAGCCAATGTCATTTTTGGGCCGATCGGATATACGGTTTTGATTCTCGGTGCTGGGATTTCGATGTTTGGCATGTTGAGCGGCGAGATTCTTAATCTTCCGCGGGTCATCTTTGGGTTGGCGAGTGATCGGGTGATTCCCTTAGAAAAGCTGGCTATTGTCCATCCCAGATTTAAGACACCCCACTTGGCAATCATGCTCTACGCAGGAATCGGCTTTTTTACTGCATCCGTAGGCGGTTTCAAACAATTGGCGGTGATTGCCTCCGCGAGTATGCTGTTGGTTTATTTTGGCGTTTCCCTAGCCGTGGTGAAACTTCGAAAAATGAAAAAAACTGCAACAGGTGAGTTCAAGCTCCCTTTTGGCTACACCATTCCCATACTTTCGGCGGGCATTATTCTCTTTTTCCTATCAAATTTAGGTGGTTACGAAAAATCTGGACTACTCGTTTTTATAGGAATATTGACACTCATCTACTTCATCTTGCAGTATGTTCGCCGGCAAAAGGGACGGTAGCTCTGAGGAATAAGCCGAAGCTTTTTCTGGATTAGTTACCGACTGGATTTTTCCAACCAAGTAGGGTACTTTGACTTTGATAGCGCGTGCTTTTTGTCCCGCTGTTTCAGGTTCTTTTTTGCCTCCCTCCACAGCTCCCAGAAAAAAACTCTTCAGTTCCCGGACAATAAAACAACAAGCTCGTCCAATTCTGTTTTTGAATTCCTAAGAATCTCTTGAGCTTAAATTATTGGCTGTCAGCTAATTTAATTTTCCAAACAACGTTCTAATAACGCATATAATCATGAAAATAGCACAAAAATCCCTGGTATTGGTCTTGGTGATGGTCCTGACGATCATGAGCACAAAGGCCCAAGAAGTTACCCTTGATTTCAATAACGCCGCTTCTATCTTGCAACTCACCCAACAATACGTAGGAGCCCTACAAGCCGGCGACGTGTCCAAGATGGACGCAGCATTAGCCCAAAATGCAATGATCTACGGATTAGGCGGTGCCTTGGACTCGCTCACCAAAGCCCAACACAAAGAATACTATACCACCAGTACCACCAATTATACTCATACTATCACCGGTGAATTGTATCTGCCTGTGAAGGTGACCAACAACTGGAATGAAGGAGAGTGGGTTTTGGCTTGGGGCACAAACACGCTTACCGATAAGGCGACCGGAAAAACCATCACAGTGCCCTACCACACCGCTTCGCTCATTGAGAACGGCAAAATTATCAGAGTTCATTATTGGTACGACATGCTGAACGTACTGCAAAGTCAAGGCTTTCAAATCACACCTGCTGCAAATTGACAGCGCTTAACTTCGATCAATTTTTTCAACCAATGCGCTTCGAAAATTATCACCTCGAAGTGCATTGGTTTTTCTATTCCAAGCGCAAAATCCAGCCAAAGCCCATCGTATCGCTACAAGGTAGATCGGGAAAATTCCTAAGTTCTTCGGACAATTTTGCCCCCAGCTCGTCCCAGATAGATTCCGAATCCGGATGGTTTTCGATAGCTTTTTCGTACCGAGCAAACTTTTAAATCTAATCCCTTCTCCCTTCTGATAGTCGCCCACTCCCATGGAAAAAACTGTAAATCCAGAATTAGTCCCCGTCCAACAGGCAGACCGGATCCTCTCCTTGGATGTCATGCGAGGGTTCGTCCTCTTTGGTATCCTATTGATGAATATCAATGGTTTTGGACTCGGCTTTGGCTACAATGCCCCCACAGTCCAAGGTGGCGATACCGGACTGAATCTCTACACTTGGATGATGACCAACCTTTTTTTTGAGGGAACGATGCGCGCTTTGTTTTCCCTGCTATTTGGGGTAGGCATGTTTATTTTTCTGGACCGCCTCGTCAAAAAAGGCGCTGGTATAAAGGCTGCAGATGTCTATTTCCGAAGGATCACCTGGCTGTTGGTTTTTGGCCTAATCCATGGATATCTCTTGCTTTGGCTTGGCGAGATCCTTTATGACTATGCGTTGATGGGCTTTTTGGTCTATTCCTTCCGATCGATGGCTGCCAAAAAATTGATCCTTGTCGCACTGTTACTGTTTTGCATAGGAACAGTTTGGAATTATTTCGACTTCGCCGGACAAAAAAAGCTGGTCAATCAAGTTGCAGAGGCAAATACCTTGACTGCCTCGGGGAAGGAACTTTCCAAAGAGCTAAAAGCTGCGAGGGAAGCTTGGGATGATCAGGTAAAAGAACGCTCAGCAGAAGCCACAGCAGAGTTTAACCAAGGAATGCGCAATGGATATTTTGGTGCAGTAGCTTTCCTGGCACCATTCAATATGGAGTTTGATATAGAAATGCCCTACCGTACCGATGTCTGGGATGTGCTGAGCATGATGCTTTTTGGAATCGCACTGTTCAAATTGGGATTTCTCAGTGGAGACAGACCGGCTGCTCAGTACTGGCTTATGGTTTTGATTGGCTACGTGATTGGAATCGCGATCAATTACTATGAGATGCAAACTATCCTCGAAGCCAAGTTTTCCATTTTATCTTACAAACAGGCGGATGTTTCCTACTACTGGGGGCGATTTTTTGTCTCTATTGGTCATGTAGGTTTAATCATGCTTTTTTGCAAAGCTCCTTTTTTAGATTGGATGAAAAACGGCCTAGCAGCAGTCGGCAAGATGGCCTTGACCAATTACCTGATGCATTCGGTGATCTGTATGGTCATTTTTACAGGCGTTGGTTTTGGCCTAATCGGCAAACTGGAACGCTACGAATTGCTTTACGTCGTAGTTGGCACTTGGATCTTTCAGTTGATCCTCAGTCCGCTCTGGCTTCGGTATTATTATTATGGACCGATGGAGTGGCTATGGAGAAACCTGAGCTATCGCAAAGTGCATGCGTTCAGAAAATCCCCTCCAGAGACCTTATGATCACTATCCCGAGTTTTTCTCGCCCTTTCATTCAACCCAAAAAACAATGAAAAAAGTAATCGTAACCGGATCTAGCAGAGGAATTGGCTTGGCTATCGCGCTGGCATTTGGCCGGGCAGGTTTTCAAGTTTTCGCTACAATGCGGAATCCCGCAAAAGCAATCGAACTTTCAGAAATAGTCTCAGCAGAGTCCCTTCCTGTCACACTGCATAAGATGGATGTCAATTCAGACATTTCAGTGAAGTCTTTTATGGATGAAATCATCATCCAAAATGGATCCATTGATATTTTGGTCAACAATGCTGGAATTGGCCTGACTGGGTCAATTGAGGAGATGCCCATTTCTGATTTTCGATCGGTTTTTGAGACGAATTTATTTGGGGCTGTTCGCTGTATTCAAGCTGTAACTCCTTCCATGCGAGCGCAAAAAAGTGGTTGCATCATTAACATTACCTCCGTCTCCGGCCGATTGACAAGCTCCCCTCTAGGATGCTACTCGGCAAGTAAGTTTGCTTTGGAGGCGATCAGCGAAGCGCTCGCACAGGAGCTAAAGCCCTTCAATATCCGCGTGGGTGTCATAGAACCTGGTATCATTGACACCGATATGGCTCATGAGATTGAAGGCGCATCATCATCCCTTTATCCCACTTCCAAACGAATGTCAGATCTATTCTTCGCTTCCCTGAAGACTCCAACGTCGGCTAGCCTAGTTGCAGAAAAAGTGTTGGAATTTGCCGCAGGTGATTCTTGGACACTTCGACATCCTGTAGGGCCAGATGCGCTTCCATTTATCCAATGGCGCATGTCCATGACTGACGAGGAATGGATAGATCGGCAAAGCGTTTCTGACGAAGAATGGTACGATGCTGTCGAGCGGGACTTCGGGATGGATGCGAGGAGGTGAATAGTACTGATGAATGCCTGATGACTGGTGACCGATGTTTTTGAAATGTCATGAATGCCTAATGATAACACATATCATATAACCAATTTTTAAAATTATCTAGACCATGAAAGTATCAGCCTATGCGGCCAAAGGCCCACATGAAAAATTAGAAGCTTTCTCCTACGAAATGGGAGAACTGGGCCCTGAACAGGTCGATGTCAAAGTTCTTAATTGCGGCATCTGCCACTCAGACCTGAGCATGATCAATAATGACTGGGGAATGTCCTCCTTTCCCATAGTGCCAGGACATGAGATCGTGGGTGAGGTAGTTGCCACAGGAAATGCAGTTAAGAACATCAAAGTCGGTGATAAAGTAGGCGTAGGTTGGTTTTCCGGTTCTTGTATGTCCTGCCATGAATGCATGGATGGTGCGCATCACCTATGTGGCTCTGCAGAATACACCATCGGTGGCAGACACGGAGGTTTTGCAGATTACGTGCGAAGTCATTGGTCCTGGGCCATTCCCTTGCCAGAGGGCATTGATTTAGATAAAGTTGGGCCACTACTCTGTGGAGGGATTACTGTTTTCAATCCCATTATTATCGCTGGGGTAAAAGCAATCGACAAAGTTGGCGTGATTGGCATCGGCGGTCTAGGTCACATGGCGCTCAAGTTTCTTAACAAATGGGGATGTGAAGTCATCGCCTTCAGCTCTAATCCTGCCAAAAAAGAGTCCATTATCGCTATGGGAGCGACCAAAGTGGTGGATTCCACCAATCCTGAAGAATTAGCAAAAATCGCCGGAAGCTTGAATTTCATTTTGAACACCACCAATGTGCCCTTGGATTGGAATTCATACCTCGTTGCACTCGCACCCAAGGGTAAATTCCATAATGTCGGAGCTGTGCTAGAACCAATGGCTATCCCAGCCTTCACCCTCCTGACGGGGGAAAAATCAGTGACAGGCAGTCCACTAGGAAGTCCGGCTTTGACACGTACGATGCTTGAGTTTTGCGTGCGACATGATATCTATCCGATCACGGAAGAATTCCCTATGTCTCAGGTAAATGAGGCTTTGACACATTTGGAGTCTGGAAAGGCGAGGTATCGAATAGTCTTAAAAAACTAGTGCTTACAAAAGATCAATGAAGAATATTTAAGATTAAAATGGGGCTGCCGAAAACCATCCAGAGTAGGCTAAAAATAAACGATAAAAGAAATGGCAACTTATGTATTTCGACACAAAGTAGGAGATATCGATACTTGGCTAAAAGGCCATGACGATAGGGTAAGGCTATTTGCACCAGCCTCCAACGGATTCAGAACCTTTCAAGATGCTGATGACCCCAACTCCATTGTAATAGTCATCGATACGGATGACATCGAAAAATTAGGGGCAATTATCAACGATCCAAAAATCCAGCATATAAAGGATCAACATACGGTTCTGGAGCCCATAACTATGTCAGTAGAGGTAAAATTATAATTAAAATAAATACTTAGGAATCGAGGGTAGTGTGCTTTAACCAGCGACACCACCACCCCAAAATTTCTTGTTTGGAATTCAAACTCAATTAAAAATGAAATCTGAAAAACCAGAATACTTCCTGCTACGGCCTGAAGTGGAAAACGCCTATGGATACAGCCATGCTGTCAAAATAGGAAATTCGATCAAAGTATCTGGTGCTGTAAGCATGGATGATGAAGGGGCGCCTACTGCTGTGGGAGATCTTCTCCAACAGATGAAAAACTGCTATGCTGATCTGGAAAAGGTCTTGAAACATTACGGCTGCACTTTTGACGATGTGGTGGTTGAGAATGTGTTCACCACCGATATGCAGACATTTTTGGAGCATGCTGCATATAGAAGCACCATTTATACGACGCATTTCCCAACGGGCTCCTGGCTGGAGGTCAAAGGCTTGGCATTGCCGGAATTTCTCATCGAGATCGAATTGGAAGTACATAAATAATGGAATAATCAAAAACCATAAAAAAATAACCATGATCAAAATAACTGTTCTCTACGGACATCCCACAGATCCAGCAGCTTTTGAAAGCTATTATGTAACGACCCATATGCCATTAGTTGGCAAAATTAAAGGCATGGCAAAAGCCGAAGTCACTAAGTTTTTGCCAAATGCAGACGGCTCTCAGCCCGAATATTACCGCATGGCTGAGCTTTGGTTTGGTTCACCTGAAGCAATGCAGTCCGCATTAGGTTCACGCGAAGGAAAAGCGACCATAGACGATCTGGCAAACTTCGCCACGGGCGGTGTCAAGGTACTAGTCGGTGTAGTAGGCTAATTCAGATTTCATAAAACCACCTACCTTTTTTCCAAATGAACTCAAACCCACAGGTTCTATTATCGAGACCCAAATCTAAGCTAGTTCCGATTCTGTGGATTTTGGTGATCCTTTTCGCTGGGAGATTTATAGTCAAAGATGCTCTTCCCTACTACGGAATGGATGAGGAGGTTTTTGGGAGATTTTGGAATTGGAAATGGCCACTTATCGGCCACGTTTCCGGAGGACTGATCGCCTTGCTTATCGGCCCGTTTCAATTTTCGACTACGTTCCGAGAAAAACACCTGCACATCCACCGCTGGATGGGTCGCACCTATCTGGTGGCGATCCTGATCGCAACCATTTCCTCGTCGTATCTGGCTTGGACTACTGCGCTCGCCATCCATTGGTCTTGGGCTTTGTCGTTACAAGGATTGGCTTTCGCGTGGATTGTCACAGCCGGAATGGCATTTATCTCCATCAAACGAGGCCATCGTCAGCAGCACAAAGAATGGATGATCCGGAGCTATGTGGTGACGTTCGCTTTTGTGACGTTTCGGTTTATCAATGAAATGGAAAGCGTCAGGGCACTCGGAAATTTCATCGAGCGAGGCCCGACCGAGATTTGGGTTTCTTGGGCTATTCCTTTGCTGGCGGCCGAAGTCGTGATGAGTTTGAATCGAAAAAATTAGAAATCAGAGTACTCACAAGCCCCTTACTTTTAATGGGTTAACGAGGAATTAATTTTCACCCATTTTCATCACATCCCATGAAAGACTCATTCCAACTTATCCTCTTGGCGTACTTCGGCATCGCCTTTTTGCCCAGCTGCCAATCTGCTCCTGTAGCACCGCCTCCACCACCCGTTGAGTTCGATGCCCCCGATTATTTCCTTCTTCGTCCCGAACTTGAAAAATCTTATGGCTACTCCCATGCCGTGCGAATTGGTAACAATCTGATCATCTCCGGCGCGGTCAGCATGGACGATGCGGGCAATCTCATCGGGCATGGGGACATGGCTCTGCAGATTAAAAATTGCTACGCTGATTTGAAGAAAATCCTAGATCACTACGGCTTCGAAGTCGAAGACGTTGTAGTCGAAAATATTCTCACTACCAACATGGAGGAGTTTATAAAGGTCTCAGCCCTTCGAAACGAAATCTATACGCAATATTTCCCGACTGGAAGTTGGATTCAGGTCTCAGGACTTGCGCTTCCGGGACAGCTTATCGAGATCGAATGGGAAGCTCTTAAATCGCACTGGCGTCCTCAGCACACTTTCAAACCAAAAAAACATTCAACAAACAAAACCACTTAAAACGATCTTATTGACGGCAATTTCGGTCGTCTTATTTGCAGGAAGCTGCAATACTAAACCAAGTACAGGCGAATCACAGGCTATAACTCCCACATTCAATTTGGAAACCGCCAAGGCCGAGATCGAAGATGCCAATCGTCGTTTTATGACCGTTCTGGCCAATGGTGATTCCATAGGGATCGCGAATTCCTATACTTCCGGTGCCAAAGTCATGTTTGCCGGGGCTCCTTCGCATGTTGGGAAAGCAGCGATTCAGACGAAATTCTCGCAGATTATCAATTCCGGAGTGACGAAAGTTGAACTCAAAACGACGGAAGTTTTTGGTAGCGAGGCGCTATTGGCCAAAGGGGCAGAAGTGACCGTATATGTCAGTGATATCGCCGTAGGAGAAGAGAAATACATCATTCTCTGGAAAGAAGAAGACGGCAAATGGAAGCTGTTCAGAGATATTGCACTCCAATTCAGAATAAAAATACCTATCCAGGCGCAGAAAATGAGCAGCCAGTTTAGCTAAACCTTATTCATCAACCGAAAAAGATCCTCCTTGTATTGCTTGCCAATAGGGAGGATTTTTCCTTTCAACTCCACGTGAGAGTCCGCCACCGCTTCGAGCTTGGAAAAGTTGACCATGAAGGAGCGATGGATTCGGACAAACCGCTTTTGATCGATCTTTTCACAAAGCTTATTGAGTGGGCTGACGATAGTATAAGCCTGAAGGGAAGTATTGATCTTGCAGTAGTTTCGCTCGGCCTCCACCCAGAGAATGTCCTCCAGCATGACTTTGACAAGCTTGTTTTGATTCCGGATAAATATCCGATCCTCTTTCGCATCGTAAAATGGCTCCTCGTGGGAGATTTCTCCAGTGTTTTCTTTGATCCGCTCTTCGACCAGGGCGATAGTTCGCTCCAGATTCAGCTTGGAGAAAGGCTTCGGGATAAAGGCATAAGGAGACGTTTCTTTGGCTTTCTGAAACGTCGCGTCGTCCTGGTTGGCCGTGAGATAGATAATTGGAATGTCCAGAATCTTTTGAATAGCCTTCGCCGCCTCAATTCCATTGGTCTCCCCCCTGAGCTGGATGTCCATCAAGATTAGATCCGGCTTGGCATCCAGCGCATGGTGGATGGCCTCTTCCGCCTTGGTTTCGATCCCTGTCACTTCGTAGCCGAGATTGCTGAGCTGCAAACTAATATTTGCTGCAATAATCATGTCGTCTTCTACGATTAGAATTCTGGTCGCATTCATGCTGCTTTGTTAAGTAAAAATTCAAATGAAAAGGCCGTACCCGAGGCCGTAACCAAGGTCATCTTGCCATCCAACTGCCGGGTAAGTAGCTTGATCAGTTCACTGCCAAAGCCGGTTCCCTGCGAGGAAGAGTTCTCCGGGATTCCGATTCCATTGTCGGCTACTTCCAAAAACAGATTGCCGGATTTTTCATACAAAGAGACTGTAATCTGTCCCGCGCCTTTTTTCGGAAATGCGTACTTTAGCGAATTGGATATCAGCTCATTAACGATCAGCCCGATGGGAATTGCGGTATCTACGTCCAATTTTAAGGGATGCATCTGGGTGCCAAAAGCGATTCGGCCTTCCGCGTCAAAGGTGTCCAAAATAAATCTCCCCAGGCTTTCAAAAAACTCCTTCATCTCGACCTCTTTTAGATTGTCTTCTTTATACAGCCGGAGATGGATCATTCCCATGCTCTGCACCCTCGTACAGGTCTCTTCCAGAATTCTCTGAAGCTCCGGATTGTCGATCGAGCCGATTTGTAGACTCAAAAGACTTGAAATAGTCTCTAGGTTATTTTTGACACGGTGATGGATCTCCTTGAGGAGGAACTCATTTTCCTCGTTCTTTTTCTCCAAGAGGTGGCTGTACTTCCTTTTTCTCAAAAAGACCCGATACAGGATAAATAAGAGGATCACGAGCACAATCGCCAGTGTCAAGTAGAGTACCATCAAGATGCGTTGTTTCCCCAGTTCGGATTCTTGCAGCTTGATTGTGTTTTCTTTTTGAGCCACATTCATATGCGTCTGCAGGAGAGCTATTCGAGCCTCCGCCTCTGCGGTGAAAACATCCTTGCGGTAAAGATCAGCTTTGCGCGACGCAGAGAGCGATTCCTCAAAATCGCCGGATCCTTCATAGGCTTCGCTCAACGCTTCGTAGGCTACACTCAGGTAAAACTTATCCCCAAAATCAGGCTTGATCCTCGCCAAACCAGTTTCCAAAAATCCTGCCGCCTGCACAAAATCTCCCGAGGCATTGTTCGACTTGCCTAGGGAAAGATAGGATCGCAAGATCATAAATTCATTTTCGAGCAGTTCGGCGTATCGGAGCGCCTCCAGTCCTGACTGCGTGGCCGCCGGGAAATCGCCCATTCCGCATTCCAGATTGGACAGCGCGATGTAGGTGTCTGAGAGATTGTTGTAAAAGCCGTACTGCTCTCCCAGCAAGATTGAGCGCTGAAAGTATGGAAGCGCATCGCTGGGGCGATCCAAATCAACCAAAAATTGACCCACGAGGTGAAGGGTAAAATCGTAATCGAGGTCTTTGAGACCTCTTTTTTCAAAAATTTCCAGTGACTTCAAACCGTAGTCCAGTGCTGTTTGAAACTTTCCCTGCTTCCAAAACAAGTTGCTCATGTCTGAATAGGCCATCGCTATTGCCTTGAGATCTCCGTGTTTTTCCCCGATTTGCAGGGTCTTCGCAGCAAAGTCAAAGGCCTCGCCCAGCATCCCTTTCCGCTCATAGACATAGCCCAGATTGGTATACAGCAGCCAAGCCTCGCTTTCTGGGATCTTTGCTATTGCTGCGTTGAGCACGGACTCTGCCTTTTCCAACTCCTCCATTCGCAGCAAAATCGCCCCCTGAGACACCATCAGGTGCCCTTCCCAATAGCTGTCTTCTTTTGCGCGGGCTTCCTTCAAACCAAGGGCAATGAATGAAAGCGCTTTCTTCAGATTTCGGGTATGGTAGTAGTAACCCAGATCATTGATCAACTCCAAGCGCAAGACAGAGCCCTCTGGAATATTAGGATAAGTAGCCTCCATTCGATCCAGATAATCAAAGCCATATTTATCAGTTTCAACAAAGACTCTTTTGTATTGAAAAAATCCATTTCGCTCTTCGATTTGACCAATCAAGCTTAAAGGGAGTAAAAAAACTGCTAGAAAAACTACTTGCTTCATTCTACAATTTAACAAATTGGAACGTTTGAAGATCAATTATTTGTGTCTAAAAAGCATTTTGGAAAATTTAACCCTACTCTTGGAAAGTAGAAGTAGGCGTTCATCCTCGATGGCTTGGATCGAAACTTCTATAAATCCAACTTACTCTATTGAGAAGTCAATTCTTTTCTGCCCAATCGACTAAACCTTCACCCTATGAAAAATTTGTCAGTGATTTTACTCTTCGCCCTTGCCGTCGCCTGCGGCCCTGATCAGCGCTATACCCAGCGGTCGACAGAGATTGATTCGGTGAAAGCCTTGTTTGTCGCCTATAAATCGGGTGACTTGGAATCCCAGCGATCGTTCTATGCCGAAAATGCCGAGATCTACTACAATGTTCCTGAGTCTGATCCATCGACCTTTGATCAAATCCTGGAGAGGCAAAAGAACGATCTAATCGGGATTTCCGAGTACTCGGTTGACTTCACCGATGACGAGATCGAGATGGTCACCACCGATAACGGCGAAACTTGGGTGAATGTCTGGGGAGAATGGAAAGCGACACTAGCCGCCACCGGTAAAGAATTTGTCATTCCAGTGCACGAAACCTTCCAGTTTGTAGATGGCAAAATCGTCAAGGAATTTGGCTATTGGGACAATTCTCCCGTCATGATGGCTTTTATGGAACTTGAAGCAGTACAGATGGCCGCATCGGATACTCTCCCGGCAAAGTAATTCTCCGCAGCGACTCGTACTGAAATTTTTGCTGTCTAAATCTAAACTCAGATAACCATGATCAAAAAATTGCTTTTAGGTCTACTGTCTTTAATTATAGTCCTTGGTTTGGGATTCTACATTTACGTCCAAGTCAACTGGGACAAGCAATACGACATCGCACTTCCCGAGCTGAAGTCCAGTACCGATTCTACGCTCATCGCACGGGGACAATACCTGGTGCATGGACCGGCGCACTGTTCCAATTGCCACGTGGGCAGCTTGGAGGAGATGATCGCTTCGGATGCTGGCAAGCCAATTCCGCTCAGGGGTGGCGTTCCATTCCCGATGGGGCCGCTGGGTCTCCTCTATACGCCTAACCTGACTCCTGACCCAACCACCGGAATTGGCAGGTATTCCGACGGGCAGATTTTTCGAATGATGCGCCATGCCGTGCGGCCGAATGGGATCGCATCGATATCGCTGTTGATGCCTTTTTGGAATATGGCGGACGACGACATGGTAGCAGTAGTGTCTTATCTACGCAGCATGGAGCCTATCGAAAACAACGTTCCCGCCGCAGAATGGTCGTTTATTGGCAAAGCAGTTCGGGTATTTGTCCCTTCTTTTCATCCCATCCTAAACCCCACTCCGCCTACTACGGCTCCACCCATGGCTGCGACTATAGAGCGGGGAGAGTACTTGGCTCGATCCGTGGCCAATTGCGTGGGTTGCCATACCCAGCGAGATCCGATGACTTTCGAAGCTACTGACACGGAATACGCCGGTGGGATGGAGTTTGAGCCTGACCCGGCGTTGAACATAGCCGCTGGAGAGGATCCAGATACTTGGACGAGGACTCCAAACATTACGCCCCACCCGCTAAGCGCTTTATCCAAATTTAAGACCCTCGACGAATGGAAAGCCAGATTCCGACTCGGTCGGCAAATTAAAATCTCGCCCATGCATTGGGGGCCTTTCTCCAGAATGTCGGACGAGGACTTGGAAGCCTTATACTTATACCTCCACAGTCTTGATCCGGTGGAAAAGGATGTCGGCCCGCTGATGTTCAAAAAAAGTGAATGACGAATCCCTATTAAGTATAAAGGAGAACCCGGAACCAGGTTTTCCTTTTATACTTATAGCCGACAACCCGACGCTTAGCAAGAGTATGTTATTATTTTTTTACTGTGAATTCGAAAAATGATTCTATCTCCTTTTTTTGGCCACTGTCATTTTTTACCTTATCGAAGAGAATCATTTTACTACAAACTAGCCGTCTTAATGAAAAAAACCACTGGTTTTTAGACAATCACTATCCTTAATCCTTATAACATGACCGACTTTAAAAGCTACAAAGTTCCGTATGAACTTGACCCTGAGTATTCCAAATCTGTGGCTTATTTCTCGATGGAGTTTGCTATCCATCAGCCTTTGAAAATCTACAGCGGGGGACTTGGCTTCCTATCCGGCTCCCATTTGCGAAGCGCCTATGAGCTCAAGCAAAACTTGATCGGCATCGGTATTCTTTGGAAATATGGGTATTACGATCAGGGAAGAAACCAAGACCAAACCCTCAAGGCTGAATGGTATGAAAAAACATACAGCTTTCTGGAGGACACCGGAATCAAATTTCAGGTGCCCGTACACAATCAGCCGGTCTGGGTCAAAGCTTGGTACCTACCGCCAACTACCTTCAACAGCGCTCCGCTATTTCTCCTAAGTACCGACGTACCGGAAAATGACTACCTCAGCCAGACGATCACCCACCGTCTCTATGACGCGGATACAGCCGCCAAGATTGCCCAAACGATGATCTTGGGAATAGGTGGCGCAATGCTGATCGATCACCTGAATTTCAACCCGGAAGTCTACCATCTCAATGAAGCCCATGCGCTGAGCGGTGCTTTCTACCTATTGAAAAAATTTGGCAGCAAGGAAGAGCTCAAAAAACGGCTGGTATTCACCACCCACACGCCGGAAGAAGCTGGCAATGAAAAACATGACTACTACCTGCTCAACAAGATGAGCTTCTTCTATGGCCATTCCATCGAGGAAGTGCAACAATTGACGGGCATGACCGGAAGTGTGTTTAACCACAGTTTGGCCGCGCTTCGTTTTGCCCGTGACGCCAACGGCGTAAGTAAGCTACATGGCGAGGTGAGTCGCAGGATGTGGGGAAGCTATCCCGACATTCCGGAAATTCAGTCCATCACTAACGCCCAAAACTGGAAATACTGGGCTGATAAGCCGCTTTATCACTTCATGGAAGAAGGAGACAATGTGGGCTTTGATGACCGGAAGATGTTTCTTAAAAAGCGTGCGTTCGAGCTCGTCGCAGATCAGACTGGAAAAATATTTGACCCCAGTATCCTTACCATTGTCTGGGCTAGAAGATTTGCGGCCTATAAGCGCCCTGATCTTATCGCGCAGGATCTGGCGCGGTTTCAAGAATTGATGGAAAACAGCGAGCATCCCCTTCAAATCATCTGGGCAGGCAAACCCTACCCGATGGATTATGGCGCGATCAGCGTCTTCAACTCACTGATACATCTGAGCAAGCGCTTCGATAATGTCGCTGTCTGCGTAGACTACGAACTCTCTCTTAGCAAGCGGCTAAAGCAGGCTTCTGATGTCTGGCTCAATAACCCCCGAGTGCCGCGCGAAGCTTCCGGAACCAGCGGGATGAGTGCATCTATGAATGGATCGGTCAACTTCAGCACCGACGATGGTTGGATTTGTGAATTTGCGAAGCATGGAGAAAACTCTTTTGTCGTTCCTCAGGCAGACTATCACACGCTCAGCGTACAGGATCAGGATACCCAAGATCTAGATCACCTGTATGAGATTCTCAAGAATGAAATCCTTCCAACCTACTACGACAACAAGCGTAAGTGGAGAGACATCGTACAAACCGGAATGCATGACGTTCGCCATGAATTCGATAGTAACCGAATGGCTGATGAGTACTACAAGTTAATGTATCGGTAAGCGACCTAGTATTTGGTTCACATAGTGTACTGCCCCCAAAAGATGTTGAAGCATACTTGGGGGTATTTTTTTGGGTAAAAAGAAAAGGTTAGTCTACGGGGCGGTCTAGAACGTAATCGTGAATTTGGTGCCTACGTTAGGTTGGCTCTCCACGTCGATCTTTCCTCCCATGCTTGTCACGTGGTAGTTGACCAAGTACAGACCAAGGCCTTTGCTGTCTTGGTTATTGTGAAAGGTCTGGTTGATCCGAAACATTCTTGGACGAACTTTCTCTAAATCAAAACCTAATCCATTGTCTTCGATCATCAGTTGGGTGGATCTCTGGTTCTTTCTCGTAGAAATCCTAATCCTAGGTACGACACCCGGCTGGGCATACTTGATAGAGTTTGTAATCAAGTTGAGCAAAATGCTCTCCATATAGGCACGATTGCAATCCAACTCGTTTACTTGTTCGAAATCTAGTCGAATCTCCGCCTCTGCCCCGGTTATGAGTATTCTTATGGAATCCATAACCGCATCTACGCAGTCGCTTAGCTTGATTTTTTCACCGGTGGCTCTCGAACTGTGTCTTGCTTTAAGCATGTCCACGTAGTGGTTGAGCGTTTTGGAAAGCTTCTCCCCTGAGACCTTCAGGATATCCATCAGTTCTCGGGCTTCGGAATCAGGCATCATCGCCGGCGTGATGAGTTCAAAGACTGCCAACATGTTATTAACGGGGGCTCGGAGATCATGAGAGGTGGAGTAGGTCAGCTGCCTGAGTTCCTGATTGAGTTGACTCAGATGGCCGAGGAGCGCATTGCGATCCGCCTCGATATTTTTCTTGTGGGTGATGTTTTTAGCGATCGCAAATACCATCCCGTCGGATTCGAAAGGCATAGAAGTCCACGAAAGCCAAATCTCCTCCCCGCTTTTGGATAGGTATCTGTTTTCAAAATTGAGTAGCGGCTTGGACAGGTGCAGACGCTCCCTCACTTGATCCGTAATGTCTCTATCCTCCGGATGGATAAAATCATTGATCGGCCGACTATATAACTCATCTATCGTGTAGCCCAAAGTCTCCGAAACCGCAGGATTGATCCGCTTAAAAAACCCGTCATATCCCGCGATACAAAACAAATCCGGAGAAAGGTCAAAGAATAACTCGTAGTTAAAATCAGTGATCGGCATTTGATTTCGCATCGCACAATATACAAAGTTTGCCCAACAGCGTCCTATCATGAACGTTGACGTTCAGTTGATTTGATTAGCTCCTATCGGAAAAGCTTTGTAATGGTTCTGCCATGATTTTTCCTAAAATGATACTTTTTTTAAACTATTAAGCCTTGCGCTTCAAATCAGCCAAGCTACTTGATCAGATAGATTTTGCCCTCGTTTTTGCTCATGATGTACACGCGTTTTTCCGCATCTATCCCAAATTTAAGATCCACTCGACCGCCTACAAGTTCCTCTAATGTCATTTCT
This sequence comes from Algoriphagus jejuensis, assembly GCF_039523455.1. Lineage (NCBI taxonomy): Bacteria > Pseudomonadati > Bacteroidota > Cytophagia > Cytophagales > Cyclobacteriaceae > Algoriphagus > Algoriphagus jejuensis. The sequence goes on along the minus strand of NZ_BAAAFI010000002.1, from coordinate 271,057 downwards.
TTTCCTTCAAAAATTACCTTAACCGTCTGGACTTCCGGTTTTGGTTTTTGGTTGAGATCGGCGATAAAAAGTCTTCCCGATAGGATATCTCCAAATAAAAACCTGCCCTTCAGTTCTCCGTAGCTCATGATATAACCTGCAAAGATCGCAGCCAATTCATCGTGGTCGAGCTGGATCAGCGGATAGGTGATGCCCAAGTTTTCGTCTTCTCGCAGTGGATACAGCTTCCGAAGATTTCCATAAGGATTGATGATGAAAGTTCCCTCCCGGATTGGCCAACCGTAAAAACCGCCGGCCTTTACTAGGTTAAGCTCTTCGATGCTGTGCTGTCCGATATCAGTGGCATAAAAATTCCCTGCGTCATCCCAAAACAGTCGATTAGGATTGCGGAAGCCGTAGGCATACACTTCTCCTGCCTTTCCGGCTACACCGGCAAAGGGGTTGGAGGCTGGAATTCCGTAGTTGCCATTTCTGCTGTTTCTGCCCGCAGGGTCGATTCTCAGGATGCCGGTATAGATTTCTTTTGCCTCGTTGTCTGCTACGTCAGGAAATCCTCGCTCAGGAGAACCCCCGTCTCCATAGCCGATATACAGGAGGCCATAGTCTTCGCTACCTTTTTTGGAATGTGGGTTAAATGTCAACTCCTGCATCCCGTGGGCTTGTGTGGGATTGTTAACCCGCAAAAGCTCCCGTGAGGTACCCTCAAAGGTCAGTGCTGCGGGGTCATTGGCTTTCCATTCGGTAACGATCCATTGCATAAAAACCACCAGGCTGTCCGTATAGCCGATATCCGGCGTGCGAGTGCCGCCGGGTTCGGTGTGTGCGGTATAGAAAAGCCCATTGCTGACAAAATCCGGGTGAAAGGAGAAACTCCCCAGCCCGGTACCCCAGCCCGGCTTGCTCACCAAATCGGGTCGCTGCTCCATCAAATTCAAATAAAGCTGAGGCTTCTGGTCGATCAGCTGATAAATTCCCACCCGTTGATCGTTGATCATCAGGCGATCGGTACCGGGTATAGGCTCCATTTTGGTCATCTTCGCCATAGGAGGTAAGGAGTCAGAGGCAGGCAACTGTGCAAAAAGCTCCAGTTCCAATCGAATGCCGGAATCCGGAACACCTGCTTCGATCAAATTGATCACAGAGTCAGGATCTATCTCTGGCTGCACCAGTTCAAAGGTATGCAGGTAGCTGATTAAGGAATTGATTTTCTGCTCGCCGAGCACATGGAACGACGGCATGACAGCCTTGTATTTCTCCAGCAAAGCAAGCGCCCGGGGGTCTTTTGCATCCATCTTCGCCTGAGGATTGTTGATAAACTCGACGATCCAAGGCGTATCTACTGTGCGGGTCAATCCGCTGAGATTCGGCCCAATCCCATTGGAATTGAAGTTATGGCAATTGCTGCATTCTTGCTTGAAGATTGCCTTACCCTCCCGAATTTGATCTTGCGCAGTCGAGATGTCCTTCCCAAATTCCTTGTTTTCCGAGGGTGAGCAGGCGAAAAAAACACTGCAAAAAAGCAAAATGAGGCAATACTTCGAGGTCATATCAAACAGAGGTTAGGCCCAATTATTGAGTTTGGGTTTTGCCGTGAATATGCAAATACTTCTCGAAAATGCGAAGGAAGCGAAATAAATCGCTGTTTTTAGCGAATTGGAGGGGTTTAAAGATGAGAAAGGTTTGAACTACAAATCCAGCGATTAGATATGGTTGGCAACAAAAAAAGGCTGCCCAGACGGGATTATCTTCAAAATTTCGTGATGTTTTTTGGTAAACCGCTGATCAAAAACCCGCGGATGATATACCTGTAGGTGAGCTTGTTACCTTGCTGAGAAGAGGAAATAATGCCGTAGGTCTGCCTGTCCGATTCATCCGCCAGGAGTTTCAACCCCTAGACAAAAGGTTTACGAACGATTTCAGCACTGGCGAAGCAGTATTTTGTGGAACCGAGAGCTCAGTGCTCAATTTGTCTGGTCCCGATAGGACTCTTGAATCACGACTTCGCTCACCAACCACCGCTGCCAACTAATGAGCCGTCCCCATGGGACTCAAATAAATTCAACCCAAAAAAAGGCCGAAAAGCTCGCTGAGAGCTAATCGGCCTAGTATTTTCACCAATCGGTAATCTTAAGAGAATAGCAATCCTCCGTTGATGTCGATGTTGTTTCCGGTAAGGAAAGAGGACTCATCTGAAGCAAGATAAGCAACCAAATCCGCTACTTCCGCCGCTCTGCCTTCACGACGAAGAGGAGTACCCATGGCTACTTTTTCTCTCACTTCATCCTTGGTAAAGGTGTCGTGGAAAGTCGTGGCGATCATACCTGGGCAAAGAGAATTTACCCGGATATTCTTTGGTCCCAATTCTTTAGCCATAGATCTGGTGAAGGTGATTACGCCACCTTTGGCAGTCGAGTAAGCTGAAGCGCCTGGCCCGCCGCCGTCTCTACCTGCTTGCGAAGCAAAGTTGACGATCGAAGCGCCGCTCTTCATGTGGGGCACTACAGCCTTGGTCACTAGAAAGTTGGAAGTCAGGTTCAACTTCAGCAGAAAAGTGAAGAAGTCCACATCCATTTCTTCCAGGGTCTTGCGAGCTACCAATCCGCCTGCCACGTTCACCAAAATGTTGATTTCGTCGCCATAGGCTTTGGTCGCCTCGGAGACTAGGTTAGCTACTGCCGCCTCATCAGTCATGTCGCCCTGAACGACAATTCCTTCTCCACCGGCCGACAGTACCTCGGCGAGTGTAGCTTCCGCTTCTTCTTTATTATCGAAATAATTTATGACGACTTTAGCGCCAAGTGACGCTAGTTTTTTAGACACTTCCTTGCCGATGTCTCTTCCTCCACCGGTTACAATTGCTACTTTTCCTGTTAGATTCATAAGATTATAGATTTAAGATTATTGAGAAATTTTGTTTTGTATTGGACTGATTTTGCCTCCCAGCAATCCCAGGGAAAGCAAGGCCATAGGTACCAAAGCTGCGCCTAAGGCGAAAAATGGAACATAAGAATTTACCGTAATCACAGGCACGATCCAAGTCGTGACCAAGACTCCGACCACAGCCGCTGAGCCACTTACTCCGGCCAAAGACCCGACGGTCTTGCCCGAGAAATAGTCGCTCGGAAGAGTCTGGATATTGCCGATGGCAACTTGAAAACCAAAGAGAATCACTGCGATCAGTAGCACTGCCATCAGTGGAGTAGCTGCATAGGCGGTCATCACCAACGGTGGAAGCATGATCAAAGCGCCCATGTAGATGATTGACTTTCTGGCTTTGTTGACGGTCCAGCCTTTTCTCAACCAGTAGCCCACCAGCCAGCCGCCAAAGATGCTCCCAAAAGCCGCACCCACATAAGGCACCCAGGCAAACAAACCGATCTGCTTCACGTCAAAGCCAAACTCATCGGCCAGATAGATCGGAAGCCAAGAGACAAACAGCCACCAAACCGGATCGATGAAGAATCGCATCAAGATGACCGCCCAGGCTTGCTTGTGCTTGAGCAATTGTCCCAAACTTGGAGCATAGTCTTCCGCGACTTTAGCGTTCGCTTCCGGCTCGGGCTTTTGGCCTTTGAGGATGTAGGCGCGCTCTTCCTCTGTTATCCAAGGGTGCGTGTCAGGCGAAGATTTATAGACAATCAACCAGGGAATAATCCAGATCAAACCCAAGCCTGCGACCACCACAAACGTCGCTTGCCAACCGATGCTGACATAGAGCCAGGCGATGATTGGTGCAGAGATGACCGCGCCAAGCGATGCGCCCGAGTTGAAAATACCCTGAGCCAAGGCTCGCTCTTTCACCGGAAACCACTCGGCATTTGCTTTGGTCGCACCGGGCCAGTTGCCCGCTTCGCCAAAACCGAGGGTGAACCGGAAAACCCCGAAGGAAGTCACCGACTTGGCCACCGCATGCAGGGCAATCGATGCAGACCAGATCAGGATCGATAGGAGAAAACCCACCCGCGTGCCTACTTGATCGAAAATTTTTCCGAATGCTGTCTGCCCAACAGCGTAGGCCACCATGAAGAAGGATAGGATCAAGGCATAGTCTTCTTTGCCCATGCCCAAATCCTCGGCAATGCCCGGCCACATCACGGCGAGGGCATTTCGGTCGATGTAGTTAATGACCGTCGCCATCGCTACCAAGCACACCACCAGCCAACGTAATCCTTTGACTTTTTTCATAGTTACCCGTTTTTAGCTTCGAAAAAATCCTCTCGGATAGGACTGAAAACGTCGATCAGGACTCCAGCCTCCAAGCATTCCGCACCGTGGGGAGCGTGGGGAGGGATGTAAAATCCATCTCCGCCCTTCAGCACTTTCTTCACGCCGTTGACTTGGACTTCAAATGCCCCGGACTCCACGTAGGTGGACTGACTGTGAAAGTGGTCGTGGATTGGCCCGATGCTTCCTTTTTCAAAGGATACTTTGACGATCAGGATATGATCATCGTGGCCCATGATCTGACGCTTAACGCCTTCTCCGACGACCTCCCATTGGAGCTCCTCGCTCACTTGAAATACTTCACTTTGAAATTTCATGTCTCGCTGTTTTAGTTTTTAATTTGGGTTTTCCACCGGATAGGTTTTGATCCCTGCGTCCTTGGTGGTGATTTGAATGTATTTTTTACCGTCTTTCTCGATCAGCTCCAAGCTCTTGATCTGATTGTAGGCATTGAGTGTGAGTTCGTTTTTTGAATCAAAAGAACCATGCGTCTCCAGTGCTGAGAGGAAGTAGTGATTGCTCTTTCCCTTCGTTCTCAGGATCAGCGCCCGCTCATTTCGCAGGTTAAAATCCGGATCATTTGCCCCCAGTTCTGCCATGATGAGCTCGTCTGAGATGTCGGTCTTGGTACTCCAAGTATAGAATCGATCTTTGAGAAGCCAAGTGAACTGACTCAGCTTGGCGTCTGCTTTACCCTGAGCCAGATTCCAGAGATGCTCGTACCCGTTCTCTTTTCCCAAGGCAGAAAGCTGCGTCTTATTTCCCGGCAGGGGAACATTGAGGTGAATAATCTGCCCGTTGAAATGCAGGGGTAGATCGTACTGATGAGCCGACTCGGACTGAATCTCAAAAAGATCCAAGACCAGCGGATATTCGAAAGCTGCGTCAAGCACGTAAATCATGGTGCGCTTGAACGAAACACCTTCGTTGACTTCTTTAATCTCGGCGCTTGCAATCTGGAAATTAGGATCGGAGACGTCAAATCTCAACTCCTTCGGGAAGGAGGCTTCTGCCACAGATAGTTTTCCGTCGAAGTGCGACTTTTCATCCACGACCACGGTATTGTGAGCGATTGTCTGCTTCGCCCAAGTGTTGTTTTCCGCAAGGTAATGCCCTCCGAATTTGGCCTCGATATTCAGGAACCTCGCGGCACCGTAGTCTCGGATGATTTCCTCACCGTTGTCATAGTAGAGCCAGGTCAGTTTGTCAAAGTGTCCGTGACCCATGCCTTGAGCCGTGTATTTGTAGACCAAAGCCGAAGGATTTTTTGACGTGGTCGCTCTCATAATTGCGAGGCCACCTTGGTCTCCCTTTTCTCCGTCCCGGAATCTTTTAGAGGTGTATTCAAACGGCTTTGCAAGGCTTCCACCTATCGCTTTGGCCACTTCAAATCCCGCATCGATCGGAGCAAAGTTTGCTTGATACTGCGCAATAGACAGTAGGCGAGGATCTTTGGTGATCTCGTAGGCGATATCCACCCCGAAAACCATCTCCGAAGTTTGAAGGTTTTTCTCTTTCAGCGCATCGTTGATGGGAAAGAAAAAGCCGCCGTAAGTCAGGTCAATAGCTGCATAGATCGCTTTGATCAGAATGGCATCCCGATGGGAAAAGATCTTCAGCTCAGGGCTGTTGTAAGCGATGGCCTGCCCAAAAACAACAAACGGAAGCAAAGCATAACGCTGATAATAGGGCCCTTCGGAGTAATATCCATCCGGAGAGAATAACTCATCCAACTGTCGCAAAAAACCTCCGGTTCCGTCCAAGGTCGTTCCCTTCAGTGCCATCTGCACCCATTTGTCGTCCTCCAGACTATATCCAGCCATGCCCACGGCGGCTACTGCCCATGTGCCGTGATTGTGGATTTTGTTGAACGTCTCTTCGCCATCCACACTCAGGAAATCTACAAAAGGCTGGAACAATTCGGCCTTCAGAAAGGCGCGCTCCTCCGCACTCAGATAGGGCTTGATCGCATCAAATCCCTGCACACTATAAACCAGCCACACGGCTTCATTCAGACTTTGCCAAAAGAGCTTGCCTGGAGATTGCTCCTTCTTTTCTGGATGAAGAGGGAGTGTCTTGTAGATAGCGGCATAGGCATAGAGAAGCTCTTTTGCCCGAGCCGCATAGCGCTCCTCGCCGGTCAGCTTATACAGGATTCCGGCATAAAAGATAGAAAGCTGGTTGGCCTTATGCTGCTCATGAGTATAGCCTCCACCCGCATCCTTGGGTATGGGCACCTGAATTTCCTCGGTCAGTTCGGCGTCGATTTTCTGCTTGATTTCAGCAATCTCCCGGACAGCATCGGGGTTTTTGGCATCGAGATCCCGGTAAGCTGCGATCCCTTTCTCCGTCAGCAGCAGTTTACTCTCCGCGGACGGCGCTTTTTGCTGCGCAAAAACAAGGCTGGCAAAAAGGCAAAAAACCAAGGTTAGTGTTTGGGTTTTCATTTTTTAGCTTGGTATTTCGTGTGAATAATCGCCGAAGTGTCCTGCAGCTGATTTTGTGAAAAATGCACGTAGGGAGTCCCTACCAAATCCACCACCTTCACCGGCGCGGAGGAGTACAGCGTATTGTCCTCAAAGACCAACCATTGAGCCCCCGTCACGCTAAATGAGGCTCCTTCCTTATTCCGACTTCCTTTGCCGGCATCGCGCACCTGGTTTTTCTCAGCAATGAAATACGGACCAAAGGTGCTCTCGTCCGTACCTCCACGGTAGATATCGGCTACCATACCGCCGATCTCCTCGAAGCTGTTTTGCTCCAAAATCACGTATTCCGCATTGTATTTGCCAAGATCGTCGGTCTCTTTGTGAAGCAAAAGCACCGAACCTGTGAGCTTACTAAACTCCGAGTTGTCGATCTGGATCGTATCTGCAAAGCTGCCGGGAGAAGCCTCCAGAAAATTGAAGGAATGGTTTACCGTCAAATCACTGAAGCTGCTGTTCGCGACTTTGAGCTTGTAATTATGCAGGGTACCGGCACGGTTGACCTTGATGATGGCGTTTCCCGCTGCATCGGCGGCTTTGGAGCCATCGACCTGGATTCCGTCCAGACTTAGCGAACCCCCGTCGTAGATCTCAAACAGGTGCGTACCCACAAAGCTAATTTGACTTTTTTGAGCAGATCGAATACTCACGGGTACCTCGATATCCAAGACTTTGGTCTGTTCGTACTTTCCAGGCGCCAGTTGCAGGATGTCGCCCGCCTTAGCCAGCTTCAGGGCATCGGAAATCGTATTGAGTCCAGGGGTTACCGGCAGTGTTTTGCCAGTATCAAAGGTTATTTCCCTGTGGGTTTTAGGATACCAAGAAGCGCCGGTCTCTGTGATATCGAGCACCTTCAAGTCTCTTGGTGCTCCAGCCTTGATTGTTTTGTCAACCGGATAATAGAGGCCGTTTTCGGCTTTTTCGAGTTTGATTTCTTGCTGCGAGAACCCGGATGGGACAACCGTTGATTTGAAGTTTGACACATTGTCCTTGAAGGCAATCCCGTCGATCTTGTCGTAGGCTTGGAAGGCATCGACGCCTCCTTCGGAAGTGACCAGATTGTTTGCAAAAAGATTTCCTTCAGGGACAGCCGAACGCTCCGTATCACTGCCGACTGCCAATTCGATTTTCGAAATGTTGATCAGGGAATTGTTCAGGATCTGGGCATTTTTGACTTGGTGATACCGGTTGATCGTGGAGTTTGGTACGCCGTTCATGACGGTGATGCCCGCCCTAAACTCCTTACCTCTCAGATCCTGCATGTAATTGTCCCGGATGATATGGTCGGCATTGATTATGCGGATGCCTCCGGTTTCGGATTTTCCATTCCCCAAGAAAATATTCCGCTCCACGGTATTCCCGTTGCCATGTCTCAGCGTCAGCGAACCCTTGGACTCAAGGAAGACATTTCCTCGTATGATATTCCCGCCTGACTTGATGGAGATGATCTCGGTTTCTCCATTACACTTTTCAAAATAGTTATTTTCGATCAGAGTATTGGAGTCGGTGAGTGAATAGGTGCTGGTGCCTACGCGAAGGGTTTCGCCGCCATTAGATCCCAGCACGGGTCGGGGGCCAAAGTAATTGTGGTCTATTCGATGGTGATTGTCCTGGCTCGACTCTGAGTTGAGTCGCACCGCCATGGTCACTCCGGTGTTGCGCTTCCCCTCAATGTGATTGTGATCGAAGCGGTTGTTTTTCCCAAACATCATCACCCAACTGTCTTGAGAGTTGCGGTCGGGATTGTTGTAGTTGTCGATGACGCATTCGGTCACGCGACTGTTGAATGCCAGTGTCTTGCTATCAATGCTAAAAGAGATGACTTCTGAGGACGGCGTCCATCCGTTTCGAAAGACCAGGCCCTTCACGATGAGGTGGCTCCCACCGATGCGGAGGTTTGATTTTCCTTCCAAAAACACCTGGCCCGGAGTTTCCGCGATCAGAACGATGTGTTTCTCGGCCGTTCCTTCACCCTTGAAAACCAGCTCCGCATCTTGCCAAACGCCATTAGCCAGCATCAGCGTGTCGCCTGGCTGGAGTGTCTTGACAGCTTGATTGTATTCCGCCAGTGTAGTCACGAGGATCGGTTGCTTTCCCGCAAAAGCGCAGTTTTGAAAACACAACACCAAAGCCAGCAGGCATAAAATCAAGTGGGAGGATCGTTTACTTTGCATGGCTTTGATGGGTTTGGAGCGGTAAAAGGGTGATGGTTTGTGATTGACTTTTCAGCTCAAAAGAAGCGGGCTCGAAGGATTTGATTTCAAATCCGGCATCCGAAATGGAGACTAAGACATCGACAGGAGTAGTTACTTCCATCTGTTCGCTCTTCGATGCTAGCCGAGTCATTCCCAGCAGGAAATATTGCTTGTCCTTCTTGAAGATCTGTGCAGCAGAGATTTCCAAGTCTCCGCTTTGAAACGTTTTCGTAAATACTTCCCAATCGCCCAGATTCAATTTACCTTTCTTATCCATCAGTGCAGTACGATCCGAAGATGATTCGTAGGGTCTGAGGATGGTGACAAAGTCCACATTTTGTGCGGCAGGAGATTGGAAGGTCACGCGGTTTTTTCCCAAGTTGCCGGCAACCTTGGCCTCAGCTACTGAAGTTCCCACTTGGATGATGTCCAGCCCTCCGCCATTGGCCTGGCTCGAACGCGCGATTCCGGGGCAGTCCTCCAGCGAATAATTGCCCTGAAAATTCTGGTAGTAGATGTGGTTTTCTTTTGATTTAAAGTGGTCTCGGATAAGCCAAAAATCTCCGGAGAAGTAGTAAATGCTCCGCATGTAACTCACCTCCTGATTGGCATAGCCATCGTGACTGCCGACAAAAGCCTGCACGTCACCTTTTGGCTCCCAGAGCAAAACCTCCGCTTTAGGCAGCTTGGCAAATTTGCCAAATCCGCTTCCGCCTTGGTTGCCTGTCCACTCTTGCCCTTGAGCAATGGAATCGACGAGAGCAACATTTTTCACCCAAGAGTTTTTGAAAAACTGAAACTCCGGTACCGGATATCTCACCTGATAATTGGGGATCAACATCTCTCCGTTGGCAAAGAGCTGAAAGCCCAAGACATCGCCGTGTTGATGATCGGGCTTCTCCTTAGAAACTCCCGTGCTGATAAGCAGGTACTGATCCTCATCCTTCCAACCATCTCTGAAGACATAATATCCAGTCTCCACCAGCGCGGCTGATTTCATGGTTGGTCGCTTTTCTTTTCGAGTTTTCAGCTTCGCCAAATCTTCCCGACTCAGCAGCCAATAATATTCTTCCGAGGGTTTATCTCCCGCCAAAAAGGCAAATTCAGGATCTGGAAAAAGGACATAACCCAGCGCCATCACTTCATCGAGTTGGTTCTGTGTGGCCATCGGCTGATCGGTATCATCTTGGATGACCGGTGCGGCCTTGTTGGGAAGCGCGATCGTTTTCATCGCCTGAAACATACTTTTCAGCTTCGCCTCCCAAGATTCTGGAATCGCAGTTCCGGTGATGAGGGCGAGTTTGTAGACTCTGAAATAGTTGTCGATGTCTCCGACGTGGTAATGAAAAGAACGCTCAAACTGGAATCCATCGGGATTGATCTCCAGCTCCAGATGCTTCCCGAGATTGCTTATCGCAAAATCGAAGTAGGTTTTGGAAGCTTCAAACTCCGGATACATCATCGCGATGACCGCCAAAGCAACCATTCCTTTAGTCTGGTGATTGCCAAATTGAAAATCCTGATTGGTCTGGAAGATCACTTCAGCATGATGTATCAAGGTGCGGATCATCGTGACCTGATCCTGATCGCTGTAATCTGGGGAGCCTAAAAAGAGGTGGTGGGCCAATACCCAATTCTCGACGCGATTGCCTCCGCGGAAGCTTTCGTAGGCGCCGTTGCCGGCGGATATCAGTTCGACTGCATCGGCCTGGTAGGCTTGGTTGAGACTTCGGACATGCCCGGTAAAGTAGGGGAGTAGATCCGATCGATCCGAAAGGTAATAACTGAAGGCAAAATCGCCCGCTTTGTGCTGTCTGAACAGATGGCGTATCTCATAGGCCGTTACGTCATTGCCCTTTTCATTCTTGAAAGGCAACTTCCAAGGGGTGTTCGCTTGATAGAGCTCAGTATGAGAATTTGCGTCTTTGAGGTGGTTTTTAGCAGCATTGGGATAGAGTTGCTGATACTCCTGAAGTCTGTTGGCAACATTTGCCCAGTTGAAAAAGAATCTGTGTTGGGACTTTTCTTTGAAGTAAACCGCCAATTGGTGGATGGCTTCCGTCTTTTTTCCCTGAGAATACAGGGCTTTGATTTGAGCCGCATTTGGAATGCTGGCTGGAAGTGTTGAGAAAAAATCTGCCTCGTCCTCCAAGGGGATTTTCTTGGTCTCATCCTGAGCCTTTGCGCCGATCGCAAAAAACAGGAAGAGAACGAACAGAAATTTTGGGGAAATACGCATGGTACTGTTAAACAGGGTGCTCCAGGTCAATTTTAGTTGACAGGATAAAATACTGGAAAGAAAAACTCGCGATAAGAGACACAGGGAATGAACGGCCGATCTGGAAAACCCATTAAACCAGACCGACCAATTCAATCCACTCTATCTACTAGGTTTAAAATTATTGATTGAAAATATCTACCTCACGCTGAGGGATTGGAATCAGGATCTTGTCTTCCTGCACGGGATCGACTCCAAAAGTGTATTCTTCATAGAACACTTCCGTTTCAAACTGCTTGTCGAGGGTACTCTTGACCAAGCCGAATTGAATCAGGTCAAACCATCGCTGGTTTTCGAAAGCCAATTCCAACCGTCTCTCCAAAAGCAGCTTTTCAATAAACATTTCTTTGGTTGCGACATCATCCATGGTATAGGCATCCAAGCCTGCGCGTTGACGAACCTGATTGAGGTAAGTCAGAGCCATGTCGGTGTTGCCTTTTTCGTTCAATGCTTCTGCATAAAGCAACAACACATCAGCATATCGAATCACCGGGAAGTCATTTTCAGAATCCTGGCTGATGGATGGGTTTGAGTAAAACTTATAGATGTAGTTATCCGGCACGAATTTTCCGCCCGCGCCGATATATCCGGTACGAAGGGAAGTAGTCTGTCTCAAATCTTTCGGACCATATAATGCGACCAATTCATCCGTCGGCTTGTTGAAGTGATTCCCGTCACCGTTGATCACATAAGATCCACTGTTTTGCGGAGCAAAATAATTCGCCAAAGGTGATCCTAGACCCAGTCCGCCTGCTTTGAATCTGACCGCGAAAAGCGTCTCTTTGTTCACCTCATTGTTGATCGAAAATACCTGCTGAAATCCAGTCGTGCCAGTCAACAACTGTGCGCCACTGTTGGTGATGATATCTGCCAAGAGTGCTTCTGATTCCGCATATTTCTTCTGAGTACGATAGACTTTTGCCAATAGAGCCTTCGCCGCCCAAGAAGTCGCTCTACCGGTGCTAGTGACGGGGTAGACTCTCGGAAGTTGGTTGGATGCGATGGTCAGGTCGGAGATGATAAACTGATACAATTCCTCCGTAGATGCCGGCGTCATGCCCACTCCTTCTTTGGCACTGATTCGTCTGTCTACCAAAAACACCTCTTCAAAAAGCCTCACTAGATTGAAGTAATGATAGGCTCTGATGAAGGCCCCCTCGCCATGGAGCTGGTCTCGGAGTGCAGGAGTTTTGATTCCGTCCAGCTGATCCAGTACGGTATTGACCCGAGAGATATTGTGGTAGGTGTCAGACCAGTAAGTGTACACATTGGCTTGCTCAGCCGTGTAGGTCATCAGATCCAATTCCCGAAGGGGAATGTAGATGTTACTGGCAGTCTGAGAATTATGAAGGCGGGTATTGTCCGATCTCAGCTCAGTAAGTGCCCACTCATTCAAGATAGGAGCCTGCAGGCCAGAATAGGCCGCCACCATGGCGGTATTGAAGTCGGCATCGGTCTGATAGAACGAACCCTCACCAATCTCGGAGATTGGCTGGAGATCCAACTCACAGCTGGTCAAAAAACCCAGGGAAATCAGACCGGCGAATATATTTCTAGTTAATTTTTTCATGTTGATCGGGATTAAAAGCTAACGTCTATACCAAACACAAACGATCTAGGCACCGGGAAAGAGCCTCTTTGGTAGCCGGAGATCAGAGGCGACTCATAAGCTCCAGAGGTGGATCTGGCTTCCGGGTTGATACCGCGGTAGTCGTTAGACATGAAGTAGAGGGCATTTTGAGCCGATGCATAGAGTCTCACCCCTTTTGCTTTGATGCGCTCAGCCAGTGCCGTCGGCAGGTTGTAACCCAACACGATGTCTCTGACAGAAACGTACGAGCCGTCTTCGATCATGTAATCGGTAAACTGCCATCCCATACCGTTGGTGCTGTACGGAGTCATGCCATCGCCAGGAGATTCTGGAGACACCCATCTGTTTTCCACATATTTGCGGTTGGTACGCTTGGTCTCGTTGTAGTGACCGTCACCGTTGAAGATATCGATTCCTTGAACGCCTTGAAGCAAAATGCTCAGGTCAAAGTTGCCATAGGTGAAATTGTTGGTAATGCCCCAGCTGAAATCCGGGAAAGGATTGCCCAACACCACGCGGTCGTCGTCATCGATTTTACCGTCTCCGTTGGAATCCTGAAGTCTCAGCCCACCTGGTCTGTCCAAGCTATTGCTAGCATTAGCGTCGATTTCCTCTTGGGAGTTCCACACGCCGATCGTCTTGTAGCCGAAGTACTGGATGTATGGCTGACCGACCTGTGCCAGGTAGATCTCCTGTCTTTCACCGTAGGAAAGCAATCTGTCTTCTCCACTGAATTCGATCAGCTTATTTCTAACCGTGGAGAGGTTCAGGGAGGTAGTCCACTGAAACTTCGTCTTGTTGACGTTGTTGGAATGCAGCTCAAATTCAAATCCGTTGTTTTGGATCTTTCCGATGTTATTCCAGTATTCTGTGAATCCTGTGATTGCCAAAGTCGGCTGTCGCAATAGAAGTTGATCCGTTTGAGACTGATAGAATTCAGCAGATAGGTTGATTTTTCCTTCGAACAATCCGAGGTCAAAACCGATGTTGCCAGAGAAGGTACGTTCCCAAGCGATTGCTTTGTTGGCCAGGGTGGTACCGGACTGAGCCAAGCCTGGCGTCAAAGTCCCTGTGCCTACGCCTAGAGAATAGTTTTCAGAGTACAGACGATTTACATAGGCATAGTTTTCTATGTCATTGTTACCTGTGACGCCGTAGCTGCCTCGTACTTTCAGCAGGTCTATGATGCCAGTGCCTTTCATGAATTCCTCTTCAGACACTACCCAACCCCCGGAAACGGATGGAAACCAACCCCATTTGTTTTCAGGCCCGAAAAGCGAACTGCCGTCCGTTCTCGCACTGGCAGAAAAGAGGTATTTGTTCTTGTAGGCATAACTCGCTCTTGCCAGGTAGGAAAGCAGCAAAGTTTCATCTTTCAGCGTGTTGGTGTTTTCCAGATCAAGGACTGTCGCTCCGTTAAGTGTCGGTACATAGTCGGTTGGAAAGTTAGTTCCTACGATATTGGCGTAGCTGTTGGTTACTTTCTGTGCCGTGAAACCTCCAACTGCTGAAATTTCATGGTCTCCAAAAGCTTTGGAGTAGCTGATGATATTTTCTGAAAGCAAATCAATTCGCAGATTGTTTGCATAGGAGCCACGGTTGGGATCACCAGCCCGGTTGGTATCCGTATTGCGATATTCTTCCTGCACACGATTGGTGACATAGGCACCTTGGGAAAATTTCAGGAACAGGTTTTTGGCTAGATCGACCTGGAAATAAGTGGATGCCATCATTCTGTATTGGTTGTCAACTCTGCTGTCATTGTCGCTGATGAACTTGGGGTTGTTGTTGGAAGTACTCCAAGGACGCGCTGCGGTAGTGGATACTTCCGTGCCATCAGGCGTAGTGAATTCATACAATACATTGCTGAAGTGACGACCATGTGCCCACTCTCCTACAGGAATTCCTGTCAAAGCCGAAGTGTATTCGGTATGCTGCGCTGGCATGAATGACGGCGTCCGGAAGTAATCCGTGAAGTTGGATGCCGGAAGGACTCTTTTAGTGTAAGACGGGTTGAAGTTGAATCCAACTTTCAGCACCTTGCTCAACTTTGCGTCCATCTTAGCCCGAAGGTTAAACCGCTGGTAATCGTTGTTGATCAGCATACCTTTCTCATCATTGTAACCGGCAGAGATCAGGTAGGTCAGATCTTTTTTACCACCTGAGACACCCAGCTGATAGCTGCTCACAACGCCGGAGCGGAGTCCTTCTTCTTGCCAGTCAGTGTTATTGTCAACCGACCATGCCGCCTGCTCGTGAATAGTAGGTCCTGCTCCACCTCTCGTCTGCTCTTCCCAGAGCATTTCTGCATATTCTTGGGAATTAAGCATGTCATGCACTTTGTAAGGATTGTTGAATCCCGAAAACATCTTAAAACTGAAGGTTGGCTTGTCTGGAATCCCGCTTTTCGTAGTCACGATGATGACACCATTGGCTCCACGAGAACCGTAGATCGCTGCGGATGCTGCATCTTTCAGCACCTCAATGGATTCGATGTCGTTGGGGTTGATAAAGGAAAGTCCGTCAGGAGTAGGAAAGCCATCCACTACGACTAGGGGTTCGTTATTGGCTCCGATGGAACTGTTGCCTCTGATTCGGATGGATGGAGACACACCGGCTTCGGAAGTAACGTTCTGGATTTGAACACCAGCGATTTTTCCTTGCAAAGCCTGATCCGCACGAACCGTAGGTAGGTCTCCCAGATTGGTATTTTCAAACTTGGATACCGCTCCAGTCAAGTGAGACTTCTTTTGAGTACCATAGCCCACGACGATGACTTCGTCCAATTGAGTCAAGTCTTCAGTCATTCTTACCGAAATAATCTTCTGTGATCCGACTAGAATTTCCTGTGTAGTATAGCCGATGAAGGATAAAATCAGGACATCCGTAGGTTTTGCAGAAATTCTAAACCGTCCGTCAATGTCTGATACCGTGGCTGTTGTGGTGCCTTTGACCAGAATGTTTACACCTGGTAATTCAAGATCTTGGCCGTCAATGACCTGACCTTCTATAAGAGCTGCTGTTTCGTCTTGAAAGGCCGAAACTTGGGCGGCGCTGCTGAGCAACAAGCAGATGCAAAGCGAAACTATTTGGAAATAGCTCACCCGCCCACTCCAAATGTGATTTGGTAATGGTTGTTTCATTTTGGGAAATTGTGTTAGGATAGAAGATTATTTAAGAAAAATCAGGGGAGATAAATGGGCTGCCATGGCTCCAAAAAATTTTTGTAATTTTGAGAAGGCATTGGGGCTGCTACGCAATTGGGACCTCGACAATCTTTAATGAGTAGTATTTATTCCTGATGTTGAAATTTGGTGGATTCTATCCACCATTTTTTTTGCATAGGCAAATCACTTTTTATTGATTAGTTCCGATAGATGATTGATCATGGCTGCTTCTGCTTTCGCAGGATCCTGATTTTTGATATGTGTCAGGATCTCTTTATGCTCTTGGAGGGCACCGAAAGGCTTACCCCCTCCACATACATTGTGTTTGGTAAAATGCGTCAGTATATCTGGTGTCACAATCAACATGAGTGACTTCAGGACGTTGTTTTTGCTCGATTCAGCGATCTTGATGTGAAAAAGCAAATCCTCATCGATAGCCTGCTCACCTACTTTTACCTTTGCCTCATACAGGGACAAAGCTTCCTCAAGAGCCGCGATATCCTCGTCAGTTCGGCGGATTGCGGCTAATTTAGCTGTCTGTGCTTCAAGGATCAGACGTGTCTCAATTAGGGAATGAAATTCACTGCCTTCCATTTTGAGCACGTCGGTGATCAGGCCTTCGAGGGCGGTGATGCCCAAGCCTGCGATGACTGTGCCGCTTTGCGGGAGAGTTTTGACGATTCCGTAAAATTCCAATTTTTTGATGGCCTCTCGGACGTAACTTCGGCTGATGCCGAGTTTTTCGGAAAGCTTGCGCTCAGGGGGCAATTTGTCGCCGGCGTTCAACTCTCCGGAAATAATCAAATCTCGAATCTGTCCGATAATAATATCTACAGGGTTGTCGATTTTGATTTCTTTGAAGTTATTAAGGGTTTCCATGTTATTATTGGTTAACCAATTATTGGTTGACCAATTTTAGGTATAATAAAATTCACTGCCAAACTTTTTTTTATTGATTTTCAAAAAAAAAGGGTGGTTCCTCTAGAAACCGCCCTTTATTCTGCGTATAGTAAGTTTTTACTGCCTGATTTTTTTTATCGCCACAAGGGTTTCAGTTACAGCGATTTGCAGTTTTTCATATTCCTCTCCTTGAATCCATTCTTTTTTGAAAAGTTGAGACCCCATTCCCACACAGGTCACTCCGGCTTTAAACCACTTTTCCAAGTTTTCTTCAGTCGGCTCGACGCCACCCGTTGGCATATAGCGAAGCTCGGGAATCACGGATTTGGCTGCTGCGATGAATTCCGGCCCGAGTACATTGCCCGGGAATGCTTTGACCACGGTAGCGCCTTGTTTTCTAGCTTCATTGATTTCGGTGATCGTGCCGCAGCCAGGTATCCAAACCGCATCCTGCGCTTTGCACCTATCGGCAACCTCTGGAATCAAAGCCGGCGAAACGATAAAATCAGCCTTTGCCTGCAGATATGCATCAGCCTGCTCTGCGGTGAAGATGGTGCCGATTCCCAGAAATAAGCCTGGGAAAGAAGTCGCGTATTCCCGCAAACCAGTGAACACCTCGAGGGAATTTTCTATCCGGTTGGTAAATTCGAAGACTCTGACTCCGCCGGCATAGCAAGCAGCCATCACGGATTTGGCGATTTCCAGATTCGCATTATTGAAGACCGGAATCATTCCGGTATCGCTCATCGCGTTGATTAGTGATGATTTTAGATTTTTCATGGCTTAGCGTAATAATTTTCCAATATTTTCTCCCTTTATTAAATGGTCCACCTCTTCGACAGCTACAAAATTTGCATCTCCTGGGATGGAATGTTTGAGCACCGAAGCTGCGGTTGCAAATTCGATTGCTTCCTCGTCCCCACGAGTCAACAGGCCATAGATCAAGCCCGCCATGAATGCGTCTCCGCCGCCAATACGATCCACAAGGTGAGTCATGGAATAGGCCTTTGACTTGAGCATCGACTTGGTGTTCCACAGTTTTCCCTTCAGTCGGTTCTCAGAGGCACTGATGGACTTCCTGGTCGTGGTAGAGACATAGGCAAGATTGGGACAGACGGTCTTGGCTGCTTGACAGGCCTCTTCGTATCGCTCGGTTTGGATACCCATACAGTTTTCAAAATCCGTCAACCCAGCAATGATCAGGTGGGAGGGTTTGATCAATTCAGGCATGATCTCCATTGGAGACTTCCCATATTGCCAGAGATTTCTGCGATAATTAATGTCTGCGCTGATCTTGATCCCAAGCTTGGATGCCGCTTGGACAGCCTGTTTACACACTGCTGCTGCGGTAGCAGACACAGCGGGAGTGATTCCGGTCCAGTGAAACCAATCTGCTCCGGCAAAGATTTGCTCCCAGTCCAATCCTGAAAAATCATACTTCACAAAGACCGAGTCAAAGCGATCATAGATGATCTTGGAGCCGCGTTGCATCGCCCCGTTTTCCAGAAAATAGGTCCCCATTCGTCCGGAACACGTTGGAATATAAGACGTGTCCACCCCGGCAAACTGTAGAGAGTTCTTTGCGGCCTGACCGATTTCGTGGGAGGGAAGAGCGGATACATGCGCAACCGAGTAACCCCAATTGGCGAGCGAAACTGCAACATTGGCTTCTGCGCCTCCATAGACCGCGTCAAAGGAGGTCGAATTAATAAATCGCTGATGGCCTGGCGTAGAAAGTCTGAGCATGACTTCACCAAGCGTAATGATACGTTTTTTCATCAAAATAGAATTTTGAAGAGGTTCAAGAAATAGGAAAGGGATTGTCGAGAAAAAATTCTTAGCGCTAGTGCCGGCTAAGGTCCGATCCAAAAATAGGAGGAAAAGTCAAAACTATCGTGATACGCAGTAAATTTTTCTTGTTTGACTGGGCAAACTCTATTCAATCCATTTCATACGTTGAGCGAACTCTAGCTAAAGAAAAGAGAAGACCTTAGGTCGGTCGACTCCACATTGCTCGGCCTGCTCGCCTTGATTCTTGCATTCACTTTAGCATGGCCAATTCCCGATTCGATACGCGCAGAGAGCTTGCAACACAAGAAGCCAATGCGATCGGAACCACACTTCTGAGAATCGGATTTTTCCCGGACACGATCCAAACCGAACTGAACAGCATCCTGAAACATTACTTCGAAGAGCGGATCGCTTTTTTGGCAGCAGAATCGGATATCGATAAAATGCTACTCCATTTCTAAAATAGTGACTCAACAGGGTAGGACCTATGGAGTCAGGTAGCAGAGTTTTCCAAGTTCAATCCAAATCTTGTAAAACACTTTGAACTTTTCCCAGCGATGAACCAAATGATCGATTTGACGACTTCCCGTCGTACAGCAAGAGAGGCAAATATCCCTCCGTCAATTCAGATTTTTTTGTGCATTACTTCAACCTTTCTCCTCGGGTATAAGCGGAAAGATTTTTTTGAAAGAATTATCGTGCCTGACTTTTCGCCGATGTTGTCGATGACAGTCTTTTCGATCTTCGACCCAGACCGCCCCCGTTCCGGCTTGTTGACCTTGGATGAGGCAAACTCTAAAGTCATTCAGCTGAAAGGGGAGTTTGATTAGGCAAAAGAATCTGGTAAACAATTTCAAGTTTCTTCAATCCTGCTACCCCGTCGAACTCCACAGAATTTGACTAATTTCAATCAAGCAACCTCTAATCTTACCTAAATCGCATGAACAGCAAAACAAATTCACGAACTGCCTGGATACGGATCCTGCTTCCGGTTCTTTTTTTGGCAAGCACTCAGCTAGTCCAAGGCCAGCAAACTCCCACGATGCCGGATACGGCAAAAATGGCCTACAACCAAATTTCTCAAGGTTTGGATCTCTTCATCTATCCCTCCAAAGGCCAGAGCAAATCCCAACAAAAGAAGGATGAATTCGAATGCTATAATTGGGCAAAAGATCAATCCGGCATTGACCCGCTAAACCTTCCAAAAATAGAAGCGGCACCGGTACAGTCCGGACCTACCGGTAGAGCAATCGGCGGAGCAGCAAGAGGCGCCGCGGCGGGAGCAGCAATCGGAGCTATTACGGGTGATGCAGGAGAGGGTGCCGCAGTCGGCGCAGTAGTTGGCGGACTTGCGGGCCGGAGAGCCGGCAGAGCACAACAAGCACAGGCAAACCAAAGTGCCCAGGCTGACGTCGCTGCTCAGGAACAGAAAATGAAAGACGATTTCAAAAAAGCGTTCTCTGTCTGTATCGAAGGAAAAGGCTATACCATCAAATAATCCCAAACCAACAAAGACTATGAAATCGATAAAAACACTTGTACTTCTTGCTGGATTGGGACTCTCCTTGTTTTCCTGCGGCTCGTCTTCTGATCAAAAAAATGCCGAAAATGTCAAACTCGTCGAAGCTTATGTGAAATCTGTTGAAGCGATGGATTTTGATGCCATGGACTCCTATCTCGACGAAAACTATCTGGGAGTCGGGCCTTCCTATGGAGACTCGATCAACAAGGAGGGAGCCATGATCAATTGGAAGCTGAATGTGGAAACTCTCTACGAGAAAATTGAATACACCAAATCACGGTTTGCTCCCGTAGTCATCCCTGATGGAAGCTCCAAGGGGGAATGGGTTGCGAACTGGTCAGAGATGAATATCACATTCAAGGATGGAAAATCAGTCACACTCTGGGCAAACACCAACTACAAAATAGCAAACGGAAAAATCATCGAAAGCCTGACGCTCTACAACGAGGCGGACGCTCTGCGGCAAATGGATTACGTCTTTTTGCCCATAGACTAAACCAAATCAGTTTGCCATCGACATTCGGGCCGGTTTGGTGATAGACCGGCCTTTACTTTCTCCAAGAAGTGCCAAACACAAAAAAATAGGCCCACTCCTCGGGACCCCGAGCCACGTCAATTCCCATTCGGAGTTTGAGTTTTCGGGCAATCAGGTAGCGCGCACCTGCACCTGCGGAAGTCTTCCAGGAATCGTCCTTCCAAGACTCTTCCTTCATCACCCCTTTGCCCGTGCCGACAAATCCCACCGCACTGAAGCGGGGGCTAAAATCCCACCTCCATTCAGTTTCGGCCGTCGCGATGGTATTTCCCTGATAGCGCGCCACGGGTATACCGCGAAGATTGACAAAAGGAAGCATATAAAACGGAGCGTCGCCCCATAGATTCTGGACCTCCGCTCTGAAGCCTGAGATCAACGTCGGCGTGACAGGCAACCAATAAAATGCCGTGGTACTCACCAATCCGTAAGAATAGTCACTGCCCAGCCACTCGGCTGAGTTGCCTATCATGGTGATCCAGTGTACCCCTCTGTCCGGTGTGAAAATATTGTCCCGTCCATCGTACTCGATCAGGACGCTGGGACGGCTGATGATGGTATTTATCGCCTTTTCGTCATGAAACTCATAATTGGCGAGACCTAACTCAGTCTTCAAAAACAGGTAGTTCAGGCCTGCATACCAGTCACTTTTTCCCAACTGCTTGGTCAGCTGCCCCACGATAGGGATGGTTCGGATGTTGAACTCAAATTTCTTTTCTCCCAACTGCTCAAACGACCGGTAAAATTCCAGATTAACATCCGCATAGCCCGTGACCAGGCGGTAGTTGGAGCGCCATTTTGGGATCACCCCGATGGCCGCCGCCCCCAACATCCAAGTACCGTTAACTGTCATGGCCGCCCCGCCCCCGTAGATATTCGGCTTCACTCGGGTAAGGACTTCCTTGCCATCCACGCTGTCGCGATAGGGCGGATTAGGATCTACAAATACACCAAACAAAGCGCCTCCGAAGCCTCCAAGCGCGGGCTCGGTGATGATCGAAGGAAAGGGAATAAAGCCGTTTGCCGTCAAAACCCAGTCACTAAGATCCAGCTTTTGATCCAAGGAGTCCTTGAAAGACACCTTTTGCTTTTGTGCGATGGCCAAGCCAGATACCAAAAAGAAAAACAAAAGAGCCAGAGCTATTTTTCTCATCATAAAAACTTGATTACCTGCCTTGCCTAAAATATCTAAAAACTGCCTTGGGCATCTGTTCCATTGGCGGGGAGAAAATAAGAAACCTCCGGCCGTATTACAAACCGGAGGTCCTGTATTCCATGTTCGGCTTCCTTAAAACGGGTACTTGCCGGCTGCGATCATATGATCGGCGATTTGTCTTCGCAGTTCCTTAGTGTTGATCAATTCTGCTTTAGTAAACCGCTTCAAGCCCATCAGCATCACTTTTTGCTCGTCACCCTTGGTGAAAGAGCCGATGGCTTCCTTGGCCGCGCTGTTGATTTTTTCGACAGCTTCGGACAAATAAATCTGAGCCATCGCAATCTGGTTTGCACAGGCCTCTTGACCTTGGATGCTGACCAGTTTTTCCGATCTGAGGATGGCAGACTCAGCCGCGTAGATCTCTATCATCACATCTGCCAAGTTCATCATGATCTCCTGCTCGTCCTCGATCTTATCCTGCAAGGCCATCGCCGCCTTACCTCCCACCATCAGGAATACCTTTTTGAGTTTTTTGAGGACTTCTTTTTCCGCTGCGAAAAGCTCCGAAGTATCAATCGTCTCAAAGGAAGGCACCGCAGTCAGCTCCGCCGAAACCGCCATAGCGGGTTCGAAAAGGTTGATCTCGCCCTTCATGGCGCGCTTGAGCACCATACCGACCATCAGCATCCGGTTGATCTCGTTCGTTCCTTCGTAGATGCGGGAAATCCTGGCATCACGGTAAGCCTTTTCCATAGGTGCTTCGGCTGAATAGCCCATACCGCCATAGATCTGCACGCCCTGATCCACTGTATAGTCCAATACCTCCGAACCATGGATTTTCGCAATCGCACACTCGATGGCAAAGGCCTCTACACCCTTCAATTTTGCTTCGGATTCGTCCATACCTTCCGCGATGAGCGCGTTGATTCGGTCGTCGATATCCTGACCGGCTCTGTAGCAAAGTGACTCCGAGACGTAGCAACGGATGGCCATCTCGGCCAGCTTGGACTTGATTGCGCCAAAGGTGTTGATGCTGACCCCAAATTGCTTGCGCTCGGTGGAGTAGGCGATACAGCGGCTGATGACCGTACGTACACCTCCCAAAACGCCGGAACCCAGCTTGATCCGGCCGATATTCAGGACGTTTACAGCAATCTTAAATCCATTTTGACGGGCAGAGAGCATGTTTTCTACCGGAACTGGACAGTCGTTGAAAAAGACCTGGCGAGTGGAAGAGCCCTTGATGCCCATCTTTTTCTCCTCCTCGTTCATGGTGATGCCTCCAAAGGTTTTTTCCACGATGAAGGCTGTCAGATTTTTGTCATCCTCTATCTTGGCAAAGACGATGAACAGGTCTGCAAAACCGGCATTGGAGATCCACATCTTTTGGCCTGTGATAAGATAGTGGCTACCGTCCGCAGACAATACTGCTTTGGTCTTGCCACTATTCGCATCGGAACCGGCATCCGGCTCGGTGAGGCAGTAGCACGCTGCCCACTCACCTGTAGCCAATTTGGGCAAATATTTTTGCTTCTGCTCCTCGGTGCCATAGTACAAGATCGGCAGCGTACCAATGCCTGTATGTGCGCCATACGTAGTGGAGAAAGAACCGGCTGCACCGATGATGTCCGCGATCAGCATGGCCGTATTGACACTCATGCCGAGCCCTCCATACTCCTCAGGGATGGAGACACCAAGGAGACCTAGCTCTCCGGCCTTCTTGAGAATCGCAGGCACCAGCTCTGGGTGTTTCATGCTGTCTATCTCATCGGCTTTGGGAGTGATCTCCGTGTCGATAAAATCCTGACAGGCCTGTGCCATCATTTTTTGTTCTTCGCTGAACTCTTCAGGGATAAAGATATCCTGCGCTGGCGTCTCCCTCACGAGGAACTCACCTCCTTGGATTGCTTTGGTTAATGTTGTCATTATTTATAGACTTTAGCTTTTAGATATAAGATTTAAGATGCCTATGCTTTGGATTCGAACTTTTGAATCAAAGCAAAAAGCATTTTTTGGATTTCTGTCAATTCAGAAGTGATGGCTTCTATCGACTCAAACGAGATAAACTCTAACTCGACACTAACATATAGTTGAGACTCTAATTCACAAATAGAACCATGTGCGATTCCCAAAAAGTGAACAAATTCATTGTTGGTTCTTCTACCACCACCTTCCGCAATATTAGAAGGCACTGAAACTGAAGCTCGTCTCATTTGAGAAATCAGACCAAAGCGCTCCTCATTGGGAAAAGTTGATGTAAGCTTATATACCGCAGCACAGAGCTTTATTGATCTTTTCCAGACATTCAATTCTTTATAATTATGCATAAGGCGTAGCTTAATGTGTCTGATTACTTGAGTCTTACATCTAATGTCTCTACTTCAACAACTCATAAACTCCCGCGACACCCTGTCCACCGCCTACACAGGCGGTCACCAGCCCATGCTTCTTGTTCTGTCGGCGTAGCTCGTTAAAGATTTGGACAGAAAGTTTGGCTCCGGTACATCCCAGAGGGTGACCGAGCGCCACCGCGCCGCCATTGACATTGACAATGTCCGGATTCATATCGAGCGACTTCATCACCGCCAATCCCTGGGCGGCAAAGGCTTCGTTGAGCTCCACCAGATCAATGTCGCTCAGCGTCAAGCCGGCTTGTTTCAAAGCCTTTGGCACCGCCTCTCTAGGACCGATTCCCATGATTCTAGGATCCACGCCGGCCACAGAGTAGGACATCAGTCTTGCGATCGGGTCAAGATTGAGCGACTTCATCAGTCGCTCGGACATCACGACGACAAAAGCTGCTCCGTCTGAAGTTTGCGAAGAATTTCCTGCTGTGACCTGACCTCCATTTTTGAAAGCAGGCTTTAGGCCAGCCAGTACTTCTTTCGTAGTACCAGCCCTCGGTCCCTCGTCAGTATCCACGACAAATTTTCTGGTTTTCTTTTTCCCTTTCTCATCGAGATAGGTTTCCTCGACCTCCACAGGCACGATCTCGTCTTTGAATTTGCCCGCGGCAATTGCTGCGAGGGCTTTCTCATGGGACTTGACCGAGAAGGCATCCGAATCTTCGCGGGTTATGCTGTACTCTTTGGCCAATTCCTCCGCCGTCAAACCCATGCTAATGTAGTAGGAGGGATGCTCAGTCGCGATCTTGTAGTTGAGCGCGGTCTTATAGCCCATCATTGGTACCAGGGACATGGACTCCGTGCCCCCGGCAATGATGCAATCGGCCATTCCTGCTTTGATCTTGCCGACAGCCAGCGCGATAGCTTCCAAGCCAGAGCCGCAATATCGGTTGATGATAAAGCCGGGATTCTCTACCCCCAAGGCCAAAAGCGAGATCATCCTGCCCATCTGCATGCCTTGCTCCGCCTCGGGAACGGCATTGCCGACGATCAGGTCATCGACCATCTTGGTCTCCAGTCCTGGCGTGTTGGCGACCAGGTGTTTGATTACGTCCGCCGCAAGATCATCCGGGCGGTAAAATCTAAATCCGCCCTTTTTTGACTTTCCTACCGCTGATCTATATCCGTTGATTATGTATGCTTCCATCGCTATTTCTAAGTTTATTGTTTTTTCTAGAGGTTAAGAGCCTAGAGTCAAGAGTCAAGATTGGCCTGAACGCTAGCCTTCAATCCTAAAATCATTTTTTGAATTTCATTGATATCAGATTCAATCACTGCTGATGTTTCCCCTGAAATTAATTTTACCCTTTCGGCTATAATCAATTGAGTTTCCAACTCAAAGCTTTCTCCCAAGCTAATCTCCAACGAGTTTGAAAATGACTTTGATGATGATTTTGCCGTTCCTTCAGCAATATTTAATGGTATGGATACTCCAGCTCGACGCATCTGGGATGTCAGCCCAAACTTTTCTTCAGAAGGGAAAGACCTTGTCAATTCATAAATTTTAACTGCCAGATCTACCGATTTCTGCCAGACTTTTAAATTCTTGAAATTATGCATGACGTGTAGGTTGAAGCTTATATCTTGGTTCTAATGTCTTGGATCTTGATACTCAATTCCTCAATGGTTTTCCCTTAAACAGAATACTGTGAATACGCTCGAGGGTTTTTTGCTCCCCGGTCAGGCTCAGGAAGGCTTCCCGCTCCAGGTCCAGAAGGTACTGCTCGCTCACTTCGGTAGGGGAGGAAAGATCTCCACCCGACATCACCCAAGCCAATTTTCTCGCGATCTTGGCATCATGATCAGAGATATAGGCACCGTACTGCATGCCGGTAATTCCCGCTTCGAAAAGTGCCAAAGAGGACTTGCCAAGGACTTTGATATCGGCCTGCGGTAGTGGCTGAGTGTATCCTGCATCGCTGAGGACCAATACCTGCTCTTTGGCATCGGTCAATTGGCGTTTTCTGTTGATCGAGATTCCATCACTTTTCCGCAAGTACCCCAGTCCTCGAGCTTCGTGCGCCGAGGTAGAAACTTTTGCAGTTGCGATATTCATGAAATATTCCTGAAGCTGATTAAGCTCCACGTCTCCGTTGATAATCGCATTGGAAAATCTCAACGTCATCTCCTTAGTTCCGCCGCCGGCAGGAATAAGCCCAACTCCAACTTCTACCAATCCCATATACAATTCGGCATGTGCTTGAACATGGTCAGAGTGAAGCGAAAGCTCACATCCGCCACCTAAAGCCATATTGTGTGGTGCGACGACCACGGGAATAGAGGAATACCTCGCCCGCATCATCGTATTTTGGAACTGGGCGATCATCATATTGACTTCGTCAAAATCCTGATCCCCAGCAAACATAAACAGCATGGCAAGGTTTGCTCCTGCGGAGAAATTTGCTCCCTCATTCCCGACAACTAGTCCTTTAAAGGACTTTTCGGCCATGCCAATTGCGGTGTTGATCCCTTCGATCACTTCGGCGCCCATAGAGTTCATCTTGGTGTGGAATTCCAAACCGATGACGTCATCTCCCAGGTCAAATACCGTGGTGCCGCTATTTCCCCAGACTTTTTTGCCTGCAGATTTCAGGGTATCGAGGATTATAAAATCTTTGATTCCAGGCATTTCAATATAGGATTTGCTCGGAATGTCGTAGAAGAGTTTTTTGCCCCCATCGACTTTGTAGAAGGTGTCGTTTCCAGCGGCAAGCATCTCGTGAACCCACGGTGCTGCGGTCTCACCGGCAGCTTCCATCTTTTCCACGGTGTCTTTTACTCCCAAAACATCCCAAGTCTCAAATGGACCCAACTCCCAACCGAAGCCAGCCGAAACGGCTTGATCGATTCGGAATAGCTCGTCGGTGATCTCAGGAATACGATGAGAACAATACTTGAACAAATCATAGAATGAGGCTCGGTAAAATTCACCAGCCTTGTCGTCAAAATTGACCAGAAACTTGATTCTCTTTTTTAGATCTTCGATTTCCTTCGAAGCTTCCAAGGCTTTGAACTTTGGCTTCTCTACATCCTTGTATTCGAAGGTTTTCAAGTCCAATTCTTTCAGCTCCTTGGTGCCGTCTTTGTGTCGAATCATCTTGAAGTAGCCCTGTCCAGTCTTATCTCCAAACCATTTGTTGTTGTAAAGCACCTCGACGATCTGGGGAAGCTTGAATTTATCCCGGGATTCGTCGTGGACAAGGGCTTTATATAGGTTATTGGCCACATTGACTGTGGTATCAAGTCCGACCACATCCATGGTTCGGAAGGTCGCGGACTTGGCTCGACCAATGATAGGTCCGGTCAGTTTATCTACCTCTGAGACGCTGAGACCCATCTTTTCGATCGCATGCATGCCAGATATGATGGCGTACACACCGATCCTGTTGGCGATGAAGGCTGGAGTATCTTTGCAAAGGACTGTTTCTTTCCCCAAAAATCGGTCGCCATATTCCATCAGAAAGTCAATGATTTCGGGTTTCGTTTTCGGGCCAGGGATGATCTCAAGAAGTCTGAGGTACCGCGGCGGGTTGAAAAAGTGCGTCCCGGCAAAATTCTCCTGAAAGTCTTCGCTTCTTCCTTCACACATCATTTGCATCGGAATACCTGAGGTGTTGGAGGTAATCAGCGTTCCGGCCTTTCGGTATTTTTCCACTTTTTCATAAAGCGATTGCTTGATATCGAGTCGCTCCACGACCACTTCCATCACCCAGTCGTAATCCTTGATTTTTGGTAGATCATCATCAAAATTCCCCGTCGTGATTCGACTGGCAAATGCGCTATCGTAAATCGCAGACGGATTGGATTTCAGTGTGGATTGAAGTGCAGTGTTCACGATGCGGTTTCTGACTGCAGGATGCTCTTTGGTCAGTCCTTTTTTCTGTTCCTCATCGGAGAGCTCAAATGGAACAATGTCCAGCAAAAGCACCTTCACACCAATGTTGGCAAAATGACAGGCGATTCGAGATCCCATCACACCCGAACCTAAAATGGCTACTTTTTTAATGGTTCTATTCATTATTTTGAGTTTTTGGTAGTCTTCTCCGCTATACGGAATACTGGTTTACAATTCAAATATCGGTTTGTTGACTTCGTTTACGTTGACTTGATCAATGACCAGCTGGATTTTTTCAAACACTCCAAAAAAAGTCTTCAATTCCTTCTCGCTGACCACTTCTCGGACTTGCTCATTGAAGTTCCTGATCGTATTGACGGACCTTTCCTTTTTTTCCTTTCCTTCCTCCGTCAGAAAAATCCTAACGGAACGCTTGTCCTGGGTATCGGCTTTTTTGTAAATCAGTCTTTTTTCCTCCATCGTCTTCAGCATCCTAGTCAGACTTCTGGTTTCCAACCCGATCAAGGGCGCAATCTTCGTCGCCGGCGTCCCGTCCTTAGAGTGGATATTAATCAGAACAAACCCGATGGCAGTCGTAAATCCCTCCTCCGCTGCCTGCTGATTGTACATTCGGGAGATGGCATGCCAGGCACTTTTGATATGATAGTCTACGGTCTCTTCTCTTTTCATCTGTTTTTGTAGATTTTTATCGGCCCGGTGGAATCTCGCATGCGTCATATTTATCCATTGTGTGACATTTTGTGCCATGCTTGATTTCATGGCAATCAAGTGCTGGATTTGAGCTGACCTAAATTAGAGATATTTTGTATGCATGCATACTATTTTTGAAAAAAAGTTATGCATGCATCACAAATTTAAAACTGAAATTTTATTAGTTTGAAGAATAATAATTCATTGATTTACCTATAACTCTATCAAAACAAAATAAAAATCGCAATAAGTCTCCAATCCCGAAACCAAATTCTGAAATTCTCTTTTCATCAAAAAATCAAACTAGCATAGCGACAGCCCGTTAACCCTGGTAGATTGCTTCTATCAGCTTATCGTACTTACCAGCGATCACTTTTCGCTTTAATTTTAGTGTCGGAGTCAACTCTCCAGAGTTTATTCCCCACGATTCATCCAAAAGTTTGAAGCGCTTGATCTGCTCCCACTTTGCAAAGTACCTGTTATATAAATCAATCTCCGATTGGAATTTTTCCAAAATCTCTGGCTTCATAACCATCTCTGAATCTGATGAATAAGGGATATCCTTTCGCTTGCAATACTCTCTCAATCCGTCAAAACTTGGGACAATGACTGCAGCCGGATAGTTTTTACCGTCGCCGACGACCATCAGCTGATCTATCAGCAGGGATTCCTTGAATTTATTTTCCATCACTTGTGGTGCGATGTATTTTCCTCCTGAGGTTTTGAACATCTCTTTTTTGCGATCGGTGATCTTTAGGAATTCTCCGTCCAGTTCACCGATGTCTCCCGTATGAAACCAGCCATTTTGAAGCACCTCTGCGGTCATATCAGGCTGCTTATAGTATCCTAGCATGACATTAGGCCCCTTGACCAGAATCTCGCCGTCTGGAGCAATTTTCACTTGGACGTCTTTCACTAGTTTGCCGACACAGCCGATTCTTACTCCATCGGCTGTTCCGAAAGTCGCCGAAACCACCGGAGAGGTCTCTGTCAACCCATAGCCTTCACAGACTTTGATACCAGCCGCCCAGAATACCCGAGCAAGTCTTGGCTGCAGTGCGGCTGATCCGGAGTTAATCTGGGTGATATTTCCACCCAAAGCTTTTCTCCACTTCGAGAAAATCAGTTTGTTGGCTATTTTAAGCTGAAAGTCATACCATCCACTCTGTGGTTTGGTCGGGTCGTAAATCAGACCCAAGTTCAAGGCCCAGAAGAAAAGCTGCTTTTTCAGTCCTGTCAGCTCATAGCCTTTGGCTACAATCTTGTCGTAAACTTTCTCCAAAAGTCGGGGCACCGTGTTGAATACGTGAGGCTGGACTTCCTTGATGTTTTCCCCAATCTTCTCCATGCTCTCGGCATAGTAAACCGAAAAGCCCAAATAGACGAAACAAAACGTGCCCGTACGCTCGTAGATGTGGCAGAGCGGCAAAAAACTGAGCGCGGTAGAAACACCAGCTGGAGGAACCATTCTATCAGCTACGGCGACTACATTGGACAGAATATTGGAATGAGTCAGCATGACACCCTTCGGCCTACCAGTAGTCCCTGAAGTATAGATGATCGTAAACAGATCCTCTTTTTTCACTCGTTTTTTACTTTCTTCTAACTGAGCAAGATCTCCAGATTCGCCAAGTTCGGTTAAAGCCGACCAATTCTCAACTCCATCGAGCTGGTCAAAAGAAAAGATCTTTCGGTTCAGGGCTACTGCTTCAGCTTTTGAATAAATCGCCTGATCGCCGACAAAAATCATCTTGACCTCGGCATGATCAAAAATATACCCGTAATCCTCCGTTGTGATTGTCGGATACATCGGAACCGAAATCGCTCCAATCTGCTGCAACGCAAAATCTACAAAAATCCATTCGGGTCGGTTTTCTGAAATGATGGCCACTTTGTCTCCGGCGACGATTTGCGAAGCCAACAAACCGAGGCTTACGTTATCGACGATTCTTTTTAGCTCCTTGGACGAATATGTTTTCCAAGCCCCGTTTACTTTTTTTGCGAAAGCTACTTCCTTGTCAAAGTTCAAAATCTGATAAGGAATCAGGTCAAAGAGTCTATTGAGCTCCATGTTTTTTTGGGTTTGGATATTCTAATATTACCCAATCCAAAATCGATTAGCAAAAGCTATCCACACAATTCACATGGTAATAATCTTATTAATTTATTTAAATAAATAAAACTATTAAGGTTATTAAGGTTGTGGATTTGTTGATAAGCAGAGATCCAAAAGTTGGCCACATTGTCATGAAGCGTAAAAAGTATCTCTTGACAAGTTATCAACGGTTTGTCAACCTGCATGGATTTGATTCTCTGTGTTTTATCAAAAAGGATTAATTTTCGTGGATTACTGGCAGTTTGCTAAATGTGGTTAAGTGCGGTGTGGATAGCTGAGATGGCTGCTGTGGACAATTGAAGGGTTTTCCCCAGAATTGTTTTCTATCTTTCAAAAGCTTCGGAAAATGTTGACTTCATCATGTTTATCCAGAAAGGTCTACAAAGTTATTGACATCATTCGGGAGCTTTTCCACAGCTATTTTTGCTCTGGTTTGAAGCCTGTTGGGTCAGAAGCCTGGATAATTTGATCTTGAAGCGACCAGCCGCTTCTGATGACTAAATTAGGTTGCCGCTCAGCATTATAGAAGTAGAATACTCTTTCGGCTGGTTTTCTTTGGGTAAAATTGGAAGGATCCCAGCGTTTGTTTCCATTTAGATCTTCGACTACCCGCAGCTTGAAGGTACCTGGCTCTACAAGTTTGAATGAAAAAGCCGTTGAATTTTCTAAGAATTGTTCCTGAATAAGGTCGTTTTTAGAGTTTAGAAGTTGGACGATAAACGGTGGTTTTGCATTGAGGATAGTCCCTGATATCTCGTCAGCAAGGCCTTCCCGCTTTAATTTCCTATAATTTGCTGAGAGTATTGTTTCGTTAACTTGATTTTCAAAGTCAAAAAAAGTGGAATCAGCAGCTTTGACGGTGAATATTTCATGGCTGATTGAGTCCGGTATCGCTAGTCGGATGTTTAAAATATCTCGTTGTGCAGAGTCTTGGAATGCCATCATGGACTCGGTTATAGCGATTACTGACGCGGTGTCATAGGAGATGTATAGCGAATCTGTATTGATTTTGCTGATCGGTTTGTTGAACTTCAGTTCGACATTTAGGTCGCGGTAGAAGTTTTTCCCGGAGTTTGCTGATACGGTTAGCTTTTCTGGTTTTCTATCAGATTCCGGGAATTTTGCCCAGATCAGCGAGTCTTTACTGAAGCCAACCGAATCTCTCAAACTGATGTTAAATGGAATACTGTCGGGTTTAGAGCTAGTGGAGTAGATCCTGATTCTGTTATCTGCGTTGGTGTAGAAATATTCCGTCCCCAGGTTCTCATGTCCTAGCTTGGCTTCTATTGGACTGCGGTTTACAACGATGTCATAGTTTTGCCCAAATGTTGAAGATCGAAGGATTCTGATCGGTGTAATGTCTGCTTTGGATAGATTGAAGGTGATGTTCTCGATATTTCCGTTCAGATGAAGAGTGTCCAGCATGAAGTCATAATCTTCCGATTTGTATTCTGCCTTAAGGGTGCCATTGGTTTCTTTCCAGGCGTAAGCTAGATAACTTCCGTTTTTGATATTGGTGATCCTGAAGGAACCTGTCGTGTCGACCTGACTGAGGTAATAGGGTGGGGCTGTCAGAACATCTGTAGTATCACCTACGGGATAGATTCCAACTAGTATGTCCTTATAGTCCGGTTTTGCCGCTGGAAAATAGAAATTTACTTTGCCAGACAGACTCAGGCTGTCAATCGCATTTCCAGTAGAAAAAACCAGTTTGAGGCTTTCTGCTGGATTTTCTTCGGAGATATCTACGATGGACTTTTGGAAGTCAAATACGTAAGTCGTGCTGTCTTCCAGATCTTGGTTGAGCTTTATTGAGACGACGTTTTTCAATGCGGTAAATTCGACCTCGTCCTTTTTTATTCTTGGAGTGATGACGATACCCTTGGAGGGATTGTCGAGTTTGATATACTCGCTAAAAGTCAGCGTGATCGTCTCCGGTTTGGTATTCAGGCTTTCAGCGATCGGATTGGAGTTGAGGAGCTTCGGCGGATCTTCGTCTCTTGGTCCACCGGTTGGAGTACTTTGCTTCGCGCATGACGCGAGGAACAATACTGAAAGTCCGAATAACAGTAATCTTAGCTTGTTCACTTTTTTTGGAAAACAAAGATATTGCTTGAAAATTGACCTGGGGATTTTGCAGCTCGATTGGATTTGAAGCCTTTTCGCATTGCTGTAAGGTATCGAGAAGCTAAGGATGTGGTCTTGTCCAAATAACCTTCGGATAGAAGGGATACATAGTAGCTATCAAATTTCATGGGTTTGGTGTCTTTCAAGGTGAGTCCAAACTTAACTTCAAAGCTTTTCATCGACGTTTCGTCGAAGTGGTAGAGATGCCGAGGAACGTCCCAAGCTGCCCAATGCTTTCCATAATTTTTGGCGTCCCAGCTTTGGTGATTTGGTACTGCAATTATCAAATAACCTTCTGATTTTAAGTGTTTTAAGATCTTTTTCACAGTCTTTCTCAAATCATGGATATGTTCCAAAACGTGAAATAGTGTAATGACGTCAAAGTTTGAGTCTTTCTTTAGCTCGGATATCGTTGATTTGACTTTGTTTTGAAGTTTGAGTTTGGCTTGCGTTCTGGCTTTGGTATTCGGTTCTATACCGGCGACTTTCCATCCTTTCAGTTTGGCTGCATTTAGAAATTCTCCGGTACCACAGCCGTAGTCCAAGAGGCTGCCCTTTTCCGAGAATTGATTGATAAAACTTACTTTTTTGGCGATGCTGTAGTTTCTGACTTTTTGGTAAATCCATTGGGTCAGGCTTTTGGCATTGTCTTCATGGGAGAAATATTCCGGGAAATTGTAGTATGGGCCAATTTCCTTTTGGCTGGGTCTTGGGTTGGTAAAGAGTAGCTGACAGTTGGAGCATTTGCAGAGGATAAAGGATTCCTTGCTTACTGCATAATCTGTGATTTCGGAGTGATTAAGAAAAAGCCCACTTTTGCAGAGTGGGCATTTACTGAGTCGTTCTAGCATTTTATCTTCCCAAATAGACCGTTAAGATAGATAAATCGGCGGGTGATACCCCACTGATTCTTGATGCTTGACCGAGTGTTTCCGGCCGGATTTTGTTCAGCTTTTGTCTTCCTTCATTGGATAGTGCAGTGATCGAAAGAAAATCAAACTGGGTCGGTATGCGGAAATTCTCCATGTTGGAAAGCTTCGTAACCATCTGTTGCTCTTTGTCGAGATAGCTGTCGTATTTGATCTGTATTTCGGCCTGTTCTTGTACTTCTTTTGGAAATTTTGCCAGAGCCTGCCTCATTTCAGGATCAATCGCCATCAGTTCACTTATTCCTATTTGAGGGCGTTTTAGAAGTTTTTCGGCGCTTATTTTCTCTTGAATGGTCGCTGTTCCTAATGCTTCCAATCCCTCGTTTATAGCTTCAGGGCTAATCTTTTTTTGTTTTAGCTCATTGATAAGCCCAGCGGTGGCGGACTTTTTATCGAGCATTTTTTGCAGGCGTATATTGGAAGCTAAACCTATTTCATGGCCGAATTTGGTTAAGCGCAGGTCTGCATTATCCTGTCGAAGTAGCAGTCGAAATTCAGCTCTTGAAGTAAACATCCTGTAGGGTTCTTCGGTGCCTTTGTTGATCAGATCGTCTACCAACACGCCAATGTAGGCATCAGACCTTTTAAGGATGAATGGGTCTTTTTCCTGAACTTTGAGGCTTGCATTGATGCCGGCCACGAGTCCTTGGGATGCGGCCTCTTCGTATCCGGTTGTCCCGTTGATTTGTCCTGCGAAATAAAGATTTTCGATCAGGTGGGTTTCTAGTGTTAGTTTAAGCTGAGTTGGAGGGAAGAAGTCGTACTCTATGGCGTAACCAGGCCGAAACATTTTCGCATTTTCGAAACCAGGTATCAAACGCATGGCTTTGTACTGAACATCTTCAGGCAGCGAGGTAGAAAAGCCGTTCACGTAGATTTCAACAGTATTCCACCCTTCAGGTTCGACGAATATCTGGTGTCGTTCGCGTTCTGCAAATCGATTGATTTTATCTTCGATACTTGGACAATACCTTGGTCCTAGCCCTTGAATTCTTCCATTGAACATTGGAGATCTATCAAATCCTGTTTCCAAGGCTTGGTGAACTTCTTTGTTGGTATAGGTGATCCAGCAGCTTCTTTGCTCCTTTAATGGCTGTGTTGAATCTGAATAGGAGAATTTTTCTGGGTTTTCATCGCCATATTGAACTTCCATTTTGGAGTAGTCAAGACTTCTTCCGTCCACTCTTGGAGGAGTTCCTGTCTTCATTCTTCCTGCTTCAAAGCCTATTTGGACCAGTTGCTCGGTGATACCCTTGGCTGCTGATTCTCCAGTTCTACCTCCTCCAAACTGTTTTTCGCCAATATGGATGACTCCGTTTAAGAAAGTGCCATTCGTGAGTACAACTGATTTGGATTCAATTTCGATCCCAATTCCGGTTTTTACCCCGCAGACTTTCCCCTGTTTCACCAGCAATCCAGAGACCATCTCCTGCCAAAAATCCACGTTTGGAGTATTTTCGAGAGCCAGTCGCCATTCTTCTGCAAACCTCATTCTATCATTTTGAGAGCGGGGCGACCACATCGCTGGGCCTTTTGATCGGTTTAGCATTCGAAATTGGATCATTGATTTGTCTGAAATTATGCCAGACATGCCCCCCAAGGCGTCTATTTCTCGGACAATTTGC
This sequence comes from Algoriphagus jejuensis, assembly GCF_039523455.1. Lineage (NCBI taxonomy): Bacteria > Pseudomonadati > Bacteroidota > Cytophagia > Cytophagales > Cyclobacteriaceae > Algoriphagus > Algoriphagus jejuensis. Next base: position 235,467 of record NZ_BAAAFI010000002.1, on the reverse strand, counting down.
CCTTTTGCCACTCCTCCCATGGCGGGATTGCATGACATTTGGGCGATAGTATTCATGTTCATCGTACATAGCAGGACTTTTGACCCCATGGCGGCAGCAGCATGTGCTGCTTCACAGCCGGCATGCCCTGCTCCTACTACTATCACATCATATATTGGAAACATGATTTTGATTTTTGTGTTTCACGTGAAACAGTTCTTGATCCACTTACGCCAAGACTGACCGTTTCACGTGAAACAGTTAAATGTTTTCGTAAAGTTTGATAGCAAATTCTTCTTTTGATCTCATGAGATTTGCTTGTGCCTTGGACTTATCATTGTAGCCCATTAGGTGGAATAGTCCGTGACTGATTACTCTGCTTAGTTCCGTAGCCTCTTCTTGTTGATGCTTTGAAGCATTGTCCTTTACTCGGTCTATACTCACGAATATGTCTCCTTCTATAGTTTTTTCTTCTTCTGAATTATCAAAGGTGATGATGTCAGTATAGGTGTCGTGATCCAAATAATCAACATTCATTTGGTAAAGGTATTCATCTGTGCAAAAGATGTAATTCAGTTCGCCGATCTTGAAACTTTCTGATTGGGCTATTTGCTTCAGCCAGTTTTTTCGACGGAGCTTTTGAGGCAGACTAAAGTCGAGTTCTTCAGAAAAGAAATTGATAGCCATGCTTAATCCATGTAAAAGGAAAGTACGGTCTTTTTTCCTCCGTCTTCGAACTTCACTTCGTCACTAAGATGACGGATTAGAAAGATCCCTCTGCCTCCCGGCTTCTCGAGGTTTTCAGGAGCTGTAGGATCTTGAAGTTCTTGGAGATCGAATCCCTCCCCCTCGTCTTCGATGGTGAATTTTAGCTGATCTTCTTCCATCTGAAGTTCTAGATGAACAAATTTGTTTTTGTCGCCCTGATTCCCGTGAAGGATTGCGTTGCTGATGCACTCTGTCACGGAAATCATGATGTTTCCGTAGATGTCATCGTTTATCTCAAATTTATCTTTCGCGTTATCGATAAAGCTTTCGATGACCTTGATGTTCTCTATTAGAGATGGAATTGAAATTTTAATGGACTTCATCTGGGGAATATTCTAGGATTCAGTTCTATGGATGATTTTATTCAATTTCTAACATAATCGGGCAATGGTCCGAGTGAATAATGTCTGGCAAAATCACTGCGCTTTTTAGCCTGTTTTCTAACGCTATCGTTGCCATATGATAGTCGATCCGCCAACCTAGATTTTTTGATCTTGAATTGGCTCGATAGCTCCACCAGCTGTATTGATGTGGCCGGGAATTAAAATGGCGAAAGGTGTCGATGAAGCCCGAATCAGTAAACTTGTCCATCCAAGCTCGTTCATCCGGTAAGAAGCCGGAAGTGTTTTTGTTGGAAATGGGATTGTGGATATCAATCGGTTTGTGGCAAATATTATAATCGCCACTTAAGATCAACTGAGGGTTTTCGCGTCGAAGATCCTGGAAGTATCCATATATGTCATCGAGAAATTCGTATTTGAAACGCTGTCTGATATCGCCGGTAGTGCCTGATGGGAAGTATGATGAGTTGAACGAGAAGCCGTCAAAATCTGCCTGAATCATCCTGCCTTCATCGTCATATTTATTCAAACCCATACCAAATTTGATGGATTTTGGCTTAATCTTGGTGAAAATAGCGACACCGCTGTAGCCTTTTTTGACTGCCGGATTGAAATAGAGTTCATAGCCCATATCCCGGAATCTCGAGGCATCTATATCTTTCTCCTGAGCCTTAATTTCCTGTAAACCAATGATATCTGGGTTTTCGAGCATAAGCCAATCCACAAATCCTTTGTTGATGGCAGATCGAATTCCATTGACGTTGTATGAGATTAATTTCATTCAAATTTCGATTTGATACTCTTTCTCGAAATATTCCATTACTTGAATCTTTAGGAGCTTTTCTTGTTCAAGTAAATCAAAATGCGGCAATTCTTTTAGTAATTTCCAATGAGGCCAACCCTCTTGGTCGACATAGTCAAGTTCGTAAAACCCTGCGTAGCTCAGCACTTTGCATACAGCGATGTGCATCAAGTCCTGCTTTTGTTCCTTGGAGAAATTTTTTGTCCCTTTGCCTAGCTCCTGAACACCTATCAGAAAGAGTACGCCATTCAGATCGTTTGGTTTTTTGCCAATCGTTTCTTTGAGTCCGTCCAATAGTTTGGACCAGCGCTTTTCAAGGTCAAGATCCCGTCTAAACATCTGTTAATTTATTGATTTTCAAGTTGTTCCCAGTATTCTACCGCTCTTCTCAAGTGTGGAATGACGATCGAGCCACCGATGACCATAGCGATGGAAAACACCTCGAAGATTTGTTCTTTTTTCAAACCTGCTTCATAGCTTTTGCCCAAATGGTATTTGATGCAATCGTCACATCTCAAAACCATGGAACAGGCCAAGCCAACCATTTCCTTTGTTTTAATGTCCAATTCGCCTTCGGCGTAGGTATTGGTGTCAAGGTTAAAAAAACGCTTGATCACTTTATTGTCTTCGGCCAGAATTTTATCATTCATCTTGGCCCGGTAAGCATTGAATTCCTCTATCAGATTCATTAACTTAAGGATTAATACGTTTCAGAAGGCAAATATACGGCATATTCGACCCTATGGGCTAACACCAGAATTTTTTAGCGATGCGTTTACTTTTTTTGAAAGATTTTTTGGATCTCATCTTCCCTCGGAACTGTCCCCAATGTGGAAGGTCCTTACATGATTTTGAGTCGTGTTTGTGCACAATTTGCCAGGGCACGCTCCCCTTGGCTAATTTCCATCTTCGACCATTTGACAATGAGCTCACCTCGAAGATCAGGGGTTTGACACGTGTCAATCGTGTAATGGCTTTCCTACGTTTTTCAAAAAAAGGGAATAGTCAAAAGCTCCTTCATCAACTCAAATACCGGAATTCGCCGGAGATTGGCGAGGAAATGGGGCGATTGTATGGCCTTTCGCTAGTTCATCATGGGTTTCAACACGAATGGGATGTGATAGTCCCGGTACCTCTTCATCCCATGAAGCAAAAGCGGCGGGGTTACAATCAGAGCGAAGTTTTTGGCAAGGGGCTGTCGAAGGCACTCAATATCAAGCTCGTTAATCTACTGGAGCGTAAAAAGTTCACCGAAACTCAAACCAAGAAGTCTCGACTGGAGCGATTAGAAAATGTGGAAGAGGTTTTCGAATTAAAAGACGGAGCGGAGCTAGCGGAGCTCAGGGTATTATTGGTGGATGACGTGATCACGACGGGTGCTACGCTTTGCGCATGCGCCAATGTGCTTTTGGCCGGCAATGCAAAACTTGTAGATTTGGCTACCATCGCCGCAGGTGGTCAATAATCGTCAGTTATGAACATCGATATCGAGTTTCTCAAATACCCAATTGGCAGGTTTCAAAAACCGGAAACGATCACGTTAGACCTGATTCAGGATGCGATCGCGACAATCAAATCATTTCCTGCTAATATTTTTACTGCAGTGAATCTTTTGACTATTGCGCAGCTCGACACCCCCTATCGGCCTGGAGGCTGGACGATTAGGCAGCTGGTGCATCACTGTGCCGACAGCCATATGAATGCGTTTATCCGCTTCAAGCTAGCCCTGACCGAGGAAAACCCGACCATAAAACCTTATGAAGAGGCACTTTGGGCCATGCTTGCAGACTACGAGTTGCCAATCGAACCGTCCTTGACCATTATCAAGGCGATGCACTTAAAATGGGGCTTGGTGTTGGATACGATGAGGACAGAAGATTTCTCCAAGACGTATTTTCATCCGGAAAAGAAGTACAGCCAAGAACTAGCTGAAATTACTTTGATGTATGCCTGGCATTCTCAGCATCACCTTGCTCATGTTCAGCATTTGGTTTTGCGGGAGAAGTGGTGAATTCGAAACACTATGAATTATGAACATCTCCCTTAAGACTCAACGAATCTTGGTAACCGGAGCCTCACGTGGAATCGGCAGAGCAATTGCCAAGCAGCTTTCGGAATCGGGCGCTGAGGTGATCATCCATTACAATTCCAATAGAACCGCGGCAGAAAGTCTCCTCGGTCAACTCACGAATTCCGCCCACATCGAGTCCTGCGACCTTTCTAAACCTGAGTACGTCACGGGGTTCATCCCGATGCTCGTGGATAAATATGGTCCTCTGACGGCTTTGGTCAACAATGCTGGGATTGCTCCTTATGCACCGGATTCGCTACCTACTTCGGAGTGGCTTCAGATTTGGGAAAAGACCATGCTGGTGAATGCAACGGCGGTGGGAATACTTTCGAAGGAATTTGTAGAACAAGCTAAGCCGCAGAAAGATGGCAGGATCATCATGCTCTCCTCCCGTGCTGCATTCAGAGGCGATACACCGGATTACATGGCTTATGCCGCGTCAAAGGGTGCCATCGTCAGCCTCATGCGGTCGATTGCGAGGTACTACGGCAAGGAGGGCATCAAGGCCTTTCTAATTGCCCCTGGATTCACCCGAACGGACATGGCGAGCGAAATATTGGCAGAATATGGAGAAGATTTCGCGCTGAGAGACATTGCATTAAATGAACTTACCCGTCCCGAAGACATCGCTCCGATGGTCACATTACTGTGCTCTGGTCTTGCAGATCATGCGACTGGTACTTCCATTGATATCAATGCGGGATCTTATGTGAGGTAGAAATAACCGGAAGGTTATCGTTAAATGAACTCTGGTGAATGATTTGGAAACATGAGCAAACGAGATCCGATATTTACCCCGGAGCTGATCAAAGTTCTGAAGATCTTCCTTTTTTCATCCCTTGCTATCGTTTTTGTGCTTTCCTTTTTCAACAGCTACCGAGCCAATAATTCCGGAAAAGAACGGACCTTCCATGTAGCGGATTCCAATCAACTCTACTTCCAAAATATCCGCGCCATTCACTATAATCGAGAGCTCAGGCGAGATGCTGGGATGGTACTTTACCGACATCGAAATCGTTTACAATCAGACAGTTTGCCAAGTCTGGATTTGGTGATCCTCCTGAGTTCCGTCAAAGACGAGGCCTACATTTATTTTGAATTGAAAAATGCCGATTGGCCAATTCAAATTCGGACGGATTCTTTAGGCGTCAAAAAGGTATTTGAATTTGGCAATGGTAACAATCAGGATCATTTTGATCTGTTCCAAAAGCTGATACCGGCAATCGAAGCGAATGCCCAGTTTGAGCTCGTATCGGGAGAAAGGACTACTCGACTTTGGTCTCGGGAAAAAGAATTTGCATCCATAAAAACAACTGCTGAGGATTACCTTAGCCTCTTAGCTTATACCAACTAAAATGGAAACTACTCCTAATCTACGCTTGGAACTTTTCAAGGCCCAAATCGGAAAAAAACTTGACCAAACACCCTCTGCGGCGGGAAACTGGCTTTCTGGCACCCTTGTCGATATCGATGAACATCATATTCGGGTTTCCTACACCGTACGTCCCGACATGTGCAATCCAGGTAATATTCTCCATGGTGGCATCGCTTCATTGATGCTGGACGATGTGATCGGGATGGGGAATTTTGTCGCTGGATCAGAATACCTGATGAGCAGCATTAATCTGAACGTTGACTTTTTATCCTCTGCTCAAGTTGGCGAAACGATCGAAGTTACGGCCAAACTCGTCCGTTCTGGTTCCAATCTGAATCACTGGGAAGCGGTCATCCGGAAAGAAAGCGGAAAATTCGTCGCTAAGGCCAGCTCCAACCTGATCAAAACCCACGTCAAATTAATTGATCTTGGATTTTAATTTTTAGTTTTTATTTTTGCGCATATGAAAAAAACCTTCTTAATAGCCTGCTTTGCGGTATTTTCCATAGCCGCCTATTCCCAGACCACTGTCGCTTTTCACCAAAGCAATCTTCCATTTTTGGGTGTAAATTATCAGTTTGGCGAGCGATTTATTCCCGAATTTCGTATCGGCACAGACTCTTATTTCAGCGACCTGAGCGCTGAACTGGTAGCCAATTATATTTTTAAAAAAAGTGACCGTTTCGAATTTTATGGAGGAGCGGGTCCTAGAGTTGGCAATTTTTCCGGCGTTGTTGTTCCGGTGGGGTTGAATATCTACCCATTTGACCAGAAAGATTTTGGCTTTCACATCGAAGGAGCGCCAATAATTGGATTTGAAGACGACTCGATCTTCCGAGGTTCGTTTGGTCTTCGATATCGATTTTCCAAAGATTAAAACTGCTCCAGCTTAACCATCACATCCCAGACGGCAATTCCCAAAGACACGGAGATATTAAGTGAGTGCTTGGTTCCGAGTTGTGGGATTTCCAGAACATGGTCGCAAGCTTTCAGGACTTCTTCTTCCACTCCAAATACTTCATTTCCGAAGATCAGCGCATATTTTTTTCCTTTTTCTGGAGAGAAATCATTCAACTTTATGGAGCTTTCGACCTGCTCCAGCGCGCAAAGTTTGTATCCTTCGGCCTTTAGTTTTTCGAGGGCGAGATCGGTGTTAAGGCAGTATTCCCAATCCACGGATTCGGTAGCGCCAAGAGCAGTCTTTTGAATGTCCCGATGCGGTGGCGTGCCGGTGATGCCGCAGAGATAGATCCGTTCGATCCGAAAGGCATCCGCTGTGCGAAAAGCAGAACCGACGTTGTTTAGGCTACGCACATTGTCCAAGACGAGGACGATCGGCGATTTTTCTGTTTTTTTGAATTCACCGACCGAAATCCGGTCAAGTTCTTCCATGCTTAATTTCTTCATCGTTTTTTGATCTCCTTCGCTAATCGCCTATTTTCAGGGCCAATTCCAAGTTCAAAAGTAATACAAATCCCTTTTTCACCCCATGAGTAAATCCAAAGCTGGCGAGGAAACTCCTCTAATGAAGCAATACAATGCCATCAAGGCCAAGCATCCCGGAGCATTGTTGCTCTTCAGGGTCGGGGATTTTTACGAGACTTTTGGGGAGGATGCAGTGGTAGCCAGCCGGGTGTTGGATATCGTGCTGACCAAGAGGGCCAACGGTGCTGCGTCGCATATCGAGTTAGCGGGCTTCCCGCATCATTCTCTCGACAACTACCTGCCAAAACTTGTTCGCGCTGGTAACCGTGTAGCCATCTGTGATCAACTGGAAGACCCCAAGTCAGTCAAAGGGATCGTGAAACGTGGCGTGACGGAATTGGTCACACCGGGCCTTTCGTACAACGATCAGGTCCTTGATACCCGCAAAAACAACTACCTGGCTTCCATTCATTTCGGCAAGGAAAAGCATGGAATCGCCTTTTTGGACGTATCCACCGGGGAATTTATGTGTGCGGAGGGCAATGCGTCCTATTTGGACAAATTGCTTCAGAGCTTTGCCCCTTCGGAGATAATCTTTTCGAAAGCTGCAAAAGCGATCGCAGCCGAGCTCATCAAAAATGACTTCATCACCTTCCATTGTGAAGATTGGGTTTTTCAGTATGATTATACTTACGAAAAGCTAAAAAGCCATTTTGGCACTGCCAATCTCAAGGGCTTTGGGATCGAAGACCTGCCCGCGGGTATTGTGGCAGCCGGAGCAATCTTATATTATTTGGAAGAAACAGAACATCGGGAAGTGCAGCACATCGCCGCTATTTCCCGGATTGCCGAGGAAAAATACGTGTGGCTGGACAAGTTTACCATCCGCAACCTGGAGTTGGTTTTTCCTCAGCACGAGGGCGGTGTACCGTTGATTCAGATCTTGGACCAGACGGTGACACCGATGGGCTCGCGGATGATGAAGAAGTGGATGGTGCTGCCGCTGAAGGAAAAAAAGGCCATCGAAGAACGCCAGAATGTTGTCGAGTTCTTTTTTCAAAATTCCTCCTTCCTCGACGAAATTCTTCCCCAGCTCAGACATATCGGAGATCTTGAGCGACTCATCTCCAAAGTGGTGGTTGGCCGTGCTAATCCCCGCGAGATGAATCAGATCAAACGGGCGTTGAAAGCCACCTTGCCGATCAAGGAGTTGCTCAAAAATCAGGAAAATCCAACCCTCAAGCGGCTTTCGGATCAGATTCATCCCTGCGAGTTTTTGTTGAAAAAAATCGACAGTGAGTTGCGGGAAGATGCGCCAATGCTCGTACATCAGGGTGGTGTAATTCGGGATGGCGTAGATCCGGAGTTGGATGAATACCGAGGTTTGGCTAACAAGGGGAAGGATTTCTTGGTGCAGATTCAACAGCGCGAGATCCAAAAGACGGGAATTACTTCGCTGAAGATCTCCTACAATAAGGTCTTTGGATACTATCTCGAAGTGACTCACGTACACAAGGACAAGGTGCCGCAGGAATGGATCAGAAAGCAGACCCTGGTGAATGCCGAGCGGTACATCACGCCGGAGCTGAAGGAGTACGAGGAGAAGATCCTGCATGCCGAAGATCGGATGATCGCATTGGAGCAAAAGTATTTCATGGCCTTGGTCCAGGAAGCTGCGCAGTTTGTATCCCAAATCCAGCAAAATGCCAGAATTCTGGGGACTTTGGATTCGTTGATTTCCTTTGCACAAGTTGCACTTGGCAACGGCTATTGCCGACCCAAGGTATCCGACACCGATACGTTGGAAATCAAAGACGGGCGTCATCCGGTCATAGAGAAGCAGCTGCCCCCGGGGGAAAATTACGTGCCCAATGACATTTACCTCGATCATGACAGTCAGCAGATCATCATCATCACGGGACCCAATATGGCGGGTAAATCTGCCTTGCTGCGCCAGACCGCTTTGATTGTGTTGATGGCGCAGATGGGGAGCTTTGTGCCGGCATCCTTCGCGCGGATCGGGATTATCGACAAGGTGTTCACGCGGGTGGGTGCCTCTGATAATCTATCAAAGGGTGAATCGACCTTTATGGTCGAGATGACCGAGACCGCTAGCATCCTCAACAATCTATCGGATCGCAGCCTTGTGTTGATGGATGAAATCGGCCGGGGGACATCGACCTATGATGGAATTTCGATCGCCTGGTCGATTGTTGAATTTTTGCATAGCCACCCTTCATTCAAAGCCAAAACACTTTTCGCCACTCACTATCACGAGTTGAATCAGCTTTCGGAGGATTTTCCCCGGATCAAAAACTTTAATGTGGCGGTCAAGGAAGTGGGCAACAAGGTGATCTTTATGCGGAAGCTCAAAGAGGGAGGAAGTGAACACAGCTTTGGCATTCACGTCGCCCAAATGGCCGGCATGCCCAATCCTGTAGTCCTGCGAGCAGCAGAAATAATGGGCCATCTGGAAAAGGATAAGGCAATGAATGAGAGCAAGGAGTCCTTTAAAACAGTCCCCAAAAACAATTTTCAGCTGAGTCTGTTTGAAATGGATCCTAAGTTTTCTGAGGCAAAACAGCTTCTGGATCAGATAGATATCAATGCGATTTCCCCTATCGAGGCGTTGTTGAAGTTGCATGAAATAAAAAAGAGAATGGAATGATTCACGTTTTTTCAATATCTTAACTAGAATTTAATTAATTCTAAAAATTGGGATTCTTTTTGCATGGATAGGGTATTACTCAAAGACCTGAAAAAACAGGATAAGTATACCAAGTTTTTTAAGGAGTGGAAGGAGCAGGAGTTCTGTGGAAAAGTCGATGAGCAAAAGCTCAAAGATGAGCTTGCCATCCTGAGTAAAACGATCGGGATGAAAGAGGGGCTGGTGATTGCCTGCTTTGACTATCGCAATTTGAGTTTGGCTTTTTTCACCGGAAACGTGGAAGAACTGACTGGATATCCTGAGTCGATGTTTAGAAACAAGGGCATGGAGACGTCTATGACAATGATCCATCCGGAGGATCGACCGGAGCTTTTCCGATTCCAGCAAGTCGTTTTCGAATCTTTCCATAAGCTGTCCATTAATGAGCGGCATACGTTTGAATTTTCCTACACGACTCGTTGGGTACACCGTAGTACACATGAAGTCATTTGGATGACTTCCAAGGTGAGACCGTATGTCATCGACGAAGCGGGCAACTTTATCATGGATCTGCACATCATAGTGCAGCTACTCAACCCACCCAAAACCAAAAACTATGACTGGAACTATACCTATTCCAGCGATTCCGGCGAAAAAATCTTCGTTAGCAAAAGTTCTCCAGTTGACAAAGCGGTAAAGATGACCGCCAAAGAACGACAGATCGTAGGATTTATTCTCGAGGGAAAGGAGTCTAAGGAGATCAGTAAGGTTCTCAACATCTCCGTCAATACGGTGGCTACACATCGAAAGAATATATTCAGGAAGCTAGGAGCCAAAAATGTGGGAGAGATGGTAAAAATTTTGGCTTCCTACGATTTTTAAAAAAGCCTGTAAATCAGTTCCATTTGAGGATTTTACAGACTTAAATAAAAAATATCTTCGGTGCTGACTTGTAAAATTACATTTGAGGCTTACCTTTGCATCCACAATTCACCCGGATCACGTTCTGGGAATTGCCTTAAGCGAGAGTAGCTCAGCTGGTAGAGCACGACCTTGCCAAGGTCGGGGTCGCGAGTTCGAATCTCGTCTCCCGCTCATCAAAGCCCTTGTAAAAGGGCTTTGTCGTTTCAGGACATTTCTAATTTGAAGTGGTTCTGAGCCTCTACAGCCGTGTAGAGTATGCCGGGATGGTGGAATAGGTAGACACGCAAGACTTAAAATCTTGTGGCCGTAAGGCCGTGCGGGTTCGATTCCCGCTCCTGGTACCGAGCCTCACAGCGATGTGGGGCTTTTTCATTGGTGACTTTTTTTTATTTCTGCGATGTGAAGTCAAAACACCTCAGCGACTTCCTATGGTACTTTTTCGTCCCAAAAATAACTCCTCGGCAAACAGCCATTTTCTTCCCGGAAAATCGGGTAATTGCAAGGTAACTTCTAGGTTTCCAAATTTTTCTCCCGAAAAGCCGATGCGAGCTTTTTTATTCATCTGTGTTTTCCTTCTCAGTTCGGTTGGTTTCGGTCAGTCGATTCAGGAGCTGGACAGCATGATCGAATCTGGAAATCCCGTTAAATCCCTGGAGCTGATCCGCGATCATATTCTTTCCCTTGAGAAAACCAAAAATTACGCTGCCTTACCCGACTATCTGGAGGTGCTTGGTAGAGCTCATTTGGCGATCTCCGATGAAAAGAAAGCCAATGTTCAAGTAGAAAGCCAGATTGCCAAATGGGGAAACGTGATTAAAGATCCTAAAGGCCTAAAAGACCTCTGGATCGCTGCTGCTGGCTGGTATGAATACATCGGACTACTCGAACGTGCGTATCAAGCGGAAGCAAAGGCGGTGGCGTTCGCAAGACAAGAGCCGGGCATTTCCTCAAAGGAACTTGGAAAGTTATTGGTAGTCCTTGGGTCCTATTCTGTCAATCGAATGGATTTGACTGCCGCAAAAATTCACCTGCAAGAAGCACAGGCCTTGCTCGAAAAAGAACCCGATCCGGAGTCTATTTACCGTATAAACAGCTTCCTGGGCAATATGGCCTATTTTGCTTCGAAGCTGGATTCTGCGGAATTTTACTATAAAAAGTGCCTGCTCGCTTTTGAAATGATGGAGCCTTCTCCCCGAAATACCCATTATCGTCCGGCGATCGTGCTCAACAATCTTTCCGGAGTGCAGTCCGCTCAGGGAAAAACAACCGAGTCCATTCAATCGATGAACGGGACGATTGCCCATCTAAAAGCATATCAGGGGGAAGAAAAAGATCCAGGGCAGCGGATGAAAGGTAAGGAGTTTTATTTCCAGGCGATCGACAATCTGGGCGGGGTATATAAAGGGCTCGGCAATTTCCGAAAGGCACAGGATCTTTTGGAGTTTTCCTATGAAAAGAAAAAGGAATCCTTTAGTACGGATAGCAAAGAAGTCTGGCTTTCGGAAATACTTCTGGGGCAGCTGTATTTCGAGCAAGATGAACCTGACAAGGCTCGAAAAATCTTAATCAAAGGTCTGAATGGGTTAAAGGAAACCGATGGGAATTATTTACTCTATGAAGCAGACGGATGGTATGCCCTCGCCCGTATCGAAGACCATAGCGGAAATGACGCCCTCGCCTCAGAACATTACAAACGGGCTGACGGTCTTTTCAGGGAAGGTCTGGAGGGAGAATTTGATGTGATTTATCTGGGTTTTTTGAGAAATTACGCGCTTTTTCTGGCTGAAATCGGAAACGATCAGGAGGCGATCAATATGGCGCGGGTTGCCTATGATTACGTTTTGGAAAATGAAGGGCAAAACAGTCTGATGGCATTTCAACAGCAGCTGAGTGTTGGCTCGGTGTTTTTCGAACTGCAACGCTACCAAGATTCTCAGACCTGGAGCCAAAAGGCGCTGGAGAATCTAAAAGCACAATTTTCAGGTACGAAGTCCTTGCTTGACTCGCTGCAGATAGAGAGAAATAGACCCCAGACCATTCTACTCTCCGCGAAGTCTCGCTTTGAAATCTCAAAAGAAAGAAGTCCGGAATTTTTGAATTCACTGCTCAAAGAATTGGAGTCCGGACTGGAAGCTTTGGATAGGAGAAAAACCTATCTAGAAAATGATGAGGACGTCAATTTGATGATTCGGGAAAATCAGGAGTACTTCAAGTTTGTAGAACAGCTGAATCTGGAACTCTACCGAAAGACAAACGACAAGGACTTCCTCGCCAATCTGCTCAGCGTGCATGAGTCAGCATTATATCAGAGGATCCGTGCGAGATTGGAGCAGGTAGACAAGCTTCGGTTTGGTGACATTCCCGCTACTTTCTTCCAAAAAGAACAGGACCTAAAAACAAAACTGAGAGCATCGATTCAATCTTCCACGGACGGTGTGGAAAACTACCTAAAGGCCTCAAATGAGTGGGAGGCCTTTCTCACTAAGTCCCGTCAGGAGTACCCGGAGTATTTTGAATTCCGGTATGCGTCTATTCAGCGGAATTTCGAAGTTATTTTAAAACAGGTTCCTGAGGCCACTACAGTGATTCGATATTTGTTTGTCGGTGAAGATCTCTACGCCTTGGTGCTGGAGAATTCAGACTACCGGTTATTTCAGTTAGATTTTGAGCAGGCAGAAAAAATACTTGGTTCCTATCAAAAAGAATGGTCCGATGGGCAGCGTGCGCATACAAACCTCCATCAACTATATCAATCGCTGTGGGAACCATTGGAAGGCGCCGTCAGCAACGAACGTGTGCTGGTGGTGCCGGATGGCATTCTTTTCAACCTGAATTTTGAAATCCTAACCCCCAAAAAAATAAAAACATTTGATGAATTGGCAACGGGAAGTCTATTGGCCCGACATAGCTTTTCCTATCATTACAGCACCCTTTTATTTTCCTACCCCACTCAGGACCGGGCTTACCGGTCCAATTTTGCGGCTTTTGCACCAGGATTTTTTGACGAAATGAAGACAGAATACCTGCACAGTGTCAAGGATAGCCTGCAGATCGATCGATCTTACCTCACCTTGATTCCTCAGCCATTTACAGATCGTCTAGTCACCGGCCTTAAGCGCATTTTTGGAGGTGAAATATTCACCAAGGAAGCCTCGACACTAGATCAGTTTAATCAGCAAGCTGGACACCACAGGATTTTGCATATCGGAACCCACGCACAGTCGGACAACATCAGCCCCGACTTTTCCAAATTGATTTTTGCGAAAGCCGCAGGTGATCCCGAGCGGGAAAACGCGCTTTTTGTCAAAGATATCTACCAACTGGATTTGAGATCCGAGCTCGCCGTTTTAATGGCCTGCGAGACTGGCAAGCCCACTTTTGCCCCGGGCGAAGGAATGATTTCTCTCGCCCATGCCTTCAACTATGCCGGGAGCAAAAGTCTCTTGATGGGTATCTGGAAGATCGACGAGCAGGCTAGTGCTGAGATCGCAGAGACTTTTTACAATTATCTCTACAAAGGAATGACCAAGGACAAAGCCCTCCAGCAGGCTAAGCTTGACTATTTGGACGGGGCGCGCGGAAGGTCTCTGTCACCGGAGTTTTGGGCTGGGCTGATTGTGATGGGAGACTCGTCCCCCGTGCACTTGGATCCGGTTTTCGAATCAAGAACCTGGGTTTTCTTTGGCTTGGCGCTCCTTCTGTTTAGTGTGTTGTGCTTGTGGTGGTTCAAAAGAAGAAAAATTGCAAGAGCAAACTGATGACTTTTTGAGAAAGTGTCGATGAGTGAGTAGATAAACTTATTCACTATGAACAATCAATCGTATTTTTCTGCCGCTGCCAAATGGATACCCGGCTTGCTACTCTTGGTTCTGATCTCCTGTTCTGATTCCGATCAGGATCCCATTCCCCCAAAGGATAATACGCAGCAGGACATTGCGCTGATCGACGACAAAGTCGAATCCTTTCTTACAACGCATTCACTTCCGGGGGCTACGTTGGCCATTTCCAAAAATGGGAAGCTGGTGTATCAAAAAGCCTATGGAAAATCCAATACGCAGACTTCTACCGACATGGCCATCAATTCTCAGATGAGAGTTGCCAGTGTCAGCAAGACATTTACCGGGGTTGCCATCATGCTGTTGGTGCAGGATGGCAAGATCAGTCTTGAAGACAAGGTTTTTGGAGCTGGAGGAATCCTCGGGACAACCTATGGAACGAAAGCCTATTCTGACAGGGTAAAAAATGTGACTGTCAAAAACTTGCTTCAAATGACGACCGGGGGTTGGGTGGTAAATGGAAATCGAGACGCTATCGATTATCAACAGCAAATCTCCAATGAACAGTTCTTTCATTGGATGATGGACAACGCAACATTGAATTTTGAACCTGGCTCTCAACATTGGTACATCAATACCAACTACTTCGTGGCCGCGAGAATTGTAGAAAAAATTAGCGCAAAACCTTTCGCACAATTTATGAAAGAGCGGATTTTTGATCCTCTGGAGATGAAATCTACGGTCTATGCGAAAAACGGGATAGCTGGAAAATATCCGAATGAGGTAACTTATTACGGTCTGGGCGGCACCAAGGGCTATGAATATAACTTCAATATCGAGCGGCGGGATGGAGATGGAGGATTGGTAACCACCGCTCCGGATTTGCTTCGATTCGTGGGTGCCATTGATAACTTGGCTGTTCGTCCCGATATCCTTGTTCCACAGTGGTTTAGTGAATTTGTCAAGGGCTCCTCTCCCAATCCTCAGTTTGGAAATGGAATCCTCTCTTGGAATTCTGTTCGCGCATTTTACGGGGCATTGCCAGGTACTCGCTCGTCCTACATGTATCACGTCAACGGCATGGCTGTAGCTTTGATATTCAATGGAAATGCGGACTACACTGCAAACAACTACAATGCGTTTGCTATAGCTCATGAAAACCTTCTAATGGATCTTCTGACCAAAAATCTAAATGTCTACAAGGATATCGATCAGTTTTAAAACTGGATTAAAACCTAAAAAATTGGACCGTCTACCCTTTGGGTGAAAAGCTTTAAATAGTATCTTTTGTGGATATCCTTAATTCATGTCAAAAGATATTTTTACATCCTACACTCAAGAGAAATTGACGGAGGCGATTTGTCGAAATGACGAAAATGTGCTGAAATGGCTCTACCAAGAAAATTTTCCAAAAATCCGGCAAATGATCTTGGCTAACAGTGGCGGAGTCGAGCAGGCAAAAGATATCTATCAAGAAGCTTTTCTCTCGTTTTGGACAAATATTAAAACGGGAAAGTTCCGACCTGAAAATGGCTCTGCTCTTTCTGGATATTTATATCAAATTTCAAAACACAAATGGTTGGACACGCTTCGTTCTAATACTTATAAGCGGACGGTCTATCAGGAGACATTTCCAGATCAGATCGATGACGAACCTGAAGACAGAGAAAGCACCCACCTACGAATAGAGGATGCTTTCGCCGAGCTAGGCGATAATTGTCGGGAACTACTGACCCGGTTTTACTATCAAAAGGAAAGTATCAACTCTTTGGCAGGGTATTTTGGTTGGACAGAAGCGACGACCAAAAACAATAAATACCGCTGCATGGAAAAGCTCCGCAGCAGTTTGACCAAGGAAAATTTAATCGAATAATGGATAAATTTCATTCACAAGAAGAATTTGAACTTATTGAGGCCTACCTCAATGGTTCTTTTGATTCTCAGAAGCAGGAAGAAGTCCGGCAAAGAATTAGTTCAGATGAGGGTTTTGCGGCGCGAGTACGAGAGTTTAGCGAGTTTCAGTTAGGGGTGGAAAGAGCCGCATTAAGTAGCAGGTTGGATTCATTCCATGCCGAAATCACTGACGAACGGGACGCTACTCCTACTCGTAAGCTGAACACGTTTCAGCTTTGGAGCATTGTTGCTTCATATTTCTTGATCATCACCGCTGGTATTTGGTGGATCATGGAAAAAGAAAATCCGGGAGAGCGCCTCTATCATGCCTATTTTGTATCGGACCCAGGATTGGTAACGTCCATGTCCGGGGAAGGCAATTATGAATTTGATCGGGGAATGGTAGACTATAAGTCCGGGGACTACTCCAAATCGCTCCAATTTTGGCAGCCACTTCTGCAGCAAGACCCGCATAATGACACGCTACTCTATTTTATAGCTTTGGATCACCTACAACTTGAAAATTTGGCTGAAGCTAAAGAATTGCTTGAACAGGTGACTATGACTAAAGAAAGTCAGTTTTCGAGAGAAGCCAATTGGTATTTGGGTTTGGCTATGGTGAAGGAGGGCAAATTCGAAAAAGCAATACCTTACTTAGTAGCATCGGAACGAGAAGAGGCAAAGTCACTTATCACTGAATTAGACCAATGACCTAATTTGATATGTCATCGAAATAGGAGCGAATATTTTTGGTAAACTCGTAAATCGCTTAATACAAAACTTAAACGACGGCGTCGGGTTTTCACTCGGAGCTATTTTTTGTACTTTAAGCTCATGGAGGAATTAGAATTTTTGTCCACGGACTGGCCTACAGTTAAGAAGTGGTTGGTCATTGGAGGAATAGCAATTGCGACGTTTTTGTTGTTTCTTTTTCTGGCGAGGAAATCGAAGGCCTTGCTGAGTAAAAAACTCGTGAAGCAAATGGACGACGGTTTGCTCGCGAATTTTCTGGCCAATATTTTCGGGGCAACTGTCATCTTGTTCGGCATGTTAGTGGTATTCCGAATCATCGGCTTGACCGGAGTGATTTCAGGTTTGCTGGCAGGGGCAGGAATTTCTGCTTTTATCATCGGGTTTGCGCTGAAGGATATCGGAGAAAATTTCCTTGCGGGAATCATCTTGGCTTTCAAGCGGCCTTTTCGTGTGGGTGACATCGTCGATGTTAGCGGGATCAAAGGTCAGGTGCTGACACTAAACCTGCGGGATACCCAATTGAAAACCGGTGACGGCCAGGACATTTTTATCCCCAATGCACTCATCATCAAAAACCCCCTCGTCAACTTCACCATCGATGGCTTTCTGCGGTATGATTTTATTGTCGGACTCGACTACGGTTCTGAATACGCATCCGCAATGCAGTTGATTCGCGACGTGATTCCGGAGGTTCCCGGTGTGTTGAAAGACCACAAAAAACCGACCGTTTGGGTCAATGAACTGGCCGAAAGTACGCTCAATCTTCAGGTGACCTTCTGGGTCGACACCTTTGACCGTAGCATCCCTGATTTGGATGTGAAAAGTGCTGTTATCTTGAAGGTCCTGACTTCACTGGAAAAGGCCGGCTTTAACCTGCCAGCCCGAATCGTAGAGTTGAAGAATTACCAGGGGAAAGAGTTAAAAACTTCCGCCCCGGATCCCTTATGAGTTGATGATCCCAGCGAGATCAGCAGGGGAATAGCCCACTGATTTCAGTGTTTTGCGGTCACCTTCACGGAAAACCAAAAACAAATCGCCTTCTTTTTCATAGAAACTTTCTGTGCCCTTGGTGTTGTAGTGAGCGACAGTCGCCTTGGCTTCGTCCTCGGTTTTGCAGGCTTTGCTCATGTTGGATCGCTGCACTTCGTCAAAGAGGGTTTTGAACTTTTCCCCCAGACCAAACTCCAGGATCGCTCCGGAAAGAACGTATTGCAGATCGCAGAGTGCGTCAGCGATTTCGACGATATCCTTGTTTTTGATCCCCTCTTCCAATTCTTTCAGTTCTTCCGCCAACAGCGCGACACGCAGATTGCATCTTGTTTCTGAAGGAATAGTCGGTGTCGGTAAGACGGGATGCTTAAACGTTTCGTGAAAATGAGCGACGGATGTAAGGGACTTTGGATCTTGCATGATTGGGATAATTGATTGCCCGAAATAACTGAAAAAGACCGGGAATTCCGGTCTTTTTTTGAGTGGATTTGTCAGCGCAAATTACATCGAAGCAGCAGCAAAACGCTCCGCGACGGTATTCCAGTTGATTACATTCCAGAAAGCGGCCACATAATCGGGGCGCTTGTTTTGATAGTTTAGGTAATAAGCGTGCTCCCAGACATCGAGGCCGAGCAAGGGCGTTCCTTTAAAATCAGAGACGTCCATCAGCGGATTGTCTTGATTTGGAGTAGAGCCCACGGCCAGTTTTTTGTCCGCGCCGACTACCAACCATGCCCAGCCGGAGCCGAATCGTGTTTTGGCAGCAGTATCGAATTGGCTCACGAATTCATCATAGCTCCCGAAGGAGGAATCAATAGCAGCGGCCAATTCCCCGGTAGGTTTACCGCCTGCATTTGGCGCCATTACTTTCCAAAAAAGCTCGTGGTTATAGTGCCCACCGCCGTTGTTACGCATTTTCGTGGTGTACTTGGAGACTTCTGCAAGCGCTTCTTCCAGAGGTTTATTCGTATCCACTTTCTCCTCGGCGATAGCGTCGGCCAGATTTTTTGCGTAGCCGGCCGCATGCTTGGTATAGTGGATCTCCATCGTCATCGCATCGATATGTGGCGCTAAAGCAGTATAATCATAAGCCAAGGGAGTCTGCGTAAAACTCGTGGCCAATAGAGCCTTGCCGTCGCCTTTTACTTCGCCTGAACAGGCACTCAAAATTCCCGTTCCCACCAAGCCTACAGCAAGACTTGCTTTTGATGTATTGGATAAAAATTCCCGTCGTGATAATCCGTTTTCGAGACCTTTCATAGTAGTTTTTGCTTTGGTTTATGTTTCTTTTAAACGCTTGAAATTAGCCAATCCGTATCGGATTAAAAATTGATAGTCAGACATTACGTCCGAATTCCTGACAACTTGGTTATGTTTGCAGTTCAATTAGCTCTTGGAAAAGTTTTTGACAAGAGAAGTGAAAATAGTAGGGAATGGAAGTCAATTTCTATAAATATCAGGGCACTGGAAATGATTTCGTCATGATCGACAATCGCGACGAGAGCTTTGACGTTCGTGATCTGGACTTGGTGAGAAAGCTTTGCGACCGCAAGTTTGGTGTTGGATCGGATGGGTTGATCGCAATTCAGCTTCATCCGGATTATGACTTCGAAATGGTCTATTTCAATGCCGATGGTAGTCAAAGCATGTGTGGAAACGGAGCGCGCTGCGCCGTCGCGTTTTCTGCATTTTTGGGGATCATCGAAGACAAGACCCACTTCTTGGCGATTGATGGCCCGCATGACGCGATGCTCGTGGGGGGCCAAGTGGAGCTTTTGATGGGAGATGTCAAAGGCATAGACCAAAAATTAGGGGATTTCTTCGTCAACACCGGTTCTCCGCACCACATTCGATTTGTGGAAAAATTGGATGTTTATCCCGTGTTCGCAGAGGGAAAATCCGTCCGATACGACTCCGGATATGCCCCTGCTGGCACCAATGTCAACTTTGTTCAGGGGTTGGCCGATGACGAAGTTTTCGTGCGAACCTATGAAAGAGGTGTTGAGGACGAGACACTTTCTTGCGGGACCGGCGTCACCGCGGCAGCCATCGTTTATGGCGTTCAACACAATCAAAATTCAGTGAAAATCAACACACTGGGAGGCAAGCTTTCTGTGAAATTCAATTCCAATCCCGATGGGTCGTTCAGCAAAATCTGGCTTACTGGTCCGGCTGAGCAGGTTTTTTCGGGAAAAATAAATATTTAGATAACTAACCTAAGGTAACGACCCACGGTTTTCCAATTACCAATTCTAACAAAAACGGCTTATTTTTAAGCCCCCCAAATCGGGATTCCATAGAACGACATGCTAGATTTTATTGCAAAAGGATTGGCCAAAGTATTTGGCACAAAATCTGACCGAGATATCAAGGAGCTTCTTCCGCTAGTGACAGATATCAATAAGGCTTTCAGCTTATTGACGGGCCTAAGTGACGATCAGCTCAGAGCAAAAACCCTCGAAATCAAGGAGGTCATCAATAGCAGATTGAAGTCAATTGACGATCAGATCGTCGAAATTCGGACTAAGATCGATGCGCTGCCGGCCCAGGCAATACATGAGAAAGACCAGTTTTTCAACGAAATCGATAGCTTGGAAAAGAGTCGGGACGTTGAGCTGGAGAAAGTGCTGGACGAGGTCATGCCTCAGGCATTTGCAATCGTGAAGGAGACTGCGAGACGCTTCAAAGAGAACGGCAGACTGGTGGTGACAGCAAATATGAACGACCGTGAACTTGCTGCAACTAAGGCCAACGTGCAGATCGAAGGCGACCAGGCGACTTGGCACAACAAGTGGATGGCTGCCGGCACCGAAGTCGTTTGGGACATGGTTCACTACGACGTGCAGCTCATCGGCGGTATGACACTCCACAAAGGGCGAATCGCCGAAATGGCGACAGGAGAAGGTAAAACCTTGGTTTCGACCCTTCCTGCTTTCCTCAATGCGCTTGCCGGTAGAGGCGTCCATATTGTGACGGTCAACGACTACTTGGCTAAGCGTGACTCCGAGTGGAACGCGCCGATTTTCGAATTCCATGGCTTAAGGGTGGATTGCATCGACAAGTATCAGCCAAATTCGGCAGGCAGAAAGAAAGCCTACGCTTCAGATATCGTCTATGGTACCAACAACGAATTTGGATTTGACTATCTGAGAGATAACATGGCTCGCGAATCGGGAGATCTGGTTCAAGGCAAGCATCATTTTGCGATGGTCGATGAGGTTGACTCTGTCTTGATTGATGACGCGAGAACGCCATTGATCATCTCTGGGCCAGTGCCGAGAGGGGATGTCCACGAATTTGACGATATGAAGCCGCGGGTCTCTACCCTAGTGGAAGAACAGCGAAAACTGATACAGGGCTTTTTGTCCACCGCCAAAAAGCAAATCGCTGACGGCAATGACAAAGACGGGGGCTTGGCGCTTTTCAGAGCATTCCGCGGTATGCCGAAGTACAAGCCTTTGATCAAGTACCTTTCTGAGCCGGGGATCCGTGTGATTCTCCAAAAGACAGAAAACTTTTACCTCCAAGACAACAAGCGGCAAATGCCTGAGGCCGATGAGCCGCTTTTGTTTACCATAGATGAAAAAACCAACGTAGTCGACCTGACCGATCGAGGTATCGAGACGATGACTACAAAAAATGAAAACGCGGAGTTTTTCATTCTTCCGGATATCGGAGTGGTTATCGCAGAATTGGAAAAAGCCGAGGGAGTTGACGAAACTGAGAAGTTGGTTCGCAAGGAAGAAGCAATCAAAGATTATAGCGTAAAAGCACAGCGCATACACACCGTAAATCAGTTGCTCAAGGCGTATTGCATGTTTGAGCGGGATACAGAATACATCATCGTGGATGGTAAAGTGAAGATCGTCGACGAGCAGACCGGTCGTGTGATGGAAGGCCGTCGTTATTCAGACGGGTTGCACCAGGCGATTGAGGCGAAGGAAAATGTGAAAGTGGAAGATGCGACACAGACTTATGCCACGATTACGCTTCAGAATTACTTCAGAATGTACCACAAGCTGGCGGGTATGACCGGTACAGCGGAGACGGAAGCGGGTGAATTCTGGGAGATCTACAAACTGGATGTCGTTGTCATTCCTACAAACAAACCAATCATCAGAGCGGATCGCGAGGATAAGGTTTACAAAACCGTTCGTGAAAAGTTTAACGCTGTGGGTGATGAAATCAACGAATTGGTAGCCGCTGGCAGACCGGTTCTTGTGGGCACTACCTCCGTGGAAATCTCCGAAGTACTCAGCCGAATGCTGACTTTGAAGAAAATTCCGCATCAAGTCTTGAACGCGAAACAACACGCACGTGAGGCGGATATTGTGGCTACTGCCGGTCAACCGGGGACGGTGACCATCGCTACCAACATGGCAGGTCGTGGTACGGATATCAAGCTTACCGCTGAGTCTAGAAAGGCTGGCGGTTTGGCCATCATCGGTACCGAGCGACACGAATCGCGCCGGGTTGATAGACAGCTTCGAGGACGATCTGGTCGACAGGGTGACGTGGGTTCTTCCCAGTTCTTTGTGTCCTTGGAAGACAGCTTGATGCGTCTTTTCGGTTCGGATCGAATCGCGAAACTCATGGATAGAATGGGTCTTGAAGAAGGCGAAGTGATCCAGCATAGCATGATCACCAAGTCTATCGAGCGCGCGCAGCGCAAAGTCGAAGAAAATAACTTTGGTACCCGTAAGCGACTCTTGGAATATGACGACGTAATGAACTCGCAACGTGAGGTGGTCTATAAGCGACGCCGCAATGCGTTGAAAGGTGATCGACTGGAGCTGGATATTCTCAATATTCTTTTCGACGTCTGCGAAGGTCTCATCGACATGGGCAAGTCCACCGACAGTGCCGAAGACCTGAGAATGAACATTTTCACCACTTTGGGTGTGGACTACCACATCACCGACGGGGATTTGAAATCAAAAGACGCGCCGAAGCTGACCCAAGAGCTTTATACCACAGCTTTTGAAAACTACATCAAGAAAAATAACACCATTGCAGTGACCGCGCTTCCGATCTTCAAGCGAGTGCAGGAAGAAAGAGGTGCTACGGTGAAGGACATCATGGTGCCAATCTCCGATGGCGTGAAGCAAATTGGTGTAGTCACCAACTTGGAAACAACCATCCAAACCGATGGCAGAGAGCTGATCAGATCTATTGAAAAGAACGTTTCTTTGGCGATAATTGACCAAAACTGGAAAGAGCATCTTCGGGATATGGATGACTTAAAGCAGTCCGTACAGAATGCTGTGTATGAGCAGAAAGATCCACTTTTGATCTATAAGTTTGAGGCATTTGAGATGTTCAAGCGCTTTATCGGCAAGCTCAACGAGGATATGATCACATTCCTTTCGAGAGCTGATCTGCCGAGACAGGATCCGGCTCAAGTGCAGCAAGCCCAATCTCAGCGTGCTCCTGAGCCGAGACTTCAGACGTCCAAGGCAGATGTGGCAAGCTCTTTGAACCCTGGTGCTAATCGCGCTGCTGTAGCCGCAGCAGGTGCGGGACGACCAGCTCCCCAACCGATAGCTCCGAGAAAGGTAGAACACTCCTATGGCAGAAATGACAAGGTTACTGTGAAGTATGCTGATGGCACGACTAAAAGTGACGTGAAATACAAAAGCATCGAGCAAGACCTGACCGAAGGAAAATGCGTAGTCATTGAAAACTAAAGAAAAATGAGAAAAGTCTGGGTATTAGGTTTACTGGTAATCCTTGGAAGTTGCAAGCTTATCCGACCGGCATCAGGGGGAGATGGAGCTTCAGCCTATGCTGCCTATCAGGAAGACTTGAGTGGATCTTTGCCCAAATACCCAGATTTCACGTCAAGTACCGAGGAAACATCGACTAATGTGTCCTCGGGTTCTGTGCAATCTGTAGACGGGCAACTCGATGAGGTGCAGCGAAAGCTCACTGAAAAAAACATGTCTGACCCTTATCTCAGCGGATATACGGTTTTGGTTTTTTCCGGAATCGATCGGAACCAAGCCTTTAAAACCCAGGATGACCTGAAGATGTATTTTCCGGATATGACTCCAGAGATGCAGTATCAGCAACCCCGCTACTTGGTGAAAGTTGGCAAATACACTTACAAGATCGAGGCTCAAAAAGCCTTTTCGCAGATCAAAGGCCAATTTCCTACCGCTCGAATTATTCAGGACAGATTCCAAAGAAAGGAATATGTCCAGCCTACTCCAGACGAAAATGCTCCTATCCAAAATTAAATCTTTAGCCAAGGCCTACAAAGCCGAGGTCATTGCCAATCGCCGACATATCCACGCCAATCCAGAGCTTTCATTTCATGAATTTAAAACGGCGGAATTTGTAGCAGATAAGCTCAGAGAGATAGGAATCACCGACATCGAGCAGAAGGCCACTACCGGCTGGGCAGTCTTGATCAAGGGCAACAATCCCGACAAGAAAGTCATCGCACTACGGGCCGATATGGATGCCTTGCCGATCATCGAAGCCAATGATGTCCCCTATAAATCTCAAAACCCCGGCGTGATGCATGCCTGCGGGCACGATGCACACACGGCATCCTTGCTTGGTGCTGCCAAAATCCTCAACGAAGTCAAAGATCAGTTTGAGGGTACGATCAAACTGATCTTTCAGCCCGGGGAAGAACTAGTTCCGGGGGGAGCTTCACTGATGATCAAGGACAAAGTCCTGGAAAATCCTCGCCCTTCAAGTATTATCGGACAGCATGTGATGCCTTTTATCCCTGCGGGAAAAGTCGGTTTCCGTCCCGGAATCTATATGGCGAGCACGGATGAGATCTATGTCACGGTCAAAGGGAAAGGTGGCCATGGTGCCATGCCGGAGACCTTTATCGATCCAGTACTTATTGCGTCGCACATGATTGTGGCACTTCAGCAGATTGTCAGCCGCGTCGCCAATCCAAAGATCCCTTCAGTCCTCTCTTTTGGACGAGTGGAGGCATTGGGCGCGACCAATGTGATCCCGAATGAGGTGAAAATCCAAGGCACTTTCCGAACGCTGGATGAGCCTTGGAGAGCCAAAGCCCATGAGAAAATGTTGCAAATCGCACATGGAATCGTGGAAGGAATGGGAGGAGAGCTCGATTTTGAGATTAGAAAAGGATATCCATTCCTCAAAAATGATCCGGAATTGACCGCCCGGTCGATGGATGCTGCAAGGGAATACCTTGGGGAGGAAAATGTCCTCGACTTGGACATCTGGATGGCTGCGGAGGATTTCGCCTTTTATTCTCAAGAGATCGACGGCTGCTTTTATCGCTTGGGTACCCGAAATGAAGCCCGAGGCATCGTGTCTGGGGTCCATACTCCGACTTTTGATATTGAGGAAGATGCCTTGGAGATCGGCTGTGGGTTGATGGCATGGCTCGCTCTTTCAGAACTTTCCAAAGCATAATCTTTACTTAACTCATCACTACTGGCGGAGATTTATCTTCGCTTTTTTATTTTCTGCTATGAAAAAAATCGTCTCTCTCGCCCTGTGTCTGGTTTTGAGTCTTTCGCTTTCCCAGTCTGTTCTCGCTTGGGGTCAGTTGGGCCATTACGTGGTTGGGTATTTGGCACAAAAGCAACTCAAGAAATCCACCTTGAAAAAGGTAAACACGGTCCTCGGTCCGATGTCTCTCGGACGTAGCGGTACCTGGATGGATGAAATCAAGTCAGACAGGGCCTACGATTACCTTAACTCTTGGCACTACCTCACCAGCGAACATGGGGAATTCAATGCGGAGATCCAGGAAAAAGGAGGAAATGCCTTTGAGGCAATTCAGCAGTTGAAAGCGGAATTGAAAGCTGGAAACCTTAGCCCCGAAGATGAATCCCAGAAGCTGAAGATGCTCATCCACCTCGTGGAGGATATTCACCAACCGCTACATGTCGGTACTGGCAAAGACCGCGGAGGAAACGATGAGAAAGTGGAATATTTCGGTAGAAGCTCAAATCTGCATTCGGTTTGGGATTCGGGAATGATCGACGGCTGGAGCATGAGTTATACCGAGATCGGCGATGAGCTGTATCGCAGGCTGAATCCCGGCATGATTGAAGCTTATCGGGCGGCGACCATGGAGGATTGGTTGAAGGAAGCGGTGGAATTGCGGCCTTTGGTCTATAATCTTCCTGAGAACAAAAAACTGTCCTACAACTATGGCTACGATACCCGAGACGCGGTAGAAGAACGCTTGCTCGCGGCGAGCGTCCGATTGGCTCAGATTCTCGAAGAAATCTATTCAGGAGGTAGATTTTTTTAAAAAGCCTTGTAGAAAAACTAGATCGGTTGAATCAATTTTGGAAAATTGTCGTATTTTAAAGGACAAAATTCTAGAGTATGCATACAGGTGACGACAAGATCATGATAGTGGAAGAGGCAATCGCTGCCTATCTAGTCGGCCTTCCCAAGTACTCCCTGAAAGACAGGATGCCTAGGGAGCTGTCGTCAAGAGATATCTTTTCCGACAAGATGCTCCTTGTCAATATCATCCGAAAGGGAATTCCACAGGCACTTTTTATGTCTCTGAAAGAGATCACGCCTTTTTCCGATCAGGATTGGTCAGATTTTCTGGATATTTCCCTCAAGTCCCTGCAGCGCTACAAGGCGGATACTGAGCATGTCTTCAAGGCGATTCATTCAGAAAAGATCATTGAGCTAGCAGAGGTGACGTCGGTAGGGATGGAGGTCTTTGATACCAGGGACGACTTTGCCGCATGGCTGGCTGCTCCGAGCCTTGCTCTTGGCAATATGAGGCCGCTGGAGTTGCTGCGGGATTCCTATGGCAAGGAGATAGTTCTGAATGAACTAAACAGGATCGATCAGGGTATTTTTGTCTGATGCGAGTATTTCGGCTTTCTAGGAAGAAATATCCCATCGAGCTCAATGGGAAAGGCGCAGCGATGTCCGGCAACCGCTGGAACTCCAAGGGCACCGAAATCGTCTATTGCGCGGAAAGTAGGGCTTTGGCGATGGCAGAGGTAGTTGTTCACTTGTCGCTTGCCAGCTTGCCCAATGACTTCCTAATGCTCGAAATCGATATTCCTGATGCTGTTTCGGTTTCCGAATTTGGAAAGGATGAACTGCCCAAGGCGTGGAACAGTTTTCCACATTTGTTAGGCACTCAAAAAATTGGAGATGACTTTGTGTTGGAAAGGAAATTTGCTGTGCTGAAAGTCCCTTCTGCCGTGGTGCCGGGTGATTTCAACTATCTGATCAATCCCCAACATCCGGACTTTTCAAAGATCCAGATTGCGGCTCAGGTGGATTTTCCCTTCGACTCCCGAATTTTCAAATGAGGTGATCGAGCTTACTTTGACTTGAATTGCGCGGAAGCACTGTCCAGATACTCGATGAACTCTGGGATGTCTGTGCTATAACCTCTCGGTTTGGCGAGGAGTTTTTCCTCGTGATCCAGGATCACATAGTAGGGCTGTGCGTTGTTGTTGAAGCGGGTGATCTGGAAATCTGCATTTTGCTTGCCGAGGGTCTTTTTTACCTTGCCGTCGTAGCTGGAGGTGTACCACTCGCCTTCGGGTAGCTCCAGACGCTCGTCGATATACAGGGCGACCATGACGAAATCATTTTTCAACCTAGCCAACACCTGCGGATCAGACCAGACATTTTCCTCCATCTTGCGACAGTTGACGCAACCGTGTCCGGTGAAGTCGATCAGGAGTGGTTTGCCTTCCTTTTTGGCGGCAGCCAAAGCTTCCTCATAGTCAAAGTATCCTTCGATGCCAAAGGGGATATGAAGCAAGTCTCCGTATTTCACCGACTTCGTGACCGTCGAGGTGCCGACGCTGTTTTCCCCGATCTTGAACTGCTGGGTAGTCAGCGGCGGTAAGTAACCGCTGAGATATTTGAGCGGAGCGCCAAAAAGTCCCGGGATCATATACACCACAAACATGAAGGTGAGCAGGGCTAGTAGCAGTCTTGGCACACCGATACTGTCCATGGGACTGTCGTGCGGAAGTCGGATTTTTCCCAGAAGATAAAGTCCCAAGGCTCCAAAGATCACAATCCAAATCACCAGGAAGATGTCTCGATCTAGGATACCCCAATGGTACACTAGGTCGGCGATGGAGAGAAATTTGAACGCCAATGCAAGCTCCAGGAAGCCCAGAACGACCTTGACGGAATTGAGCCAGCCGCCAGATTTCGGTAGTCGATTCAGCCACTCGGGGAAAATCGCAAAGATCGTAAATGGAATCGCAAAGGCCAAGCCGAAGGCAAACATCCCCAAGACCGGCTTTACCAATTCTCCTCCTGCGGAGGAAATCAGGATCGAACCGACGATGGGTCCGGTACAGGAAAAGGAAACCAGCACGAGCGTGAAGGCCATGAAGAAGATACCGGCCATACCGCCCTTTTCTGCTTTCTCGTCGATCTTGTTTACAAAGCTGGAGGGTAGATTCAGCTCAAACATCCCCAAGAAGGCCAGGGCAAAGAAGATGAAGATGCCGAAGAAAAAGAGGTTTGGAAGCCAGTGGGTAGCCAGCCAGTTGGCGAACTCGGGCCCTTGGATGGCCGCGACGGCCGTACCGGCGACCGTGTATATCGCTATGATGGAAATTCCGTAGATGAAAGCTTGGCTGATTCCCTGTGCCTTGGATTTGGATCGGCCGGTGAAGAAGCTGACCGTCATCGGGATCATGGGGAACACACAGGGCGTCAGCAATGCCGCCAATCCAGCCAAGAAGGCCAAGACCATAAATCCCCAGAGGGACTCAGTTTCGCCGTCTGCACTGAAGTCTTGAGAGTTTCCATTTGGTTGTTCTGCTCCAACTTGTTGTTTTCCTGCTTCTCCAGAAGCAGGATTTTCAGAGGTTACAAAAGGAGATTCTTCTGAGGCTGAATCAGGGAGTTGTTGTTCTTCTTCATCTCCCTTGGCTGTAGAAATAGCTGTGGCTTCTGCTTCTGGAGAAGCAGCAGAACCGGAAGTTGTAATCTCAGATTGAGGAGAATTGGTCTGGGCTGGGCTGGCAGTGAAAGGCAATTCGATGTCCTCTTCGTAGTTAATGCACTGGCCGGTAAGGTCGGAGCACATCTGATACTCTAGCGTGGCAATGATCTTACCCGAAGGTTTTTTCAGGATCACTGGCTGCTCAAAACGCCCTTTTCCAATAAAATAGGTCACATCCCCTTCCCATACATCGTCAAACTTCTTTTTGGGATCGATTGCCTTGAGTTTTCCTCCCTCAGCAAAATCCGCGGAAGTCTCTGACTTAAACTCGGTCAAAAGTGGCCCCAGATTCTTGTCAAAATCGTTGGAATAGACGTACCAGCCCATGGGAATTTCAGCTTCCAACACCAAAGTTGCTGGCTCCCCTACTTTGAGCGTTTTGGGCTCCAGGGAAAAAGTCCATTTTGGCGGCTTGACAAGCTGAGCTTGGGCAACGAGTGTATTCAACAGAAAAACCAGAAGCCAAAGGCCGCCGGTTTTGATACTTCGGAAAGAAGATTGGGAAATTCGGATCAAAGCTGTTTTGGTCAATGTGCAAGTGGCATTTTTTCGGACCTAGCCGAAAAAGTGGCCGCTTACTTTTGGTTGAGATTACGGAAGTGTCTGAAAAACGCTGCGATGGTTTCGATGCCGATGAAGTAGTTTTTCACGCCATAGTGCTCGTTTGGAGAATGCAGAGCATCGGTGTCCAGACCAAAACCAAACAAGATTGGGTCGGAACCGAGTTCCTTTTGGAACAAGGCAACGATCGGAATAGATCCGCCTTCTCGGGTTGGGATAGGTCTTTTGCCAAAGGTCTCCTCCATTGCCGCCTCGGCCGCTTGGTAACCTACCGAGCTATCCGAAACGACGGCAGGCGCACCACCGTGGTGTTTTTTGATCTTCACTTTCACGGATTTCGGAGCGATGGACTTGAAGTGATCTTCGAACAGTTTGGCGATCTCATGCCAGTCCTGATTGGGCACCAGGCGCATGGATATTTTTGCGAAAGCTTTGGAAGGCAAAACCGTCTTGGCTCCTTCGCCGGTGTAGCCGCCCCAGATGCCATTGACATCAAGGGTAGGTCGGATGCCTACGCGCTCGATGGTGGTGAAGCCGTTTTCTCCGTGGACAGATTCGATGTCGAGTTTGTCCTGGTATTCCTTGAGCTCAAAAGGTGCCTCATTCAGACGTTTTCTTTGCTCATCGGCGAGTTCCTGGACTTTTTCATAAAAGCCGGGAATGGTGATATGCTCATTTTCATCCTTGAGGGAAGCAATCATCTTGCAAAGCACGTTGATCGGGTTGGCAACCGCACCGCCATAGGTACCGGAGTGGAGGTCACGGTTGGCACCGGTCACTTCCACTTCCATGTAGGCCATGCCTCTCAATCCAACGGTGATGGACGGATCCTTCATGCTGATCATGTGCGTGTCGGAGATGAGGATCACGTCTGCTTTCAGGCGCTCTTTGTTGGCAATCACAAAAGCATCTAGATTGTCCGAACCGACTTCTTCTTCGCCTTCGATCATGAATTTGACGTTGCAGCTTAGCTCGCCGGTGGCCATCATGGCTTCGAAAGCTTTGACATGCATGTAAAACTGGCCCTTGTCGTCCGCTGATCCACGGGCAAAGATGGCTCCCTCTGGGTGGATGGTGGTCTTTTTGATCACTGGCTCGAAGGGAGGAGAATCCCAAAGTTCATAGGGATCCGCTGGCTGCACGTCGTAGTGTCCATAGACCAAGACAGTTGGCAAGCTGGGATCGATGATTTTTTCCCCGTACACGATCGGATAGCCTGCGGTCTCGCAGACTTCGACTAGGTCTGCTCCGGCTTTTTCCAGGGATTCTTTGACAAAATCTGCTGCCGCAAAGACATCGTTTTTGAACTTGGGATCGGCACTCACGGAAGGAATCCGGAGCAAGTCGAGGAGTTCGTTGAGAAAGCGGTCTTTGTTTTTTTCAATAAATGCAGCTGCAGACATATTTGGGGTGTTTTTGTGATTCTAAAGGCCTCAAAATTATCCCTTTCATAAGGATTTGCCTAGTTTGAGCTTTCTTTTATTCCAGATAGACTACGCTAAACGATGAAGGCGGTTATTTGTGACGAGTTTGGGCTTCCCGACACGCTAAAAATTGCAGAGATTTCTGATCCCGTTCCCAGCCCAAAGCAGATTTTGATTGCTGTGGAGGCTTGTGGAGTCAACTTCCCGGATGTGCTGATCATCCAGAATAAGTATCAATTTAAGCCGGAACTGCCTTTTTCACCGGGAGGAGAAGTCGCGGGAAAGATTCTTGCTCTCGGCGCGGAAGTGGCAAATTTCCAAATCGGGCAATCCGTGTTGGCACTTTGCGGCTGGGGTGGTTTTGCGGAAAAGGTCGTCGTCGACGCAGATCGGGTCTTTTCACTGCCCCCAGGTTTACCCGCGGAAGTGGCAGCCACGACCCTGTACACCTATGGGACCTCCTACCATGCGCTCAAGGATAGAGCAAGTCTCCAAGCCGAGGAAACTTTGCTGGTACTAGGAGCGGCTGGAGGCGTCGGACTGGCAGCGGTGGAACTTGGAAAGTTGATGGGGGCGACGGTGATTGCGGCAGCCTCTTCACAAGAAAAGCTGGATTTGTGCCGAGAAAAAGGCGCGGATTATCTCATCAACTATGAGACTGAAGAGCTTAAAGTCCGCATCAAAGAACTTACCGGTGGCAAAGGCGCTGATGTGATCTATGATCCGGTAGGAGGAAAATTTACCGAGTCGGCCTTGAGGGGTATTGCCTGGAAAGGGCGCTATCTGATCGTAGGCTTTGCTAATGGGGATATTCCACAGATCCCTATGAACCTGCCCTTACTCAAAGGCTGCTCGATTGTAGGTGTTTTTTGGGGACAGTTTTCCAAGCTAGAAGCCAAGGCAAGTTTCGAAAATACCCGCCAACTGATTGCTTGGATTCAGGAGGGAAAGATCAGGCAACACATCGGCAAGACCTATTCTTTGGAAGAAGCTCCTAAGGCCCTACAGGCTATCTTGGATAGGAAAATGCTCGGCAAAGGCGTTGTCCTTATTTGAATTAAGCATGAAAATCGTAAATCAAACTTTCGATTTTCATGGTAAAGATGTTTTTTGCTGATCGAATTGACGTACATTTACCATGAAATACGTAAATGAAACTTTCGATTTTCATGGTAAAAGAAAGACAAATTTTCCCGCTGCTTCAGGAATATCTCTCGATTTTCCCCGCTGTTGGCCTCCTGGGGCCAAGGCAGGTAGGGAAGACTACGCTTGTCAAAAACCTGAAACTGGATAAAGACAGCATTTACCTCGATCTGGAGAAAGCCTCTGACCGCGCCAAATTGGTGGATGCGGAGCTTTTTCTGAAAGCACATACCGACAAGACGGTGATTCTCGATGAGATCCAACTCATGCCGGAATTGTTTGCCGAACTGCGAAGCTTGATTGATGAGCAGCGTGAGCCGGGACGGTTTATTGTATTGGGTTCGGCTTCGCCGGATTTGATCCGAAGTTCTGCGGACTCCTTGGCTGGCCGTATTGGCTATCTGGAGCTGACTCCTTTTTTCTTGGGAGAAATAGAGGACTCGGAATTGGAGAAACTCTGGATCCGCGGAGGTTTTCCTCTGTCTTTTTTGGCGAAGACAGATCGGGAAAGTCAGATTTGGAGGCAAAACTTCATCAAGACCTATCTTGAAAGAGACTTGGCGCAGATTGGTTTGAGTACAGATCCGAGGCTGGTGGAGCGGTTTTGGATCATGCTGGCCAATGCGCAAGGAGGAATCTGGAATGCAGAAAGTTTTGCGCGAGCGCTGGGAATCACCCGTCCGACCGTGAATCGCTACTTGGAATTTCTCGAAGGTTCTTTCATGGTGAGGGTCTTGCAGCCTTTTCACCACAACATCAAGAAGCGCTTGGTGAAGTCTCCCAAGGTCTTTATTCGGGACACAGGATTGCTGCATTCTCTCACCGGGGTGGATACGATGGAGGCTTTGCGAAATTTAGTACAGATCGGAGCTTCTTGGGAAGGCTTTGTGATCGAGCAAATTGCAGCGACTTTTGGGGATGAATACGAATACTATTTCTACCGAACGCACCAAGGCGCGGAATGTGACCTGCTTTTGGTGAAAAACGGTGTGGTCAAGACGGCCATCGAAATCAAAAACACGCTTTCACCGAAACTCACCAAAGGCCTTCAGATCTCCATGGAAGATACGGGGGCAGAGGAAGGTTTTGTGATCTGTAGGATCGAAGATGGATATCCCCTGTCGGAGAAAGTGAAGGCGGTGGGATTGAAGGAGTTTTTAGGCAAGTAATTTATTGCAAAAAACTCTGAAATAGTTTGTTATATGGCGATAATCTTTAATCGAGGATAAATTTGGTGTCGAAGATCTAACTTCTAAATGGAAAGAGCTTCTGAAATTGTCGAACCTTAAAGGTCGGATCTTAAAGCGAAATTTCGCTATCTTGATAGATAAGACAGAAATAGGGAAAAAGCCCGAGAACTAAAACAATAATCAAAATGGTTCAGCAACCCACTACACCGGAAGAACCAGAAGAAGAATCCATGTTTGACATATTGGAAAGGCTAACGAAGGAACAAGAGTCGATGGTTTTTGAGCCACCGACTATTCTGACAGATTTTTTTGATGACGATATTATGTGCGGTTCTTGACAAAAAATACCCAGTACTGGGTATTTTTTCATTCAAGCGGAGGCGTAAATTTAAAGCTTGACTTACTTCAAAATTATGGAGCCAAGAATTTTTTTATTGATCGGAATAGTCTCTTTCGCTTGGGTTATTATTAGCTACTATGATTTTGCGGTAAAAACCGGGCTTTCAATTGGAGGATGGTTCACATCCAAGATAGGCGGGAATTTTAAAACTTTTTCTCTCTTAGTCGGTATCTACTTCATTATTGCGGGAGCGATTGATTTTGGCTGGTATTATGGACTTGTTATCCCTTTAGTCTCGTTCTTTTTGGGGTTTGCGTTGATAAAGCTTTTAAGAGAGCATGTACAATGGATAGCTGTTACTGGCTTTGTCATTTTAATATTGTTGAACATCGTAATTCAAATTAAAGTCTACCAATGAAAGGAATCGCTGGAATTATCGGGATGATATTCATAATCACTGCTACAATCACCCATATTTGGACAGTGATTATCGCCTTTTCTGAAGGGGGGATATTTGCTGGCTTACTATCCCTACTGCTGCCCTTTTTGTCTGAAATCTATTGGATTTTCAAGATGTTTGGTGAAAACAATCTTTACACCTATACCGCCATAACGCACTTAATTATTGCTATTCCGATTGGAATGTTTGGGAAGTAGTTGGCATCTTCAGTTGCCGGGCTGACTAGAGCGATTCAATCCAATCGACCTGCATGACTTTTATTTGATATTAGCAAACAGATTCACAGGGTCTTAACCAGAAAAATCAATGGACAATATGCAGAAAGCCCAGAAGATGGCGAAAATCAAACTTATTCTGGAGAAATTAAATAGCAGAACGCCCGAAAAGAAGAACCTAGAGCAAATGGCACTGGAACTACTTCTGGCCGGGAACGACAAAACCCAGATCCTACAAAAACTGACACTCCAAGAGAACTTGGACGAGAAGGAACAAAGGACGTTGCAGACGATATTGCTGACCGAGAGATTCGAGATGAAATAAAGCTTTGAACCAAACAGCGTGGGCGCTGCGAAAATAGATCCGTTTCCTTGGCCAATGGGAGCTTGAGAAAACCTGAGATTTAAAAGTGCCAATCAACGAGGTGCTCGGTTGTTAGCGAATGTTAGTGTTCAAAAATTCATCCAGGATCAGACCGCTCCGGTGCTGGCCAGGTATTGAGTTGTCATTATTGAAATTCCTTGATGCATCTCTATGAAATCAACACCCCAAATTGCACCCCTACCAAAAACAAAAAACCTAACGATCAATATTTCAGATAGTTAGGTTTTAAAGTTGTGGGATCTAAGGGATTCGAACCCATGACCTCTGCTCTGTCAAAGCAGCGCTCTAAACCAACTGAGCTAAGATCCCAATATGAATTCGCTCTAAACCTCCCGATAGCTATCGCGGATGAGCTAAGATCCCGGTTTGTGGGAGCGAATATATATGCAAACCCTCCAGGTTTCAAAAACCTGGAAGGTTTTAATTAAACAAAACTTTCCCGAAGGTACTTCGCCGTGTAGTTTTCCTCTTCTTTGGCCATGTCCTCGGGTGTGCCGGCAAAAGTCAGATATCCCCCTTTATTTCCCCCCTCAGGTCCCAGGTCGATTACCCAGTCCGCAGACTTGATCACCTCGGTGTTGTGCTCGATGATGATGACGGAGTGACCTTGGTCGATCAGGGCATTGATGCTGTGGAGGAGCTTGCTGATGTCATGGAAGTGCAAGCCGGTGGTCGGTTCGTCGAAGATAAAGAGGATATGATCTCCGTGTTTGGTGCCACCTTTTCCCAAGAAAGAAGCCAATTTCACCCGCTGTGCCTCGCCGCCGGATAGTGTATTCGAGCTTTGGCCCATGCCGATGTAGCCGAGACCCACTTCCTGAAGCGGCTGGAGACGGTTAATGATCTGGGTTTTTCCCTTGAAGAATTCCAAAGCCTCGTCGATCGTCATATCCAGGACTTCGGAGATGTCCTTATCCTTGTATTTGACTTCCAAGATTTCATTCTTGAAGCGCTTGCCCTTGCAGGATTCACAGGTCAGGTGGATGTCAGCCATAAACTGCATCTCCACCGTCGTGATACCCTCACCCTGACAGCCTTCACAGCGGCCGCCGTCCACATTGAACGAGAAAAAGGCCGGCTTATAGCCACGCTGCTTGCTAAGAGGCTGCTCGGAAAACAGGTTACGGATAGCGTCATAGGCCTTCACATAGGTCACTGGATTGGAGCGCGAAGACTTACCGATTGGGTCTTGATCGACAAACTCCACTTGGGTGATGCGCTTGTAGTCCCCTTCGAGCCGCTCGTATTTTCCGCCCTCGTCGATCACCGTTCCCAGCATCTTGCCCAAGGCCGGATACAAGACCTTTTTGATCAAGGTTGATTTTCCGGAACCGGATACTCCCGTGACGCAGTTGAGCGTGTTCAGCGGAAATTGGACGGTTAGGTTTTTCAGGTTGTTTTCCCGGGCACCCTTTATGGTAATAGAATCCTTCCATTTTCGGTTGCCGGATTTTTCAAAAATTTTCTCCTCGCCCCGCAGATACTTGGCCGTGTAGGTTTGGCCAGAGGCAATCAGATCTTCGATTTTTCCCTGAAAAAGCAACTCCCCGCCATGCACACCGGCATCTGGGCCGATGTCGATGATTTGGTCGGCGGCTTTCATCACTTTTTCCTCATGCTCCACCACGATGACCGTATTGCCGAGATTTTTCAACTCATGAAGTACCTCGATCAAGCGATCCGTGTCGCGAGGGTGAAGCCCGATGCTCGGTTCGTCGAGGATGTACATCGAGCCGACCAGCGCGGAACCGAGTGAGGTCGCCAGTTTGATCCGCTGATATTCTCCTCCGGAAAGTGTGGAGGTGAGCCTGTTTAGAGTAAGATAACCTAGGCCGACCTGATCCATAAACTCCAATCGGCTAG
Source organism: Algoriphagus jejuensis (assembly GCF_039523455.1). NCBI lineage: Bacteria > Pseudomonadati > Bacteroidota > Cytophagia > Cytophagales > Cyclobacteriaceae > Algoriphagus > Algoriphagus jejuensis. Next base: position 199,179 of record NZ_BAAAFI010000002.1, on the reverse strand, counting down.
TGATTTCCTTCAAAAGTCGATTGGCGACCTTTGCTTCGTGGGGAGCAAGCTCGATCTTTTGGAAAAAAGCCAAGGCATCCTCAATCGGCATCAGGACGATATCTGTGATCGATTTATCCTGCAACTTCACGTAGGAAGCGTCTTTGCGCAATCTTGTGCCCCGGCAGTCGGGACAGGTAGTCCGCCCACGAAATCGGGACAGCATCACGCGGTATTGGATCTTGTAGGTTTTGGTTTCCAGATCTTCGAAAAAAGCATTCAAGCCCTGGAAATATTTATTCCCAGTCCAAATGACTTCTTGTTCTTTTTCGGTGAGTTCGTTGTAAGATCGGTGGATCGGAAAGTCGAATTCGATTCCTTTTTTGAGCAGAGGTTCCAACCATTGACGGCTGGATTCGCCTCTCCAGGGAGCGATGGCTCCTTCGTAGACCGAGAGATCCTTATCCGGAATCACTAAATCGCGGTCGATGCCCAAAACATTCCCAAATCCCTCGCAGCGCTTGCAGGCTCCATACGGATTGTTGAAGGAGAAAAAGTTGACGGATGGAAGTTCGAAGCTCATGCCATCGAGTTCGAATCGGTCAGAAAAGGACTTAGTCTCTACCTCCGGCACGGTGATTTTGCAGTCGCCGTGACCTTCGAAAAGGGCAGTTTGGACAGAGTCGGCAATTCGAAATTGATTGTCTTCGTCTTCTTTGTGCACCGATACCCGGTCGATCAGGATTTCATATTTGCCCTTTTTGACCTTCTTTTCTCCCAACAAATCCTCGACGAAAAATACTTCCCCATCGATCAGGATCCGGGTGTAGCCTTTCTGCAGCAAAAGCTCGAGCTCTTGCTCGATCTTGCGGCCACGCTCGACCTGTAGCGGACAGGAGATCATGACTTTGGCACCTTCTTCAAAAGACTGCACATAGTCCACGATATCGGAGACCGTGTGATGCTTCACTTCTTTGCCCGAGATCGGAGAAAAGGTCTTTCCGACACGGGAGAAAAGCAACTTCAAATAGTCGTAAATCTCCGTGGTGGTACCGACCGTAGAGCGCGGGTTTTTGTTGCTGACCTTTTGTTGGATGGCGATGGCGGGGGCCACGCCCTTGATGTACTCCACGTCGGGCTTTTCCATCCTTCCAAGAAACTGGCGTGCGTAGGAGCTCAAGCTTTCGACATACATTCTTTGGCCTTCGGCAAAAAGTGTATCGAAGGCCAAAGAGGATTTTCCCGAACCCGAAAGACCGGTGACCACGATGAATTTATTGCGGGGAAGGGCAACGCTGAGGCTTTTTAGATTGTTGACTCGGGCGTTTTTAATGATTATGTATTCTCTGGGATCGAGGGAATCGATGTCGATGGTAGCTGGTAAAGTGCTCAAAGTCATAGTTGGCAAAGTTAAGAATCAAACTCCTTTTTCGGGAGAAAAGTTGGAATCTAGTCAGGAATTGTCCGAAAGCAAAGCTGGGCAGAATCAAGACGTAGGTATCAAGTATCAAGACGCGAGAGCCCAGAGCCAGGAAACTAGAGCCGAGATATGAAAGCTGGTATTCTAATTAGTATGTCTGGCTCCGAAAGCAATTTTCAATCTTGCAATGTTCCAATCTTCTTTTTATCCCTTTCTTCGCAGCATGGATTTCCAATTTCTTCTGGATGGATTGGCCGAAGGCCTTCGCAACATGAGCTGGCCGGAGGCGACTGCAGTATTTTTCGGTATTGCCTCGGTTTTTTATTCCATGCGGGAGCATATCTGGGTGTACCCGACGGGGATTATCTCCACCTTGATTTACGTGTGGATCTGCTTTGAGTACAAGCTCTATGCGGACATGGGCATCAATGCCTACTACTTCGGCATGTCGATCTATGGCTGGTACGTCTGGACGCATCCCAAGGAAAATCAAACCGTGCTCCCAGTCACATGGCTTGATGCTAATGGCTGGTTGGCTTCGATCGTTATTTTTGGGGTCTCCTATCTGGTTTTGTCAAACGTGCTAAAAGCCTTCACTGACAGCGATGTACCCTATTGGGATTCCTTCACGACCGCTTCGGCCTTCGTAGGCATGTGGCTGATGGCCAAAAAGAAGGTGGAAAACTGGTTCTTTTGGCTGCTGACGGACTTGGTCTCCATTCCGCTTTATTTTTACAAAGGCCTTGTGCTGACTTCTTTCCAATACTTGGTGTTCACCATCTTGGCCACAGTGGGTCTTTTCGCCTGGATCAAATCTTCTAAAAGCTATGTCCAATCCTAAACGCATCCTGATCCTAGGGCCGGAGTCGACTGGCAAAAGTACCTTGGCTGAGGACTTGGCCGATCATTTTGGCGAGCCTTGGGTGCCTGAGTTTGCACGGGAATATTTGGAGAAAATCGACCGCACGTATCAATACGAAGACCTTTTGCAAATCGGAAAAGGTCAGGTAAAAACCGAAGATCAACTCGCCAAAAAGGCGGAAAAATTTCTGTTTGTCGATACCGATCTGAAAGTGATCCACATCTGGTCGGAGCATCGATTTGGGAAAACTGATCCTTGGGTTTTGGAGCAGATTAAAGAGAGAAAATACGATTTGGTTTTGCTGACCGACACGGATTTGCCTTGGACTCCCGATCCCTTACGCGAGTATCCCGAGCTGGAGATGAGGCAGTATTTTTTGGAGAAATATCTCTACTTGGCTCAGGTAAGCGGTTTTCCTTATACGATTATCTCGGGAGACCGCCCATCGCGTAGGGAAAAGGCCGTTTCCCTGGTGGAGTCGTTATAGGTACGGCTATTTTCGGTATCAAAGGAAACTTTGCTATTATTTATTCTTGATACTCGATACTTTCTCTCACCATTTCCTGAGCGAAAGTGTCGCCGCCTCCACCAGCTTAATCTGGTCTGGATGATAATTGTTGTTAAGTACGATGATAGTTTTGTTTTCTTCGATGAAGCGGACGATGATCGTCTTATAGCCCGGGTTGTCGCCGGTGTGCATGACCATCTTCCCAAAGGGGCTTTTGGGATCCACTTCCCAGCCGAAGCCATAGTAGCTCCTCGTGCCGTCGTTTAATCGATAGGGAGAAAAAGCCTCCTCCAGCGTTTCTTTGCTGACCAATTTTTCAGAATACAAGGCCTGATCCCATTTCAGCAAGTCGCCTACATTGCTACTCACTCTTCCCGGGCCTTTGCGGTTGCCAAGCCATACGGTATAGTCCGACTCGTGAAATTTGTTTGCATTCACATAATTCCCGAGGCTGTCTTTGAGATGGCCTACGGCAAAGTTGTTGACGACGGCTTTTTCTTCCAGACTTCGGATGTCGGTGGAGGTCATTTTCAAGGGCTTGAAAATCCACTCCCGTGAAAGGACAACAAAGTCCTTTCCCGTTGCTTTTTCAGCAATACTTCCCAGCAAAACATAGCCGGTATTGCTGTATCGGTATTCTTCACCTGGCTCGAAAAGTTTTGGTGTCGCGTATTTTCGGAGATATTCCAAGATCTCCGGATTTCCGGCAACTTTACTTTTGTCCCAATGCACATCCATGACCGCCTGGTAGTCCGGCAAGCCGCTCGTGTGTGTCAGCAGGTGGCGAATGGTGATCCCTTTGTAGGGAACGTCGAGGTACTTTTCCACCGGATCATCTATGTCCAGCAGCTTTTTTTCTTTACAAATCATGATCACCATCGCGGTAAACTCTTTGGAAAGCGAAGCTAACTCAAAGATATCCCCGGTCGTCAGCGAGACGTTTTCCTCGAAAGACCGTTTGCCGATTGCTTTTTCCATTAGGATTTTCCCGTCTTTTGCGGCCAGGATAACTCCGGAGAAACCATTTGTCTCAGCTTGGAGGAGCGCTGACTCGAGGATTTTTTGCTGGGAAAAAGTAGGAGCAATCATCAGCAACGACGAAAGAAACAGGATTATGGGCCGATGGAATTTCATGGTTGGCGGCGAAGGTTTGAATTTAAAATATACCAATGTTGTCTTGGTATTCGGTCGACAGGCACTCTGAATTTTACATATTTCATACAAATTCCGAGGTTACTTTATACAAAATCCGACTTCCAGCCCGATATTGATTGAAAATATCCTGCTCAACAATAACCCAAACGAGACCTGATGCATTACTTTTTTTTGGTGTTTCCCTGGATTTTCGGATTTTATTTCAACGCAGCTTCGAGCGACCTGGCTCAAGTTCTGATCGATACCTCCGATACCCTCACCTATCAAAATCCCGTATTCGAGCCAGTCCTTGCAGATCCGACGCTGATCCGAGTCGGTGACGATTTCTACGCCTATGGCACGGAGGATAACTGGGGCGAGGAGGGCGGCTACCACTTGATTTCGGTGCTGAAATCTAGTGACTTGGTGCATTGGGAGTATCAGCGGGATGCATTTGACAAAAAGCCTGATTGGAAGCCAAAAGGTGGCATTTGGGCCCCTGACGTGACTCAGGTTGGTGATGAATTTTGGATGTATTATTCCTTTTCCACTTGGGGCGATCCCAATCCTGGAATTGGCTTGGCGATTTCCGATGCGCCAGAAGGCCCTTTTTTGGATCAGGGGCCGGTCTTCTTTTCTGAAGAGATCGGTGTGAGAAACTCCATCGACCCTTTTTTCATTCAGGAGCAGGGAAAAAACTACCTGATCTGGGGAAGCTTTCACGGGCTATTCCTCACCGAGCTTTCTCTCGATGGAAAAAAGGCTGTCGGCGAAAAAATCCAACTCGCAGGCAATCACCTTGAAGCGGCTTACATTCATCAAAAAGACGGCTACTATTACCTTTTCGGCTCCGCAGGCACCTGTTGCGAAGGGGCAAACTCCACCTATCGTGTTTTGGTCGGAAGGTCAAAAAAACTCGCCGGACCCTATGTGGACAGCAGAGGAAATGAGCTGACGGATGGTAAATCGGGAGAGCTGGTTCTGGCTAGAAATCCGGGTAGCAAGGGGGTTGCCGGGCCTGGTCACAATGCGGAAATCATAACTGACGACCAAGGCAAAGACTGGTTTCTTTACCATGGCATGGACTTGCAAAAACCCAAACTAAAAAACGGCACCAACAGACGAGCGTTGTATCTTGATCCTCTTTTGTGGATTGACGGATGGCCAGTCATTGAAAATATGCAGCCGGGACTTGGTCCACAGGCAATGCCGATCTTTCAGCCTTAACCTATTTCAAAATCATGACGCGTTTCATCACTGGCTCCCCAGTTTTTTCAGCCCGAGGAATACTTAAAAAACTTGCTTTGTCAGGGCTTTCTTTGGCGATGATCGCCTGCTCCAGCGAAAAGAGCCCCGAGACCGAAGTGACCGTTGTGCCAAAAATCGAAGCTTCCGGTACCAACGCCCATTACATCGGCAACCGGGCTCCGCTCCTCCCCAGCGCCTTGATCAAATTGCCGGTGGGAGCGGTGCAGCCGGAAGGATTTCTAAAAGAATACTTGGTCCGTCAAAAGAATGGTCTGACCGGCAACTTGGGTGAGATCTCCGCCTGGCTGCAAAAGACCAACAATGCCTGGCTCTCTCCGGACGGCACCGGCGAATGGGGCTGGGAAGAAGTGCCCTATTGGCTCAAGGGCTACGCCAACATCGGCTATATCACCAAGGATCAGGCGATGATCGATGAAGCCATGGTTTGGATCGAAAGTGTGCTGAACAGTCAGCGCGACAACGGCGACTTCGGCCCAGTACTGATGGACGGCGACCATCCTGATTTCTGGGCGAAGATGATCATGCTGTATTGTCTCCAGTCCTATTACGAGTATTCCCAGGATCAGCGCGTCATCGAGCTGATGACGAAGTATTTTCGCTACGAGTTGACAGTGCCGGATGGAGAGTTTTTGGAAGGCTATTGGCAGCGACTCCGTGGAGGGGACAACCTGCACAGTGTATTGTGGTTATACAATCGCACCGGAGATGAGTTTCTGCTGGACTTGGCCGAGAAGATCCACCAAAATACCTCCAACTGGACCGGTCGTGATCTGCCTCTGGAGCAGGTGCGGAATCACCGAGAAGTCAGAGACGGCGGAGAGGTGCCGGATTGGTACCGCGATCAGGTAGATTGGCACAATGTCAACCATGCCCAGGCCTTCCGCGAACCGGCTCAGTACTACCAACTTTCCAAGAACGAGGCGGATCTGAAGGCTACCTATGAGAACTTCCAGATCATTCGGGAACATTTTGGACAGGTGCCAGGAGGCATGTTTGGCTCAGACGAAAATGCCCGTCCCGGCTACGCAGACCCGCGTCAAGGGGTCGAAACCTGCGGCATGGTGGAGCAAATGAATTCAGACGAGCACCTATTTCGGATCACCGGGGATCCCTTCTGGGGAGATCACGCGGAGGAAGTTGCTTACAATACCTACCCGGCGGCGGTCATGCCAGATTTCAAGGCGCTGCACTACATCACCTCGCCCAACATGGTGCTGCTGGACTCCAAAAACCACCATCCTGGCATTGCCAACAGTGGGCCTTTTCTGCTGATGAATCCGTTTAGCTCCCGCTGCTGCCAGCACAACCATGCACAGGGTTGGCCGTATTTCATCGAAAATCTCTGGATGGCTACCCCTGACAATGGTGTGGCGGCATCCCTCTACGGAGCCAACAAAGTCACCGTGAAAGTAGGCGACGGAACCGAAGTGAGCATCGCCGAGGAGACGAATTATCCTTTTGAAGAGGAGATCCGATTCACGGTAAATACGCCGAAGTGGGTTGCTTTTCCACTCTATCTAAGAATTCCCGCTTGGGCAAAAGCCGCTAAGATTACCATCAATGGAGAGGAAGTGAAGGATGGAATTTCCGGCATCGGCTTCGCAAAGATCCAGCGGGAATGGAAAGACGGTGACCGCGTCACACTTTCTCTCCCGATGGAGATCGCCTCCAAACGCTGGGAGAAAAACAGCAACAGCCTCAGCATCTCTCGTGGACCGCTGACCTACTCCCTCAAGATCCGCGAGAAGTACATCAAAGAAGAAAGCGACAAAACCGCCATTTGGGACTCCAAATGGCAACAAGGCGCCGACACCCAGCAGTGGCCTTCTTGGGAAGTGAGGCCGGTGACTGACTGGAACTACTCGCTGGTCGTCGATGAGGACGATCTGGCTTCTTCTTTTGAGGTGATGAAAGGCAAATGGCCGGCTTCCAATTTTCCCTTTACCCTAGAAGAAGTGCCGATCAAGATCCTGGTGAAGGCAAAACGAATCCCGGAATGGCAACTGGATGAAACCGGCCTCGTCGGAGAGCTAAAAGACCTGCCCAAAACTTCCGCAGAACCCGTGGAGGAAGTGACGCTGATTCCGATGGGTGCGGCGCGACTGCGAATCACTGCTTTTCCCGAATTAAAACAATAAGCCCAGTATGAGTCGATATACCAAAATGCACCAGAGCCTACTGCTCCTTTTTGTGCTCGCGTTTGCGATGCAGCAAGCTTTTGCGCAGGGGAATGGGATTCCAAACCCGGTTTTAGCTGGAGATAGGCCCGACCCTACGGTGGTCAAGATTGGCAAGTTCTACTATGCCTCTGCGACGTCCAACGAATGGGCGCCGCTTTTTCCCATCTTCAAATCCGCCGATCTGGAGAATTGGGAGCTGATCAACTATGTCTTTCCCGAAGGGGCCCCTACTTGGGCTAAAAATAACTTCTGGGCGCCGGAGCTTTCCTACGACGAGAAGCAGGACAAAATCTACGCGTACTACACCGCACGGGATAAAGCGACCAACCGCCTGAGTGTGGCCGTGGCAAGTGCGGACAGTCCCGATGGAAAATTTGCGGATCATGGCCCGCTTGTCGCTCAGGAACTCGGTTCGATTGATGCCTTCGAAGCTCGCGATGAGAACGGGAAGCTTTTTCTTCTGTGGAAAGAAGACGGCAACAGCCGCGGTCAAAAGACTCCGATGTGGGCGCAGGAGATCAATGAAGAGCGAACTGAGCTGATCGGTGAGATGCACGAGCTCTTCCGCAACGATCAGCCTTGGGAAGGCGGATTGGTAGAGGGGATCGCCATCTTCCGCAAAAACGGCTACTTCTATGCGACCTACTCGGCCCGGGGCTGCTGTGAAATCGACTGCGACTACGTGACTGGCGTCGCACGAAGCAAATCGCTACTTGGCCCTTGGGAAAAATACGAGCAGAATCCCGTGATCCAGGACAACGCGAGCTGGAAATGTCCCGGCCATGGCACCGTTGTCGAGAAGGACGGTGAGCTTTGGTTGCTCAATCACGCCTACAATACGACCGGCAGCGTCTATGTGGGTCGCCAGGGAGTCCTTCAGAAAGTCGAATGGACGAGTGACGACTGGCCGGTTTTCACCAACGATGAGAGCTACACCCGCAGCATGGCCTCCCTGGAGTTTACCGATGATTTCAAAAAGCGCCTAGACCCAGTTTGGCAGTGGCGGGTGACGCAGGATATTCACTTTGAGACTGGGAAGAAAGGGCTGCTGCTCCAGGCTTCGGAGGAGAATGAAAACTTAGGGACACTCCTGGTACAAGGCAGCAAAACCTTGGACTACCGCTATGAAGCGATCCTGATTCCAAATGCGGAGGCTGCCGGAGGACTGGCGGTGATCGGTGGAGCGAGCAACAAGTTTGGTGCTCCCGTGGCTGGAATGGGCGTTTCGGTTAAGGGAGACCAGGTGACCCTCTGGGAGACAATCGACCAAAAGACCAAAGAGATCGCCACCGAATCCCTTCCTGTCGGCAAGGAAGTGAAACTGATCCTGAGCATGAAAGCAGGTTATCTCATGACGACCTCGGTCTCCGTAGACGGCAAGATTATTCAAGTCGGTCCCGAGCAGGATGTCAGGCATTTGGTACCTTGGGGCATGGGCTTTCGCCTGGGTTTGGTGGCCAAGGGTGCTCCTACTGCTCAGGCACATTTTAAATCTGTACGAATCATCTACGAATAGTTTTAAACTCACTAGAAATTGGGGAATCGAATTCTGAATCCCGCCTAAACACACTACAATGACTTATCGCATACTTTCTGTCGCAGCTTTTTCTGCCCTTTTTTTCGCCAGCTCCTGTTCCCAGAAGCCCGCCGAGACGAAGGAGCCTTTGATCACTCCCTTTCAGAGTTCCTATCAGATCCTCACGTTGACCAATGCAAAAGGAGTCAGAATGCAGGTCACCACGCTCGGGGCCCGCGTCATGAATCTGTGGGTACCTGACAAAAACGGGACGCTGGTTGACATCGTTCTCGGCTTCGATACGCCGGAGGAATATCTGGGTTCGGCTGAGCCCTTTTTGGGAACTGCCATCGGACGATACGGCAACCGGATTGCCAAGGGCAAGTTTGAACTGGATGGGAAAACGTACTCCCTTCCGATCAACAACGGCCAAAATACGCTGCACGGCGGGCCGGGTGGTTTTCACAACGTCAACTGGACGGTCGTGGAGTCCGACGATTCCCACGTCGTATTCCAGTACCTCTCCAAAGACGGGGAAGAAGGCTTTCCCGGAAATCTCACGGTGAAGATGAGCTATTTCCTGACCGAGGAAAACGAATTCAAGATCACCTACGAAGCCGAGACCGACCAAGCAACTCCCGTCAATTTGACGCACCATTCCTTCTTCAATCTAAACGGAGAGGGAGTCGGCGACATTCTCGACCATGAGCTTCAGCTGGTGGCCAGTAAATACACCCCGGTGGACAGCACCCTGATTCCATTTGGGACGAATGACCCAGTGGCTGGCACGCCGATGGATTTTACAAAAGCAAAAGCCATTGGCAAAGACATATCCGAGACCACCGAACAGCTCACGTTCGGTGGAGGGTTTGATCACAACTGGGTTTTGGATAAAAAGAAAGAAGGAGAGCTGGAGCTCGCTGCGACGGTCTTTGCTCCGCAAACCGGAATCGGAATGGAGGTTTGGACCACGGAGCCGGGAATTCAGTTTTACTCGGGAAACTTCCTCGATGGATCGATCAAGGGAAAAGGTGGAAAGCCGTATAACTATCGCGCGGCACTTTGCCTCGAGACCCAACACTTTCCTGATTCGCCGAATCAACCAGCCTTTCCTTCGACAATCCTTAAACCGGGAGAAAAGTACGCCCAGACGTGTACTTATAAGTTTTCGGTGAGGTAGGCATTCTGGAACAAAACTCTGATTTTAGACCTAGTAGGATTTCAAAACCTGGGGGGTCTTTTTCACATTCTTAGTTCTTTTCGCTATAGCTAAACCCCTATTTCGTCAAAGAATATTTGTTGATGAATTCAAAGGCTGCCTCTAGGGTCCTCACCCAATTTCGATGTAAAAGGAAGGAGTGAACTTCATCGGGATAGACGATTTGCTCGACGTGAACTCCCTGTTTTCGAAGGACTTCGGCGAGCTCGACACTTTCTGAAAACAACACATTTCGGTCATCATCTCCATGAATAAGTAGCACTGGATCTTTCCAGTTATCCACATAGTTCATCGGGGATGATTTATAGGCTAAATCAGCCATCTCGGGAAACTTTTCTGGCGCGTACCAAGACGCAAATACTGGGATGTCGTTATTCCAATTGTGGACTCCGTGAATGTCTACTCCGACGTTGAATTTCTCTGGTGCCTGTGACAAAGCGTGTGCTGTCAGAAAGCCGCCATAGCTGCCTCCCCAAGGTGAAATTCGGGACTTATCCACATCCGGCCTTGCTGCTAAATAATCCGCTGCCGCCATTACATCTTGAACTTCACTAGCTCCACCTGCTCCATAGTTATCTTCCTCACGAAAGTCCATTCCATAACCAATCCCACTTCGGTAATTCAGTGATAGGGCGATGTATCCCTGAGATGCAAAGTACTGCTGAGTGGCATAAGTATGTGAATAATACATGCTATAGTTATATCCGAGAAGCATCTGGCGTCTAGAACCTCCGTGGAGGAATATCACCGCGGGATATTTATTGTTTGGATCATAGTCTTTTGGAAGGAAAAGCTGTCCAAATGACTCAAATCCATCCAACGCCTCGATTCTGATGGACTCTGGTTTGCTGTGGACTTTGGGGAAAGCTGTTGGGAATAGCTCCTCAGCCAGCAGCTTAGTTTTCCCCCTTGATTGAATCATCGGCCATCCCGGTCGATTCCAAGAAGAAGAAAAATAGGCCACTCCATCAGCCAGCGCCACCGCTCCCCAGTCGATAGACGTCGTGTCACTGAGCAACGCCAATTCAAATGTGGATAAGTCCAATTTGGAAACCTGTCTTCGCTCCGTGTTTCCGATGTTGTGCATGACCAGCAGGGAGTTTCCCGTAAAGGATTGGTGAACCCATTCTACCTGTCCAGCTCCCGGAGTCAGGTGCTTGACTTCCCTGGTTTGAGGGTTGATGGAGTAGAGTTGCATCCAATTGGTCTTTTCCCATGGGAAAACCAAGGAACCGTCGGGCGTCCACCAAAGCCGCTCCGCTTGGGCTGGTAGATCGTCTACCATGACGGAGCCTCTTCCAAGATCGGCTTTCCATACTTCCGCTGCCTTCATGGTTTCAAGGTCCAGAATTCGGATACTCCAGGGATTTGCCTCCGTGATAGATGTGAAGGGTAATAGATTTAGGATGTTTGGAATCCGGAGATAGGCCAACCTTTTCCCGTCAGGACTCCAAGTCGGATAGGCATCGAAGTCTAAGCTAGCTTCTGGATAGGTTAGTTTCTTATTCTCAAAATCCCATAGCCCGATGTAGGAATGATCCCCGCGCCCAGACATGAAAGCCAAGTATTTTCCGTCAGGCGAAAAGGAAAGCATGGATGCACTTCCTCTAGCTGTGAACAACTGCTCAATGGAATCCGTGGTGTCAGCACTAGCTTTGAAATAGACCGCTCCGCCCATAAGGTAGGCGACGCTTTTCCCGTCAGGGCTGAAAGTCGGCGAGGCTCCTGGTGCAAACCATCGGCTTTTACCGCTTTCTAAGTCAAGACTGTAGATTTTCTTGTCTGTATTCTGTTGCAGTTGGGCTGGGTTTGCCGCTTGTCCGGCGGAATTTCTGGAGTTCCCTCTGACAAAAAGAAGAGTTTTTGCATCGGGGGAAAAAACCAAGGGGCCTAGATCCAAGCCATTGTCGCCTTGATCATGTGTCAATTTTTCTGTCTTAAATTCGGGTGCTTTCGCAAAAAAGACATTTCGCTCACCTCGATCGTTGAAAATCCAAGCGATTGATTTGCCGTCCGGTGCGGCCGTCATATAAGTAGGGAAGGGGGCAGAAAGGTAGTCTGCGGCAGTTTGGGCAAAGGTCGGGGACCAGATAACAGCAATGCAAAAAAAGAGGATGGACTTCTTCATAAGGTTGTCGTTTGGGGAAGATACCGAAGCATCCAAGCCTTTCAAAATGGCAGAAAGCTTTATAGTTTCTTAGTCTGAATTTTCGCGGTTATTCATTGAAATGCGTTAGCTTTTAAGTCCTTAAGCCCAAAATCAAATGCGTAGACAACTTTCTATTCTTGCAGTACTCTTACTTATTGTACCATTTTGTTTTGCCCAAATGTCCCAACAGCAGCGGGATAGTTTGAATAGACTCAGCCAGGCCGATCATCAACTTATGATGCAAAAACTTGGGATCGAAAGTCTCAGGCCCGGGCCCTCCGGAAATCCTCAGGCACCTAATGCCGCCAACTCAGATGAAAGTAAAGTTCACTACGAAAATGTACCTGATCCGCTGGTTTTCGAAAGTGGAAAACCAGTCAAAAAAGCGAAGGATTGGGACAAGCGGAAAACTGAATTGGTTGAACTCTTTGATCGAGAGATGTATGGTAGAACTCCAGAAAACCTCCCTTCTGTTCAATGGCAGCTGATTTTGGAGAAAGATACGCTGATTGGAAACACGCTAGCAGTCTACCGGAGGATGAAAGGAATTGTGGATAACTCCGACTATCCTTCCATTTCGGTGGCGATCGATTTTGAATATGCGGTGCCAAAAAATGTGGATAAGTCGGTTCCTTTGGTCTTGGAGTTTGGATGGGTCTGGCCAGTAGGGATGCAAAGACCTCCGGCTCCTCCAGGCCCAAGCTGGCAGGAACAAGTGCTTTCGGAGGGCTGGGGATTTGGGGTGCTTATCCCAACCAGCTATCAGCCGGACAACGGAGCAGGCTTACGATCTGGGATTATTGGTTTGATGAATCAGGGCGAGCCCAGAAAGCTGGATGACTGGGGAACCTTGAAAGCCTGGGCATGGGGAGCGAGTCGTACGCTGGACTTATTACAAGATGACCCAGCAATCAATGGCGATCAAGTGGTTATTGAGGGACTTTCCCGATACGGCAAGGCGGCCTTGGTTGCCATGGCTTATGATGAGCGATTTGCAGTAGGACTGATCGGTTCTTCTGGGGCAGGGGGGGCGAAGTTGCTTCGAAGGGTTTTTGGGGAGCAGATCGAAAACCTCGCCTCCTCCGGAGAGTACCATTGGTTTGCTCCAAACTTCATCAAATATGCCGGGCCGCTGGATCAGGACGACCTGCCTGTGGATGCGCATGAGCTGATCGCGCTCTGTGCGCCTAGGCCGATGTTTATTTCCGTGGGTTCGCCGACCGTAGAGGGTCAGTGGATCGACGGCAAGGGGATGTTTGACGCGGCTGTGCTGGCTGGGCCGGTTTATGACTTGTTGGGCAAAAAGCCGCTGTCTGTCTCCGAGTTTCCTCCTATCCAAACTTTGGTGGATGGGGATTTGGCTTTCCGACAGCATGAGGGAGGCCATACCGTCGGCCCAAACTGGCCGTATTTTATCGAGTGGGCGAGGAGGTATTTGGAATAGGGGCTGGGAGACCGGAGATTGAAGACCGAAGCTATACCCAAACGAAAAAGTCCCGCTTCGGCGGGACTTTTCAATATTGCGAATGGAGATCGGCTTAGTCCAAGCCGCCCTTTCTGTTTGGAGAGCGGGGTGTTGGCCAAGAGGTCGGCTCGCCGCTGCGGAAATCCAGCGGGATACGCACTTCCTTAGAGACCATGTTTTCCTCCTCGCAAGCCATGTAGACCATGATCGCGGCTAGGATCGCATTGCTTCTCACATCGTCAAAGACCACCTTGTCGTAGGTGTCCACGTTGGTATGCCAGGTCTGTGTGCCATAGTCCCAGCTCAGGGAACTCAAGTTGAAGGCTGGCACGCCTGCAGCTACGAAGGAAGCATAGTCAGAACCTCCGCCACCGGGATTGCCCGGGAAAGAAGTCTCGATGTCTTTGGTAATCTCTCTTGGCACTTTGTTCATCCAGCGGCTGAGGTACTCGTAGCTGTCCACAAAGCCTTGTCCAGATAGATTGGCCACTCGGCCAGTACCGTTGTCCTGGTTGAAGAGCACCTGGATTTTCTCCATCATCTCAGGATGGTCTTCCACGAATGCTCTGGAGCCATTGAGTCCCTGCTCTTCGGAACCCCAGTGGCCAACCAAGATGGTACGCTTAGGATTAGGATATACTTTCTTCAGGATTCGCATCACTTCCATCATCAGGATGGTACCGGTACCGTTGTCGGTCGCGCCGGTGCCGCCATCCCAAGAGTCGAAGTGGGCAGAGAGCATCACATATTCTTCAGGCTTTTCGGTGCCTTTGATCTGGGCGATGGTGTTTTGGGTAGGCTGTACGCCTGTTTCCTTGGACTGGGCGTTCAGGTGGATTTGGGGCTTTTTGCCACTTTCCGCCAGGCGGAATAGCATTCCGTAATCTTCCAGAGAAAGGTCAACGGTCGGCACTTTCTTGGTAGATGCGGAGAAAATTTTGTTCGCTCCAAAGGCTCTAGACCAATAAGAGGTGATGACTCCGGCAGCACCGGCGTCTTCCAGAGCGACAGGGAGACTTCTTCGGTCCTTGCCGGTTTTCTCGGTTCTTTCCATCCAAGCTTTGTCGACTGCGGATCTTTCTTCTTTCATTGCTTCGAAAGATGACTCAGTAGCCCATTTCTCCCAGTTGTAGTCCGGACGGCCTGTCAGCTGAGGAGCGGAGATCATGACGTATTTTCCTTTGACGGAAGGGAGCCATTTTTCGAAGGCTGCCGCATCGGCAAACTCAGGCAAAACGATGACTTCACCAGTCACGCCGCCTTTTGGCGAAGCCGGGCTCCAGGCCAGTTGCATGCCGGAAAGCGAGCGAGTCCAGGGAGCCACCATGTCGATGTGCGTGATGCCACGATCCCAGCCTCTCCATTCGCCCCATTTTTCGTTTTGGGCTTCGATGCCCCAAGTGCCGTACTGCTGCACAGCCCAGTCGTGGGCTTTTTGCATCTGTGGGGAGCCGACCAATCTAGGGCCGATGCCGTCTAATAGTTCGTGAGCCAGATTCTCCAGTTGGGAGTTGTCATTGGCTTCTTTGATGATGGCTTCGATTACCGGATCCTGGGCTTGGACAGTGCCAACCAGCATCAGGAGTAAACCAAGGCCATAGAAGTAGATTTTTCTCATAGCTAGTTATAGTTTGGAAGGCAAATTAAGTACTGAAATACGATTACTTTTAACCGTTGGTGGAGTATTGGGCGAAAAGAGCTATTCCAGAGACTTGACGACCCTGCATGGATTGCCGAGAAGTACGTTGTCGGGGATATCTTTGGTCACGACCGAACCTGCGCTGATCGTGACGTTGTGGCCTATGGTCACGCCGGGGCATATCACCGCGTTGCCGCCGATCCAGACCTGGTCACCGATGATTACGGGCTTGGTGGAAGTGTGAAATCGAGTGGTCGTCTCGTTGTGGTAGATGCTTTCGGAGGCCTTCAGCGGATGTACTGCCGTGTAGATTTGCACGTAGGGGGCGATCAGGCCATCTCTTCCGATCCGGATGAGGTTGTCGTCGAGAAACATACAGTTGATGTTGACAAAGGTGTTTTCACCGATCTCGATGTTTTTTCCAAAGTCGCAGAAAAAGGGTGCTTCGATCCAAACCCCTTCGCCTTTTTTGCCCAGCAGTTCAGCCAAGATGCGTTCCCGGTTTTCCCGGTGCTGCTCTCCGAGCGGTTGTATTCTTGGGTAAGTCTACGCGCTTGATGATAGAGTTTCAAAAGCTCGGGGTCGCGGGTATCGTAGATCTCCCCGGCCAGCATCTTCTCGAGGTTGATGTTCATTGGGGTTTTTGCTTCAATCTTTGAGAACTTGAGAAAATTAAGGTCTCAAGCATGGAGTGAGACCGCTCTGATTCTTATAGAATCCGCGGTTAATATAGCCCATCTGTTCATCTGGGGCAATTTTGTCCAGCGTTGGTGAGGAGAATGTATCTTCAGGCCATTTGGTTCGGCAAGCCTTTTCCTTTGTCTCCAAGGGACTTTGTTGGGCGGAAGAAATGGTCCTGGCGGCTCTGTGTCTTTGCAAGAAAAATAAAAATATCTCGCGAAGCCGCCAAGACGCAGCCTTCCTGTCCAGCGCCTCCGCACGTTGTGATAAAAAAAAAGATCGTAGCGGGAGACAAATCAAAAGTGAAATTGTCCTTCTCAAATGTTGCGTCAGCATGGAAGCTGTCCAAATTCTCTGAGAACCAAAAAACCAAACCTTCTTCTAACCTTAACCCTGATTTTACTCAGAAAACGGCCGCATTGTACCAGTCCTTCTAATTACGCTTGGCTTTTGTGCAACTTTTGGATTTACTTTAAAGCCGGTATAGAAAGTAGAAAAGACATGAGCGTACAGATTGAGTCGAAGGAATTTCTGATGGGACTACTATCCCGCAATGCAGCCCAAAAATCCTTGGATTGGCTGGAGACCCAAGTGGAAAAAATCGCTTCGGGGGTCGCTGCTTCGAAGTTTTTCCTGGCCTTTTCGCAGGCTTCCCGCTTTTTCAAAAAAGAAAGTCTAAAGCTGGACGAAGCCGATGAAAGCCGAGCCAACGCAATTGTCCCGGGGTTCGAGCCGGCGTTTTGGAATGAACTTCAAGCTGCCCGAACTGTCCTGATGCTGAGTTTCCCAGGGGAAAAAGCGAAGTGGCTGGAGGTGATCAATCAACTTTTCGAGACGGGAGACATGTATGAGCAGCAGGCCCTGTACGCCGCCTTGCCCCTGATGCCCTATCCCGATGACCTGCTGCCTCGTGCCATTGACGGTTGCAGGACTAACATGACCTTGATTTTTGATGCCATCGCGCTCAACAATCCCTTTCCCGCCAAGTATTTCCCCGAAGCCAATTGGAACCAGCTCGTGCTGAAGTCCATCTTCATGCAGCGTCCGCTCTATCGGATCCAAAAGCTGGACGAGCGACGCAATCAGGCTCTGGCAGATATCGCTTCCGACTTTGCCCATGAGCGATGGGCTGCCGGGAGACCCGTCATGCCGGAACTTTGGCGCCTTGTCGTTCCTTTTATCAATGAACGGTTCTTTGCCGATCTGAAGAAAGTGCTAAAATCCGAAGACCAAATGGAGGTGGAGGCGGGCCTTTTGGCCTTGTATCAATGCAAATCCGAAGAAGTCAAGCAACTTCTGCAGTCCCGATCCGAGGAGGTAATGGCCATCGAATACGGGGAGATCACTTGGGAAAAGCTGGGCTCCGACTTCCAGGAGAAGCGGGCCTAGCCCTTTTCTAGCCAGCAGGACAGCCTAGCATAGCTGGCTTGGTAAATCTCTTAACTTTGTTAATTCTTAATTCCGAAAAAATGGAAATGTACATAGATCCCCATATCCACCTGGTGTCCCGCACCACGGACGACTACGAAGCGATGCGCAAAGCGGGTATCGTGGCCACCATCGAGCCGGCCTTTTGGCTGGGTCAGCCCCGTACGGAAGTGGGTTCATTCAAGGATTACTTCAGCACGCTCGTAGGCTGGGAGCGATTTCGCGCCAGCCAGTTTGGGATCGTGCATTATTGCACTATGGGACTGAATTCCAAGGAGGCCAACAATGTACCCTTGGCGGAGCAGGTGATGGAGCTTTTGCCACTTTATGCAGGAAAAGAAGGTGTCGTGGCCATCGGTGAGATCGGCTATGACGACCAGACTGAGGCAGAAGACCGCTTTTATAGATTGCAGCTGGAGCTGGCAAAAGAAGTCGATCTACCAGTACTTATCCACACTCCCCACCGCGACAAGAAGAAAGGAACGACCCGCTCCATGGATGTGGCCGACGAGCACGGCATGGATCCAGGGTGGGTGGTCGTGGATCACAACAACGAGGAAACTGTCAAGGAAGTGCTCGATAGAGGCTATTGGGCGGCATTTACCATTTATCCACATACCAAGATGGGCTCGGAGCGAATGGTCGAGATCGTGAAGCAGTACGGCCCAGAGCGTATTATCGTCAATTCCGCAGCGGATTGGGGGATTTCTGATCCTTTGGCTGTGCCAAAGACGGCAAATCTGATGCGCAAGATGGGAATCCCGGAAGAGCACGTGCGCCTGACCACCTACCAAAATGCGCTCACTGTCTTTGGTCTCAGTGGGCAGATGGACGAAGGGGATTGGCTGAATGCTGCTCCTATCGACCAGACCAAGAAACTGGGAGGAAACTCCGTGTTGCGTGGTGGACAGCTGCCCCGAGTGGAAGGGCCTGCCGACCGTGTTGAAAATTAATCCATGGGAAAGAGCCGAATATTCGCTTACCTCCAACTGACCCGCCCAGCCAATGTGATCACCGCGATCGCAGATATTTGGGCGGGTTTTGCCGTTGCTGGGGCTTGGGATTATATGGTCACCGACTATGCGTATGGTGAGCAGACGTTTTGGTGGAATTTGCTTTGGCTTTCATTGAGTACAATCGGATTGTATGCTGGAGGAGTGGCGTTCAACGACGTGGCAGATGCCGAATTGGATGCGATTGAGCGTCCTGAGCGACCGATTCCGAGTGGGCGAGTCTCCAAGTCAAAGGCGACGGTCATGTCGACTGCCCTATTGGCTTTTGGAGTTATCTGCGCCGCGCAGGTCAACTGGATTTCCGCCGGCTTGGCTTTGGCAGTGGCTGTTTTGGCCGTTCTTTATGACTATTGGGGTAAGCATCAAAGCTTCCTCGGTCCCATCAATATGGGGCTTTGTCGTACTGGAAATCTGCTCCTGGGTATCAGCGTGGCTCCCGAGGTATTGGAAAAAATCTGGATGATCGGTTTGATTCCCCTGATTTACGTTGCGGCGATTACGATGATCAGCCGTGGGGAGGTTCATGGCAAGAACAGGAAGGCCTTGTATTTCGGAGGTATGATGTATGGGTCAATCTTCCTGGCAATCTTTGCAATGGCCTATATCCAAGGCTATAGATATCTGCAGGTGTTGCCCTTTTTGGCTTTGCTTGCGTATATGATCGTGCCGCCGTTGATGAAAGCGATACAGACGCAGGAGCCCAAGTTTATCGGCAAGTCGGTGAAAGCAGCGGTGATTTCACTCATCATCGTCAACGCGTCGATTGCTGCGGCGTTTTCAGGCTGGCCCGTTGGAATCATCGTTTTGCTGCTTCTTCCTATATCCCTTTGGTTAGCCAAAAAATTTGCCGTAACCTGAGACGGCAATAAAGCGCTTTCTCCCCAAAATTGTCAATCAAGACGACATTAGCCCAAAAACACCTTTTGATTTCCCATGAATACGATTCTCGAACAGACCTTTTCAGTTCCTTTCCGATATCCGGTGTGTTTCACCGAAGGTCTATTTGATTCCCAAAACACGATGCTGGCGGATGTGCTTCGGGGAGCACGGGTTCCCAAAGTCCTCTTCGTCCTCGATAGCGGTGTGACCGACACCCATCCCGGGCTGATTGAAGCATTGAAAAGCTACTCCAAGGTATACGAGGATGTGTTTACCCTGGCGGCCGAACCGATGATCGTGGTGGGAGGTGAAGCCTGCAAAAACGACCCAGAGCTTTATCAACAGGTGGTGGAGGCTACACACCTATATGGCATCGACCGACATTCCTACATCGCCGTGATCGGCGGTGGAGCCGTTTTAGACATGGTGGGTTTTGCGGCAGCGATCTCCCATCGTGGCATTCGTCTGATTCGGATCCCTACTACCGTTTTGTCCCAAAATGATTCTGCTGTTGGCGTGAAAAACAGCATCAACGCCTATGGTAAAAAGAACTTTCTAGGAACGTTTACGCCTCCCAACGCAGTTTTGAATGATTTCAATTTCCTCAAGACGCTCGACGACCGGGACTGGCGGGCTGGAATCTCGGAAGCTATCAAAGTGGCTTTGATCCAAGATTTGAGCTTTTTCGAGTGGTTGGAAGCCAATGCGGAGGGTTTGGCAAAACGTGAGATGGAGCCCATGAAGACCCACATCATCCGCAGCGCCCAGATGCACATGGATCACATTGCGGGCAAGGACCCCTTCGAGTTTGGCTCTTCCCGACCTTTGGATTTTGGTCATTGGGCTGCGCACAAGCTGGAGAAGCTGAGCGAATTTCGTGTTCGCCATGGAGAAGCGGTGGCGATAGGCATCGCACTGGACTCTGCCTATTCTTTTTTGCAGGGGAGAATTTCACAGGACGATCTTTACAGAGTAATCCGATTGATGAAGACGCTGGGACTTGACCTCTACGCGCCAGAGCTAGGGGGCGAGACGCTGATCCGGGGCCTCAGAGAGTTCCAAGAGCATCTCGGAGGACAGCTGACTATTATGCTTTTGGAAAAACTGGGGTATGGGATAGAAGTTCATGAGATGGACGAGGATTTGATCCACCAATCGGTAGATTTGCTGCGGTCATTTCAGGAAAAATCCGATCCGATATCTTCCTGATTTTTTAAATTAACTTATGGAGATCAAGGGTTTTCATCTCAGCTACTGCAGCAATATTCATCCCGGCGAGAGTTGGGAGGCGACTTTTCAAAATCTCAAGATTTATATTCCGGAGGTTCGGCAAAGATTAAAGGCTGAAGGTTCTTTCGGAATCGGTCTTAGGCTTTCCAATGAAGCCTCTTTGGTTTTGGAAAAGCCAGAGAAATTGAAGGAATTTCAAGTCTGGCTTCGCAAAATAAACGCGTATGTCTTTACGCTGAATGGCTTTCCCTACGGTGATTTTCACCGACAGATCGTCAAGGAAAAAGTCCATTCGCCGGACTGGACTACCTCGGAAAGAAAAAATTACACCATTCGATCCTTGCAGATTTTATCAGAACTCCTGCCTCCGGGCATGAACGGAGGAATGTCCACTTCTCCGATTTCCTACCGCCATTGGTTTGGTTCAGAACAGGAATTGGCTATTGGAATGGAAACAGCCACCTATCACCTGTTGGAGGTGGTAGAAGAATTGGTAAAAATTCACCAAAAAACCGGAAAGCTTCTCCACCTCGATATCGAGCCGGAGCCGGACGGGGTATTGGAAAATTCCGACGAAATGATTTGGCTGTTTAGCGACTGGCTTCTTCCAAAAGGCAAGCCTCAACTTTCGCAAAAGCTGGGGATTTCTGAAGCGGAGGCCGAAGAGCTGATCAAAACGCACATCCAAGTCTGCTACGACGTCTGTCATTTTGCGATCGTGTACGAAGAGCCCGCAGAGACTTTTGCCAAGTTTGAGGCGGCGGGATTGCGTGTCGGTAAGATCCAAATCTCTGCCGCGTTGAAAGTTTTCATCCCCGTATCCGCCAATGGTAAGTTCAGCTTGGGGAAAAAGCTCCAGGCTTTTGCCGAATCGACTTACCTCCATCAGGTGGTTGCGCGATTGGAGGATGGAAAATTAAAGTCCTATTCCGACTTGCCGGAGGCATTGGAGACACTTCCAAAGACCAAGGAGCAGGAATGGCGAATTCACTTCCATGTGCCTGTTTTCCTGGAAAACTATGGCTCATTCTCCTCAACGCAAGAAACCATTTCAGTTGTGCTCAATGAAATTTTATCCAACCCGGAAATCACACAGCATTTGGAAGTGGAAACCTACACTTGGGAAGTCTTGCCCGAAGACACCCGCCAAAGTTTGGGAGAATCCATCGCTCGGGAACTGGCTTGGGTGAAAGATAAATTGAGATAGGAGCTTTGAAATTTGAGATTGCCCTAAGCCGGGATCAATTAGTAAGCCGTGGGAATTAAGAGGTGATAGCCCCAGCGGGGTCACAGCTTGGTAGCGAAGCGCATTAAAGTTAAAAATGAACCCCGTAGGGGTGACAGATAGTTTGAAATCGGAGGTTTGAAATTGGCCCAAGGCGGGATCTCGCCCGATTCCGAAAACCGTACTTCGTACTTGGAGTACTCTAAACCCTAAGAATGAAAAAGACAGTAGTCCTCGATATCGTCGCACTTTCCCCCCGGGTGATCGGGGAACATACCCCTTTTCTCAAAAACTGGATTGAAAAGAACCATCGTTCTGTAGTCGAGCCAGTTTTGCCAGCAGTGACCTGCTCCGCGCAGTCCGTTTACCTGACGGGAAAGTGGCCATCGGAACACGGCATCGTGGGCAATGGCTGGTATTTTCAGGACGAATGCGAAATCAAACTCTGGCGTCAATCCAACAAGCTGGTGCAGGCTGAGAAAGTCTGGGAAGTCCTGAAAAAGGAAAATCCGGATTTCACCGTCGCTAATATGTTTTGGTGGTACAACATGTACTCGAGCGCGGACTATGCCGTGACGCCAAGACCGCTTTACCTACAGGACGGCCGCAAATTGCCCGACTGCCACTCCCAGCCCATGGAGCTCCGCGACAGGCTGCAACAAGAGCTCGGTCAGTTTCCCCTGTTTTCTTTTTGGGGGCCAAATACCAACATCGCCTCCAGCAAATGGATCGCCGATGCTTCCAAGAAAGTCGACGAATGGTACAACCCGACGCTAAATCTGATCTACATCCCGCATCTCGACTATGGCTTGCAGAAGTATGGGATAGATTTTGACAAGATCGGCAAGGATTTGCGCGAGGTCGATGCCTTGGCAGAGGATCTGATTACCTACTTCGAAAAGAAAGGGACGCAGGTCTTGCTGCTTTCCGAATATGGCATCACCTCAGTGAGTCGGCCGGTTCACTTAAATAGGATTTTGAGAAAAGCCGGCATGATCCAGGTGAAAGACGAGTTGGGATTGGAGACCTTAGATGCCGGTACGTCTGCAGCTTTTGCCGTGGCAGATCACCAAGTCGCCCATATCCATGTCAACGATGAATCGAAGCTGGCGGAAGTCAAATCCCTGCTCGAAAGGACTCCCGGTGTTGAAAAAGTCTTGGACGAAGTCGGCAAAAAGGAATACCATATCGACCATGCGCGTGCCGGCGATCTGGTCGTAATCGCAGATGCTGATTCTTGGTTTACCTACTACTTCTGGCTGGACGATGCCAAGGCTCCGGACTACGCCCGCTGTGTAGATATCCACCGCAAGCCGGGTTATGATCCGGTCGAGCTTTTTTTGAATCCATCGATCAAGATCCCCCTGCTGACAGTAGGCGGCAAGGTCCTGAAGAAAAAATTTGGTTTCCGGTATCTGATGGATGTGATTCCCCTCGATGCGACTTTGGTCAAAGGCGCTCATGGCCGCATCCCGGAATCGGACTTGGACAAGCCGCTTTTTGTCTCGGACAAAGGCCTAAATTCCACTGGGAAGATCCAGCCGACCGGCGTCTTTGATTTGATTATCAGAGCTGTAAAGGGGTAGAAGGATTTAGCTTTCCGACTCTTTGGAGATCACCGATGGGAAGGATACGGTGTAGATCGAGACCAAGCCTTGCCTGCCAGGAGTTGTAATCGAACGGGATGCACTATATGTTTTTGAATGTTGGTGGCGCGATGGCTTTTGTCCGGTTTAAGCCGGAGCTTGGAATAAATCAGGCCCTGCCTTTCTTTCCCTCACTTATTTCTTCACCTCGGCATAGCGGAAACAGTCCACCAGATGATCATTGACCAATCCTGTGGCCTGCATGTGGGCGTAGATGGTCGTACTGCCGAGAAATTTGAAGCCGCGCTTCTTGAGATCTTTGGCCAACAGGTCGGATTCCGGCGTGGTGGCCTGTGCTCCACCCATTGTTCTTAGGGAGTTTTGGATGGTCTTCCCACCTACGAATCCCCAGATGTAGTTCGAGAAAGAACCAAACTCCTTTTGCACTTCCATGAAGCGTTGGGCATTGTTGATCGCAGCGCGGATCTTCAGTACGTTTCGGATGATTTCCGGATTCTGAAGTAATTCCTGGACATAGCTTTCAGGAAATTCAGCTACGACTTTGTAGTCAAAATCCGCAAAGGCTTGGCGGTAGCCCTCCCTTTTCTTCAAGATCGTCGCCCAACTCAGCCCCGCCTGGGCGCTCTCCAGTACCAGAAATTCAAAATGAATTCGATCATCGTAGACAGGCACTCCCCACTCGGTATCGTGGTAGGTCACATACTCAGGAAAGCCCAAACACCAAGGGCAGCGGTTTTTTTCTTTGGGGACGGTCATTGGGAAAATGGTTTCTTAAAAATAGCCAAGAATTGGGATAGGAAACCATCGGTCTCATTCTATAAATTGGATATAGGTTACTTTGCCTGAATCGCCTTAAAAAAGCCATCGATACTCCCAACAATAACTAAAACGAAACGTTGGTCTTCGGTCATCTGTCTTTCAGCCCCATTGGCCAAGAAAAAAGCGTTTATAGGCAGAATTCCGTATATGCAGATCTTTAATCAATCAACGTTTCACCATGGTGTTTGATTTTAGATTTTCCAATGAGCTCAAGGTATTCGTTCTCGTTGCTATTCAGGTTCTCCCTTATTAGCAAGATCAGGATCTTAGGATGTGATCTTGTTTGCAGCATTGGTTTTTTTTCTTGAGCGGAAAATTGGTTTTTTGTTTCATTTATACACAAATCTCGGCTGATAAAAATAGGCGATCTGACCCTCATCAAGTCAGTGTGTATTGAAGGTATATCCAACCAAAAACACCTGCTTCAGGAGCGCTATAACCCTAGGTAACAGCTTAATACTCCTCATTTTTAATGTGTTGAGGTTCTCCTGATTGTAGCTGCTCAAAGGGAAACAAAGCTTGCAAGCTGCTGCATTTTTTCCGATCTTATTAGCCTGATGATTTTTTGTTGAGACACTGATTGAATACTTAAGGTGGAATCGGTCTTTAATCCGCCACAGAATTGTTAATCATAAAATTAAACCCCTCTATCATGGCAAATACCGAAAATAGCCTATACACCTACCGCAACGGGAAAAAGGTGTATTTGGTAAAAGAACCAGACCGATTTGTAGTAAGAGCAACTCCTGAAGCTGTTGAAAATAGGGGATTTAACGCTTCATCGGAGCTCGTTTCTCCACACTCAACAAGGGTTCGAGTTTCCAGAGAGTCCTTGACTCCTATCATGGAGGAAATGAGGAATGAGGCGGTCACCCATCATGCCTACAAGCAGGAAATCAACGATGAAGAATTTCTGATAACCGACCGCATATTGATTACTTTCAAACAGCCTGTAAGCAATGAGGTATTGGGGGATTTTATCAGCAAATATGCGTTGTTGCTACTTAGTCAGTATTCTGAAAGAGAGTTTTTGTTGCAGTTGACGAATCAAACTGGCATGAACCCCTTAAAATTGGTAGTACTTATTAACGAAACCGAAAATGACCTTGTTGAGAACTGCGAGCATGACCTGAACCAGCGAATGACCACAAGTGCGATAACTATTCCCACAGATGCTAGATATAATCAACAATGGCATTTGCACAGCCGCTTCATAGATTCAGCATTCGATACAAGGTCATCCGCAAATTGTGAATCAGCATGGCAACTACTGGATCATTTTGGAGCCAGCGAGGTTGTAATTGCTGTCTCTGACGACGGGTGCAAGATTGATCATTCCGATTTTGATTCCACCAATAAGTTTGCCCAATGGGCATACATGCAGGGCAGCAACCTGATAGACAGAGATTCAATAAGTGCAAACCCGCAGCATATGTATCAATTTGGCGCAGACCATGGAACCCGATGTTGCGGAGTGGTGGCAGCAGAAGTCGATGGATTACTTACTGTAGGGGCGGCTCCCGGTTGTCGTCTTTTGCCAATCAAATGGGAGTCCAGTGGGGCTGGTCTATATGTTAGTGATAGTAAAATGATGACAGTACTTGCTTTCATTTCCGATAAAGCAGATGTAATGTCTAATTCATGGGGCTCGTCTCCTCAATCCAATTTTGCAACTAACGTTGTGAACAGAATTTCTCAACTCGCCCAAACCGGTGGAAGGAGAGGTAAGGGCATTGTATTTCTATGGGCAGCAGGCAATGAGAATTGCCCCATTGAATTTTCGGGAAACATTGATATACCCTTCGACAGGGGACGTGATTCCGCTGGCAATTGGCGGGGCGTAAAAACTTCGCGGGACTTTCAACATAATTTAGTGGGAATTCCTGGTGTAATGTATGTCGCCGCTTTGGCAAGCAACGCACAACGAAGTCACTATTCCAACTACGGCGAAGGAATTTCCATTTGTGCTCCTTCTAACAACATACATCTGTACCGGCGGGGCGTGGTAAGCGGACTTGGTATCACAACGACATCGGGAGATGGACAATTTTTTAGTGCGCAGTTTGGAGGAACTTCCAGTTCCACACCCTTGGTTGCTGGCATTACCGGATTAGTTATCTCGGCCAATCCCGAACTTTCAGCCCAAGAAGTCATCTCTATTCTTCAAAAAACGGCTAGTAAAGATCTGAACCTTGCAGCCTACCCAAAGTCCACACCCGCAGCTTTTGACCCCAATCCTTCGTGGGATATTTCACCTGTAGCGCCGTTTACGGCGGGAGACTTTACTAATATTGGACATGAGGATGGTACTTGGAGTGGATGGTTTGGATTTGGTAAAGTGGATGCCCGTTCGGCTGTAGCTGAAGCCCTACGTACAATCAGACCCCCTGATCCCGACAATGGTATCGTCACCAAATCTTCTACTCCTTCACTATCAATTCCTGACAATAACACCGTAGGCATTACCGATACCATCACAATAGATAACAATGGAACTGTTTCCAATGTAACCGTTGACCTCGATCTCACACATACATTTATTGGAGATCTGGTGATAAAACTAATTTCTCCAAGAGGAACGCCGGCGATTCTCCACGAACGTAACGGAGGAAGTGCAAAAAATATCCTAAAATCATTTGATCTTCAAAATGCACCAACCTTGTCAAGATTTAACGGTGAACCAGCCTCCGGCAGATGGACTTTGGAAGTGGTAGATGCTGCTGCTGTCGATATCGGAAAACTTAACAAATGGACAATCAACATCGGAGTCGGCAATGTCAAGGATATAGAATTGGAAGATAGCCCCGGAATGTCGATACCTGACAATAACACTATCGGAATTGAAAGAAGTTTAAATATTACCGGCAACGGCACGATAAAAGATATTAAAATAGGGCTTGACATAACCCATAGCTATATCGCTGATCTAGTTGTCAATCTTGTATCTCCAGAGGGATCGGTTATAGGTATTCATAATCGTTCCGGCGGATCAGATGATAATATTATCAGGGACTATGAGATTGCAACTTTCCCTGCTCTTAGAAGTTTACAAGGACAAACAGCCAATGGCCTTTGGAAATTGCAAGTTGCAGACGTTGTGGGTCACGACGTGGGAAAATTGAATAAATGGTCAATTAAAATCACAATGATATAATCAGGGTCTGCTGAAAAGCTCAGGTAGAACAAGCTAAAAAGCC
The DNA here is from genome assembly GCF_039523455.1 of Algoriphagus jejuensis. Taxonomy (NCBI): domain Bacteria; kingdom Pseudomonadati; phylum Bacteroidota; class Cytophagia; order Cytophagales; family Cyclobacteriaceae; genus Algoriphagus; species Algoriphagus jejuensis. The sequence continues at coordinate 171,760 of NZ_BAAAFI010000002.1, read as the reverse complement.
AGTCCTGATTTCCCCCTGGTCTCTTTTTTTTTGTCTTAGAGACAGCTCGGAATATGCTCAGAGTACCCAATACACAACGAGCAGCTCATCCCAAGGAATCTAAAAGTATAGAATGCCGCCCAGCGATTGGAGGTGTCCAGCCCGTTATTGAAAGGAGCCTCAAACTCGGTGAACGAAGGCTGGTGTTTTCTGGGTGTGGTTCACGCCTTTTGGAAGTATTCTTCATAAATCCATACATTTGGCGTCTTTCAATTTCTAACCTAATCTAGCGCAGTCTTCCTGAATCATCCTTTTGTGTTTTCTAAGCAGACTCTAAGTAATTTCAAAAAGCGGGAGACTTTTATAAGGCTCCCGTTTTGGATTCAGGCGTTATTTAATCCCAAACAAATCTCCTTCATTCCACTCTGGCCTTGCGGCAGTTTGAGCAATGGAATAGCTGATCAGGAAGTTGAGCTGAACATAGGTTTTGGCTGCGCCAAAGTCAAAGATACCGTCCATCCCATCGGCGGACTGATGATAGTATTTGGCGCGCCAAGTCTTGATAAAAGCATCCATGTCAAAACCCGGGACGTTTGTCTTATTTCCATACTTGATGTGCAGCGCAGGTATTCCATTAACCACAAAGCTGTATTGATCGCTTCGCACAAATCGGTTTTGCTCAGGCTCCGGATCCCCTTCTACTTCCAGTCCTAAATAGTCCGCGGCAAATTTCACGTTGTTCATGATGCTCGAGTGCTCGGCCCCAAGGGGAACAATCGAAAGCAAAGGCGCAATCACTGTCGGCATATCCGTATTGACATTGGCGACGATGGCCGATTTGAGCACAGTCGGATTGGATGCAAAATAGGCTGAGCCGATCAGGCCCATCTCTTCAGCAGTCACCAACACGATCAGAACCGAGCGCTTTGGTTTAGCTTTTCCTTTGGTATAGATTCTGGCGATTTCCAAAAGCGAGGCTACGCCCGAAGCGTTGTCGTGAGCACCATTATAGATCGAATCTCCGTTGACCGCACGACCAATTCCAACGTGGTCTAGATGCGCAGAGTGTACCACATACTCGTTTTTCAATCTGGAGTCCGAACCCGGAATCAAGCCGACGACATTCTCGCTTTCAAACTGGCTAAAGCTATTGCTGTAGCTAGCTCCCAGGATAAAAGGGAATTCAAATGAAGAGTTTTTACGAGACTTTAAGGCAGTCAAGGTTTCAGTCAGGTTTTTTCCCGAATTCAAGAAAAGTTGACTAAGGAAAGAATTGTTTGCAGTCAGGGCAAAATCCAAATTGCCATTGAATCCTCTGCTGTAAGCAACGGTTTTTTCAGGATTCACTCCGACTGTGGATTGGATTGTCGGATTTGGATTGGGAAAGGAGTTTATCGGATAAACCAAAACCGCCCCGATGGCACCCTTTTCTGCTGCAATATTCATTTTATTTCCTGCGCTGGAAAAGTGCGATATCAACGTAGAAGCAGAAATCCCGTCTGGCACACCCGCTAGGAATACCACTACTTTGCCGGAGACATCTATCCCGTCGTAGTCGGAATAGAAATCTGGGATATCCACCCCATATCCTACAAATACCAACTTCCCACTACCTGATGCTTTCTCAGAAAAGGGATGTGCATACGGCAGAAAGTCAATGCCAAAACCTAGAGAATCCACATTTCCTTTCGTGTCGCTGAGGAAAGCTTTCGCACTTCCATTGTCAACTTTGGTGTTTTGCAAAATCAGTTTTTGCGTGAACTGCCCCGGATCGCCTGCGGGTTGTACGCCCATTTTTTTGAATTCAGAGATGACATAGTCTACAGCTAGTTGATAGCCTTCTGTTCCTGGTTTTCTGCCCAGCAGACGATCATCCGCGAGATAGGCTATGTGATTGCGAATCGTGGTAGTATCGATCTGGTCCATGGCTTTTTTGACAGAACCCGGGACGGAAATATCTTGAGCAATTGATCCAAAAGATATTGCCCAAAAAAGAATAAAGAGTTGTTTTTTCATAGCTGGTTTAACGGGGATGAGTTGATTCTAATTTTTTCGAACGCTAGCCTGGCTTTGGTGTGTCCGCACTAGAAGCGATGGTATCGGGATTTGCCAATTCATGGAGATAGGCAATCGCCGCCCCGAATTAAGCATCTTTCCCTCAGAAAATGAATTCGGCATACCGATCACTTCGATACCAGAGACAATTCAAAGGTTGTTGATTAGACATATTCTCAGCGGCTCTTTGGACTGCTGATCGCGATGCTAAAAAATTAAAACCCACTTAATGAAAGACGCCCCAAGCGCATCTTTCTTTCAGGCCTTTTCAAAACCAATGTGAATCACCCTATCTAAAACTGTCATTAATCTGTTCCAAAGCTACATTTCCCGGATTTAAATCTGCCTCCATCAGTTGATTCAGCGGAGTTTTGGCTGTGTTCAGCGTTTGGTGTAGATCTTTCCATTCGTTGTTGACATATAGCAAACCTGTCAAAATCTCATCGTTTGCTCTCGCTTTCTGCAACGCATTCACTGCGGAGTTGCGATTCTCCGGATCCCAGTCCAAAGCCAGCTTATTCAATTGAATTTCTGAACCGTCGTGCATTTCCACATGAGCAGATTTTCCTGCGGGGAAGTCCGCTTTGATCTCGGTTTTGATCGGCACCAGATCCTTGGCCGATGTTGCTTCGATATGCTCTCGTACATAGTCGTAGGATTTGGTGGATCCGGGATTGTTGTTAAAAGTGACACAGGGCGAGATCACATTCAGAAAAGCAAAACCCGGATGACGGATGGCAGCTTTAAGTAAAGGAATCAGCTGCTGCTTGTCCCCGCTGAAGCTTTGCGCAACAAACGTCGCTCCCAGCTCAATCGCCAAACTGGCCAGATCGATCGCCTGAAAAGGATTAATCGCTCCCGATTTGTTTTTGGAACCTAGATCAGCCGTCGCCGAGTCCTGCCCCTTGGTTAGACCATAGCAGCCATTGTTCATCACCACATAGACCATATTCAGGTTTCGGCGAATGACATGGACGAATTGCCCCATGCCGATGGAAGCCGAATCCCCGTCCCCCGATACCCCAAAATAAACCAGATCTTTGTTAGCCATGTTTGCTCCCGTCGCCACGGAAGGCATCCGTCCATGTACCGAATTGAAGCCGTGAGAATTGCCGAGAAAGTAGGTGGGTGTCTTGGAGGAGCAACCGATGCCAGAGATCTTAGCGACCAGATGCGGCTCGATATCCAGCTCATAGCATGCTCGTACGATCGCGGCACTGATGCTGTCATGTCCACAGCCTGCGCACAGCGTCGACAGGGTTCCTTCGTATTCCTTGAGCGTGTATCCCAGTTTGTTTTTGGGAAGGCGAGGATGACTAAACTGTGGTTTGAGATAGCTCATGGCTGGAGGTCGTTTTTGGGTTTAGGTAATTGGTAATTTGCGTTTTGATGGCATCCGCGGTGATTGGCATACCGTCGTAATTGAGCACCGGTACGAGCTTCTTGGGATTGCAGTCCAGCTCCATGAGCATCATCTTGCGCATTTGCGCGTCCCGATTTTGCTCGATGACAAAGATCGTTTTATGGTTTTCGACAAACTCGACAACTTCTTTTCCAAAAGGAAAAGCTTTGATTCGGATCGAATCCACAGAGATTCCTTCTTCAGAAAGCAGGTCTCTGGCTTCTTCCGAAGAGAAAGTCGAGGTACCAAAGTATAAGATTCCAACCGCTTCAGCACTGGACGAAGCCTTGATCTCCGCAGCCGGCACCGTCGTTTTCGCAGTGTCCCATTTCTTGATCAATCGATCCATGTTTCTCTTGTAAACTGCCCCGTCCTCGGTGTAGCCGGCATATTCATCTTTGGATGTGCCGCGGGTGAAAAAAGCACCCTTGGTCGGGTGAGTGCCGGGATAGGTGCGAGAAGGAATCCCATCTCCGTCTGAATCCAGATATCTCCCAAACTTCCCGATGTCTTCCAAATCCTCAGCTGACAGGACTTTTCCACGCTGGTATTTCCGATCAACACTCCAATCAAAAGCATCGCTCACGTGGTCGTTCATCCCCAAATCCAGATCTGTCATAAGGATCACTGGCGTTTGCAATTGCTCGGCCAGATCAAAACTGGCCGCGGTCATTTCAAAACATTCGTAAGGACTTGCCGGGAAAAGAAGGATATGCTTCGTGTCGCCATGAGAAGCAAAAGCTGCCGCCATGAGATCTGATTGCTGGGTTCGGGTGGGCATCCCTGTACTCGGGCCCGCGCGCTGCACATCGATCAAAACTGCTGGCACTTCCGCAAAATAAGCCAACCCTAAAAACTCACTCATCAGCGAAACTCCCGGCCCAGAGGTCGCGGTAAATGCTCTTGCCCCATTCCAGTTTGCTCCGATCACCATGCCCATCGCAGCCAGTTCATCCTCCGCCTGCACGATCGCAAACTTGTTTTCGCCGTTTTCTGCCTTGCGGTATTTTTTGCAGTAGGTTTCAAAAGCCTCCGCCACAGAGGTCGAGGGCGTGATCGGATACCAAGCCATGACGGTGGCACCAGCGAATACTGCTCCCAAACCACAAGCAGTATTCCCGTCTACCAGAATTTTGTTTTCCAGCAGGTTTCTTTTCTCCAGTCGAAAGTCCAGCGGGTAGTCAAAGTTGCGTTCGACATACTCCATTCCCAAATTCAGGGCTTGGAAATTCGCCTCGATCAGCGACTTTTTCCCCGCGAACTGCTCCTCTACCAGCATTCGGATAACCGACTCATCCATTTGCAACAGCCTCACCAATGCACCGACGTAGATGATATTTTTTAACAATTGTCTTTTACGGGGATCCTCGAATGCCCCGTTGGCCATCTCCATCATCGGAATGCCGAGGTAGTGGATGCCTTCACGCTCGTATTCAGGGTTGAGCTTTTTAGTGCTGTCATAAATAAAGTAGCCGCCATCCTTCACGTTCTGAACGTCCTTGGCCATGCTCTGAGGATTGACGCTGACCATCAGATCGATCCCTTCTCGGCGACCGAGGTAGCCTTTTTCGCTTACCCGCACTTCATACCAAGTGGGCAATCCCTGGATATTCGAAGGGAAAATGTTCTTGGGAGTAACGGGGATTCCCATTCGGAAGATAGTCTTGGCAAACAAGTAATTGGCACTTGCAGATCCGGTACCGTTTACATTGGCAAAACGGACGATAAAATCATTGATTCGAAGGCTCATTTGCTGATGGAGGGTAGTGGTGGAGGAATCTGATAAGCTTTGGTGACGCTGTAGAAGTATTTTTGCATGTCCCAGGCTGAGGTAGGGCACCTCTCGGCGCAGAGACCGCAGTGGAGGCAGACGTCTTCGTCTTTGACCATGACTCTTCCGGTTTTTAGAATATCTGAAACCAAGATGTCCTGAGTAGTATTTTCGGCTGGAACCAGTAGATTTTGCCGGAGTTGATCTTCATCCTCGTTGACCGTAAACGTGATGCACGAGGTCGGACACACGTCCATGCAGGCATCGCATTCTATACAGCGATCTTCGGAAAAGACCGTCTGCGCATCACAATTGAGGCATCGTTGGGCTTCTTTAAATCCCGTGCGAATGTCAAACCCCAATTCAACTTCCTGTTTGCGATCCTTGAGCGTCACAGATTTTTTGGCCTGTGGCACGATGTAGCGCTGATCAGCAGCAATCTGGCTGTCATAGCTCCACTCGTGGATACCCATTTTTTGACTGACCAGATTAGTGTAGGGGGAGGGTCTGTCTTGCAGATCTTTTCCTTCGCAAAACAAATGGATCGAAACGGCAGCCTGATGTCCATGCGCTACTGCGGTGATGACATTTTCCGGCCCAAAAGCCGCATCCCCACCAAAAAATACGGTTGGGAGCGTAGACTGAAAAGTCTTGCGATCCACGATCGGCATGTCCCATTCGTCAAACTTTAAACCTAAATCCCTCTCAATCCATGGAAAGCTGTTTTGCTGACCGATGGCGAGCAGCACTGTATCTGCTTCGATAAATACCTCGGGTTCGTCAGTTGGGATGAGTGATCGCTTTCCCTTTTCATCGTAGACGGCTCTCACTTTTTGAAATTTCATTCCGATCAGCTTGCCGTCCTCGACTTCAAAACTCACCGGAACATGGTTGTCGATGATATCTATGTCTTCATGAGCGGCATCTTCTTTTTCCCAAGGCGAAGCCTTCATTTCCCCGAAAGGGCTCCGCACCACCACTTTTACGTCTTTTCCTCCCAGTCTGCGGGCTGTACGGCAGCAGTCCATCGCGGTATTTCCTCCACCGAGGACGATGACTTTTTTGGAAATGGTTTGAGTATGTTCAAAGGCTACGCTCGCCAGCCACTCGATTCCGATATGGATATGGGCTGCACCTTCTTTTCTTCCAGGAAGCTTGGGAAGGTCTTTTCCTCTCGGCGCGCCAGTTCCGACAAATATCGCATCGTATTCTTTGGCAACGAGCTCTTTCAGGCTCTTCACATAGGTCAGAAACTGCGTATGAATTCCCAAATCCAAGATATAGTCGACCTCTTCGTTGAGAACCGTTTCGGGAAGCCTGAAAGACGGAATCTGGCTACGCATCATTCCTCCGCCTGCGATCTGCTCATCAAATAGATGAACTTCATAGCCCAAGGGAGCCAAATCTCTCGCCACCGTCAGCGAAGCGGGCCCGCCGCCGATCAAAACGATCTTCTTTCCGTTTTGCGGAAAAGGAGCCTGAGGCATGAGCTGCTTTACTTCGCCCTTTTGGTCGGCGGCGACTCTTTTCAGCCTACAAATGGCCACTGGCTCTTCCTCGACTCGCACTCTTCTACAAGCGGGCTCGCAAGGACGGTCGCAGGTTCTGCCCAAGATGCCCGGAAACACGTTGGATTCCCAGTTGACCATGTAGGCTTCGGTGTATTTCTCTGCGGCGATCAGGCGGATATATTCCGGCACCGGCGTATGCGCAGGGCAGGCATACTGACAGTCTACGACCTTGTGGTAATACTCCGGATCCCCGGTATTTGTTGGTTTCATCGCTATTTCGGGTTACTGAATTTTCGAAAAATATCAAAATTTAATATAGGTAATTGGGATTTAATTAAACCAATCCTATCGCAAAAAAGAGTTCAGGCGGGTATTTCCAAACTAGAAAAATACCAGGACAGTCCATCCAAAAATCAAGTACGCTTTCACCCGAAAAAGAAAACTAGATTAAAGCTGAGTAAGATTGACGATTCAAAATTTACGTGATGTATAAGACAATCGCCGAGAAGCGATAGAGTTCGCCTGCTAGGATCGCATGCGATCATATCAAAAAATAAAGGTGTCACTAATCTGCCTCTTGGGTAGAATCCAGGTCGTTGGACGTTTTCAAAAAAGACAAGATCCGCAGCTCCTTGCACGGGACTCGAGCAGATCCAACCAAAAAATAAGAACAGAATTCTCCCATCCGCTCAAGGTAACAATACTGAACGGATGGCTTCTTAAATGTCGGAACCAAATTAAGTTCTCGCCGGATCGACACCTCGAGTTCTCGCGGGATCAACCACTCTGGTACGGGCTGGGTCAACTCCTCTGGTCCGAGCCGGGTCGGCTCCGCGAGTTAAGCCTTCTTCTGAATCGGCTTCACTTTGGTTTTCCTCTGCATTAGCTGGATCCTCTTGAGGCTCCTCGATATTTTCGTCCTCTTCCAATCTTAGATTGGCGGACAAGGCTAGTGCAGCGGCAAGAATTAAAACCTTGGCTGGCTCAATAGTGGATAGGTGAAATTGTCTGTTGAAATTCATAAAGTGCAAATTATATATGCTAAATATAATTTTTTTAAACATGAATGCAAATTATATTGCCCCATAATGGAAGCCTTGGCCCATTCTGCAATGAACAGAAACTTTCAATCCTGTATACAAAAACACTTCAGACTTCAAAGGGGTCAAGGTTGGGTCTTTGCACTTTTAGTGTCTAGTCTTTGTCTTCTGATTCCCATTGACCTTAGGGCTCAAACCGTCGAAAGTCTGAAAGCAGACTTGGATCGAATGGCAAACAAGCCGGGATATACCATTGACACCCTTTACCTCAAGACCGCAAATGCGCTGGGGTTTATGCTTGCAGAGAGCAGCCCCGATGAGGCCGTCATCTTTTTACAGCGACAGATAAATTTATGCCAAGAGGCAGAGTATAAAAAAGGCGAAGCGGAAGCATTAAAGATTTACGGCAACGCGCTTCAAAACCAAGGGGATTTTAAAAATTCAATCGAGTATTATAGTCGTGCGCTAACGATTGCCAAAGGTCTACCTAACGAAACGCTGGTTCCTGGAATCCTCAACAATATTGGATTGGTCTATTACAATCTTGGAAACTATACCGAGGCGCTCAATAATTTTTACGATGCGATAAAAGGTGCCGAACAGATCAATGATGCCAATGTCAAAGCTGCTGCCATCAACAATGTGGCGCTAATTTACTTTGAGCAGGGAAAATTCGATCAGGCGAAGGCTAAATACTTCGAAATGCTGGCCATTTACAGGGCGATTGGAAATCAGGGTCGGGTCATACTTGCTTACAACAATATAGGTGACGTAGAGCTCAAGCAAAACAATCCGACAGAAGCCTTAAAAAATTTAAAAATCGGCTATCAATCTGCATTGGAACTGAATATTCCCGAATTCATCGAAATGACCTCTCGGACTCTGGCCGACATTTATTCAGCCTTGGATAGCTTGGACATAGCGGAACAGATGTATCGCAACTCCATCGATTTGGCCAAGCAAAATAACTACGGAGTGCCTTATGCCCACTCGCTCATCGGTATGGCCAAACTGTACCATAAGAAAGGCGAGATCAACAAGGCACTCGAATTTGCCAATGAGGGTCTGGCCGAAGCGGAATCAATGAGTCAGCCCATGCTTATTCGCGATGCCAATGAATTGCTTGCAAAGATTTATGAAGAAAACGGAAATGCCGCGGCTGCGCTGAAAAGCTTTAAACTCTTCAAGCACTACAACGACAGCATTCACACCTCCCAATCCCAGCGATTGACCGCCACGCTTGAAGCAGAATATGAGTTTTCAAAAAAGGCTATGGAATATGAAAAGGCAAGCCTTCGCCAGCAGTGGGTCATTTTTTCGGCATTCGGGGGGATTGTCGTCTTTTTGGTGATCCTTTTTTTGGTCTACCGCAACCGAAACCAGCTGAATGATGCCTATCATTCGCTCCAGGAAAAAACCAATGAAATCGAGAGTAAGAATGAAAAACTGGAAAGCACACTAAACCAGCTGAAGGCCGCTCAAGCGCAATTGATTCAGGCTGAAAAAATGGCCTCCTTGGGCGAGCTCACCGCCGGCATTGCGCATGAGATCCAAAATCCGCTCAACTTCGTCACCAATTTCTCAGAACTCGGGACAGAAATGGTTCAGGAAATCCAAGCAGAAAGAGCCAAATCTCTTCAAGCGCAAGATCAAACTTTGCTCGACGAGCTCCTCTCAGATGTGACGCTGAATCTGAGCAAGATAAATCAGCACGGCAAGCGGGCAGACTACATCGTCAAAGGGATGCTCGAACACAGCCGCTCCAGTGCGGGTGAAAAAGTCCCGACGGATCTGAATGCTCTAATCAACGAATACCTGCGGCTTTCCTTCCATGGCTTGAGAGCCAAAGACAAAACGTTCATTGCTGACTTCGCCACTGAGCTGGATCCCAAGCTTCCAAAGGCTCTTGTCATCCCTCAGGACATTTCCAGAGTTTTGCTCAACCTGTTCAACAACGCCTTTTACGCCTGCGGAAATTCTGAATTCAGAAAAGCCCATCCAAACTTGGCACCTCTTGTCAAGGTATCCTCAAAAATCATCGGCAGTAAGGCCACTAACCAACGCATCCAAATCACTGTGACTGACAATGGCGTCGGCGTGCCCGATTCGATTATCGATAAAATATTCCAGCCCTTTTTCACCACCAAGCCCTCTGGCCAAGGAACCGGACTTGGTTTGTCCTTGAGCTATGACATCGTAAAAGCCCACGGAGGAGAACTGAAAGTAACTTCAAATCCTGGCGAGTTTACACAGTTCAGCGTTTTTTTACCCATTTAAAAAACTTAACTTTTACCCTATGAAAATTCTTGTAGTCGATGACGAAAGAGACGTCGAAGATCTTTTTCGACAGAAATTCAGAAAAGAAATCCGCAACCAAGGACTTGAGTTACTGTTTGCTTTTTCGGGAAAAGAAGCTCTGGAAATCCTGGAAAGTGACGACTCACCTCCGGTAGTCAGTGTTTTCTCAGATATCAATATGCCCGGAATGAGTGGATTGGAAATGCTGGGAATCATTAAGACCCGATTCCCTCAGCTTACCGTCAACATGATCTCCGCTTACGGAGATAAAGACAATTATCGAAAAGCCATGAGTTCAGGGGCCAAAGGATTTTTTACAAAACCTGTTGATTTTGATTCACTTCGAAAGGAGATTAGTGAAATCTTAGCGAGTTAAAGCCATACCTATCCACGATTTTTTAACACGATCTCACACTAGAAAAGACACCGAGTTCTATGATCCTGATCAACCTGATCTCTCTTTTTCTGCTCTACTACCTTAAGAAAAGTGCCGGTCCTCAGGGATTCCCAACACATCTGAACAGGTATTTTAAGTATGGAATGATCGCCGCCGCGACATTGATCGTGCTTGGAATTCTACATGTGCCACCAGCGATTCTTTTTCAGCTGGCATCATTTGCGTTGGTCGGAGCCATTATCTACTTCATACTCCACACTCCTGAGCTGGAGTATCAGCGTACGCTTGCGATTACTCCACTACCTATCGTAGGAGTGCAGCTTTTGGACTATTTGGTCAGGACTTTGAGTCCGGGTTTTCACGACGTAATCGAAAACTATTTTGATGCGGCTGGGGTCTTTGCATTGATCTGGGCAGTGACCATGTGGCTGAATCATCGTAAACAAATGAAGGAAGTGGAGATCGAGCGAATCATCTCCAAGGAACAAGAAAGACAACTCAGGAGCACGGCCGAGCAAAAAAGCCAACTGGAAATCCTGGTGGCCGAGCGAACCTCAGAGATTCTCAGCCAAAAAGAAGAACTTCAGCATGCGCTGGACCACCTCCGCTCCACGCAGGAGCAGCTGATCCAGCAGGAGAAGCTTGCCTCGCTCGGACAACTGACTGCGGGCATCGCGCATGAGATCAAAAACCCCCTCAACTTTGTCAATAACTTTTCCGAGCTCAGCGTGGATTTCCTCGATGAAATCAGCGAGGAGATGCCACGAATCCCGGACAGTCCCGAAAAGGAAAATATCCTTGACCTACTCGAAAACGTCAAATCCAATCTGGTCAAAATACGACACCATGGTTCTCGTGCTGATGGCATCGTCCGCTCGATGCTTATGCACTCCAGAGGAGGCACCGGTACGATGGAGCCCAGCGACCTCAATGCATTGATTCGGGAATATGCCAACCTCGCTTTTCATGGTATGCGTGCCAATCCCAATCCGATCAACGTCGATATTCAGCTGGATCTAGACGAAACGCTACCCAAGATCAAACTTAACTCGGAAGATTTCAGCCGTGTGATACTGAACCTCCTCAAAAATGCCTTTGATGCCATGCGTGACAAAATCGAAGCCCAAGGGTCTGAGTACAAAGCGAAAGTGATCATCCGGACTAAAGACCTCGGAAATCGTGTACTTGTCGAGGTGGAGGACAACGGGCCAGGCGTACCGGATGAAATCAAAGACAAGCTGCTGATGCCATTCTTTACCACCAAAAAAGGAACTGAAGGAACCGGGCTAGGACTCAGTATTACCCATGACATCATCAAGTCTCATGAGGGATCGCTGGAGATCCAATCCGAAGCAGATACGTTTACGCTTTTCAAAATCTTACTTCCTAAGACAATATCTTAGACGGCATTCTATTGTTGCCAATCAAATCTCTATGCCTATGAAAATTTTATTTGTCGATGACGAGCATGATGTCGAGGCGCTCTTTCGCCAAAAGTTCCGCAAGGAAATCAAGAGTGGAGTTTTGGAATTGGCCTTTGCTTTCTCCGGAAAAGGGGCTCTCGAACTTCTGGCGGCCGAAAATCCGCCCAAATTTGTCTATGTATTCTCAGACATCAATATGCCGGGCATGAGCGGACTGGATCTTTTGAACCAAATCAAAGCCCGTTTCCCGGAAATTCAGGTCAGCATGATTTCGGCCTACGGAGATCATGAAAATTATGACAGGGCAATGAATTCCGGCGCAAAAGGCTTCTTCACCAAACCGGTGGATTTTGAGCGGCTAAAACTGGAAATCGCATCCCTGGCCGACAAGAATTAAGAATCGGCGTTCCTAAGCTTAAAAAATTTGGATGGCTAGTCACTATTTCCGCTCCGGATGATCCCCAGCCGTCGTCAGCCCCTTACACCAAATTTGGCCTTGGAGAAGCGCATCGTCTTGTTATCAAAAAACGATTTCGGCGCTATACGTGACAAAATAAGTACTGTAGGATCAGAATATAACACTAAATTGGTAATCCGTGTCACCAGTATTTGGGGCTGGCGCTTCCTAAGCTGCGCAGCCCGAAGGATACATCAAAGACCGAGCGTTCAGTTCTTCTGTTTTTCACAAAAAAGAAACAGAACAACGCACTAAAAAAACGAAAGATTGTAACCCAAGTACCTCTGAATTCCGGCGAGGTAAAGCCAAAAATGTAGTTGTGAAAGCACGCTTTTCCCAATTCAGAAATTTATTACCCAAGACCGCAACATAATTTTTTCTGATGAAAATTTTAATTGTCGATGATGAACAAGATGTTGAAATCATGTTCCTTCAAAAGTTCCGTAAAGAGATCAAGAGCAAGCAATTGGAAGTAGATTTTGCGTTCTCAGGCGAGCAGGCGTTGGAGATGCTCGGGCAATCCGGCTCTCCGAATGTCGTGTACGTGTTCTCAGACATCAATATGCCTGGAATGAACGGCCTGGATCTGTTGGCGACGATCAAAAGCAGATTTCCCCACATTCTGGTCAGCATGATTTCGGCCTATGGGGATCAAGAGAATTACAATAGAGCTATCAATTCGGGGGCGAAAGAGTTTTTTACCAAGCCGGTGGATTTTGAGTCACTGAGAAATGAAATCGCCGAATTGCTAACCGATCAATAACATGGCAAAAATACTGGTAGTCGATGACGAGGAAGATTTGGAGATGCTTTTTAGGCAAAAGTATCGCCAAAAAATACGCGCCGGAGAATACGAAATGCTGTTTGCCCTAAATGGACAACTGGCCATGGACACGCTTCGAGATCACCCGGACGTAGACATGATCCTGAGCGATATCAATATGCCGGTGATGGACGGACTCACGCTGCTGGCTAATACCAAGGACAAAAATCCGCTGGTCAAGACGATCATCATCTCCGCCTACGGAGATATGGAAAATATCCGCAAGGCAATGAACCTCGGTGCGTTTGATTTTGTGACCAAACCGGTGGATTTTCAGGATTTGGAAATCACCATTGAAAAAACCCTCACCTACATCAATCAGATCAAGGGGACACTGCATGCCTTGAGGGAAAACAACATCCTGAAAATGTATGTGGATGAGACCGTGCTGAACTTCATGGGCGGGAAAGAAATTGAAGTCGCCTTAATGGAAAACGTGACCATCGAGGCCTCAGTGGCTTTCATTGATTTGGTTGGCTTCACCAAAATATCCGAAAATGAAGATCCAAACACGGTAGTTGGGTTGCTCAACGAATACTTCGACCTGATGGTCAGAGAGATTATCGAACAAAAGGGCAGTGTGGATAAGTTTATCGGAGACGCCGTCATGGCGGTATTTCAAGGCCCAAATCACTTATCCCGCGCTATCAAAGCCTGTCTCGCAATCCGGGAAAAAATGGGGGCGATCCCCGAATACTCGGCAAAAACACTTTTCAAACCCCAAGTGTCGATCGGGATCAATTCGGGAGAGATGGTCTCCGGAAACATCGGATCCAAGTCCCTAAAGCGGCTCGACTACACCGTCATCGGAGATGCCGTCAATGTAGCTTCCCGCCTGCAAAGCGCAGCAAGTCCCGACCAAATCCTGATCCTGAACCGATGCGCGGAGCTCATTCAGGGGCAGTTCAACGTTCAGGCTATAGGCGAGATGAGCTTGAAAAACAAGGCTAAAGCGGTGACGGTTTTTGAAGTTTTGGACGGATCCATGGAGGGCAGCCAATGAGCTGGAGGTATTAGTCCTGAAGTGATTGAAAACCGGGACGAAACTCTAGTATCAAGCCCATTCGAATCAGCATTGCGGAGAGATGAATTTGGGTTTTTTAAACGGAAAGGCTTCAGCTTTACCTTGGCAGATATAATATAAAAGTAGTACCAACGCCGATTTCCGATTCCATCTCTAATCTCTCATCATGCGCCTTCTCCATATCATTGCTTAAGCTCAACCCCAATCCCGTTCCTTCTCCAGTTGGTTTGGTAATTTTGTTGATGAAATGTTGATTTTAACCCTTTCATGTTCAGACATCATTTGGAATCTGGATTATAAAATCTGTAAATACAGATTATATGATTTATAGCAAGACCCTACATTAATCCTTGTATTAGACGAACGATTCCAAAAAATGCCCGAAACCGATCTATTTGGACAGGATTGGGTCTGGCGTTTTCGAAAAGCCAAAGAATCGCTGTAGATTAATTGCCCAAACCCAAATTGATATGAGAAAGCTTGCCCAGCCGGCATTATTGCTTGCTCTAGGAGCATCAGTAAGTTTTGCTGCTTTGGTACCCAAAACGGGAGGAGATCTTTTCCCCCATGACGGCAACACATCAGCCGACACTACAAAAAATGATAGTCTCGACTATCCCAAATTCAAAGACCTCCCCTTGAAGCCAGAGCGTGAGGTGAAGTTTACCGCCAAGGAAGGCACTTGGATGAGTGTCGATGTCAGCCCCGACGGAAAGACCATTGCCTTTGATCTCATGGGAGACATCTACACCCTTCCGATCGAAGGTGGCACTGCTATTCCGTTTACTTCTGGAATCGCCTATGAAACGCATCCGAGATTTTCCCCAGACGGAAACAAGATACTATTTACCTCCGACCGTGCCGGAAGCGACAATCTCTGGTACATAGACTTGGTAAAAAAAGATACTGTCCAGGTGACCAAAGACAAAAATGGAGATGTTCCAGGCGCCTATTGGACACCGGATGGAGAATACATCATCGTGGCCAAAGGTCGTCGGATCACCAAACTTTGGATGTATCACAAGGACGGCGGAGGCGGAATCCAGCTCAACGAGAATCCGGCTTCGATGAAAACCATCGATCCTTTTGTAAGTCCCGACGGCAAAAAAGTTTACTACTCCCATAGAAACGGCGCTTGGAACTACAACGCTCTGCTGCCTCAATATCAGATAGGCACCTATGATTTCGAAAAAGGTGAAATGTCCAGCATCACTTCCCGATATGGATCCGCCTTCACGCCGACCCTCAGCAAAGACGGAATGTGGATGGTCTATGGAACTCGCTGGGAAGACAAGACGGGCTTGGTACTGAGAAATCTCAAAACCGGTGACGAGAAATGGCTTGCCTACCCGGTACAGCGAGATGAGCAGGAATCTATTGCGCCTCAAGGTGTCCTTCCTGCCATGGCTTTCACGCCGGACAGCAAGTCCATCATTGCTTCTTACGGCGGCAAAATCTGGAAACTAGCTGTCGATGGTGCTCCGGCGGTAGAGATTCCCTTCGAGGCTAACGTCAAACTGGCCATGGGTCCGCGACTTTATTTCAATTACGAAATCAAAGATACCACAGCAAAACTCGCCACCCAGATTAGGGATGCAGTTCCTTCCCCGGACGGAAAAAAACTTGCTTTTACCGTACTCAATCGCCTCTATGTGATGGACTATCCCAATGGCAATCCAGCTCGGGTAACCAAAAATGAGTTTACGGAGGCAATGCCTTCTTGGAGCCCCGATGGCACTCAGCTAGTTTTCACGACTTGGGAGGAAAAGGAGGGCGGACATCTCTACAAAGCTTCCCTTGGAGGGAGAGGCGGCGTCACGCAACTGACGACTGAGTCATCGCTCTACTATACTCCTATCTGGGGACCAAACAATAGAATCATCGTTTACAAAGGGTCCAATCGCTTACTTCAAGAATCGGAAGGACCGGGAGTCAGTGCCGCTGAAGCCATCTTGGCCTGGGTACCCGCCTCAGGAGGAGCATTCCGAAAAATCATGGATGCCGGAAACTATGGCAATCCACACTTCACGCAGGACACAAGCCGAATTTTCTTGAACGGATCGGGTGGGTCGCTGTTGAGTGTGAAATGGGACGGAACGGATGAGAAGGTTTATGCTAAAATCACCGGCATCACGCCATTTGGCTCTGCTGCGGATCCACATGCTGACCACGAACACGCAAGTCTGGAAGAGGCATCAACCGTCCGCTACGTGATGGGCAAGCCAGTTTCCAATGCCGATGCGGTAAATTACTGCATGCTACCTGAGGGCACCAATTCCCGAGAACCCCAGATGACGCCTGCCAGTGCCAGCACAATCCTCATGGCACCGGTTGGCAACAAAGCTTTGGCACAGGTCAACAACAACGTCTATGTGATCACCATCCCTACAGCAGGCAAAGTGCCAACTATCAACGTGGCCGACCCGACGTCGAGCAACTTTCCCTCCCGACAACTCACAGACATTGGCGGTGAATGGCCAGCCTGGGAAGCCAATGGTAAAAAGATCCACTGGTCGCTTGGAAACGGGCATTGGGTGTACGACCTGGACCGTGCAGATTATGTAGATGATTCGGTGAAGACTGCTAAGAAAGCAAAAATGCTGGCGGAGGCTGACAGTGTTTCGACGCTGAAGGCAAAAGGAGAGGCAGCGGTGAAGCTTGCGGACTCTTTGGCAAAGGCTGATAAAAAACGCATCGACTCGCTGTTCAAAGCGGACAAGACCTTGGCAAAAGCGGACAGCCTTCACAAAGTCGAACTGAAAGAAAAAGAATCCTATAAGCCGGCGGAAAGTCAGGTGAAGGTATATTTTGCCAAAGATATTCCGAAGGGAACAATCCTCTTGAAAAATGCCAGGATCCTAACCATGAAAGGATCGGAGGTCATCGAAAACGGTGACATATTGATCGAGAATAACCGGATCAAGGCAGTAGGACCCACAGGAACTTTAGATGCAGCCGGTGCCGAAATTATCGATGCTTCAGGCAAAACGATCACTCCCGGATTTATTGACACCCACGCTCACATGTGGCCTACCTGGGGACTGCATAAGAATACGGTTTGGATCTATGCCGCAAATCTCGCCTATGGAGTCACCACCACCCGTGACCCTCAGACGGCAACTACTGATGTCCTGACCTATGGAGATATGGTGGAAGCCGGAGTGGTGCCCGGACCAAGAGTCTATTCCACCGGGCCCGGAGTCGGCTATTGGATGTACAACATGAAGTCGCTCGATCAGACCAAAAATGTGCTCAAGCAATACAGCAAATACTACAACACCCAATACATTAAGATGTATCTGGTCGGCAATCGCCAGCATCGTCAGTGGGTGATCATGGCCGCCAATGAGCAGAAACTGATGCCAACGACTGAGGGAGGTCTGGACTATAAGCTGAACATGACTCAGCTTTTTGACGGATATCCGGGACACGAGCACGCTATTCCGATCTATCCGCTTTACAGCGATGTGACCAAGACTATTGCCGAAAGCAAGATGGCCTACACACCAACATTGCTCGTCGCCTATGGCGGTCCTTGGGCCGAAAACTTCTACTACACCACCGAAAGTCCACTTCACGATCCTAAATTGAATCGATTTACCCCATACAACGAGCTCAATTCCAAGGCTCGCAGAAGAGCAGGTGGATTGGGAGGTTGGTTTGCTCCGGAAGATCATGTCTTTGAAGATCATGCGAAAGGAGTCAATTCGATCATTTCACAAGGAGGCCTGGCAGGCATCGGATCCCACGGGCAGTTGCAGGGTCTAGGCTACCATTGGGAGCTGTGGTCCGTGGCGAGTGGTGGAATGAGCAATCTCAATGCGATAAAAGTAGCAACGATCTTGGGTGCAGAAGCACTTGGGCTGGACAAGGAATTGGGCAGCATCGAAGCGGGTAAGCTTGCCGACTTGGTGATCATGGAAAAAAATCCACTGGAAAACATCCGCAACACCAACTCAATCAGCCATGTCGTAAAAAATGGACGGGTGTACGATGGAAACACGCTGGACGAAATCTTTCCGACTCCTCGAAAACTGGACGTAAGCTCTTGGACCAAGGAGGCTCCAAAGGTGACCACAACGGTAGAGGATTAATGTTCGACTAGTCCGAAAACATGAAAGCCAGCTCAATTCGTTTTGAGCTGGCTTTTTAAGTTTTTAATTTAACATCAGAATCGCAGTATTCAGTGCTGTCGCAAAGGTGACCCAAAGCAGGTAAGGTACCATCAATCCGGAAGCTAAAGGACTGGCCTTTTTGAACTTAATGACGCAAAGAATAATAGCTGCCCAAAGTGGGACGATCACCATCAGTCCGAGCAGGGGTGATTTCATGCCGAAAAAAGCGGGAGACCAAAGGGTATTCAGAACCAATTGGAGGGCATACAGCTTTAGCAAAGTTTCTTTCCGCGGAAAGTCACTTTTCCAAATCAGGTAGCATGCGATTCCCATCAATACATATAGAAAGGTCCACACCGGACCGAACAGCCAACTGGGAGGGTTCCAACTCGGTTTGACCAGTGTAGCAAACCAGCTATCGACTGCGGTAATCGTGAAAAAAGCGCCTAACCCTCCGGCTAGCTGCGGTAGCGCTAGACTGATGATCAATTTGAGATACTTGGACATGATCAGATCGTCTCCAAAAGCGTCTGAAACATCACGGCCTTGCTCGGATATCTTTCTTGGGTTTTGTTTCGAAGCAGCGGGGCATGATTTTTTTCGTAGTCCATCATCCGGTCGATATTCTCGGTGAAGTATTGGACACAGTAATTGGTAGAGCCGTCTTCGGAATCGTGGAGGAGTCTGAAAAACTTGTGTTCATCAAAAACTCCAATTGCAAGCATCTCAGGAATATGGGTTTCTTTCATCCAAGAGATGAAATCCTCTTCGATGTCTGGGGATACATTGATGGTGATATTGTACAGGATCATAAGCGGGGGATGTAGTTTTGGTTACTTTTGCTGCCAACAAAAAGCGGTTGCTCAAAGTTAAGCATCCCTAATAGAAACTACGCCTCCCAGAATAATTATGCATCTCCATGTCCCTTCCCGGGGTGAGCCCCGAATTTCCAGAATATTGATTGGCAAGATCATTATCGTTGCATTGCACATAGTCGGAGTCATTGGTTTGAGCCTTCCGGAATACCGGGAATTGTTTTTGGGATTGACGCCTGCACAGCTTTTGGTTTCGCTTCTGCTGGTCTTGTTCTTTCACCGGGGCTGGAATGATGCCTTTCCTGTTTTCGCAGCGGCTGCATTTTGGATTGGATTTGGCTCGGAGCTTATCGGGATTCATACAGGATACCTGTACGGTGACTATGTCTATGGGCCGACTTTGGGGCCAAAGCTCTGGGACGTTCCCATCATCATCGGGGTCAACTGGTTTGTCCTCAGCTACCTCACCGGGACGGTTTTCCGGCAGATCCCCAACGACTACTATGCGGCATTTTTGGGAGCCTTGGCGATGACGGCATTGGACTATATCATAGAGCCGGTGGCCGTCGCATTAGATTTCTGGGTGTGGAAGTTTGACATCATCCCTCCGGGAAACTATGCCGGTTGGTTTGGGGTGTCCTTTCTCATCCACCTGATCTTTCGCAAGGCGAATTTTGAAAAGTCCAATCCCTTGGCGGCTTGGCTGCTGATGGCGATGATTATTTTCTTTACGATATTGAATTTCACGCTGAAGGTCTGAAACGAAAAAAGGAAGCGGGTTTCGGATCTATATCGAGATACCCGCTTCCTTTGGATCAGGGAAAACAATCCCACTGCTCTGCGTCAACTTCCCTATTGAGCTCCGGCAACCGGAGGCAGTCCCCCCTTACAGCAACTCAAGTTTGATTACGGTCACGATGGTATCCGGGGCAGCGGTGGGAAGTTGGATGCTGTGGGTAGCCTCGTCAAATTCTACCGGAGTGGATGGGGAAGCCAAAAGCGAAGTTTTCTTGACCTTCATCTCCGGATTGATCGCCAGGCGACCATCTTCGGGCCAATCAAACACATGGGCATACACCACGCCGTCTTTGCTGGTGTACCTGCCCCATTCCGGTCGATCGTATGGGCTGGCTTTTGCGCCGTAGATAGACTCTCCATTGACCTTAGTCCACTTACCCATCGCCGCCAGACGGTCGATGCTTTCCTGCGGAAATAAGCCCTGCCCATCAGGACCGACATTCAGCAGAAAATTGCCGCCTTTGGACACGATGTCGACTAGATTGTGGATCAGCACTTCGCTGCTTTTCCATTTATGATCGGAGGGTTTGTAGCCCCATGATCCGTTCATGGTCATGCAGGATTCCCAGTCCGAGTCGATTCCCGTTGCCGGGATTTCCTGTTCGGGAGTGCCAAAGTCACCTGCAAATTCGCCTTCGCGATCCATTCCTTCCATCCCCATTCGACCCTTGTCGACTCTGTTGTTGACAATGACGTTTGGCTGGATCTCGCGGATAAAGGAATAGAGCTCTTTACCCATCTCTGTGGTGTAGTCGGCGATCCAGTCTCCGTCAAACCACACCACCGCGATGTCGTCATAGTTGGTCAGCAATTCCTTCACTTGCGGTTTCAGGTAGTTTTCGTAGTACTTCGGAAATTCCGGATTGACGATCGTCTGGTCTTTTTGCCCTGCATTATAGTTGGGATACAGTGGCGCTTGGGCCTGCGGGTGATGCCAGTCCACGATCGAGTGGTAGACGCCGAATTTGATGCCGCCTTTTTTGCAGGCTTCGGCAAGTTCTCTGACGATATCCCGCTTGAATGGCGCGGCATCCATGATATCGTAGTCGGTCACTTCAGAGTCCCAGAGACTGAAACCGTCGTGATGCTTGGAGGTGAGGATGATGTATTTCATCCCTGCATCTTTGGCGATTCGCACCCACTCGTCGGCATCAAAGTCAACGGGATTGAATTCAGCCACCACTTTTTCGTAGTCTTCGATGGTGTAGTCCAACTTATCCATGATCCACTCGGCGCCGCCTTTGCAGATTTCGCCATTGCGCTCCCCACCGGGAATCGCGTAGGCACCCCAGTGGATAAACATGCCGAAGCGGGCATCGCGCCACCATTCCATCCGCTCGTCGTCGGTCAGGATTTTCTGCTCCGGAGCATCAGGGGCACAGCCGGAAGCGGCTAGAATTAGCAGAAAGACAAATAGGTAGTTTAACTTTTTCATAAGAAAGGTATTAGGCAAGATAGAGGTTGTTGTAAGTGTCAGAATCCGAGTTTTTTCTGGATGTCTTCGAGTGAGACGCCTTTGGTCTCCGGCATCATGAAGACTGCGAAAAGCAATTGGAACACCATCATCGCGGCGAAGATGGTGAAGATCGGCCAAGGGTTGGTCTGGAAAATCCCGATCACGACAGGCCCGAGCAGAGTGATGATCGCCGCAAATACCCAATGCGTTCCGGTGCCCCAGGATTGTCCTGCCGCACGAGCGTGATTGGGAAAAATCTCCGCGATGAACACCCAGATCACTGCTCCCTGCCCGACGGCATGGGAGGCGATGAATGCCATCATCGAGATCAGGAGGAAGGTAGAACCCAGGCCTGCGTAGAAGCTGGCCGAAATCATCAAGAGGCTGACGATGTAGCCTATCGAACCAACGATGAGAAGTTGTCGCCGGCCAGCACGATCGATGAGATACAGGCCTACAAAGGTGAAAACCAGATTGATCCCCCCGATCGCAATCGAGCTGAAAAGGGAATCTTTGGTCGCCAGTCCAGCCATTTCAAAGATCTCCGGAGCATAGTACAGGACAAAGTTGATCCCGGAGAGTTGATTGAAGAATGCGATGAGGAAGGCCAGGGTCAGCGGCTTTTTGTAGTGTTTGAAGAAGGAATCGGTTTTCTGAACCGTGTCATCCGCCGCTTGTATCTCCGCGATCTTAGCATCGACATCTTCCACTCCCATCTTCAACAGGACGGCCTTCGCTCCAGCGACGTCATTTTTCACCGTGATCAGCCATCGTGGGCTTTTTGGCACAAAGAGGACCGCGACGAAATAAATAATCGCAGGCAGGCCTTCGATCCCCAGCATCCATCTCCAGTCATTGTCTCCACCCACACCTTTCAGCAGGTAATTGGAAAGGAAAGCGATCAGGATGCCAAGCACAATATTGAACTGATACAATGCGACGAGCTTTCCCCGGTTTTTCGGTGTGGAGATTTCAGAGATATACATCGGGCCCGCGACCGTGGAGGCGCCGACGCCCAAGCCGCCGATGAATCGGAAAAACGAAAACATATACGGATCCGTCGCTAAGCCGGAACCGACGGCAGAGACGAAATACAGGATTCCGATCCAGATCAGGGTGTTTTTTCTGCCAAAGCGCTGGCTGGGGATGCCGCCGAGTAGGGACCCAACTACCGTTCCCCATAGCGCCATGGACATGATAAAGGTGCCATGAAACCATGGACTGGTTTGCCAAAGTTCTTTGATGGGGAGATTGGCTCCCGAGATCACGACGGTATCAAAACCGAATAAAAATCCGGCGAGAGAGGCGGTGAAAGCCCATAAGTTTTGATTCGAATTTTTCAAAATATGCGTTGAGGTTTATTGATGAGTTGACGGGTGTGGCTTATCCTGATTTTTCATGTAGACCTTGAAGTCCCTGTAGGTAGCAGCGCGGGTAAACATGTGTCTAAGGCCAATGCGGCCTTCCGTGACCGGATCTCCCTGAGGCAGATCCCACCCGTATTCCTTGACCTCTCCGTTGCCTGCCACGGACAGGAGGAGTTTCTCATTCGTCTTGATCCAAGTCATCTTGTAGGTCACATTCGGGAGAAACAGACCGGTATTGAAGTAGGCGGGAGCCACTTCCATGTCGTCAAAGGTGATTTGGTCAGTCACCGGATACTTCCGCACGCGCAGGTAGTCATTGTCAGCGTCTTCGTTGACCATGGGAAAAGCAGCATAGCTGATATGGATGGTCTTCATGTGATCGTAGTATTTGCTCATCGTCGGCACCTTTCTGTAGTCGTTCCATTTGGTGATATCCTTGTGAAAGATACTGTCACCGACGCCAGTCGCCTGGATGAAAAGGATGTTCACATTGACCACCTGACTGTCCGTGCGGGTGAAGTCGTACTCGATCTTGACGTCTCCCTCAAATGACTCCTGGGTCCAGAGTACGGCATGATGGGCATCGTCCCGATTGACCGGCCCGGCTTTGAAATTCATGCCCTTTTCCGAGGTTTCGATAGTGGCGAGTTCCCCGTCCAGAAACCAGTTCTGCTGCCAATTCCCCGTGCAGGGATCTTCAAACTGCAGTTTCCATTCTTTTGCAGTTTCGGATTGAGTCGTGTCGCCTTGTTCCTTGGCAGCGCATCCAACGATGCTCAGCAGGAGCAGTGCTCCAAGGACTTGTCGTACTGATTTGAAAATATTTTCAAGCTGTGTTGCTGTCATCTTTTTTGGTTTTTTACCTCCACCTTCTGTTGGTCCTGTAAGAATCCCGATCCGGCTTACCGCTACTTTTTACCCGAGCTGGCGGGATCGGCAGATGATTCGGCAGCCTTTCCATTGCCTTCCAGTCGATTCCCTCTGAGGATCGCGTCTTTACCTGGCGCTACCTTTATTCCATAGTCACCATTGTACTGGGATAGATTATCCAGCACATTTATCCGGTTGATCTCTTCCACTCGTTGGCCGATATGGAATCCATTTCGGTCGTTTCCTTCGACAAGATTCCCTTGGATTCTGAGGTTTTGGGAGTCTATTGCATGGATTCCATCTCCGGCATTTCTGGCCAGTTCGGAGTTTGAGATTGAGATATCGGCGCCATATTCTATGTGGATGCCATTACCCCAAGGGGAGGTGTCAAATCTGGACTCGGCAATCTCTACTTCCTGGGTATGCAGAAGTAGCAGGTTATGCTGAAGACCCGCGCCGGGCACTACACTTGAGCCGTTGTCGCTAAAGTCGCAGGCTTGGATCGTGACGCCCTTTGCCCCTTTGATAGCCACTCCCTGATGGGTATGGTTTCGCACGGTGAGGTGCTCCAAGTGGATATTGCGGAGGTGTTCCTCTCTAAGGCCGGAGAAGATGATTCCCGCACGGCTTGGGGCCATCTGGTAGGAGCGCTGTCTGCGGTCTTGATTGGGATCGCTCGAAGTTTTTACCGTCAAGGCACCTTCGATCACAAAGTCCCGAAGGATGACATCGTGCAAATCATCGACGGCATTGACCAGAGCGGTGCCTGCGCGATCGTTGGTAAGTGCTGGATCAAGGAAAAGGATGGTTTCGATTCCCTCTCCCGCGAGCGTAATCCCACTCGGAATCTGAAGCATGGCGGGCAGCGTGTGTACGCCATTTTTCAAGAGCACCGTTCCCCCGATTTTCGCAGCGGAATCTATCGCCGCCTGAATCGACTCTCCCGGAGCGACGGGGATTGCGTTGGAGGGGACAGGGGTGGATTCCGTGGCCAGAGCTCCCGCCTTTGGCGCAATGGCACTCAGAACCGGTGGCCCTGAGGCCGTCTTTGGACTGTCGGGCAAGGGGCCCTTGTAGGAGGTCAGGACTTGGACGGAAGACTTTGATCGCGTTTTCTCCAGGACCTTTTCGGTATAGGGCATTTCCAGTCCTTTGACATAGCGGTAGTGTTGAAAGACACCCTCATAGATATCACTGAACCGGCCCCGGCCCTTGCTTGAGATTTCTCCGTAAGCCGGTACTTCTTCCCCCAACAGATACTTTGCAGTGTATTCATAGCCCAGGGCGAGGCGATTGTCTGCCGTTTCAAAGAGATCCACACCCTGATTCCAGGCGATTTGGGCGGTAAAAGCGAAATGCCCAAGTCCCAATTGTGTATGACCCATGTCTCGGGTACTCTCCTGGCATTGGCCACTGGGATAGATGTACTTGGTCAAGCCACCGTTGCCATTTCCCAGCAGAAACTGATCTTCGGAGCGATCAAACATCTCGCGGTCATCCAAGAAAATCCCGATACTCATCATCGTGTTGATGATGGCTGCGTCCCAGTTGCCGTTGGCTTCGGGAAAGAAATCGACGAGCATGGGATAGTAGGCCGTCAGCAGCATCTTTCGGAATTGTGAGATGTCTTCGGCCTGCCATCCGGAGTCGGTGTGTTTGAGAATCTCCGCCGCGTTGCAAAATTGATGTCCTGTCCAGCCTGCCAGAACTTTTGCGTCATTGTCATCAAAATCCCACAGCACGGCCGACCAGGCATTCAGTATTTCAATAGACTTTTGCGCATGCAGTTTATTGCCGGTAATGTACCACATGAGCGCATGTTCGTAGGCTGCACTTGCGCTGGCCGAGAGTTCTTTGCCACCTATCGAAGGTCGGCCGTAGGGACCTCTGATCACATGGGTGAAGGGCTGGGGCTTAAAGTCAAGCGAAGCGGATTCGCTCAGGTTTTCAAAAGCGGCTTTCCAAGGCTGTTCGCCGCTTTGAACTTTTTGTTTCATCCACTCCAGATCCGCCTGCGTCTGATTGATCCCAGGGTGCACAAAGGGAGCGGAAGCCTTTTGCGCAAGCAGTCCATCGCAGGCAGCCAAAGTGAAAAGGCAGATAAGCAAGAGATAGAATTTTGTTTTTTTGTTACTGGACATAAAGGGCTTTTTGCTATTTATCGGAGATTTTTGAGCAACACACAGATCCTCGAAATGATACTTTTAATTAGACCGGATGCATCAGTTCCGTTTCCAAAATGGGCTATCTGCCAGTAGACCTTGGTACTCGGCTTTCAGGCGATTTTTCTTTTCTTCAAAAATTTCAGGATAGTCTGAGGACACATCGACGCTCTCACCGCGGTCGTTTTTCATGTCATAGAGGACAAAGTCCGCGAGCTCACTTTCCTTGAGCAGCGCCTCATTCCCCTCGTAGAGGTTTTCGATCTTCGGCAGATAGGCGTTTCCGTTTTTCAGCCTCGCCATGATCTTCCAGTCACCGTCACGAATCGCCACGACGTGATCGTTGATCGCATTGTAAAAGCTCCATATCAGAGGTTTGGTCCGCAGGAATTCCCCTTGGTCGAGAAGCGCGGCAAACGATTCTCCGTCGATCGTCCGCTGTGGCAAGGCGGCGCCGGACAGTTCCGCAAATGTTGGCAGGAAATCAAGTCCTGACACCACCTCATCGTGCGTCCCGCTAGCGGTTTCCTTCCCCATCCAGTAGACGATCCCCGGCACTCTAAAGCCCGCCTCGGTAGTCCAAAGCTTCATGCCCTTCAAATCTCCGGGTGAGCCGTAGGATCGAAAAGAGCGTGCGTAACGATTTAGCGTCTCGGGGCCGTTGTCCGAGCTAAAGACGATCAGGGTATTTTCACCGTGATTTTCCTCCAAATACTCCAGCAGGCGCCCGACGGCTTTGTCCATGTTTTCTACATTGGCGAAGTATTGAGCCTGGTTTTCATTTTCTGCCAAGGGCAGGTATTTCGCCACCAGATCCTGTGGTGAAGCCACTGGCTCGTGCGGTTCGTGGAAATTTACCTGAAGGTAAAAGGGAGATTCGATTTTCTTTTTCGATAACCAATCCAGCGCTTCATCTACCACGAGCTGACAGCTATAGCCCTCCAGCTCTCCGACTTTTTCCCCATTTCTGACAAAATTGTTGGGGTTTTCGTGGCTTGGAGCGGCGTTGTTGTGTGTGGCAAACCAATGGTCGAAACCAAAGTCGCCGGGCTGGGGCTGCTCCGGGCTGTTGAACTTCGAATTGCAGTGCCACTTTCCTGAAAGGCAGGTCGCGTAGCCCGCCGATTTCAGCATGGCGGGGATGGTTTCCTCATCGGCCTGCAGATGCACCAAGTCCCGATTGTCTTCGCTCAGTTTGGGGCCAGGGATGAAGTCATACACGCCTGCACGGTTTGGGCTTCTACCGGTCAACAGTCCTACCCGGGACGGCGAACAAACGGGAGCGGCTGAATAGTAATTCGTCAGCTTAATACCTTTCTCAGCCAGGCGATCCAGGCTGGGGGTCTTGATGATGGGATGTCCAAAGGAGCCAAGATCCCCGTATCCCAAATCGTCGCAGAGGATCACTACGATGTTGGGCTTTTCGGCTTCTTTCTCCGGTTGAAAATCAAAGGAGAAGACCGAGGAAATTAAAAGAACCGATTGAAGTAAAATAGGTAACAACATGAATGATAAGGCTTAGCGTAAAATGGAGTGGTTGAAAGTTTCTCAGCGGAAGTTCATGGTCGAACCTTCAGGATCTACTTTTTTTGATGCTGTACTTGGAATGTCTGAAAGGAGATCACCGGAACTTCAAAATCAACAGTTTTCTTTCCTTTTTCCCTGAGGCGTATGCCCCTGATTTTCTGTGAATCGAACATCATATAGACTTCTCCTTTTTTGAACGTGTCCGGTATGGAAATCAATGCCGGAGCGTCGGTAGTCAACTGAAGAGAATCGCCCGCGATGACCAGCGTTGCAGCACTGGGATCCTGGCCGACGATCTGGATTCCATAGCCTGCTTTTTCAAGTTTCGTCCCCGCACCCAGAAACAAGGCAAGGTTCTCTCCTTCGGTGCTGACTACACCATAGGTACCCAGAAACGAGATGTCCTGCACTACCGTGCTGCGGGCGGTATCTGAAGACAGTACGAGATCGGTACGATCGGTCAGACTCTCGATCTTTAAGGCGACGAAACCGTCTGCGAAATCCTCCTGCTCGACTACCTCAACAGATCGAATCGTGGCCGGCTCGCTTTCCGTCGAGGGCTCATATACTGCCACAAAGGGACGGGTCCAAGCTTCTCCGGTCTGCCGGACCACCATGGTCTGTAGCGGAGCTTCGGATATTTCCTGGGGTACCATCTTCGATCGAAATGCTTCCGAAGGTGGAGCCAGCACTTTGAACATTTCACGGGATTCGTCCCCCTGCATCCACATGTCCATACGGACGGACTCCTCTCCTTCCATTGTCATGGTATAGCTAGCCGTGAAGGCCTCGGCGGATTGGACCGATTGCTTGTCTGTGAGGTAGTCATAGGCAGTCAAATCACCCTCTGCCGAGGATAGGCGCTCACTCGGAGAGAGCTGGAGCGGCTGACCGCTGCGATCCGCTAAGACCAATTCCTGTCCAAGGTTGTGGTAAAAATAATCGTGGTACTTGTCTGCTTCATTGCGTCTGCGGGACCGAAAGATGTCCACATAGTACCCCGTCGACCCGCCGGTCCGGACGATGCTCATCACGCGATTCTGATCGGCATCGGTGGCGGGTTCTAAGAAGTATAGGTCGGAAAAGGAGATTTCGGGATAAAAACCATCCCGCTCCGCCTCTGGATACATCGCATCCACGCTGAAGGCATGAGTGCTCAGCATCTCAGGATACTTGGAAATCCCGTCCACCGCCACGGTGTTGTGTGCCGGGAATTGGGAGTAGTATTCCAGATAGTCGGATTGAAAATAACTTCTGCCCACTCCACCCTCGGGAGCGAGGACATAACCTTTGCCATACAACTCCATAGCGATCCCGTTGGAATGCATGTGATTGCCCAGCGAACCTGCCTGGGAGATCATCAAGCCATGTTTCGGATCGAGGCCATTGCGCTGAACGAGCCAGCTTACATTGGGCGCATAAAAAGTCTGAGTAACGTAGTCTTTCAAGGAGGCGGCAGGGATACTTTTGTCGAATTCAAACTCGCCCTCGCCATCCAGGAGTGACCTGAAGTCCAGTCTCCCGCGGCCCGAATTATTGACCTCCTCACCCAGGGAGCTGATCATATTTGCCAGCGCGGTGAACTCTCTTTCCTGCTCGGGTTTGTTGAACTTTCGCGCATTGACGACCATGTCGCGCATGGCGCCGGTGTTGAGGTAGGTGTAGTGGGTATCGCCAAATCCTACGATGTAATGATTTGGGAACATGTACTGGGGCAAGACTTTGACAGCCTTCGGCAAAACGGGCATGTAAGGCACGATATCGAGATTCATGGTATTCTGCAGCCGCAGGGCAAGCTTCAT
This sequence comes from Algoriphagus jejuensis, assembly GCF_039523455.1. NCBI lineage: Bacteria > Pseudomonadati > Bacteroidota > Cytophagia > Cytophagales > Cyclobacteriaceae > Algoriphagus > Algoriphagus jejuensis. Next base: position 142,667 of record NZ_BAAAFI010000002.1, on the reverse strand, counting down.
AAAATCCCTTACCATGTTCATGCTGTAGCCCGGACTTTCATTCCAAATGCCGGTATTGGCATCGTATCCGTAGCCCAACAGCTTATCGAGAGACCATTGTCGGGCTTCGGTCTTATTGAGCACTCGATCGAGGTAATATTGGGAACCTTTGCCATCAGCATAGAAGCTGTCGTCTTCCAAGACCAGCGCGATCTCGGCCACGAATTGGGCTTCAAAAAGATTCCAGTTGTTGAAGGGAACGCCGTTTTTGATGATTATCTCGGCAAATTTTCGGAGAGAGACGGTGTACACCGGCATCTGCTCCGGGGCGGTGGCCAGCAGGTAATCGTACAGATAGTCATAGCATCCGACGAGCTCTTCGAGTACGCCTTCTTTGATGACTTGAAAAGAGGTGAGTCCGACGATGTCCTGATGGTGTCCTTTGGTAATATCGATGGGTTCACTGCGGTAGGACATCCCGACCATGTAGGTATCGAAGATGTCAGCGGCGAATTTGGCGTATTTTTCATCTCCCTCCAGCCAATAGATCAAGGCCGCATCGTTGGCCAGACTCATGATCTTGGCGTTGATATTCTCAATGATTCGACCTGTCTTGGCTTGTGGTACCCATTCCCACTCTTGGGTGGTCTTGTGTTGTGCCCAGATGCCACGTTCGTCATCCATGTAGGGCTTGATATCTTCGATGCTGGGTGTGAGATGGTCGATCACATAGTCGCGGGCGCCCGTGAATCGGACCGTAGGAACCGGGGCATGGCCTTCGGCATGGGAATACACGCCCGCATTGATATAGACGTCTGTCGAGTGCGTTTTCCAGTACATCTGTAGACGGGAGACAATCCACTCAGGATCCGTCACGTGTCTGTCCACGTACTCGTCCACATTTTTCTTCAATCGAATAAATGCTTCAGCGACTTCAGGATCCGTCTTTACTTTGCTCAGCAAATCGGCTTTATCCACATCGATTGCCAAGGTCCGTGGGTGTGCTCGGTCGATCTTCTCCGGAAGGACGATCTGTGCATTTGCTTTCGCAGAGATAAAAAATAAAAGGATCAACACCATCGCGCTGTTTGACCAGCTGGCAGCAGTTCCTTTTTTAAGTAGTATCGTATGATGGGTCATTGCTTAATTGGTACTCGAGGTGATGCTAGTGTAGGCAAAATAGGGGAAAGCTGATTCTTGGTATGAAAAAGCAGCCGACAAAAACGAATTCGTTGCCGGCTGCTCTCCATTGATTAGATGGATAATCTAGGGGAAGATTCCTCTCCTTCTGTTACCAACCTGGGTTTTGCAGCAAATTAGGATTCAACTGCATCTCATCTAGAGGGATGGCATCCACATAGTGCTTGATGCTGAAGTTACGGTTGGATGCTCTGTCAAGAACGATGGTACCTGCAGGCACAGTCGCGAATCCAGCATAGCTTGAGTTGGATTTTGGCTCTGTGCTGAGCTCAAATGCTCCGGCTGTATAGATGGGCTTGCCTGGATTTTTCGGATTTTCGGCAGTTTCCCATTCTGTTCCTTTTATCACCGTCACCGTGATATCCTGGTTCAATTCCTGAGGAGCGATGTTCCAACGTTTCAGGTCATCGAATCGGAAGTTTTCGCCAAACAATTCAATGGCGCGTTCTCTGCGGATTTCACCCAACATGGTCAGGTCTGGATATGGCGCAATCAAGGCATTGGTCAATCGCCCTACGCCGGCACGGGTTCTGAGTTTGTTGATCGAAAGGTCAAGGTCAGCATCAGAGATGGTACCGCCATTCAATTCTACAGTCGCTTCTGCATAGATCAACATCACCTCCGCCAAACGGATGAGTGGGTAGTTGTAGGATTCTGATCCAGTCTCGCGCAGCTTCATTTCGGTGATGAACTTACGTCCGGCGTAGCCAACATTTCGAGGAGTACCCGGAGACGAAAGATTTGGCACATGTCTGTAGTCAAAGGCGATTCCGCTGTCTTCGAAGGCTACTCCATATTGTGCACCACCGCCATCGACGTTATTTCCCCAGCCCCAGTATTTTTTCAAAGGCAGGAAGGTCAGCATCCGATGATCTCTATTCTGAAACTCTGAGGTCATCGTCGCATAGCCCTCAAAGTCTGCTGAGTGCTGCACCGGCAAGCCGTCGGCACACAGATACATATCCATTAACTTACGAGTTGGGCCCCATGGCTTGGCGTGAGTCAGATTGCTGTTTGGATTGGGGATTCTTCGCAGATTGAAATCATAGACTGTTTGGAAGATGTATTCTTTGTTGTCGGCTTTGGACAATCCTGCGGGATTGGATCCGCCATCTTCCAGGTTGAATAGGTAGAAAAGATGATCGCGACCAAGCTCAGCTTTGTAATCCCACAGCTGAAATGCACCACTGTTCATCACAGCCAATGCTTCTGACTTAGCCATTGTCAACATTTCGGTTACACTTGGATAGCCCGCGGGCTTGGCGGAACCTGCGCCTGTGCTTGTGCCATCTCCATCGGCAGCGGTACCAACATACTTTTCCCAGGTACCTTCATACAGCAATAGACGGGCCTTGAGGGATCTCGCTGCTTCCAGGGAAAGTTTCCCCTGATCGGCAAGACCCAGCGTAGATGCGGCAGGCAGCTTTGCAATCGCCTCGTCCAAGTCATTCATGATCTGGAAAGCGACCTCATACCGGCTGTTTCTTTTTGCCGTCAATTCCGGAGAGTTTACATCCATGGTTTTCGCAGCGATGACTACCCCGCCGTATTTTTTCAGCAGGTTAAAATGATGCCAGGCTCTGAAGAAATAGGCTGTTCCGACAGACGGAGCTATTTCAGATGGATCGCCGGCATATTCCGCTGCCTTGTCGATCAATTGATTTGCAGCGCGGAGCGCAAAGTAGTTGTCTTTGTAGACTTCGTCATTGGGATCGGCTATGTTCAGTCCACGACCATACCGCTCGGTTGCATCCGTGACATTATTGGACAAATCGGAGGTCTCATCTCCATCTTCAAAACCTGTACGGGTGTGAAGAAAATTTGCAGCGGCTACGAAATGCTCTTTATTCTTAAAATATGCCGCTTCACTCAGCGATGATAAGGGTTCTTGATCCAATACATCCTGACAGCCGCTCAGTAGGATTCCCGAGAGTCCGAGGGTCAAGCAGCAGGTAATCAATTTTATATGTATGTTCTTCATGTTCTTTTCAATTAGCTATTAAAAGGTAAGGTCTATACCAAACAACAGGGTAGAGTTATAGGGTACTGAGTTTCCTTGCGTGGCGCTGCTCGTCATCTCAGGATCCATTCCATCTTTTACATTGGAGATCACGAACAAATTGTTGGCGGTAACAGAAAAACGGAGTCTGTCGATGCGAGCTTTCTCAAGAAGGTGGGCAGGCAAGGTATATCCCAGCGACAGGACTTTGGCACGTAGGTAAGATGCCTTGATGATGTTGACATCGTTGGCATGTGCATAGTTCCAAGTAGAGCGTGAACCGGTATAGTGCAATCTTGGATAGTCTGCATTGGTATTGGTTTCGCTGTACGTATTGCCAAGGAAGGTGACGTTTTGGTTTCTCCACCAGTTGGCAAAAGGCCAAGCCAATGCGCCGGAACGTCTGATGTACTGTTCTCCCACACCTTGGAAGAAAGTTCTGATATCAAAACCTTTCCAATCAAAAGTCAGGTTGATACCGAGGTTCAGGTGCGGAGAGCTGTCCCCGATATAGACGAGATCCTGTTCGTTGATCTTGCCGTCTTTGTTGACATCCACACGCTTCAGACTACCCACGGTGAGGCGGTCACCTGTATTGTAGGCCGGCATCAGCTGGGATGACTTCATCACGTTGTGATTGTCTGCGTCTTCAAATCCGTATTGCTGGTAGTAGGCCAAAACCTCTTCCTCGCTGTTGAAATAGCCATCAGTCTGGTAAGCGTAGATTGAATTGAGAGGCTTTCCTTCGATCAATTTTGGACTGGAAGCAAAGGAGTCGTTTAGGCCTTGTACGGGCACTGTGGAGTTTCCTTTCATGTCGACCACGATGCTTTTGTTGTCCCAAAACATGAAGCCAACTGAGTATCTCAGGTCTCCCGCTTGATCTTTCCAATTCAAAGCAGCCTCCCAACCAGTAGTTTTGAAGCTACCGTTGTTGGTCTTTGGAGGATTTCCTCCCAATACTGAAGGAGTGGCTACCGAGATTAACATGTCGTTGTTTTCCCGGATGAAATACTGGACATTCCCGCTCAATTTATTGTTCAGAAAACCAAAATCCACCCCGAAGTTGGTATTGGAAACACGCTCCCAGCTACGCTGATTGGTCGTAATACCAGAAATCCAGGCGGTGGTTGCCAAGGCTGGGTTCGCACCAAAGATGGTCGAACCTGTCGCCATGTTGGAGAGGTAATCGTAAGCGCCGATACCGACAACCGATCCTGTTTCCCCATAGGAGGCGTAGACTTTCAAGTTGTCAAAGATTCCGTTTTGCAAGAAGGCCATTTCAGACAGGCGAATCCCGCCACCGAAATTGTAGAAGTTTGACCATCTGTAATCCGGATCCAGTCGAGACGATCCGTCTCTACGAAGCAATCCATCCAGAAGGTAGATGCCTTTGTAATCATAGGTCATTCTCGCCATGTAGGATACCAATCCTATGGCGGTGCTTCCTCTCCAGTTGTTGTCATTGGTGGTCTGCGTGGTGATGTCACCGGTGGTGATGTCGTCCAGTTCATCGGACAACATGTTAGATCGAGCCTGATAGGTTCGCTGTACCTCATCTTCCTGAGCTGTCATACCCACCAGGAAACCGAAATTGTGGTCCCCGAATGAATGCTGATAGTTTCCTTGCAACACGTGAATCTGCGTGAAGCTCGTCTGGAATCTATCCCTCACATAGGAAGTGGCCAAGGTTGGATTTAGGAAAGTGACATTTCCATCCCAGTCATACATGGTGACGGTCGTAGCTCTTTCTCTGCGGTGATAGTTGTAGTCTGCCACATTGATGTCGTAATTGAACGACAGGCCCTTTACATGTTTATCCAGATCCATAATGATTTTCCCTCCCAGTCGTAGGATTTCATTTTTGGTTTTGGTACGTCCACCTTCGTCAAGTTTGGCCAGCATGTTGTTTCCTCCAAAGTTGTCATAGTACTGACCAGCTTCATTGTACATCGGAAACAGATACATATCCTGAATGCCTTCTCCCACGCCCTTGGTAGGAGCATCGATCAATTGATCGTCATAAGAGACAGAAAATTCCGCCCGGAACATATCACTGATGTTATAGCCCAGATTGGTTCGGAAGTTGAATCGCTTGGCTCCGTCATATACAAAATCAATCGGCGAACGCTCGTCGTTGAAGCCTGCAGAAGTCATATAGGTGATCTTCTCATTCCCACCGGAGAGGGAGATATTGTGCCTCTGAGATGCTGTGGTCCCGTAGACCAAATCCCACTGATTTACATCCGCGAAGTAATGTTCCTTATTGTTCCAGAAATACGTCTCGGGGGCCATCGGCATGGTGCCGTCAATGATGGATACCAGCTCGTCTCTGGTGAAAAAGCGATAGTTTGGCGTAGCGACCTGCTGATTACCTTTTGAATCAACAAAAGGCACCGCATCGTTATCACCCGCCTCTAGCCATAGTCTGGCCCAGTCTTGCAACCCGGCCACCGGCATCTGTCCCGTCGCAAAGTTCAACTGGTACTGCCCGTTGTAGTTTACTTTTACCGAGCCTTCTTTTCCCTTTTTGGTCGTCACCAAGATCACACCGCCCGCTGCCTGGGTACCATAGATTGCCGCCGCACCGTCTTTCAACACGGAGATGGTTTCGATATCATTGGGGTTCATGGTAGAAAGCGTTTCATTGGGTACAATCAGTCCGTCCAACACGACCAGTGGCTCTCCACCGCCGCCGTTGACGGTATAGTCACCGCGGACTTTGAGAGAGATTCCCTCGTTGCCGGGTCGGGACGAGCTTCGCGTCACCGTCAAACCGGAAACTTCCCCCTGAAGGGCAAGCGCTCCGTTGGAGGTACCCTTAGACTGGATGACATCGTCGCCCTTTACCTGTGCGACCGACCCAGTCAGGGTGGATTTCTTTTGCGTCGTATAGCCAACGACCACGACTTCCGACAAAGACTGCATATCTACCGCCAAGGTAATATCCAGGATAGAACTAGCTCCTACAGGCACTTCCTTGGATGCGTAACCGATAAAACTGATTACCAACACAGACTCTGCCGAGGGTACGTCCAAGCTGTAGTCTCCATTGACATCTGTGACCGTTCCTTGGGTGGTGCCTTTCACGATGATCGTTGCACCCGGGATCCCTTGGCCGTCTGATTCATCGGTGACCTTGCCCGATACACGCACGCTTTGCGTGGTTTGCATTTCAGCCATCGCTGGCCCAGTCATTAGAGAAATCATCAACGCCATCACTGCGAGTATCGCAGGCCGGACGATGGATTTACATCTACTTTGAAACATGGTTATTTTCATTCTAGTAAATTTTAATTCATACATGGTTGTTTGATTTTTTGGCAAATGACTATCACTCACCAAGCGGGGGACGGCATCAGGAAGATGGTCCAACGCGAAAAAATTAACTCGCGGGTAACGATATTCTTTTCATAGGCATTTTGGGGTTATGTTAATACTAAATGCGATTGAGGGCTTCCGCAATCGATTGAACTGGTGACAATTTTAGCAAGAACTCAGGGAGCGGGGTATAAACTATAATTCAAGCATTATAAAAATGTGACCAAAATGGGCTAATCCGAGGGAGTGCGCCGGAAGAGGCGAAAAAAGGACTGAATATACCTCGCTATAAACCAGCTAATTACAATCACCACGGGAAGACTGAAGAAGAATAAGCGCGTTTTCAGGACGGGTTTGAAAAAAAACCACTCTTTGGAGTGGCTTTTTAAGGTAACAGCTGATGCTTATTGACTCGATCCTGTATGCTGGTCTGCATATTCCTTCGGAGTCATGTTATACATCTCGCGAAAAGTTTTACTAAAATAAGCGGCTGAGTTAAACCCGGACATGTAGGCTATTTCTTTGATGGAATACTTGTTGGATACCAAGAGCTCGGAAGCATATTTCAAACGAATGGCCCGGATAAACCCACTTGGATTTTGCCCGGTGAGTGAATTGACTTTCCTGTAAAACTGTGACCTGCTGACTCCCAACTCTGACAGTAAGGCCTCCAGCTCAAAGTCGGGATCACTTATGTTTTCAAGGATATATTTTGTCGCTTTGTCCAGGAACACCTCATCCAGCGAATTGGAGGTGATCTCATTAGAAGGCATGATCCCACCGATCGACGCGAACTTGTTGCGCAGCCGCTTTTTCATCTCCAGCAGTCCATTGATCCTGGCCTGAAGCACGCGTATGTTAAAAGGCTTGGGAAGGTATTCGTCGGCACCCGTCTTGTATCCTTCGATCCGATCTTCCTCCAGGCTTCTCGCCGTCAACAAAACGACTGGAATATGGCAGGTTTCAAATTCTGATTTCACCCGCCTGCAAAGCTCAAAGCCGTCCATTTCGGGCATCATCACATCGCTGATGATCACGTCTGGGTAATATTTATTCACCATCTCCAATCCTTCTGCCCCATTGACGGCCACGCGCACCTTGAATCGGCCTTTCAGTTCATTCTTCAGATGGAGCCGCAGCTCCTTGTTGTCCTCCACGACCAGTATCACGGGCCGGGTCGCGCCGCCTTCGACCGCAAATTCCTCCTCACTTACTTGACTGGTGTCGCTGATCGCAATCTCGTATTCGGCAGATTGTATGGCGCTCTGGTTGTATTCATAGGCACCCAAAGCCTCCACTGCACCGACTTCGAGGGTCTCCGGATCGGGTTCGGTCGGCAGTTGAACAGTGAATGTGCTTCCCTTTTGATACTCACTTTCCACCCAGATCTCGCCGCCATGCAGCTCCACGAGACCTTTGGTAAAATTCAGCCCGATCCCGGTGCCCGTTTTGGTGTTGTCCACATGAAAAAATCTCCTGAAGACATCCTTCAGCTGCTCTTTCTTGAATCCCACTCCCGTATCCTGAATCTTGAGCTCGAAATATTCCTGTCCTTTCTTCCTGTTCAGGATCTTATTCCGGGTGCTTTTTGAGATGGTAAAAGTCACTGTGCCACCGGCTTCCGTAAATTTCAGGGAATTTGAAAGCAGGTTGGTGATGATTTTCTCAATCTTGTCCGGGTCAAACATCACGGGCAGCTCCTGTAGTGAGCTCTCAAAGACCAGCTGGATGTTTTTAGACTTGGCCAAGTCCTCAAACAGCTGACAGATATCCCGTCCAAATCTTACAATATCCGCCCTGACGAGGTTCAACCGCTCTTTTTTGAGATCCATCTTTCTGAAATCCAGCAGCTGATCTACCAGATTCAACAGCCTCCTGGCACTTCGCTGAATTGTATAGGCGGATGCTTTTACCTCCTCAGGATTGTCATAGGATGATATGATCTTGTCTACAGGATTGAGAATGAGCGTAAGAGGTGTACGAAACTCGTGGGAAACATTGATAAAGAACCGAAGTTTCATCTGATCCAACTCGTGTTCCTTTTCCTCCCTCACCAATCTGGTATAGTACCTCAGAGGAATCCACAGCGCTGCCGCCAAGAACAATATATATAAGGTGTATGCCCACCAAGTCCTCCAGGGTGGAGGTGAGATGGAAATCATCACCTTCGTCACCTCCGCATTGTCCCAATCCCCATCCTCGGTGGCCTTCACTTCGAATGTATAGTCTCCCGGCGCCAGGTTGGAATAGTTTGCCACGCGCGAGAGCTCTGCCAGGCTAAAGTCTTCATCCAAGCCTGTCATCCGATACATATAGCGTATCCTATCCGGGTTTTCATAGTTCAATGCCACAAAGCTGAAACTGATGTAGCCCTCGTTATACTTGAGATGTATCGGCTCCAAGTTGCCGATAGACCTTTTCAGGAGGACCCGCCCGTTGATCGTATCACCGGTAAATACGACTTTGTTAAACATCTTAAACTCTGTGATAATCGGCTTTATCCTGTCGTACTCCCGATACACCTCCTCCGGGGCAAAAACGTTAAGGCCGTTTATTCCACCGACCAGGATTCTTCCGTCCTGCGTCTTGTCTATGGACTTGCTCTGAAACTCGAGTCCCTGCACTCCATCGTGCACGTTGAAATTTCTGAAATCGTTGGTTTCCGGATTCAGCCTCGACAAGCCACCCTTGGTAGATACCCACAAAAAGCCGCTGTTATCTTCTACGATCCCCAGGATGAGATTATTGGGCAACCCGTGTTGGGTAGTGTAGGAATTGAGCAGGGCTAACTGCCCGTCGAGTTTGTGCAGGCCCAGGTCTGTTCCCACCCATATATTACCCAGATGATCTTCCGTGATGTAGTTGATTCTGTTTCCCTGGATATTTCTCTCCTTCACTTCCCGAAAGGATATCTTGTCTGGGATAAATCCGGAAAGCCCGGCCAAATCAACCACATCCAAACCCAGAGAAGTGCCTACAAACAGACGCTGCTGAGAATCAATAAAGGTGGAAAAGACAAAATTGCTCAGGATGCTGGTGGAGTCTTTGGCATTGTGGATAAACTGGGAAAACTCCCGGGTATTCGGGTCAAAAAGATTCAATCCGGCAGTTTGCGTACCCAGCCACAGGCGATGAAGATTGTCCTCTGAGGCGCACCAAACGGTATTTTGACCGATGGATCGGGGATTGGCTTCGTCATGCTTGTAGGAGATTGCTTTCTCTGTCTTTGGATCAAACTTGTTGAGCCCGCCGTCCCAGGTACAAACCCACAACTCTCCGTCGTAGCTTTCCAGCATGTACAATATCTTGTCTGAGCTGAGCGAGCTCCGAACTTCCGGGTTGGCCCGGAAATGTTTGAATCTGTTTTCTTTTTCATCGAACAGGTTGAGTCCTCCGCCGTCCGTGCCAATCCAAATATTTCCACTTTTGTCTTGCAGGACCGATTGGGCGATGTTGGTACTCAGACTGTTGGGATTTCCTGGTTGGAAAAAATAGTGGCCAAACGTCGATTTAGACAGCGCCAACTTGGCAAATCCTCCGTTGTAGGTGGCAAACCAGAGTATCCCGTTACTATCCTCCAGGATCTTTGATACCTGGTTGTTGGGGAGGGAAAAAGGATCGGCAGCATTGTGCACAATGTGCTTGACCAAGCCCTGGTTTTTATGATAGATATAGATCCCGTCCCCATCGGTAGCGATCCATATCGCGCCGTTCTTATCCTGATAGATATCAAAAATCGGAACGTGCTTCTTTACCGGTGAAATCACCTCAAATTCATCGGTGTCGCGCCTCCAGAGTATGAGCGAAGACAGATTATTGCCTATCCAAAAGTCTCCGTCGTTATCCACCAATACCACTTTCGGGAGATGATCGAGTTCAAAAGTTCCGCTCACCTCGATCCTAACTCCCTCGAAACTGTTGGAACTGGGGTTATACCTACTCAAGTACTCACCTTCGGCGCCCAGCCATATATCACCCTTCTTATCTTTCAATATACTGGTGACATTGCTCCACTCGATGGATTCGGAGTCCAACTTGTCGTAATAGTGGTCGATCACTACGTTTTCCGAATTGGGGATCGAGGCATCCTCCAGCATCAGCCGACTGACGCCATTTCGGGTAGCGATCCATAACCAACCAGTGCTCTGGTCGTACAAGAGGTCATTTATTACCGCTCTGGATTTGGAAGCAGGAGACCTCTCCTTATATAAGTCTATCCTATAGAATCTTCCGGTTTCACGATCAAACATGTTCAACCCATTGGAAGTACCTATCCACAGATTGCTGTTGGTATCTTCTACGATAGCATTGATTCTGTTATTGCTGATAGAGTGGAGGTCATTTAAGATCGGCCGGTAGATCTGAAAACCATAGCCATCGTATTTGTTCAGACCATCTATGGTACCGAACCACAGAAAGCCTTTGCTGTCTTCGAAAATCTCAATGCTGGTACTGCTTGACAAGCCTTCGAGAGTCGAATATTTTTCAAACTTCAAGTTGTCGTACTGTGCAAGTACTCCCGCTGAAATACTCCAAAACAACACTAGTAAACAAAACGGTCTAATTCTGCGCTCCATCTTCTCTTTACGTCCAGCCCTTTTTTGAATACACTTTAAACAATCCTGACGCACATTTCCGGCTCGATTGCCTAGATTCTGACCTCTCGGGAAACCAGTAATTTTCTTTCGTCCAGTTGTCTTCGTACTCCGGGCTGACTTGACTATAATAGTTGGAAATATAGGTGAATCGTCTTAGCCAACAATAGAGAACCGCTGGAAAACACCACAGCTTCTTGGCGGCGGTCATGTGGATTTTTGCAGTTGCCGCTATCTGTTCTGACTATTTTCTAAAGCAGCAGAAAAGAATTAGTCACCAGACCAGGCATATTGGCTTTAGTTTCCGCTGGGCTGTCACCTTTTTACCTGGCCACCTTACTGAAAGATCCTCACTTCCGCGCAATCCTTCAAGCTACGTGTTGCTTTAACGCGTCTGGATCTGGAATGCATTTTTTATGAAACCGCGATCAAATTCCTTTAGCCCGGAGATTAGCTTCATCGCACTATGAGAATGCCCATCCATCCTAGATAGCCCGGAAGTAGGACTGCCTACCCCACTTCGGGCAATGAGTTACATCCTCTGAACCATAATTCATATCCCAAAGAATTGATTTGAGCGATAATTGCACACTGAGCAAAGCACTACCATCATGAACCCTGGAAGATAGCGCCTGCTCTTAAAGTTGACCATTTTAAAAAAAGATCAAACAAGTAATGAGTAAGGCAAATTATTTGGCCACCCTGTTGATTTTTCTCTTGTTGTTGGGCTGTGAAGAAAAGGAACCATCGATCACAACGACGTTTTCCAATCCCTCAGAGATAAAAAGAACCCAGGAAACTGTCAGCATTCCTGCGAGCCAACTCAGCTCACTGCTAACGGGACATGAGCTCGACGATATCCTGGTTCGAGATGAGGGGACCAAAACCTACCTGGTAGTCCAGTGGATTGACTACGATCAGGATGGCGCTCCTGAGGAATTGCTTTTCCAGGTCGACCTCGACGCAAATCAGAGCAAAGAATTTTCCATCCTTTGGAAGGAAAGCGGGAAAGCAGAACAGCCCAAATCGACATTGACCACCTATTCGCGCTTTGTGCCCGAGCGTACGGACGACTACACCTGGGAAAACGACAAGGTCGCATTCAGAACCTATGGCCCGGAAGCCCAGCGATTGGTCGAAGAGGGACTGGAAGGCGGCACACTGAGCAGCGGAATCGACCTTTGGCTCAAAAAAGTCGACTACTCGATCATCGATTCATGGTATGAGAAAAATGCCAAAGAGCAGGGCTATTACCATATCGAGCATGGAGAAGGCCATGACCCCTACCATGTGGGAAAAAGCCGCGGAACGGGTGGCAGCGGCGTGTGGCTTGAAGACTCCTTACATATATCCAAAAATTTCGTTTCGTACCGAACGCTGGCGACTGGCCCGATCCGTACCGTCTTCGAATTGGACTACGCTCCCTGGAGCAAATACGGCATTCAGGAGAAAAAGAGAATTTCACTCGACTTGGGATCCAATTTTTCAAAGTACGAGATCACCCTAAGCTCGGAACAGGCACTGCCGAACTACGCTGTCGGGATCACGCTTCATGAGGGAGCGGGTGAAGTTTTGGAAAATAAGGAAGAGGCTTGGTTTGGCCATTGGGAACCCATGGGCGACAGTTTCGTGGGCGAGGGGATTCTCGTAGCGCCAAAGGACTACCAAAATCACTTTACCAACTACTCCGTGGTACCCGACCAAAGCCAACTGCTCATCCTGCTCCGCAGCAATCCATCACTTACCTACTATGCCGGATTTGCCTGGACTGCGAGCGGTGATGTTTCCGATAAGGGTGATTGGGAGGAAATGCTGCAGTACAAAGCCAAAGTGCTGGCTAATCCTTTGGAGGTCACTTTTGGCAAGTAAAAAACAAACTATAACTCTGAAAATAAACCCTGTAAGCATACGATTCAAAAGGCGACATAGCTAGTCCCAGCCGATCAATAGTCCTCTTTTCTTAACAAACAGCACAGAGGTCTACCGCCTGCTTTTCGGGAAAAAAGATTGATCCGAACCGATACCACAAAATAACCCTGGAATGAAAAAACCCATATTAATCGCATCTCTGGCTTTGCTTGCATTTGGCTGTAGTCAAAAACAAGAGCAGTTGGACATCGACAAGCAATTGGAGTATTGCGTAGCGCAAGCGACCAAGACTCTGGACTTGATTCCCGATGATTCCTCAATGATCCCACGCAATGTGCCCCATGGCACCGCCGAGTGGACATTTGTAATATACAAAGACTGGACGAGTGGCTTCTGGCCGGGAATACTCTGGTATCTGTATGAGGCTACCGGTGACGCGAAGTGGAAGGACGAAGCGGTTCATTTCACCAATTACCTCAAGCCACTCTCAGAAATGTCTGCCATCAATCATGATTTGGGCTTTCAGGTATTTTGCAGCGCAGGCAATGGCTATCGCCTTACTGGCAACGGGGAAGACAAAACGATGGTGCTCAAGAGCGCAGATACGCTTGCCACGCTGTACAATCCACTGGCTGGCACCATCCTTTCCTGGCCAGAGCACAAGCACGATTTTCAGCACAACACGATCATCGACAACATGATCAATCTTGAATTGCTGTTTTGGGCTTCGAAAAACGGCGGGGACCCGGCCCTGTATGACTTGGCCGTAAACCACGCCGAGACGACGATGGAAAACCATTTTCGCGAGGATTTCTCTGCCTACCATGTCATCCAATATGATACGATCACAGGTCAAAGGGTAAAAGGCATCACCCATCAGGGATTTGCGGATGAAACGATGTGGGCACGTGGACAAGCCTGGGCGATCTACGGGTTTACGATGGTGTACCGGGAGACCAATGATCCCAAGTTTTTGGCCTTTGCGCAGAAAGTGACGGATGTTTACCTGGAGCGATTGCCGGAGGACATGATCCCATTTTGGGATTTTGACGCACCCAACATTCCAAATGAACCCAAGGATGCTTCTGCGGCAGCCATCACTGCATCGGCCCTGCTCGAGCTTTCACTCTATGTCGATAGTGCTGACAAAGCGGAAGCCTATCGATCCGCGGCTGAGAAAATGCTCCTTGCCTTGTCTTCTGAAAAGTATATGAGCAAGGATCAGAATACGGCATTTCTCCTTCACTCCACCGGGCATCATCCCAACGGAACTGAGATCGACGCATCGATCATCTATGCAGACTATTACTATCTGGAGGCACTTCTGAGACTGAAAAAATTGAAGTCAAACGAACCCATCATAGACACCGACTATAAGATAGTAAATGCGAATAACGCAAAGTAACAGGCTTTGCTCCGTCCTCGGGTGCAGCTCAGCTGCAAATCAGGGGACAACAGTCAGCGCCTGAAACAACAATCCAAAACCCTCTCAGTAATACCAAAATTTTGTCATGATAAATACTTCCACACGATACGCCACGCACCCTAGTCAAGTAAAGCAGTTTGACACGGCACAACTCCGTGAGCATTTTCTGATTGAAACGCTATTCGTGGACGATACTATTGAGCTGGTGTATTCCCATTTTGATCGGCTGATTGTCGGTGGGATCAAGCCGGTTTCCCAAACCGTCAAGTTGGAAACCTTTGAGTCACTGAAGGCCAACTACTTTCTCGAAAGAAGAGAGATCGGTCTCATCAATGTAGGCGGTACGGGCACTGTCATTGCCGACGGCGAGTCGTACACGATAAATCCCAAAGAGGCTATCTACCTCGGAAGAGGGGTGAAGGACGTTTCCTTCGCTTCGGAAAAGAAGGAAGACCCAGCCCTTTTCTATTTTAACTCAGCTCCCGCACACGCCGCTTTTCCGATTGCCAAAACTTCCTTGGAAGCTGCCGAAACCGTCGTGCTCGGGTCGAGCGAAAATGCCAACCACCGTACCATCCGCAAATTGATCATCCAGGCCAACGTGCAGTCTTGCCAACTCCAGATGGGATTGACCGAACTCAAGCCCGGCAGTGTCTGGAACACGATGCCTCCACATACCCATGACCGAAGGATGGAGGCCTACTTCTATTTCAATATCAGTGAAGGCAATACGGTGAGCCATTTTATGGGACAGCCCGAGGAGACCCGACATATCTGGATGAAAAACAACCAGGCGGTCATCTCCCCACCCTGGTCGATCCATTGCGGAGTGGGTACTGCCAATTACTCTTTTATATGGGGAATGGCCGGCGAAAATCTCGACTATGGAGATATGGACCAAGTAAAACCGCAGGAACTACGCTAATGAAAAATTCGCTATTTGATTTAGCCGGAAAGACGGCGCTGGTCACCGGCGGTACCCACGGACTCGGAATGGCCATGGCCATGGGGCTGGGGGATGCAGGCGCGACGCTTGTGATCAACGGACATTCTAGGGATAGGATGGAGTCTGCCTTGGACACCTACCGCAAGGCAGGCTACACGGTTCACGGCTTTTTGTTTGACGTGACCAATGAAGCGGAAGTGAAAACTGCGATCGCCGACATAGAAGATCAAGTCGGTGAAATCGACATTTTGGTAAACAATGCCGGGATTATCAAGAGAATCCCCGCTGTCGATATGGAGGTGGCTGACTTCAAAAGGGTGTTGGAGGTCGACCTGGTAGCGCCCTTTTTGATGTCTCGGGAAGTGGGCAAAAAGATGATCGCTCGCAAAAGCGGAAAGATCATCAATATCTGCTCGATGATGAGTGAGCTGGGAAGAAACACCGTCTCGGCCTACGCATCGGCAAAAGGTGGGCTTAAGATGTTGACGCGAAACCTAGCCACTGAGTGGGCGAAACACAACATCCAAGTCAACGGAATAGGACCGGGATATTTTGCCACGGAGCAGACGGCTCCTATCCGGGTGGATGGACATCCTTTCAATGAGTTTATCATCAACAGAACGCCGGCTAGCCGTTGGGGAGATCCCGATGATCTAAAAGGAGCAGCCGTCTTCCTCGCGTCCAAGGCGAGTGACTTTGTAAATGGGCAAATAATCTATGTCGATGGGGGCATATTGGCCACAATAGGGAAGCCAAGCAACGAAAGCTGATCCGAACAAAAAGCTGGGTTATTTTTTTATAGACCGATCCCGCCAGCTAATCCGCTGGTTGGATTGGTCTTTTGCATTTGCTCAATTACCCTCCAATTTTTTCCATTCGGATATTTCTTAGCTTTGGAATTCGGCTTTCTCGCAAGTTTCAAACTATCACAAGAATTGTCCCCCACGCGCAACAGCGGTTTCCGGCGGAAGGACTTTTCAAATTGATTCTAACAAAATCCCCCCGATCTGGTTGTGTCTACGATGATCAACGCATTAGCATTTATAGCGCTTGGATTTGTCGCAATGGAACTTGCGGGATGGGCAATCCACAAGTACCTGATGCATGGGCCGCTGTGGATGATCCACAGGACCCACCATGAGCCGTCCAAGTCCTTCTTTGAGCTAAACGACCTGTTTTCTCTCCTCTTTGGCAGTATTGCAGTAGTGTTGATTTTCAAGGGAATAGATGCTCTGGACTACCGATTCTGGATGGGAGTGGGCATCAGTGTATACGGCTTACTCTACTTCATCCTTCATGATATCTGGGTTCACCGGAGATTCAAGTGGTTTGGCAGGCCAAAAAACTTCATCCTAAAGGGCATCTTCAAAGCCCATCAGGCACATCATCGTACCAACACCAAAGACGAAGCAGTTTCGTTTGGGCTGTTTTTGGTACCCAAAAAATTCTTTAACGACCAGGAAAAGTGAGCACTTATTCGATCAAGGATCTGGAACAGCTTTCGGGTATCAAGGCGCACACGCTGCGCATTTGGGAGCAACGCTATGCCTTGCTCAGCCCGAAGCGCACCGCTACCAATATTCGATACTATGACAACGAAGATCTGAAGCTCATCCTGAACGTCGCACTTCTCAACGAAAATGGCCTCAAGATCAGCAAGATCGCCGCGATGGATTCCCGCTCCATCCGTGAAGAAGTCCTCAAACTGACCGAATCTTCTCCCAGCCATTCCGATCAAATCCAAGCGCTCACCCACAGCATGATCGACATGGATGAGGAGCGATTTGGCAAGATCCTGGCCTTCAACATTGACAAACTGGGTCTGGAGCAGACGATGTTTGACCTCATCTATCCTTTCATGTCCAAGATCGGAGTACTCTGGCAGACCGGCGCGATCAACCCGGCGCAGGAGCATTTCATCTCCAACCTGGTCCGTCAGAAGCTGATCGTGGCGATCGACGGACAGCAGCTCGTGCGGGGTGGAAAAAAGTTTCTGCTCTTTCTGCCCGAAGACGAGCTACACGAGATTTCGCTGCTTTTTGCCAGCTATATGATCAAGTCCTACGGTTTTCAGGTAGTCTATCTGGGTCAAAGCACCCCATTTGATGACCTGCTGTCTGTGTACCGGGTTCATCGGCCGGATTTTTTACTGACCGTGATTACCTCTTCCCAAACTGCCGAGTTTGCCCAAGAATACACTACTAACCTGGCGAATCAATTCCCTCAAGCCAAAATTCTGGTGTCGGGTTTTCAGGTATTGGCTCATGATATCGTACTCCCGCAGAATGTGAGAAAGATGAGCGATTTTGAAGAGTTCAAGGGTATTCTCCTGGAGAACAGCCCAGAAACAGTAAGAGAATAAGTTTAGGGGCAAAGTCCGGCTTTCCTTTATGGATTCCAGCTGGCCTTGGTCAAAATACTTGCAACAAAAAGTCCGACAAATGAACGTGCTGTACCCCTTCGACGGACTCTTTCCAGAAGTCATCCAGCCAAGCCACCTTTCTAAGTTGTACAGGTGACTTTTTCTGGGTATAACCCCAAAAAGATCTATTTGTCAGAAGTTTTTGGGGTTATATCCTTAAAACTTTTACCGAATCGTCCTGTCAGATTCCCAAAGGCCATTTCCTCCCATTTCCCAAACCCCATTTTAGCATCCTCTCGGTCCAGCCACCTTGTTCTGAAAGTAGAATCTCCATTTTGTTTAATATTTTTCTCTATTTCTTAAACAATATCTTGCATTCTTGTTTAATCATTTGTAGATTTGATTAAACATAAATGCCTGAACATGACAACTCTAGAATTCAGCTACTCCTTAAACAAACTGTCCAGTTCGCTAAAGCCTTTTGCTTTGAAATTGACCCGCGACCTGGACGATGCGAATGATCTAATGCAAGACACCTATGTCAAGGCGTTCTCCAATCGAGACAAGTTTGCCGAAGGCACTAATCTGAAGGCTTGGCTCTATACCATCATGAAAAATACGTTCATCACCAATTACCAACGAATGGTGCGCCGTGGGACTTTCGTTGATACCACTGAAAACCTACATTATCTGAACTCCGGCAATGTCGAAATTGAGAACGGCGTATTCGGTAACTTTACGATGGCCGATATAAATCGAGCGATTGAAAAATTGGATTCGACTTACAAAACTCCATTTATGATGTATTTTCAAGGATTCAAATACAACGAGATTGCCGAGAATCTCCGTATACCAATAGGAACTGTGAAAAACAGAATCCATATCGCAAGAAAGTTGCTCAAAGGAGACTTGGTGATGTATACGCACAAAAATTAAATCATGCAGCAAAAACACGTGGTGGTGATCGGTGCCGGGTTTGCCGGACTTTCTGCAGCGACACACCTCGCCGATCGCGAATCTTGTACGGTTACGCTGTTGGAAAAAAACGATACCCCTGGAGGTCGGGCCAGAAAGTTTTCTGCTGAGGGATTCACTTTTGATATGGGCCCAAGCTGGTACTGGATGCCCGATGTGTTTGAGCGATATTTTGCTCATTTTGGAAAAAAACCTTCCTGCTATTACGATCTGATCCGACTCGATCCTTCCTATTCGGTTATCTTCGGAGCTCATGATATCATGGAAATTCCGGCGAATTTGGATGAATTCAAATCGATGTTGGAAAAGCTGGAAATAGGCGCCGGAGCTCAACTGGAGAATTTTCTGGCACAGGCCAAATACAAGTATGAAGTAGGGATTCAGGATTTAGTCCAACGCCCTAGCAGATCGCTTGCAGAATTTGCTTCACCGAAACTGCTCGTAGACGTAATTCGGATGGATGTTTTCCAATCGATGTCCAAGCATATTCGGAAGTTTTTTACCCACGAGAAAATCATCCGATTATTAGAGTTTCCGGTGCTTTTCCTCGGAGAAACTGCGGAAAATATACCTGCACTCTATAGCCTGATGAACTACGCAGACATCGCCTTGGGTACTTGGTATCCCAAAAAAGGAATGCATGAGATCATCAAAGGGATGGTCAGCTTGGCGGAGGAGAAAGGGGTGAAAATCCGCTATTCATCAGAAGTAGAAGAAATTGAAATCACAGCCGGAGAAGCGAAACAAATCCGTCTGAAGTCTGGAGAACTTATTCCGGTAGATGTTGTCATTGCGGGAGCGGACTACCACCACGTCGACAGACATCTCATTAATCCCAACTATGCCAACTACACGGAAAAGTATTGGGACAGGCGCGTCTTGGCTCCATCCAGCCTACTTTTCTATTTGGGTGTGAGCAAAAAACTGAAAAATCTCCGTCATCACAATCTGTTCTTTGACGAGCCGCTCGCGCCGCACGCCGATGCGATTTATAAAAATCCAAGATGGCCCGAAAAGCCGCTTTTTTATGCCTGTGTTCCCTCGATCACGGATCCGACAGTTGCGCCGGACGGGATGGAAAACCTGTTTCTACTTGTTCCTCTCGCTCCGGATCTAGAAGATTCAGACGCAATCAGAGAAGAATACTACGAGCTGATCCTTGATCGGCTTGAGAAAATCTCCGGTCAGGATATCCGATCGCATGTGAACTACAAGCGATCCTATGCCCATAGTGACTTCAAAGCCGATTATCATGCTTACAAAGGCAATGCATATGGGTTGGCGAATACGCTAAGTCAAACAGCGCTGTTGAAACCCAGCCTTAAAAACAAAAAGGTTAAAAATCTGTTTTACACAGGACAGCTGACTGTACCTGGTCCTGGTGTGCCTCCATCTCTGATTTCGGGCGAAGTGGTTGCCAGAGAAGTAATACGGGAAAATCATTTATAGCGAAATAGGTATATTTTAACATGGATTCAATAGCGCTTTTCAACCAAACGACTCTGGAATGCAGCCGCCTGATTACCCAGCGCTACAGTACCAGTTTTACGTTGGGAATAAAAACATTGGACAAGAAATTCCACTTGCCCATTTATGCGATATATGGCTTTGTCAGACTTGCCGATGAGATCGTAGACACTTTTCATTCCCAGGATAAACAGACCCTTTTGAGCCGATTTAAGACAGATACCTTTGAATCGATCTCTACCGGCATTTCTCTAAATCCCGTCCTCCATGCCTTCCAGTTGATCGTCAATCAATACCAAATCGACTTGGGATTGATTGAGGCGTTTCTGCACAGTATGGAAATGGATCTTGATTTCAAAAATTATGACGATACCCGCTACCATGAATACATCTATGGCTCAGCGGAAGTTGTCGGACTGATGTGTTTGAAAGTTTTCTGCGAAGGAGATTCGACGATGTACGAGCGACTTCGAGAGCCTGCTCGCAAGCTGGGTTCGGCGTTTCAGAAAGTTAATTTTCTCCGCGATATCAAGAGTGATTATTTGGAAAGAGGTCGGGTTTATTTTCCAGCCGTCGATTACCTCAAATTTAACAATACCGCTAAACTGCTTATCGAAATGGATATTCAAAAAGATTTCGATGATTCGCAGGTCGGTATCGAAAATTTGCCCGTGGGCGCAAAATTTGGCGTTAGGATAGCCTATCTATATTACCAGAAACTATTCAATAAAATCAAAGGAATGCCAGCTGACGTCCTACTTCAGAAGCGGATCAGAATCCCAAATTCTCAAAAACTGACTCTTTTGCTGGGCTCTTATTTCGAAACAAAATTAGGATTGCTCTGATGGAAAAGTACCTGTATTCAGGCGTCTTGCTTTTCGCGATTTCCTATCCGCTTGCCCAGTCATTTGAGCGTAGGATTCGATATGTATCCCAGTGGTATGCACTTTTTCCGGCATTGTTGATCTCAGCAGCTATTTTTGTGGTTTGGGATTATTGGTTTACACAGATCGGAGTCTGGGAATTCAATCCGAGGTATGTTCTCGGGATTTACTTTTTCGAACTTCCGCTAGAGGAATGGCTCTTTTTTATCATCATACCATTTGCCTGCGTATTCATCTACGAAGTGCTGATTTTCTTTTTCCCCAGGGACGTCTTTCAGCCTTTGGCGAAGCCATTTGTTTTTGTCATGGTTCCTTTCTTAGCTGGATTGGCCTTATTTCACTTGGACAAATGGTACACCTCCGTCAACTTTCTGTTCGGGTCATTCGTATTGTTGCTTCATTTTTTGGTTTTTAGTGATCGATACCTCGGCAGATTTTTGTTTGCCTACCTCGTTCATTTGGTTCCGCTTTTGATTTGCAACGGTATCCTCACCGGAGGACTCACCGAAGAGCCGGTGGTCATCTATAACAACTCCGAAAATCTTGGCGTTCGAATTTGGTCAGTTCCAATCGAGGACCTGATCTACTCCATGTCTTTATTTTTGCTCAATATCAGCATCTTTGAAAAAATTCGAAGCCGAAAAACAATTGTTCCTCTTGGAAGTTTATAAGCTATGAAATCTCTCCAAGTACATATAGACGATCATTCAGGCTTCTGCTTCGGAGTAGTTTACGCCATCGAAATGGCTGAGGAAATTTTGGAAGAACAAGGGTATCTCTATTGCTTGGGGGATATTGTGCACAATGACGAAGAGGTCAACCGACTGACCAGAAAAGGACTAAAAATCATCGATAAGGAAGATCTGCGTGGACTGAGTAATGAAAAGGTGCTGATCCGTGCGCATGGTGAGCCACCGTCTACCTATGAATTGGCCGTGAAAAACAACTTGACGCTCATTGATGCGAGCTGTCCCGTCGTCCTTAAGCTTCAAAATCGAATCAAAAATTCCTTTGATCGAGGCGAACCAATATATATCTATGGCAAGCACGGTCATGCTGAGGTGATTGGTCTCCTTGGTCAGACTGGCAATGCGGCGGTTGTTTTTCAGGATATTGCCGAACTGGATCTTCCCAGTCTGCCCAAAAATCTTACACTGTATAGTCAGACAACCAAAAGCACTGAGAAATTTTACGAGATCAATAATTCTCTCCAGCAAGAGGGAATAGCGGTCGCAACCAATGACACCATTTGCCGACAGGTATCCAATCGAGATAAGGAACTAAGGGATTTTGCTGCGAAATTTGACAAAGTCGTCTTCGTCGCAGGTACTAAGTCCTCCAATGGAAAAGTTCTTTTCAAAGCCTGTGAAGAAAGCAATCCGAATACGTACTTTGTCTCCAATCCCGAGCAAGTCGAAACCAGTTGGTTTGAACAAAATGATACCGTCGGGATCTGCGGCGCTACCTCAACCCCCATGTGGCTGATGGAGCAAGTCAAAGAACGAATCCTTACCATTTGATCCAACCGATCCTGCCATGAGTCTGGCACAGACTTCCACTTCAAATTCAATAGACCCCAAAGGCCTGCTCATCGGTTGGGGGATCATCGCGAGCTGGTTTGCGTCGCTTTATGGCTTGCTGCACTTCCCAATTTCCTGGTCTGATCCTTGGATTTATCTTGGTGTTTTGGTCCAAATGCACCTCTACACGGGCCTTTTCATTACCGCACACGATGCCATGCACGGCGTAGTCTCGGCCAACAAAAAGCTCAACCTACTGACTGGCTGGATTGCTGCTTTGCTCTTTTCTTACAATTTCTTCGGTAGGCTTTTCCCCAAACACCACGAACACCATCGGCATGTGGCTACAGACCAAGATCCTGACTATCATCCTTCGGGAAAGTTTCTGATTTGGTATTACAGCTTTATCCGACAGTACGTGACCCTATGGCAGATCTTGCTGATGGCAGTGACTTTCAATATTCTGAAGTTATTTTTTCCTACGGAAAATCTCATTTTGTTTTGGATGGTTCCGGCGATTCTGTCCACTTTCCAGCTTTTTTACTTCGGCACCTATCTTCCCCACCGCGGGGAAAATGAAAACAAACATCACTCTGGCACACAGGACAAAAACCACCTTTGGGCCTTTCTCAGCTGCTATTTCTTTGGCTATCATTACGAGCACCACGACTCCCCAGGCACACCTTGGTGGAGGCTATGGCGTGCGAAATCGTAGCGAACCTCCCAAATAGCTTGATATTTGTCAAAATCTCCAGGCTCGCTAAAACTTTATCGCCGGCGATTGATTTTAGAAGCAAGCACTTTACTACATGAATTTTAGATTTCTCGCCTTCGCCTTTTTTTTGCTTTCTTTCCAGGCACTATCCCAAGGAATCATCCGCGGGAATGTGGTCAATCCGATCAACAATGAGCCGGTGGCTTTTGCCAATATCCTGATCCTGAATACCGAGTTGGGAGCGATCAGCGATGAAGAGGGCAGGTACGAAATTACCGACGTGCCTCCGGGGCTTTACAATGTGCGGGCAAGCTTTGTGGGCTACAAGACTTCTACGCTTTTTGAAATTCAAGTGACTTTGGCTCGAGCCGTTCAGCTGGATTTTCAGCTGCAGGAGGATGCTGCCGACCTCAGCGAAGTCGTCGTGAGCAGTGAATTTACACGCTCGGAAGAAACGCCGCTTTCGGTGCGGAAACTCAATGCCAACGAAATCGAACGCTATCCCGGCGGAAATCGCGACATCTCGCGCGTGATCCAAGCTCTGCCCGGAGTGGCCAGTACTCCCAGTTTTCGAAACGACATCCTGATCAGGGGGGGAGCACCCAATGAAAACAAATTCTACGTCGACGAGATCGAAGTGCCGGTGATCAACCACTTTTCGACCCAAGGGTCTTCGGGTGGCCCTGTCGGAATTCTCAATGTGAACCTGATTAAGAACCTCGACCTGATAGCGGGAGGATTTCCTGCGAATCGGATGGATGCGATGAGTTCATTTTTTGAGATAAAGCTCAAGGAAGGCCGGCGCGACAAGATGGCTACCCAACTCACTGTGGGGGCTTCCGAATTGACATTGTCCAACGAAGGCCCGCTTTCAGACAAAACTACCTATTCATTCTCGGCACGAAGGTCCTATCTGCAAGGGCTTTTCAAGTTGCTGCAATTGCCCTTTCTTCCGACTTTCAATGATTTTCAGGCAAAAACAACTACGAAACTGAATGCCAAAACCGAACTGACTTTCGTCGGAATTGGGGCGATAGATAAGTTTGCGCTTAATGAGGATCTGCCGGAGGGCGAGTCGGAAGAAGAGCTGGAAAACAGACTGTACCTCTTGGATGTATTGCCGGTGCAGTCGCAGTGGAACTATACTACCGGATTAAAACTGAAGCGTTTTCGGGAAAATGGTTTTTGGACTTTTGTACTGAGTCGCAACATGCTCAACAACGAATCCTACAAATATTCTGGCAACGACGAAAGCAACGAGTCAAACCTCCTTTTCACTTACAAATCACAGGAATCGGAAAATAAATTCAGAGCCGAAAACAGCATTTTTGCAAAAGGTTACACACTTAAATACGGATTCAACTATCAATATTCTCGCTATTACATCAACAACTTTAACCGTTCGACTTTAGCCGAGACCGGTGAGATCATCGATGTGGAATCCACCTCATTTTTCAATCAATATGGGGCGTTCGTGTCCGGGACAAAAAATTTCTACTCGGATCGACTGCTGCTGAGTGGAGGGATTCGATTAGACGGTGCTGACTTTGCCAAAACAGCCAGCAATCCACTCAATCAGATCAGCCCGAGAGTGTCTCTCTCCTATCAATTGAGGCCCAACCTCTTTGCCACTGCCAATGCAGGGGTTTATTACCAAAAGCCTCCCTATACCGTATTGGGCTTTCGAAACGAGCAGGGTGAATTAGAAAACCGCGACAATGATGTCCGGTTCATCCGAAATGCGCAACTGATCGCAGGGATAGAATTGTTGATTCCAGAGAAAAACAGAAGGCTTACTGCCGAAATATTTTACAAGAAATATTCAAATTATCCTTCTTCGATCCGAAACGGGATTTCTCTAGCCAATCTCGGTGCAGACTTCGGGGTGATCGGAAATGAGCCGGTCGTGTCAGATTCTGAGGGTCGGGCCTACGGATTGGAGTTTTTGGCGCAGCAGCGTTTGTTCCGGGACTTTTATGGGATAGCCGCGTTGACCTTGGTCAGGAGTGAATTTACCAATCCCAACACGGAGGGGTTTGTGCCTTCCGCATGGGACAACAAATTCATTGTCAGTCTGACTGCGGGCAAGCGATTTGGTAAAAACTGGGAAATCGGTACCAGATGGAGATTTCTTGGTGGGACACCCTACACGCCTTACGACCTGGATGAGTCAAGCCTGATCAGCAATTGGGACCTGAGAAATACCGGAATACTGGACTACGATCAGATCAACGCCGTGCGGCTGTCTCCTTTTCATCAGCTCGATCTCAGGATTGACAAAAAGTACTATTTCGATCGCTGGAATCTCAACTGGTATGTGGATATCCAAAACCTCTACAACTTCCAGGCAGCACAACCACCGATCTTGATTCCCGTTCGGGATGATTCAGGCAATATTCTGGTAGATCCGAATGACCCCAGTCGCTACCTTTTGAAATTGATCGACAATCCGGCGGGAAACGTCCTTCCGACCGTAGGAATCATTGTTGAATTCTAGGAGTCCTGCTTTAGCCGATCGAGCAATTTGACAATCCGGGCAGCTTTCGTTTCCTCAGTGTCTGCACTGTAGATGTATTCGACCCAATGCTTTTGTTCCGCTTCGTTCAGGTTATAGAAAAGGGCCAACTTTCCGGGATCGTCTTCCAGGCAATCGATCAATTCTTGCGGGGTAGTTGAGGGAATACCCTCCCGATAGAGTTTTAACACCACCGAGTCACCTTCCTCTTTACCGATGTGAGTTCGGATGGGCTTGGAGATGGGGAGAAAAAGGATGCCCTTTTTCATGGGCATGAGATGCTTGCCGACAAAGTCAAAGTCGTCTATCGATCCATTTAGCTTGACCATACCAAAGGCTTTCCCTCCAGGCAAACGTTCTAAGGGGACGCGAACGAAAGTCCAGCCTCCCTTTCCTGGAAATCTTTCCAGCAAAAACTCACCCTCAAGTATCAGCTCCATGGCAAAAAAAAATAGAGCGGGTTTCCCCGCTCCGGTCATCAGTGGTAAGTAGGTTCAATTAAATCTCCAGCGGATGTTCAGACCGAAGCCTGCTGCATCAAAACTGGTCTCTTCGACAATGATAAAATAAGGTCTCCAGTCAAGGCCAATGGTAATCGGAACATCCGGAAAGGGATACTCAGCACCAATCTCGCCGGCGACTCCAAACTTGAAGTTATCCGACAGAAACAGTGAAGGCCCAAAGCCAGCATACCACATGATATCAGAAGTGGAAATGTTGTCATACACCGGATTCCAAAGCGCGTCAATGCCAACGCCATCATTTCCAAAACTGACATCTGCGTGTATTCTGCTGAATTCCCCAAGCGCGAATACTCCGTCGACCGCGACATTGTTTCCGTTCACGTTTCCAAATCGGATACCGACTTCCTGCGCTTGAGACTCCAGAGCGGCAAAGAGACCTAAAAACATGACAAAGGAAAGTACTTTCAAAAACTTCATAAATAAGCGGGTTGGTTTAACTGAGATTGAGTCAAAAAACGCCCCCGGATTTTACTCGTTCGGAGACAGGTTTTTGTAAACGATCCCAGCTAAAACTGCGCCAATTATGGGAGCAACCCAAAAAAGCCAGAGCTGCTGGAGATAAATTCCTCCGGCAAAAAGAGCCTGTGAAGTGCTTCTGGCGGGATTGACGGACGTGTTGGTCACAGGGATACTTACCAAATGGATCAATACCAGACAGAACCCAATTGCTAATCCCGCGAGACCAGCAGGCGCCTTGGGATAGGTCGATCCCAAGATCACAAAAAGAAAAATAAAGGTCATTACCAATTCGGTGGCAAGTGCAGCTGTCATAGAATAGCCTCCAGGCGAAGCCTCTCCAAATCCGTTAGAAGCAAATCCCCCCAACTCGAAACCGGGCTTTCCGCTCGCAATTACATACAATATCCCCGCTCCGGCTATCGCCCCCAATACCTGCGCAATAACGTAGGGCAGTACTTCTTTGCCTTCAAATCTACCCCCAACCCATAGTCCGATCGAAACGGCCGGATTGAGATGGCAGCCCGAAATATGGCCGATACCATAAGCCATGGTCACCACAGTGAGTCCAAAGGCCAACGAAACGCCTAAAAAACCGATTCCCATTTCCGGAAATCCTGCCGCTAAGACGGCACTACCACATCCACCCAGAACCAGCCAAAGGGTTCCAATAAACTCTGCTACTAGTTTTCTCATAATAAAAGAAGTTGAGGTTGATAAAAATTGATGGACTAAAAGATACTAAAAAAGGGGCAACTAGCTTATGCTAAGAGGGTTGTGAGGAAATATTTTTCACTCTTGTTTTTTTAAAAACACCGGAGCTAGCTGTGTACGAATCAGGGTATCAGTCAAAATCCTGGTCTCCTTGGATTGCCAGTCCATCAGGACGATGTGATATTGTCCCGAAATTGTATCCTGATACTGCTCATACACCAACCATTTCCCGTCTGGACTCCAGTCGTGATAGACTTCGTCTTTGCCACTTTGAGAGATCTGTTGATTGCTGGTTCCGTCAGGATTTATCCTAAAGATGAACGTATGCTCGCCTCTGGAACTGGCATAGGAAATGAAATTTTCCGTCGGGTGCCACTTCAGAGCACCGGCCTTGTAGCCGTGTCCCGTAGCTGCCGGATCATCGCCTGGAAAATGTGTCAGTTGCTTCTCTCCCGTACCATCCCGATTGATGAGGAAAACCTCCGGGAAAATACCTTCCACCTTCGCCTTTGGGCTTTTGACGAAAGCAATCTGAGATCCATCCGGCGAAAATACCGGATCCTGAAAGCGGAAAGAAGTGTCGTTGAGCAGTGGCTTTGAGCTTCCGTCCGTCAGGTTGATTAGAAAAAGCTGGTGTCTGACGTATGGTTCTGGTCGTGCCGACACAATCATTTCGTTGGCATTCGGATCGATATCCATCCAGCTGTCTTCCAATCTCAAGTCGCTGAGTTTTTTCAGGTTCTTTCCTTCGGAGTCCATCTCGTAAAGAAAGAAATTGCGATAGGCCGTATCCCTGTCACTGATGAAGTAGATCTTATTTTCGTGCGCCAAATAAGTCCAGGCTACGTCCGGATGATCGGTCAGTTTTGTCGAGACGGCTCCGGAGTCCAGTCCGATGATCCGGATTTCCCAATTGTCTGGTGCTGCGGAGTCCGGCTCGAAGGTATTGAAGGCGATCAGGTAGCTGTCGGCTTCTGTGTCGGCAGCTTTGTGGCTGCAGGAGCTAAGGAAAATCAGGGACAAAAAGGTAGCGTAGATCGAATTCATGGAAGCCCGTTTTCGGAATTTAGCCAAAACATTACTTTTTGAAAATAAAATAGACCGCCAATATCAGAAAGACTGCTCCGATGCCATGGTTGAGTTTTAGCGTTTCGTTCTTGAAAGCGATCAGGGTGAAAACCATAAAAACCACCAGCGTGATCACTTCCTGAAGGACTTTGAGCTGAACCAGGGAAAAAGGCCCGCCATTCCCCGAATAACCAATCTTGTTGGCCGGGACCTGAAAACAATATTCAAACAGGGCAATTCCCCAGCTGATCAGGATTACCGCTATCAGCCCGAGCTTGCTAAACCATTTCCACTCTGCAAACTTCAAATGGCCATACCAGGCCAAGGTCATAAAGGTGTTGGACAGGATCAGAAGTCCGATGGTGAGGAGTGCTTTCATTTGCGCGGATTTTAGCTGCGCGAATTTCCGCAAAAAACCGACCGCCTGTATCGCCCTCAGGGCTGGGAGTGCTACTGGATTTTCTTGCCATTTACCCGAACATTCTTCACCTGGAAGCCGTCGACGATCTCGGGATTGAAATCCGGTTTGTTGGCCTGAATTTCGAGATTTTCGAAAGTAAAATCCGCAAGTCTATCGTGCTCGGTGATCGCGACGTCAAAGAAGATCTCGCAGTCCAAGTCGATGTTTCGCATCGTGATATGATCTGAGTACGAGAGCGGCACATCTTGCCGGCCTTTCAGGTCAAAAAATTGCGTCCAGGGCTTCACATAGATCATGCTATGCGCTTGTCCGCTGATATTTTCGACGGTGATGTATTCGTAGTGCTGTGGCGTGTCCGGGCGCATCTTCAGCCAAAGAAGCCTGACCGCATCCTGTACCTTGATGTTACGCATGATCACGTTTTTGTTGTGGATGGCCTCGCTTCCCGCAGTCAAGGCCGCATGGCAAAAACCAAATTCGCTGTCCTCGATCAGGATGTGGGTATTCTCGCCGTTGTTGGGATCTTGGTCGGCCCAAGGCCCTTTGCCTCCCTTCAGCGCAATGGCGTCGTCATTGACCGCGAGGTAGCAGCCCTTGATGAGGACGTTGTTTACTACGTCCAGATCGATGGCATCCGTGCTGGGAGCTTTGACGGGAGCGTGAGGAGAAGTGATCGTTAGATCGAGGATTTTGACGTTTTCGCATTGGTAGTAGTGACTGCTCCAGAATCCCGCATTGATCAGCTTCACGTCCTGAAGCTGCACATCCTTGCTTTTCCAGATGAAAACCAGGCGTGGCCGGGAAACTTCCAGATTGGTGCAATTCGGGTCTTCCTCCCTTCTTTTCCAGAACGCGTCCCAAAACTTCAAGCCATTTCCGTCGATGGTGCCTTTGCCCGAAATGGTAAAACCGTCCACGCCGTAGGCATTGACCAAGGCGGCAAAGTAATCCAGGTTTTGGCCCTCCATGCGCGAAGGGATCTTGGGATAATTGGCGATGTCATCCGAGCCTTTGAGTACTGCGCCTTCTTCCAAGTGCAGGTGGGTTTTGGGTTTGAAAAAGAGTGCCCCGCTGAGGAAAGTGCCCTTGGGAATGACGATCACCCCTCCGCCATCCGCTGCCGCTTGGTCGATGAGCTGCTGGATTTGGACGGTTTGCAGAAGGGAGGGATCAGCTTTCACCCCAAAATCAGTGATTCGATAAGCCTTGCCGAGGTCTTCGACCTTCACTTTGCTGTAGTCGCGAAACCAGTCTGACATGGGACTGCCGTCTGGCCAGGTGTCGGTAGCTTGGTGCTGTGAAAAGGCCTGCTGGATCAGTAGCATCAAAAAGACGAAGGGGAATATGCTTTTCATCTGGGTGGTTTGAGGGTTTTATTTGCTTCAGAAAGTATCCAATTATAAGGGCTTTGAATTGAAAGTGGGCTTCATTTATCGATAAACCACTACTTATCCGGGCTCCAAAGCCACTTCAGTCCCTCTGGAAGCAAGGCTCCGGGATGCTTGTCGCTGTGCTCGCCATCCGTCCAAACGGCGGTGAATTCATACCTTGGAGCAGGGAGGTTCTTTTTGTCGGCGTTTAGATTGGCGTATTCCATGGCGGACACCATCTGCTGGTTTGCCAGAAACCAATTGCCCCATTCATTACTCAGGTCATGGCTTCCGTCTTGGATGAAAATTCGCATCGGTCTAATCGCTTCCCGGCGGATCAGCGCGGGATAATCTTGCCCGCCAAGCTTGATCGGCGTTTCATTGGGTCGAAAACCAATCGAAACATAGCTGCCGATGCCGCTGTAGACTTTGCGAAAGAAGTCAGGATAGTGCCAGCCCACTGTAAAAGCGGCAATCGCCCCGCTACTCGAACCTCCAATCGCTCGCTGATCCGGGTCAGTCGTTAGGTTATATTTTTGCCCAACCAGGGGCAGCATCTCCTCTATGACAAACCGGGCATAGCGATCATCCATCGCATCGTATTCGGCGGCGCGGTTGTCTGGATTGCTGGATCCCAGATCGCTCGGATAGCTCGTCGAGCGATTGCCCGGGGAAATGAAAATACCAATCGTGACAGGGATATCACCAGAGGCAATCAGGTTTTCCAAAACCTGCGGAGCACGGATGGCTCCTGCCGGATTGGTCGCCCTGAAACCGTCCTGGAAAACCAGCACACTTGCCGGTTTGCTGGCTTCGTATTGGGCCGGGACGAAAAGCCAATACTGCCTTACCGTCCCCTCAATGATCTTGCTGTGAAATTCATAGGGTCCGAGGAGCTCGCCTTTTGGCACTCCTTCCTGCGGAAAATGAGCTGGTGTGAGCTCAACGCCGGTTCGGATTTCCAGCTGGGCAAAAAGACCAAAGACCGTAAAGAAGGAAAACAGGAAAAGGAGAGTGGTTTTCATAGGCTTGAGAATTTTGGGCCTCTCAATTTAGCTTTCTTGGTCATGATTTTGACCAAGAAAGAATCTTTCTGTCCCCACTAAAAATTAGGAATACCCCCAAACACCCTCAGATGATTTGGTTTTTTAAGGCCCAAATTCTCCAGATCAAGTGATCGAGGCCTGATAGATCTGGTCAATCGCCGAACCCAAGGCCTCGGAAAAATCCCCGTCACTTTGGCTCACGCGGAGGTCATTCAACAAGGCTCTCGAAAAACTCGCTATCATCCCTTGATTTTCGCCCAATAGCTCGCAGGCCTCTTCCAGATCATATCCGCCAGACAGCGCGAAGACCCGCAGAACTTTGGGATGCTTGATCAGAGGCGAGTAAAGATTGGCCTCCGTAGGAATAGTGAGCTTCAGGATGACTGATTGTCCCTCTGGAAGCAGGTCCAATTCTGCCAAGAGCGCTTCGAGCAGCAGCTGTTCGATTTCACCTTTTGCTTTCGCGTGGATATCCACCTCCGGCTCCAAGATCGGAACGAGGCCGTGAGCCAGGATGACTTTTCCTACGGCAAATTGCTGCTTGGCGATGGAGACGATTCCTTCGATGTCATTTTCGAGGATCACCGACCTCATTTTGGTGCCAAAAATCCCCTTCTGCTTCGCGTCCGTCAGCATCTTGGGCAGGTCGGGAATGTCCTTCATGTGCTGGACTCCCTTGGCCTTAGATTCAAGGCCTTTGTCGATTTTCAGGAATGGGACGATGTCTTTAGCCCAAAGAAAAGCCGGTGTCGGCATCCCGTCTACCTTCCCATTCATCGTTTTTTCAAACAGAATGACTCCGATAATTTTATCTCCGTAAAAGCCGGGATCCCGCATCACTCTCGTTCGCATCTGGTGCATAAGGGCATACATTTCTTCCTCAGACTGGTATTCGCTTTCGGCAATCCCGTAGCCCAAAAGTGCTTTGGGAGTGCTTCCCCCGCTCTGGTCCAGAGCGGCGATGAAGCCTTTCCCTTCCTTGATTCGTTGCGTTTGTTTCTGAAAAGTGTCCATGGTGTTTTCGGTTAAGTTGAAAGATTCAGTATCAATTTAACTCAAAACCCGTGCGGGATTAAAATCCGGTGTCTTTCCGGATTTTTTTGATCATGCCTTCTCTGGTTCCCCAAGCCCTTTTGTTTCGAAGTGAAGAAGTGTGGGATTTCAACAGCTTCAGGATCCAGTCCAGCGACTGCCCAAAACGGGGGCCGCCGAAGGCGGTCTTTTCTTCTGTCTCAATCCAATTTAAGTTCCCGATTTTGATCGGAGTGCCTGCCCGCTGCAGGAGGGGCGAAGCTATGCCTGTGCCACAAAAAGCCCTTCCAAAACGGGTTTGAAAGAGCGGAAAAAACCAAGCATCGAAAGACTTTTTAAACGTGACCAAAAATTTTGAAGCGATTTTTTGAATTTCCGATCTTGCAAATATCCCTAAAATCCCGACACAATCCCCATAAGAACCTCCCCGGTTTCCCCGATACGCTGCGCTATCGGGACAGGCAGTGCAACAGCGGATTCATTGTTCGTGCTTCGCACGCAACGAAAACCTAGTTGTTGTAAGCCGTTTTATTTTTCACTTGTTTTTTCAACTTTTGGCCGTCCAGTTGATACTGTAAATTTCATACCTGAACTTTTTACCTCAAAGCTTTTACTTTTTTTAATTTTATTTGGAAGATTGATTTTCCACAATTCTTCTATAGTTTCTAACTCTTCTAGAAATTTTGCCTTATAATAACTTCGAAATGTATTATGAACTATTATTTTTTCCATGTTCTCTAATTCATTTACGAAATCATCAGACAAAAATGGCCTGATTCGTATATAATCAGGCGAATTTAGAAAGCGTTCTTCTTTGGGATCATTTTTTTCAAGATAGTAACGAAGATCATTTACCAACTGAATTTTGTTTCTTCGGTTTTCTTTTTTCTCTTCTATTTTCCAATTAACCCATGGCGCTAATAATGAGCCAAAAGCTCCAGTGGTTAATCCAACAATTCCAGAAATAATGTATTCTAATTTCATTCAGCTTAAGTTCTGTTTTTCAAAATTCTGATAACGGCACCCAAATCCCTTAAAATTCAGCTGTTTTGAGGCCTAGGTCATCTTCGGTGAGACCGAATTTATCGATTTGCTTCTTTATCCTCTTAACTAATCCCAACTTTCTTTTTTGATCCAGAAACAGGTATCCTTCCGGATCGACGTAGGGAGTTCCTTTTACTACCATGTTCCAAATGATGACTGCCAACTTTCGAGCGGTCGCACTGATGGCGGAGACTCGATCTTTCCTAAAACTTATCCTTTGGAAAAAGTCTCTCAGAGGCGTTGATTCTTTCAGGTTTCCGATGGCATTGGCTGCGTTTCGGAGTGCGATTTTGAGGCGATTGCTTCCTTTGGGAACTTTGCGCGAGAGAAGTTTTCCTCCGCTGACCTTGTTGTTGGGTGCCAATCGAAGCCAGGAAGCAAAGTGCTTGGCGGTTTTGAACTTTTTGATTCCTTCAGGCCCGACTTCGCTCATCAGAGATAGTACGTTGGAGAAGCTCATTCCTTCAATGGCCAACAGATCTGTTCCTTCAAAGAGTTGATAGGCTTTCAGATTGAGGTCAATGTCTTTTGGCGTGGTTTTGTTGACTCGTTTATGGACTTTGGGTTCTAGGTGGTGCTGTCTTTTGTTGTCATCGGATTGGATGATTTCATTGAGCATTTTTTCGATCTCCATGTCTCATCGGGTGATTTTTTCCTGGGTCTGATCATAGGTTTCCAGTTCCTGTCTGAGTGCGAAGAGGTAATCTCCTCGTCCGTTGCTTTGGAGCGCTTTGGCTACTTCTTCCTCGCTTTTTCGACAGTTTCCGTGGCGGAGAGCAGCCAGTTTTTGTGGGTCGGTTTCACCTTCGCAGATGGCCCGGATGATCAGAAGTCCGGTGAGTCCGCAGATGTCCCTGACTACTACGCCAAGCCGTAGATTGAGGAGGCGGAGGTACTTTTGCATTTTCTTGGAAGCAGATGCGGCAGAAAGCAGTAGATTTGCCCGATGACGACAATAGGTTCGCAATTCCTCTGTCTTGCCTTCAGGCAGAAAGCTGCCGGTCAACAGTCCCAGCGTATGCAGCTTTTGGATCCACTGACAGTCTTTGATGTCAGTTTTCTTGCCCTTGATGTTTTTGGTAAACTTTCCGTTGCAGAGAATCACCTCAAAGCTTCTTGAGATCAACACGGCATAAAGATTCTGCCAGTTAGGTCCCCGTATTTCCATTGCCACAGTTTTGATTCCTTTTTCCTTCAACCAGTCGGCCATGGCAAACAGATCTTGGTTGAACATCCCGTACTCCCGAACGTCCTGTTCGGACTGGCCCACTGCCACCCAGTGGGAACGACTACCGACGTCTTCTCCCGCAGCCTGCGGATTGACGACTTCCATTGAAATAGATTCCAGTTCCATAAAAATCAGGTTTTGGATACTCTCCAGGGATGTGCTTTTGGCAAGAAAATATTCTGAACGGGGTTGTCCCGCAAATGCGGGACACCGCCACTGAGGTCATCGCAAGCATCCCAACCAGAATGGAACCCGTGCTTCCCGAAGAATCAGGAGCGACAGTTCTAAAATCGGCCTTGCAGAGAGTCGTGGAATTTAGTAAAAAAGGGTTGAGGTGCCTTTACCCCGTTAGCATACGAAGTCAACTTTCTAAAAGTAGGGGGAATTACACACAACGTTTAGTATAAAAAGCGTTTTTAATGCTTTTCTGAGGTGACCATTTAAATTCATATCTTTAACCTGCATCAGCTTAAGGAAATGGACATTTTTAAAGGACAAAGCATCATAGAGTTTACTCAACGCTTCAAAACTGAAGAAGATTGTAAAAAGTAACTAAGTGAATTGAAGTGGAACCAAGGATTTATTTGCAGGATGTGCGGTCACAAGGGAAACCAGATCCGCAAAGACTACTCGAGAACCTGCAACAAGTGCAGTGATACGGAAAGCTCCGGCTCAGACACCTTGTTCCACAAAGTGAAATTTGGTCTGTTGAAGGCTTTTCACATCTGCTTTGAAATGGCCACTACCACCAAAAGCCTCTCTGCCCTCCAGGTGTCCAGACGCTACGCTGTCCGGCCGCAAACCGCCGGAATGTTCATGAACAAAGTGCGTGAGGCCATGAAATCCAGTGAATCTCAACCCCTCACCGGCACCGTGCATGTGGATGAGTTTGTTCTGGGAGGCAAGGATACAGGCCACGTAGGAAGAGGGTATGGAGGCGAAAAGAAAAAAGTCGTTTGCACAGCTGAATTGACTGATTCGGGTAAAGTGAAGCGGTTTTACGCCCTACAGATC
The DNA here is from genome assembly GCF_039523455.1 of Algoriphagus jejuensis. Taxonomy (NCBI): domain Bacteria; kingdom Pseudomonadati; phylum Bacteroidota; class Cytophagia; order Cytophagales; family Cyclobacteriaceae; genus Algoriphagus; species Algoriphagus jejuensis. Next base: position 106,977 of record NZ_BAAAFI010000002.1, on the reverse strand, counting down.
AAGGATTTTTCGGCCAAATCATTACGGCCTCTCTTCGAAAGGCATGTTTCCAAAGATGCCCAGGTCACTACCGATGAATGGAAAGGCTATGGCCCAATTGGGAAAGAATATTCGATCCGTCAAATACCCAGCAAATTTGGGCTTAATTTCATCGCTTTATACAACCTGATCCATCAAGTAAAATCCTGGATCAGAACTACCTACTCCTGGGTAAGCAAAAAGCACATAGAACGCTACCTAAACGAATATTCGTATCGAATCAATAGATCGCAGTCCAAGCAAACTGTTTTTCATAATCTGATCACAAGAATGGTGTCAGCCAACAAACTATCGATCTACTCAATAGTATGATCCTAAATAGTCACCTCAGATGCTTTTTATACAGTGTTGTCAGCTTTTTTAAGTTCCTTTCTAAGCGGATATGATAAAATTGAAAAAATTATTCCTCCCAAAATTATTCCTATAAATGGTGTTATTATCTTTAGTGGATCATCCGTTACCAAACTAGTAATATTCTGGATTAGTATCATACTTGATAAGCCAAAAAATAAATACAACCCTGCTAGTCCCATCCCAATCAATCTAATTTTATTATTCTGTTTGAACATCATCTTATAAGCGATAGCATTACCTAACCACCAAATAATAATTAGGAATGCATAGCCCAAATTATCAAAAACCAAACTGGTAATTGTGTTGTATTCGGCAAAAGGATTGAAAATCCAGGGATGTTTATTTAGAGTAATTTTTGCGGCATCAAAAGCTTCAGCATCAAAGTTATTTTTAATTTCAATTATGATTGAATTAATATTATGAAGAAGCTTTACAACTTGAAAATTTAGCCCAACAAGCATTCCGTATATAAGAGGGCCAGCATTTTTTTTATCAATCTTAAAGCTCGCAAATTCCAGTTTATCATCTGGCCTAAAACTGGCTAGAACAACAATAAGTAACGTCACAAATATCCATGTGGTAGCCTTATCAAGCGCGTCAATATTAGCTTTTAATCCATCTAGCATAAGTTTGTCCATATCTTAATTGCTGATAACGTTTTTGTATATGAGCTGTGGCGTGTCTCGGCACAGACTTTCCTGATAAAAACTGGCTTTGGAAAATCCTGCGGATTTTCCAAGTGAGGACAGACCAAGCCATAACTTATATACGGTGTTGTGGCACGTTTTTTTCGCTTATTATTTCTTTATTGCTGAAATTATGATAAATATTGGTCTCCTCATTTCGTCTTTCATTTCTGGATATTTTTTTAAAATTTCCTCCGATGGTTTTGGTTCGGATATTTCTTGAATATCAAAATTTGATTGAATAACTGTATTTATTATAGTTTCCAAAGTCCGATGATATTTAGTTACTTCGTGTCCAAGAAATTGGGCTTTTCTTTTACTCTCGTCTTGATAATTATCAATTGGCCAATGTAGGCGACTCTCGTTTTCGTCCGTAAACCAATCTTGTTCGGCTCTTGAGGTAAAAACAGGATGTTCCATTGAGAATACAAAACTTCCTCCTTTTTTTAAGGTTTGGTTAATTTTCCCAAAAACAGTTTTCAGGTCTTTTAGGTAATGGAAAGCAAGCGAGCTAATAACCACATCAAATTGTTCAGTCTCAAAGTCAATATCCTCGATTGCCATTTGCTTGTAGTCAATTGCCAAGTCTTTGGAATTATCTTTGGCTTTATCAATCATTTTTTTTGATAAGTCAATTCCAATTACATTTTCTGCTCCTTGCTGTTTGGCAAAAATACAATGCCAACCATATCCGCAACCAAGGTCAAGAACATTTTTTCCTTTAAAATCAGGTAACATTTTTCTTAAAACATACCACTCTCCAGCCGAATTTAAACCGTCTATTGAACGTGGCATTTTTCCATAACTTTCAAAAAAGTCGTTGTCATCGTATTTATTCTGTTTCATCTTAATCTTCTATGTTTCGGTGTTTTTTTTAATGTGCCACAACACTTGAATTTACAGCATTCCCGCTACGTTATTGCGTCTATATCGCACTTGTCCACAGGCATTCGGGGTTCTGATGTGACCAAATTAAGAATTTCGTCTATCCCGTCAAGAGCGCTTTGAATATTTTTGTTGGAAATAGACAGCACATGGGTATAGATTTCAGTTGTCTTGCTGCTTTCATGCCCCAGTAGGGCCTGGACGTAGCGGAGATTGGTCCCCTTTTGAAGGAGGTGGGTAGCAAAACTGTGTCGCAGCGTGTGCACAGTCGCCCAGGGATTGGAATTGCTTTTCTCCACTGCCCGCCTAAAGACTGCCTGAATTTCCCCACCGTGGTTTGTGTCCTCTCAGACCCCCTTATTTCCAATTTTTTCCAAAAAAATCAACGGGTACACCCCCTCCAGCTTGCTCACCTAGACCACTTCGATCTGGATTTTCTTCAGGTTCTGCCCTTCCCCAAGGGTTATTTATTGAATCGGTCGGGATGCAATTCAGAATATTTTTTATCCTCGGAAAGGCCCATAAAAAGCGGCTCCATCAGCGTAGTCTTCCACTGCTCTATCAGCTTCTCCACCGCTCGAACCCGCTCGGCCTGACTGGCTGCCAGATTCACCTTTTCGGAGATGTCCTTTTGGATGTCGAAGAGGTAGATCTCGTCTTTCTGCATGATTTGCTTGCTGTCCACGGTTCGGATAGCAAACTTGTTGGCATCGTGATTTCTCCAGTAAAGTTCCTGATGGGGAAAGTCCCTGTTTTCGCCCGTGAGATACGGGATCAGATTGACCCCGTCCAATTCATTCTTGGGAGCCGTCTGGGAAAGTGCCGCGGCAGTCGAAAAGATATCCAGGGAAATCACCGGATGGTGATATCGGATTCCGCTTGGGATGACGCCCTTCCACTGCACGGCAAAAGGAACACGGACTCCCCCTTCGAAGAAATCTCCCTTAAAGCCCCTCAGCGGGGAATTGTCCGAGGCGTTGTGCGGAGTCGGTCCGCCGTTGTCTGAGAGAAAGAAGACCACGGTATTGTCGTCTATACCCAGTTCTTCCAGCTTATCAAGCAGCGTACCGACCCCGTCATCCACTGCACTGACCATCGCTGCGTAGGTTCTTCTCTTTTTGTCTTGGATATGGGAAAATCTTTGGAGGTATTTCTCCGTGGCCTGCAGTGGCGTATGCGGGGCATTGTAGGCCAAATAGATGAAAAACGGGTCTTTTTGATGCTTTTCCACAAATTCAACTGCTTCCCTGGACAGGGCATCCGTCAGATATTCCTTCTCCTCGACCCGGGTCGTATTGTGGAGTAACTTCGTTCGGTAGCCGTCGATCTGGGTTTTCGCCTGCTCGATATCCGCCAAAACCCAATCTTCGGGGAAGTAGTTGTGGCCTCCGGAGAGAAAGCCGTAAAACTCATCAAACCCTCTCTTGTTGGGCCGCAAATCCTGGTGTGCGCCCATGTGCCACTTGCCGAATGCGGCAGTGGTGTAGCCACCTTTTTTCAAAAGATCGGCCATCGTCTCCTCGCTCAGGGGAAGGCCTTGGGTGGGATCCTTGGGAGCCAACAGTGGATTTTTGGCAAAGCCGAATTTATCCTGATACCGACCCGTCAGCAGCCCGGCTCTGCTCGGCCCACAGACTGCGTAGGACACATATCCTGAAGTAAACACCACGCCGTTTTTGGCTATCCGGTCAATTCCGGGTGTGAGGATTTCCGTACTCCCATTGAAGCCGACATCCTTGTATCCCTGGTCATCGGTGAGGATGACAATGATGTTTGGTTTGTCCGAGGCCGCGCGGTTTTGCGCTATTGCACCTGCAGAGAGTACGAAGAAAAGGAAAAAGGCAATGGTTTTCATAATTAGTTATTGTTGTAGGATTTGGGTGGGCACCTAGCCAGCCAAATTAAAAGTAACTGCGGTCTTCCGAGATTGCATGCGGGCTCAGCAGGGGTTTTAATGATAAACCGGTGCTCAAAATCCAGACTCGTCTCGCTCCCAATTTTCGGGCAAGTTTATTCTTTAATTTCTTCACAGGGAAAATAATGCGTAAAAAAATTGAAGAATAGCGCCTAATTAATCGAAAAAACTGACAAAGCTTCTTTGTTCCAAATAAAAAATAATATTATTGGGCTGCGTTTTAGGAGAGAACTCTCCGAATCTATCCTCCGCCAATGAGTCTTGCGAATAAATGCAAGAACTCAAATGAGGATAAGAAGCGCTCCAAAAACGAACCAGGTAGCAAGCCGAGCGTATGTCCAAGGTCTTTTCAACCTATTCTGATAGTCAACTAATCACTTTTCTGAAGAGTGGAGACATACGCGCGTTTGACGAATTGTATCGGCGCTACGCAAAAAAGGTGCTGGCCTATGCCAAAACCTTCTTTTGGGATAAGACCGAAGCTGAGGAAGTAGTGCAGGAAGTGTTTGTGAAAATCTGGGAAACCCGCGAAAAGCTCAATGAAGAGTTGAGTTTCAGTTCTTTTCTCTTCACGTGTGTGAAAAATAGAATCTACAATCGGCTCAAAGCACAGAAAAAGAAGGTCATCCTTGAAACCGAGGAACTGGATTCCTTGGTGGACGAATCGGTTGAGGAGGAGCAACACTTTCTTGAAAACCGCAAACAAGTAGCCTTTCAGCTCCTGGGCCTATTGCCTCCAGTCCAAAAGAACATTTTTACACTGAGCAAACTCGAAGGACGCTCCCATCAGGAGATCGCAGAGATGCTCAATATTTCGATCCGTACGGTAGAGCATCAAGTCTATCTCGCCAAAAAGCAATTGAAAAGCCAACTGCTGGAGCAAACGCCCTTTGCCTTGGTGGTGGGTTTGTCACTGATTTCGTAGCTTTTTCTGAAAGAATCGTCGGCGGCTAGGTCACTAAACCGAGGGAGAAAAATCAAAGTCTGCGCTACTCCGCCCAAGCTTTCTTTCCCTTGATCTATCTTCCCTACTGCAGGATAGAATTTGGCACCGCAAAGATTTTGAAGAAATTTATGAAGTCCATACGGTTTGAAAATCAATATGTTACGTCCTGATTAAACCAATCCAAAATATTTTTTTCGAAAATCCCATAAGTAGTTGACGGCATCCGCTTGTATTAGCACCAAAGGATACCGACAACAGTGGATAAGAGATTGCTTATAAAGTTTTTGAACGGAGCTTGTTCCCCAGAAGAACAGTCGCAAGTCATGCAATGGCTGGATCAACCTGGATCCCAGGAGGAATTGGACGGCATGCTATCCGAGATGTGGGAAAAAACACCGGCCATAGGAGATGGGGAAGCGCTCGATCGGATCCTGGAAAACATACACGCAGAAGTAAACCCTCCTAAGAAAATCGCCTTTTGGAAGTCCACGGGCTTTCTTGGTAAGATCGCTGCCTGCTTTGCGTTGGTCAGTCTGCTGGCCTTCGGGCTATACAAGCAGACGGAGGTAGAGCCACAGCACATCGAGGACCAAGTCACCGTCTACGTCAGGGAAACCAAAGTAGGGGAAAAGCTGCGGATCAGACTCCCTGACCAGACTTATGTGGTACTCAATGCCAACTCCAGGATTGAGTTCGACTCGGACTATGGCAAGAAGAAAAGGATGATCAAGATCGCCGGAGAGGCTTTTTTTGATGTAGCTACTAATGAAAAAATTCCTTTCATCGTCGACTCGGGCGAGCTGAAAACCACGGCTTTGGGTACGGAGTTCAATGTCTTTTCGAGAGACGGCGTGGAGAAAATCGCCTTGACCGAAGGCAAGGTGAAAGTGGAGATAGAAGATGTCCCAACGTCGGAGTCGAAGTTTTTGGAACCAGGCCAGATGGCAACACTTCTGGAAGATGCCCGGGAAATCAAGAGCGGGACCTTTGATCCCAGCAGCTTGACTGCTTGGAAAGAGGGCCGCATACGCTTCAAGAGAACCCGTCTGAAAGACATCGTCTCAAACCTCCAAACATGGTACGGGGTGGAGATCGAGGTACAAAAGAAGATCGACCTCAACCGCAAGGTGTCCGGAGAATTCAACAACGAAAGCCTCGAGAATATCCTCGAAGGCCTCTCATTCTCCATGGGTTTCAACTTTACCATCAACGAAAATCAAGTGTCAATTACCAATTAAAGTCCCAAATGTCCAACAACTACCCGCTCTCTGCGCTTCGGCTGCTGGAGATTTTCGCAACTGGATCCACTAACCCTAAAACGCTATGAAACAAAAATTACTGCATCTAGGCAAGACATTGTCCAAGAATGTCCTCCTGGGGATATTCATTCAATGCCTCTGCCTGACCACGCTGATGGCAGGCGAAAGCACTGCCCAGATCAAGCCTATCGACAAGGCTACGATCAAAGTCGAAAAAAAGTCATGGAAGGCTACCGCGCTGTTTGAATATATCGAATCCACGACTGAGTATCTCTTTGTATATCCGGAGGATGTCGTAGCGGACCTGCCATCGGTCGATTTGACTGGCCAACACAAGACCGTGGAGGATGTGCTGACGACCGTGGCCCAAGGGACAGGCTTGAAATTCAAGCAAGTAAACAACAGTATCTATGTAGGAGGAAATCAAAAACAGAATATCCTCATTCAGGCACCGGCGGCAGATGTTATCGTCAGCGGCGTGATCAAAGACGACACCGATTTTCCCATTCCTGGGGCGACGGTCATCGAAAAGGGCACTACCAACGGTACGGTCACCGATGTGGATGGCAAGTACACGCTGACAGTCGAGGAAGGTGCGGAGTTGGTGTTTTCCTTTGTGGGATACCTTGCTCAGACCGTCCCTGTGCAAGGAAGATCCATGATTGACGTGGTCTTGCTGGAAGATATCGGCCAGCTCGAAGAAGTGGTCGTGGTCGGCTACGGTACCCAGAAAAAAAGCAACCTGACAGGTGCAGTGACTGACCTCAAGGCGGACAAGCTCGTCCAGACCCCAGTCACAAACGTAAAAGGCCTATTGATCGGCCAGATCCCAGGGTTGATTTCCAACCAAAACCCAGGCTTGCCAGGGGAAGATAATGCGACTCTGAGCATCCGGGGCTTCGGCTCCCCGCTTGTGATTGTAGACGGAATCGAGTCCTACCTGGATCGTCTCGATCCGAATGACATCGAGACCGTGACCGTGCTGAAGGATGCATCTGCTGCTATCTACGGTGCCCGTGCGGGTAACGGGGTAATCCTAGTGACCACCAAGCGTGGCAAAGAGGGAACCATGTCCGTGAACTATCACGGGTATGTCGCCACCCAAAAAAGGCTGACTTTCGCCGACCAAGTCGATGCGGCAGGCTTTATCAAACTGGGTAGAGATGCCGTGTTCAATGGACAATACAACCCACTCGATCCGGATGCACCGATCAGTTATGGTACGCTTTTCACCGAAGAGAATCTCGAAAAATACCAATCAGGAGCAGCACCGAGCTACGACTGGGTAGATGCCGTACTCAAGGATACCGGCTCACCGCTTATGAACCACAACCTGAGCATCCGGGGCGGAAGCGACAAGGTTCGATACTATTCTTCCGTAGGCTACAGCAGCCAATCCGGGATCTTCAAGGGCGACTATGAATACAAAAAGTTGACCTTGACCAATAACTTGGATATCGATCTGGGCAAAAACCTCGCCCTGATCATCAACGGTCAGTACATCAACGAAACCAAGGACTACTCTATCGTCGAGCCTTCACAGATTTGGAACGACCTGCAGACAGCCCAGCCGATCTACAATCCAAATTTGCCGGATCCTGACAAAGCCCCCTATTCCGGCTTCAACGAGAGATCTCCGGTAGCGAGAATCAACCAGCGCTTCTCCGGATACAGCAAGACTTACATGCATACGCTCACCGGATCTGCTGAGCTGAAGTATTCGGTGCCTTTTGTCAAAGGTTTGGCAGTAGGCGGCAAGGTAAACGTAAGGGCGAGAAACCTCCAAAATGCCTCCTTGGCTACTCCGTATGACGTGTGGACCTACGATGCAAATGCTGTCACAGATGATTTTGACGGATACACATTGCAGGGATCGATTCTGGGAAATTCCTTCACCAGATCCTACTACTACGGCGGAGCGGATGATCCTAACAGCCGAGTGCTTTCCAGAGGCTACGCTTCCTTTGACAGACAGTTTGACAAGCATGAGTTCGGCGTGTTGGTCTTTGGAGAAATTGAAAACAACATCTATCGATCACTCACGGTGAGACGAAGAGATCTTCTTTCTACAGAAGTTCCCCAAATCGGCGGTACGGATGAGCTTACCCGCTCTTCAGGTACTGGCCGTGATATCGAATACACCAGAGTGAGTTTCGCCGGTAGATTCAACTATGCCTACGACACCAAGTACCTCCTCGAGGCGACACTCCGTGCGGATGCCAGCTCTAAATTCGGTTCGAATGCCTGGGGCTATTTCCCATCCGTTTCCGTGGGATGGAATATTGCCCGTGAGGAATTCCTCGCCAATTCTTCCGTCTTGGATCAGCTTAAATTGAGACTTTCCTATAGCCAAACCGGCGTGGACAGCAACGTGGGCAATACCTCCTTTGAATTCCTGTCCGGTTACGAAGAGGCTGTAGGCTCCGTCTATTATCTGGATGGCGTGGCCAATCCCATCATCGCAACCACAGGTCTGGCAAACCCAAATATCACTTGGGAAGAAACCACCCTCTACAACGCGGGTGTCGATCTGACCATGCTCAGCGGTAGATTGTATGCGACGTTGGACGGATTCTACAGATACCGAGATGGCCTGCTGAGAATTCCGCTCGAAGCACTTCCAAGCACCTTCGGAGCCACTCTTCCTCAGGTCAACCTGGACTCCCGAAGCAACAGAGGCTTTGAACTCTCGATCGGAAACCAGGGAACTATCGGAGATTTCAAGTATGACATCAGTGCCGGAGTGGCCTATGCCAGAGAGAAATATGAAAACTATCAGGAAGACATCAACATGGACGATCCGATCCAAGTCGAATTCGACCAGCTCAGCGGCAGATGGGTGAATGTCACTTATGGCTACAAATCCGACGGGCTGTTCAACACGCAGGCGGAAGTGGATCAATATCTGGAGACCTACACGATCCAGGACATCAACACCCTGCCTAAGCCTGGCGATATCCGCTATGTGGATATCAACGGTGACGGAGTCATCAACAGAGCCGACCGCTACCAGATCGGCTACGGAGCCAACCCGGACATTACCTATTCCTTGTCTCCACGTGTGTCTTACAAAAACTTCAGCTTGGCGATGTTGTTGCAGGGCGGAACCCGATTCAATGTCAATATCTCCGGAGCCTTCAGGGGAGCATTCAACAATGAGCAGATCCCACTAGAACTTCATGAGCAATATACCTGGACACAGGACCCAAGCAATCCCGGAATCGGATCCAACCCCAATGCACAGCTTCCGGCCTTCGAACGAAGCGGAACCAGACCTTGGAACAACATCCAGTCTGACTTCTGGATGTACAACGGCACCTACGTTCGTCTGAAGACTGCGACCCTTACCTACTCAGTGCCTAGTAGCTTCCTGTCCAAGATCAAGATGAGCAGTGCCAATATTTACCTTTCTGGCGATAACCTGCTGTCTTTTAACAACATGGGGATCTTCAAAGATGCTGTCGATCCTGAGGAAGCCACCACGGCTAACGCCTACAAGCTGCCACTTCTGAGAACGATGTCATTTGGTGTACAACTTGGGTTTTAAAGAGTTAACAGAAAAAACATGAAAGTCATGAAACCAAAAATATTAATAGCAATACTAGGGTTGGCCATTTTTGCATCCTGCGAAAGTGAACTGACCAAGACTCCCGATTTTATCTCTGAGGAAGTAGTCTTTGAGGACAAAAACCTCACGGAGGCCTACCTGTCCAATATCTATCAGGACATGCTCTTCATTCACGTGAGTGGGGAAGGAAATATGGACATGGGGATGATCCCAGCCGCAGGTGCCGAGCACATCAACTTTGCCGATTGGCAGACTCCGAATACGACCTATCGAAGAGCCTATACCGCTGCGGCTGGAGCTGGCCCCCTGAACTATTGGGGATACAATTCCATCCGAGACATCAATTTTCTTTTGGAAAATATCGTCTCCAGCCAATCCCTGGATGAGACTTATATCCTCCAGAAGACCAACGAGGCAAGAGTGCTGAGAGCCTACACCTACTTCCAGATGGTCATCCGTTTTGGGGGGGTGCCTTTGATCACCAAGGTGCAGAACATTGATGATCCGGAGGAGGAGCTCTATCCGAAGCGAGCCACTGAGCAGGAGATCTATGAGTTTATCCTGTCGGAACTGGAGGACGTGATCAGTATGATGCCGGATACCAGAACCGGCGCTGCAGGCAGAGTGGATAAGTACACCGCTCTTTCCCTGCTTTCCCGCGCTTCCCTCTATGCAGCCAGCATTGGCAAGTTTGGCCAGGTACAGGCAAACGGCTTGGTGGGAATTGCCCCTGGTGACGTGCAGGAGTTGTACCAAACCTCCTACAACGCATCCAAGGAGATCATGGATTCGGGCGTGTTTGCCCTCTACAACAAGCACGCGGACAAGACCGTAAACTTCACGCAGCTATTCCTCGACGAGGGCAACAGCGAGGTGATCTTTGCGGAGGTTTTTGAGCCAGTGATCAAAGGTCACTCTTTGGACAACTTGGGCACACCCGCTGGATTTGCGGCTACTTGGAATTCCAACTATCCGGTGCTCTACGACATGGTCGAGCTTTTTGACTTTGTCGATGGCAGAAAAGGGACCGACATCTCCCGCAGCGACCTGGTAGCTTCCAAGTCTTGGGATATCGATGATTTCTTCGGAAAAAGAGATCCGAGATTTAAAGCTTCCGTCTTCTATCCGGAATCTGAATGGCAGGGCGATCTGGCCTATTTCCACACCAGCACGACCTATACCAACGCCGCCGGTAAGCGAGTGACTGCCACCAGCGGTACCCTTGACAGAAACGGGGAAAGCTGGCCTGCAGCCTGTGCCGCAAGAAATGCCCGAAATACCTCCTTGCTGCTTCGCAAAAAGCTCGATGAGTCCAACACCGAGCCTATCTCAGGCAGATCCGGACAGGACTTCTATGTCTTCAGATACGCCGAGACTTTGCTCAACTTTGCCGAAGCAGCCTTTTACCTGGGTAAGCCGGGAGAAGCGCTGGACGCTTTAAACCAGCTCAGAGATCGCGCCGGCATGCCGCTGCTCACCGAGGCGACGGAAGACAACATCAGACACGAGCGTCAGGTCGAGTTGGCCTTCGAGAGCCAGCGCTTCTGGGATCTGATCCGTTGGAGAATCGCCCCCAAATATTTGGACAAGGTGAGAACCAAAGGCTTGGTCTTCGCCTATGATATGGATATCGACCGCTATGTGATCACCCTGAAGAATGCCGAGAGCCAGGATCGCGTGTTTGGGCCAGAGCGGTTCTACCTTCCGATCTCCCAGAACTTGATAGCCGACAATCCCAACCTCGAGCAAAACCCGGGGTATTAATCAAAGTCTTCATTTGGTGTGTTGGGGGGCCGGAGAAATCTGGCCCTTTGACTTAACCTTGTTTTAAAGATGATTCAATTTGCAAAAATCGGGCTGGGCGGCGTCGCCTGCTTCGCCCTTTCCATCCTGGCTTCCTGTAGTTCCGGGACATCCCAGCAGATCCCCGCCAGCAAGCCCAACATTATCCTGATCTACACCGACGACGTGGGCTATGGGGACATTTCCGCCTATGGCGGCAAGATCCCCACGCCAAACATTGACAAACTGGCCCAAAACGGCCTGATGTTTACCAATGCCTACGCCACCGCGGCGACCTGCACGCCTTCCCGCTATTCCCTGCTCACCGGAGAATACGCCTGGAGAGCCAAGGGTCGTGGAGTGGCTCCCGGAGATACTTCGGCGCTGATCCGTCCGGGAGTGGAGACGCTCCCGCTGGTATTGCAGCGCAGTGGCTACCGCACTGCCGTAGTCGGCAAGTGGCATTTAGGCTTGGGAGGAGACGAAGGGCCGGATTGGAACGGGGACTTGAAGCCCGGACCGCTGGAGATCGGCTTCGACTATTCCTTTATCATCCCCGCTACGGGAGACCGAGTGCCTGCGGTATTTGTGGAAAATCACCGCGTCGTCGGACTCGATCCCACGGATCCGATAGCCGTCAGCTACCGCAAAAAGGTAGGAGAAAGACCCACAGGCAAGGAAAATCCCGAGCAGCTCAAGATGATGTGGTCCCATGGCCATGACCAGACGATCGTCAACGGCGTCAGCCGGATCGGCTACATGGCGGGTGGAGAAGCGGCACTCTGGCGGGATGAGGACTTTGCCCAGACCTTTGTGGACAAGGCTACGGATTTCGTGTCAGCTGAGTCGGACAAGCCCTTTTTCCTCTATTTTTCCACCCACGATATCCACGTGCCTCGCGTCGCGCATGAGCGCTTTCAGGGTGCAACCGAGTTTGGACCCAGAGGCGATGTGATCGTGCAGCTGGACTGGACGGTCGGTGAGCTGATGAAACTACTGCAATCCAAGGGGCTGGATCAAAACACCCTCGTGATCTTTACCAGCGACAACGGCCCCGTACTGGATGACGGCTATGTAGACCAAGCCAAGGAACTCGCCGGTGCGCATGATGCGGCCGGGGGTCTGCGTGGAGGAAAGTACAGCGGTTTTGAGGCGGGTACCCGGGTGCCGTTTATCGTGCATTGGCCAAGTGCCATACGAGAGGGTGCCAGCCAGGGAGCGCTGTTTAGCCAGGTGGATTTGTTGGGTTCCTTTGCGGCGGTCAACCAGGTCTCCTACGACTCTGCCCAAGCCATCGACACCCAAAACCAATGGGAAGTACTGATCGGGAAATCGGAAAAAGGCAGGTACAGCCTGGTTCAGGAGGCGTGGTACAGCAACCTTGCCTATGTCCGTGCGGATGGCTACAAGCTGATCCCAGGCAATGAAGGCCCGCAAATCGTGCCCTGGGGCACGGAGATCGAAACGGGCTTTGCAAAAACAGACCAGCTGTTTGACCTGACGGCTGATCCCCACGAAGAGACTGACCTATCGGCCACAAAGCCCGAGATCCTCAAGGAAATGCAGGACGAACTGATCGGGATTATGATTCAGAAGTAAGGAGTAACTGCCTAAGTAAGGCAAGGTAGAAAAACAAAATCCACCGTATCGCGGTGGATTTTGTCTTAAAGGCTTGGGGGGACTGGTGACGTTTTGCGGATTTGCGATGGGCGGGATTTTTACCACGAATGTTTGTTCGGAGCACAAAACATTCGGCTACCACTAAACTGTCTGTGGAGTATGGAAATTCCGGTCGATACTGATCCCTGTTCCGGGGATATTGACCCCCTCTAAAATGGTTTGGTATTGGATAGACCAACAGCCTGACAATTTTACATTTTTTTTCTTAAAGAGTCTCCGGTGAGTTCGATTCGGTAAGATGAATGCAGGAGACGGTCCAGAATAGCGTCGGCGATGGTTTCCTCTCCGATGACTTCATACCAGCTCTGTACGGGCAACTGACTGACGATGACGGTGGATTTTTTTCCGTGTCGGTCTTCGATGAGTTCCATCAGGTCCAGCTGGTGCTGTTTTTCCAGATGGGTAAGTCCAAAGTCGTCCAGTATTAGCAAGTCTGTTTTGGCGATGCGATCAAAGAACTTGATTGCTGTGCCCTCCAGCCTTGACATTTTGGTTTTGAGCATGAGTTTCTGGGTGTTGAAGTAGGCCGCTTTGAATCCGAGCAGACAGGCCTGATGTCCCAGGGCGGAGGCCAGATAGCTTTTGCCACATCCTGTGGCTCCGGTGATGAGTACCGATTCGCCTTTGGTGAGGTAAACGCCTGTGGCCAGGGATGCCAGCAGGAGGTCATCCAGTCCTCTGGTGCGGTCGAGTTTGAGTTCTTCCAGACTGGCTTTGTATCGGAACTGGGCGGTGTGTTCCAACCGTTTGAAGCGGCGGTTGTCCTTTTCCAGCTCTTCAGACTGCAGTAGGAGTTCGAGGCCTTCGGTCAGGGAAAGGCTTTGGTTTTTGCGGGCTTCCTTGAGTGCGGTCCAGGCCTTTGCCATGCCGTGGAGCTTAAGCCGGGTCATCTGTGTTTCTATCTGATTCATAAGATTAGGGGGTTAAAATTGAAGTTTCTGTTGTTGGTAATAGGCCTTTCCCCGGACGTTGCGGTGTTGGGGAAGAGGTTTTTCGGGTTCGGAGTGCTCTTCATGGGCGGTATGGTTCTCCAGCACATTTTTGATGAAGCGGTACGAATATTCGCCGTGATCCATTCCCAGCTGGCAGCTTTTTCCAGGGTGGTCAAGTCTGTCTTTCTACTCAGGGACAGGAGTCCGTCACAGGTTTTGTAGAGCTGTTCGGGGTAACGGTTTTGTTCAAAAAGCCCGGAAACATACCTGCCCAAAACCGGAGACTTTTTAGCCGCCAGATTCCGGTAATAATCTGGACTGCGGTCACGGTAGTGTTGGTGATGGGAGCATAGATGATCCTTGACCGTCGAGTAGGCTCCCGCTTTAAAGCTTCTCACGTGGGCAGCTACTTTCTTGCCCTGATGGTAAAGCTGAACCATGGACCGGGTGTAGATGACCTTGAGTTTTTTGCCGATCAGGGTATGGGGGGCGCTGTAGTAATGCCTGTCACGGGCCAGATAGACATGATTGTTTTTGGAAAGGGTAAGCTCGGTATGGTGCCGGAGTTCAAAACGTTCGGTGGGGAGCGGGTTGAGCAGGGGTTTTTCCGAGGCCAGAAACTGCTCTTCCCGGCAGTAGCCCTTTTGCTTCATGCGGGTTTGGTTGTGGGCTTTGAGCCGCAGCCGGATGGCCTCATTGAGGGAATACAGGTCAAAGAACTGTCTGTCCCGAAGCTTGGCGTAGATACGGGAATACAGGATCTTGACCTGATTCTCCACCCGGGCCTTATCCTTGGGCTTCACCGCACGGGTCGGGACAACGGCCATCCCGTAATGGCTGGCAAAATCCTCGAGGGCCCGGTTGAGATCGGGTTCGTACCGGTCAGCCTTGATCACGGCAGCTTTTAAGTTGTCCGGGACAAGGATCTGTGTAACTCCGCCCAGAAACTCCAGACAGCAGGCCAGTGCATACAGAAAATCCCCCAGCGTCTGAGAAGGCACAGCGATGGCAAAGGAATAGTCCGAAAAGGGCAGACAGGCCACAAACAGCTGGCATTGGATCAGTTCGCCTGTTTCCCGGTCGATATAGGGAATGGTTTTTCCCGCAAAATCAATGTAGAGCTTTTCGGCAGGGGCATGTTCCAGTACCAGTGAGGGCTTGGCCTTGGCGGAGCTATGCTGGTCCAGGTGATGACAAAACTGGGAATAGCCGTATCCGTCGGGGCGATCCTGCTTATATTCTTCCCAAAGCAATGCACGGCTGACCCCGGTACGGCGGAGTTCTTTCAGGAAGTAATCCAGCAGGCTCTTGAAGTGCCCGTATCGGGTATCCTTGTAGGAAGGGTTTCCGGGATGGAAGAGATGGTAAATCTCCGGTTCTTCCATTGCCATAATCTGCTCAGCACTTAGGTTCCCGGCAGGAGCACCGAGCAACTTTTCCAGTTTGAACAGGTAGGCTTTTACTGTATTCCTGCTCATGGACAGGTTGCGGGCAATGGCTTTGATCCCTTGTCCCTGACGGTGCAAAATGAGGAGTTGTTTGATCTGACTCATGGGTTTTGGTTTTCCGGCCATCGTCTTCCGCTTAGTGCTTGGTGAGCGACTAAGAAACCAAAACCATTAAAAAGAGGGGTCAACATGCTCCGGAATCAGAACCCAAGGGGGTCAACATGCTCCGGAATCCAGACGGAAATCCCGCTTTGGGGGGTCAACATCCGCCGGAATGTCAGTCGAATGAAGCGCCTGAAGGCACTTTTTGAAACTGAAAATCCTCCGGACTTAGGGGGTCAATATGCTCCGGAATATCCAGAGTACGAAACCCCGCCTATTGCCAATGTGCTGTGTGTGCCCAGCATGGGCATCTGGTATCGAAGATACCAAATTATTCCAGAGGGTGTAAGTCCCTTGCAGGCAAGTTGGTGAAGCCTGTTAGCAAGTCGCAAGCTGGTTGCCGTGAGGCATACAGTAAAGGAAGCGAGACTGCAAAATCCGGTACTGACGAACAGGAACGGCATACAGAGGCCAATAAGGGAGTGTAAGCAAGCACATCTTTGCAAAGCGCGTAACCAACAATCCCTTTTAGGTAGATGCCGCAGTAATCGGAGGAAGGAATATGCCTTTACCTGGGGAGATCTCAGATTCCACGAGCTGGAAACCGAGAAGTCAGCAGAGGCCATAGTAATCAACAGGACTTGAGCTTCGGAAAACCGAAGAGTTCTCACGGGTTGATGAAGGGCCGAACGTATTGTGAAGTGAAAATTCGATAAGGAGCCTTTGTGTAGCCTTATCTTAAAAGTAGCGGAAAGAGGTTGTTGGTGTAAAGAGCGGCAATCTTTTGCTTTACGAACCGCCGTATACGAGACCCGTACGTACGGTGGTGTGAGAGGCGCACCTCGCTAACTTAACGGTTGGCGAGGCCGTCTACTCGATGTGTGCTGTGTAAGCTATGATAAAGATGAGGGCAGGCCCCTCGGTGAGGTTTTTTAGGAAAACTCACCAAACCACTTCTATGATGCGTCTGCGGCAACAAGGATGTGTGAAGCGATAGAAGAAAAGGCTGTTTAAAATGGTCAGATAAGGATAGAAGAGATGAGCGAAAGCGAACCTTCCGATGAAGTGGCGAAAAGACCAGTCGTTGTCAAAATCCGATCTATATCGAGAGATCGGAGACAAGTGCAGAGGGCGCCTAATTACTGTCTGTGCGGCAACCGTCATAAAGGGGGCATGACTTCTATTCAGGCTTTATTGTGGAACCACAGGAAGCCTATATGCTATGCCAAAAGGAAAACACAAGCAGGAAATACCTGTAAGTTGATTACTGATGAGCATATTAGGTGACGGATGAAGCCGTAGTAGTGATGAAGTTCCTGTAATGGGAATAGAGCGAAGGGCTTCAATTATGCAGTTTTTATTTAAGAACAACTTAGAGGTTTTAAGGATGATTTTTAAAGAACAGACAAAGTCGGTACCGATTACCAAAGAGATGGTTTGGGAATCCTACAAACGAGTAAAAAGTAAGGGAGGTAGTGCAGGGATCGATCAACAAAGTCTGTCGGAATTTGACAGGGTGCGCTCCAAGGAACTGTACAAACTCTGGAACAGACTGGCTTCTGGAAGTTACTTTGCACCGGCGATCAAGCGGGTAACAATCCCCAAGGCGGGAGGTAAGACCCGTCCTTTGGGAGTTCCCACTGTAAGCGACAGGATTGCCCAGCAGGTAGTAAAGACATATGTTGAACCAAGGTTGGAATCGGTGTTTGTGGACAATTCTTACGGATACCGCCCGAACAAAAATGCACATTCAGCAATCGAAAAAGTACAACAAAATGTACGAAAGTTTAGCTGGGTAATTGATCTGGACATACAGGAGTTCTTTGAGAATGTCCGCCATGAGCTTTTGATGAAAGCGTTGGAAAGACATGTTTCGGAGAAATGGGTACTGATGTACATCAAAAGATGGCTGGAAGCACCCGTCCTACTTGAAGATGGAACCGTCAAAGTATCCACGGGAAAAGGTACGCCTCAGGGAGGGGTAATCAGCCCCCTTCTTGCCAATCTTTACATGCATTATTGTGTTGATAGGTGGCTGGAGAAATTCCACCCATCAGTCATTATGGTTCGGTACGCCGACGACCTTATTATCCATTGCAGTAGCTATCAGGAAGCTGTCGGAACACTTACAAATTTAAAGGATCGTCTTGAAAAGTGCGGTTTAAGAGCCCATCCGGAAAAGACGAAAATTGTTTACTGTAAGAAGGAAGGCAGAAATCTGAATGATCACCCTGTACAGTTTGACTTTCTGGGCTTTAGTTTTCAGCCCATGAGAAACAAATTAAGAAACGGGGGAAGTTTCCTGCAATTTGATTGTAAGATGAGCCGAAAGTCCAAAGTGCGTATCAACGGGGAACTCCGAAAGCTCAACTTTCATAACAAAACCCAACGGGGTATTCAGGATTTGGCAATAACGCTGAATCCAAAGATCCGAGGATGGGTGAATTATTATGGAAAAATCAGTCGTAGAAGTTTAAAACCTGTGTTTTATTACCTGCACCACCGAATGATCAGATGGATTCTGAACAAGTACAAAAGCTTCAAAGGAAGCAAGGTCAAAGCAGTTAAATGGCTTAGACAAGTTACGGTCTCTTATCCAAACCTGTTCTATCATTGGGAATTGGGATACAAGTTAGTCTAATAGACTAAAACCGACTGCATAATAAGAGCCGTATGAATCGAGAGGTTCACGTACGGTTCTGTGAGAGGTTTAGGGGTGGAATTCCCCTTTACCTACTCGACTAGCTGCAGGGCTATAACGATTCTAAGCTTTAATTATATCAATATTACCAAACTTAGCAATAATATCTGCGTCGGATACTTTACTCG
The DNA here is from genome assembly GCF_039523455.1 of Algoriphagus jejuensis. NCBI lineage: Bacteria > Pseudomonadati > Bacteroidota > Cytophagia > Cytophagales > Cyclobacteriaceae > Algoriphagus > Algoriphagus jejuensis. The sequence continues at coordinate 88,552 of NZ_BAAAFI010000002.1, read as the reverse complement.
GCACAGCTATACAAGCAAAAGATTCGGGTCGAGACAAAGCTACATATAGCATTCTTTGTTTTTCATTTGGTAAGTCTGCAGGTGATGTAAAATCGGAGATTGATATTTTTTCTCCAGAGCTGTTATCACTAAGAACCAGTAAAATGGAATTGAAAGTCATTCCTTTCACTTTATGAATCGTCGAGACAGGATATTGTAATACTGTCTGAGGATACATCAATGCTCGTAAGTTTTGCGAAGTATATACAGCTCCTTTCTTTTTCAATTGCAAATCTACTTCAACCCCAAAACAAGTTTTAATATAGCCTGTCGCTTTCGATGTCCAGTTCAGTAAAGTGTCATCAGTCGAAGGAATGTTTTTGATGAAGTCATGAAGTTTAACATTTAAAGTAAAATCTTCCTTTAGTTTGTTTTCCTCCACTAATTTCTCTTTGTAATCTTTCGCAGGATAATTTAATTCAATATATATTTTTCTGAGACTGTTAATACTATCTTTAATTTTCCCAACTCCGTAGTTATAAATAGCTAAAACTAAATCTTTTGCAATTTCGTTTTTCCATGGTGTTTCATGTGTTTGTTTAACACCAAACATTTCGAGGTGGGAGCTTCCTCTTACTAATATCTGGTGTGGTAAAGTTGTGTCTATATTCAAATTGTATTCGGATACCAAGGAATCCAATTTGTCTTCGTCATACTTAATTATTTTGACTGCTATGTCTGTGCCAAGCTTGCAAATTGATTTGATTGGCTTTTCAGTTGCTCTTCTAAAGATTTGATAGAAGTCAATGATTTTCTGAGAAGAACGTCGACATGAAGACAATTCATAAGCGTTCCAATTTACTTTGTCTTCATGTCGTTGAATAAATAAATCAGGTCTTGCCTCCCTAAATTCATAAAGGCTCTGATAAGGGTCGCCAATAAATTCGATGTTAGATAATCCATTTTTTATTAATTCATCAAATATTTTGTACTGAAGTTCTGACGTATCCTGAGCTTCATCAATAACGATGTATGGAAATCTTGCTACTAAGTCTTTTCCAATTTGAGGAAACGTTTTTAGTAGTTGTAATGCAATAAATGCTGAGTCATCATTGTTTAAATACCCATTTTCTAATTGCCAAGTTTTGAACTTTATTGCAAACTTTTCAAAAATAGCTAGGTCTACAATTGCTGGATTTGGCTTATTTCCATCCCAAGTAATTGTTCCATCAATTTCGAATTTCAATAATGATGGTTTATATGAAACACTAAGGGGTTGCTTTCTTTTATTTGGAAACCATCCTAAATTCATACTGTCCAAAAAATCAACGGAATTCAAAATTGCCGGTCTTTCAGATTTACGTTTCAATAAATAATAAAAGGGTAGCGTTATATATTTATTAATAAAACTGTCTAGGGTTGAAACTATATTTGGATATGAAAGAGTTTGAGCAGAAAGTTTTTCGAATTTTCTTGAAATCTCGTCTTTTGCAACATTTGTGAAAGATAGACATGCAATACCTGAATACTTCCCATATTGTTTAGTGCATTCATTTGACAATAAAGCTAATTTATAAGCAATGGCTGAAGTTTTCCCACTTCCTGGGCAAGCGTTCAATACAATTTTCCCTCTACCTTTTATGTAATTGTCATTTTCTGGGGTTATCTCAAATGTCATACTTAGGACGTTACATGGTTTATAGCCTTTTTGATATACTCAGGAACTGTAAATACAACGTGTGTCCCTTTTTTCAACTCCAATTCAATATCATAAGAAAAGTTTTGAGCAAATTCTGCTTTTGATGGTAATGCTTTCCAAACGAGAACTGCTATTTTTTGCCTTTCATCATCTGAAAATACCTCATTGGGTAAACTGTCAACATATTTTTGTACGAGTAAATATTTTGAATTATCAACTTTGCTTAAGTAGATTATTAAGAAGTTCTTTTTGAAGTCTGTTTTATTGTTTGCTATGTTTGAGTATGCTATTTCATATTCCAATGTTTTAAAAGCGGTAAATAGCTCAACTTTATTTTTTCTAGAAGCAATAGTTGATTTTAGGTTTGAAATTCGATTATTAATTTTTGCAGAGTATAATCCCTTGTGAAAGGCATTGAGTCTTCCGAATGTTTTTGAAGTCAAATTTTTGAAACTGTTTTTGGCTTTCGAATACCTGTCATCATCTGTAATAATTGATGCCTTTTGGGAAATTCTTTTACTTGAATCATTTGAATTAAATAAATGAATAAAAGGATAAAACGACACTCCTTCGATATTCACAATCTCACAACGGTGGTCTTCAAGGTTGGATTTTAAAATACCTGAAAATGTTTTTATTAGTAGCTTTTCTGATATACCCTCAACGAATAATATTCCTCTTGCAAAAAAAAGTTGACTTTTTGTTACGTCTAAATACCTCTCTAGTTGTTTCTTTCTTGATGTAAAATCTTCATCAGTAAGTGTTATCTTTTTTGTTGATATCTCTATAATATTTTCTCTCTCCCTGTCTTTATAACATCCGCCAATGTTAATAGCCTTTTTGCTTACTAGAATTAAGTTATCAAGATTAGCCTTAGAGGTCAAGGTAGGTGAATGAGAGGTTATGAATAACTGACAATTATTGGGGCTTCCAGCTGTTTTTAAAAAGTCATATAAATTCAATTGAAGCTGGGGATGAAGATGTGCCTCTGGCTCTTCTATCAATAAAACAAAATGTTGATTAGGATTGTCAATAGTTCTTTGTTTAATATCTCCCAGAATTATCGCTATGTAAATTAGGTTGTTAAAACCTAAACTGTTTTGCCATAAATTGAATCCGTCATCGTCAAGCTTTGTTTTGTCGTGAGGTAAATATGGCTTAATTACATTGACGATGCTTTCAATTTTTGAGGATTCTTCAATCCTCATTCCAATTTGATTGTCTTTCGATATTTTAAAAATATCATCTAAATGTTCATTGACACCTGTTCTTGTGCCTAATACTTCATTCCTTTTTAAAAGTTCAGTATTTGCAGTCTGTATTATTTTTTTAAATTCATCTTGTGTTTTTTCTCTTTCGACAATTCTTTTTATAACTGAACCAAGCATATTTGTTTTAGTATTCAACAAATCATTTGTACTATCTCTCAAGGCTCCTAAATAGTAGTGTTGAAAGATTTCAAATGTTCCTGAATCGGCTTTTTGTTCAGTGCTTGCGCCAGTATAAAATGAGAACTTCGGATAGTTGTTTGCTCTTAATTCATATATCAAGCTAATTTGTGCATATTCAATACTTGGTTCGATTACTAGATATTCATACAAAGCTCCTTTTTCTGAGCTTGATAGTCCGTCAAAAATATATCTTATCTCTATCTTGGAGTTTTGAGTATTGGTAGTTTTATCGAAATGGAAGTCGTCATTAGAAATATAGTAATCCTTTTTAGGATTCCCCAAATTATACAATAATCTAATTGCATCAATCAAAGCTGTCTTGTGACTACCGTTCTCTCCAATAATAATATTAAGTTTAGAGTCAAACGAAAACTCTTGGCTTTTAATCCCTTTAAAATTTTGAATGTGAACTTTTGAAAGAAACATGGAGTATGGTTTATTAGTAGGGTGTTCAAAAAGCCTTGCAGCTAACACTTGTATTTACAGCATTCCCGTTACCCTATTGCGTCTATATCGCCCTTATCCACAGGGTTTCGGGGTTCTGATGTGACCAAATTAAGAATTTCGTCTATCCCGTCAAGAGGGCTTTGACTATTTTTGTTGGAAATAAGAGTTTTCGCTACAGCTGTCGCTTCGCGAAAAGCTGATAAAATTTTCGCTTTTTAAAACACCCTCCTAAAAAATCCTCTGATACATCTCCTCCAGCTTGCTCAGGGCTACGACTTCGATCTTGTATTTGCTTAAGTCCAGTCCCTTGACGGCATATTTGGAGACGACAATCTTCTTGAAGCCCAGCTTTTCGGCTTCGGCGATGCGGTTTTCGATACGGGAGACCGCACGGATCTCGCCACCCAGCCCCACCTCTCCGGCGAAGGATATATGCTCCGAAACCGGCGTATCCTCGTAGCTGGAGATCAGCGAGGCACAGACGGCCAAGTCAAGTCCCGGATCGTCCACCCGAAGTCCGCCAGCCACATTCAGAAACACGTCCTGCTGGCCAAGTCGCATTCCACCTCGCTTCTCCAGCACAGCCAAGAGCATATTCAGGCGTTTGGCATCGTGCCCGGTGCTACTGCGCTGGGGCGTGCCGTAGGTCGCCGGGCTGACTAGGGATTGGATCTCGATGAGCAGGGGACGGTTGCCCTCCATCATCGCGCCGATGGCGACGCCATTGAGGACTTCCTCACGCTGGGTGAGCAGGATCTCGGAGGGGTTGGACACGGCCCGAAGTCCCTCGGCACGCATCTCGTAGATGCCCAGCTCGTGGGTGGAGCCAAAGCGGTTTTTGGAAGTGCGCAGGATGCGATAGGTCAGGTGCCGATCCCCCTCAAACTGCAAGACCGTGTCCACCATGTGCTCGAGGACTTTGGGTCCGGCGATGGAGCCGTCCTTGGTGATATGCCCGATCAGGAACACCGGGGTGCCGGTCTCCTTGGCGAATTTCATAAGTTCAGCGGTACATTCTCTGACTTGGGACACCGATCCTGCCGCGGACTCCACATACTGGCTGTTGAGTGTTTGTATCGAGTCGATGACCAAAAAGTCCGGCTTGAGGACTTCGATCTGCTGAAAGATCTGCTGGGTATTCGTCTCGGAGAGCACGTAGCAGTCCGGATTTTGGGCCTCCATACGGTCTGCCCGCATCTTGATCTGGGCCTCGCTTTCCTCCCCGGAGACGTAGAGAATTGTCTTCCCCTTTAGGATCAAAGCAATCTGCAGCATGAGCGTGGACTTGCCGATGCCGGGTTCGCCGCCGATCAGCACCAGCGAACCCGGCACGATCCCGCCTCCCAGCACCCGGTCAAGTTCCGGATCACCGGTGATCCAGCGTGCCTGTGCTTCGTATTTGACCTCCCCGATTTTCTGGGGGGTGCTGGCCTTTTTCAATCCCGAACCGCTGGGTTTCCAGGTTCCTTTTCCGGTATCCTCCTTTAGGATGATCTCTTCCACGTAGGTGTTCCACTCCCCGCAGGCAGGGCATCGGCCGATCCACTTGGGGCTTTGCGCTCCGCAGTTTTGGCAGAAAAAGGAGGTTTTGGTTTTGGCCATTTTTTGATTTTGGATTTATGAAGTACGATTTACGGGGCGAAGACTAGTCTAAAGGCAAAGTGCATTTTTGACCACTAATGTCGGTGTTGGACTGAGCGGAGTCGAAGTCCACATCTTCCCCATTCCTCCGAGTTTCAAATTTTTAACTCTTCCAATTTTTCAATAGCGAGAAAAGACTGCTTCCCCGAAAAAATCGGGTCTGGCTGTGCCTCGCAGTGGCGCAGCTACTGTCAGGCTGAGCGGAGTCGAAGCCTTCTTGCCTGAGATTCCGAAACATCACCCTTCGACTCCGCTCAGGGTGACACGAGTATCTCGTGTCTTGGTACTAAAATCTAGCGTCTTGCGTCTCCCTAGTGCGCCTGCAGCCAATCCGTTCCCACACCGACTTCGACCTCGATGGGCACATTAAGCTGGATGGCATTGGACATCAGGCCGGGGATATGCTTCTTAAGCAGCTCGACCTCGTCCTTGTGCGCGTCAAATACCAATTCATCGTGTACCTGCAGGATCATCTTGGATTTGAGGTTCTCCTTTTTCATCCACTCATGCACGTGGATCATGGCGACTTTGATCAGGTCGGCGGCGGAGCCCTGAAGCGGTGCATTGATGGCATTGCGCTCGGCAAAGCCGCGGGTGGTGGCGTTGCGGCTGTTGATGTCGCGCAGGTAGCGGCGGCGACCCAGGATGGTTTCGACAAATTCGGTCTGCTGAGCCTTTTGGATGGCGCCGTCCATGTAGTCTTTCACTGCTGGAAATTCCATGAAATAGGCGTCGATGATTTCCTTGGCCTCGGTTCTTGGGATGGATAACCGCTGCGAAAGCCCAAAGGCCGAGATCCCGTAGATAATCCCAAAGTTGGCTGTTTTGGCTTTTCTCCTCATGTCGGTGGTCACCTCTTCCAAAGGAACTTTAAAGATCTTGGCGGCGGTGGTGGAGTGGATATCGCGACCATTTTTGAAAGCATCCAGCATGGATTCATCACCGGAAAACTCCGCCATCAAGCGCAGCTCGATCTGGGAATAATCCGCCGAAAGCAGAAGGTGGTTTTCATCTCGTGGCACAAAGGCCTTGCGGATCTCGCGGCCTCGGGCGGTTCGGATCGGGATGTTTTGCAGGTTGGGGTTGATGGAGGAAAGTCGTCCGGTAGCGGCCACGAACTGATTGTAGGTCGTATGGATTCTGCCGGTCTTGGGGTTGATCATGGTCGGCAGGGCATCCACATAGGTGGACTTCAGCTTCACCATTTGGCGGAAATCAAGGATCGCTTCGGCGATCGGATGCTCGTTGGCCATCTTGCTCAGAATCTCCTCCCCGGTGGCGTATTGGCCGGTTTTGGTCTTTTTTGCTTTGGGATCGAGCTTCAGTTTTTCGAAAAGCACATCGCCCAGCTGCTTTGGCGAAGCCAGGTTAAAGCGCACTCCGGCAAGCTCGTACACCTTCTTTTCGATCTCCTTGCTTTCGGTTTCGAGCAGAAGGGAAAGCTCAGCCAAGCTTTGCGTGTCTATCCGCACGCCTTCAAACTCCATGGCGGTCAGTACTTCGATGAGCGGATTTTCCACCTCGTCGAAAAGCTTGGTCAGCCCGTTTGTCGTCAGAATCGGGTCAAACTTCTCCTTCAACTGCAAGGTAATATCTGCATCTTCCGACGCATAGGCGGTGACTTCGTCTTCGTCCACATCCCGCATGTTGCCTTGGGTTTTCCCTTTTTTGCCAATCAGTTCGGTGATCGACACAGGCTTGTAGTGGAGGTATTGCTCCGCCAGCCAGTCCATGCCGTGCTTGCCATCGGGATCGATGAGGTAGTGGGCGAGCATGGTGTCGTAGATCTTGCCCTTGACTTCGATGCCGTAGTTTTTCAGCACGAGCAGGTCGTATTTTACGTTTTGGCCGATCTTGAGGATGGCTTCCGCTTCGAAAAACGGCCGGAGGAGTTCGAGTACCTCCTGTACTTCTTTTTGGTCTTCAGAGACGGGGATGTAGTAAGCCTCCCCGCACACATAGGAAAAGGACAGGCCAACCAGCTCCGCCCGCATGGGGTCGAGATCGGTAGTCTCGGTGTCAAAGCAGACTTCGGTCTGTAGGAGTAGGTAGTCGACCAGTTCTTGGATCTGTTTCGCTCCTTTGATTTTATGATAATTGTGGACGTTGGCCCAGATCGTCTCCAAGACCGGCGGAGGGCCGATTTCGAGTGTGGTATCGACAGCATCACCGTCGCTTTCCACAACGACGGTTGCCACCGGCGCAGCAGGTGCTCCAAATAAATCCATCTGGGCAGGAGCGTTGATGGCTGCTTTTTTAGAGCCGGGCTCCTTGAAAATCCGTGCCGACAGCGTCCTGAACTCCAATTCCGTAAAGATCGCCCGTAGCTTTTCTTCGTCAAATCCCTCGTATTTCAGTTCAGACTCTACAAAATCTATCGGCACGTCGATCTTGATCGTCGCGAGCTCTTTGGAAAGTATTCCCTGTTGGGCGAAGTTTTCCACATTTTCCTTCTGTTTGCCCTTGAGCTTGTCCACGTTGGCGATGAGTCCCTCGACGGTGCCGTATTCTTTTAGGAGCTTGGTCGCTGTTTTCTCGCCGATTCCAGGGATTCCGGGGATGTTGTCCACTGCATCACCCATCAGGCCCAGCATGTCCCGCACCTGATCCACGTGCTCGATGTCCCATTTTGCGCAAACCTGCTTTGGTCCCATGACATCGACTCCATTGCCCAAGAAAGCCGGCTTGTAGAGAAAAATATGCTCATCGACGATCTGACCGTAGTCCTTATCCGGGGTCATCATATAAACGGTAAACATCTCCCGCTCTGCCTTTTTGGCAAGGGTTCCGATGATATCATCCGCCTCGAACCCGTCCAATTCCAGGATGGGAATATTAAAAGCCTTGACGATTTCCTTCACCCAAGGAATCGAAATCGTAATATCCTCTGGCTGTTCCTGGCGATTTGCTTTATAGGGCTCGTATTGGACATGGCGAAAAGTTGGGGCCTTGGTATCAAAGGCTACCCCAATGTGTGTAGGTTTTTCCTTATCCAGTACCTCCACTAGGGTGTTTGTGAAGCCGAGCATGACTCCTGTATTCAGACCTTTTGAACTGATCCTTGGGTTTTTGCTGAAGGCGAAGTGCGCACGGTAGATCAGGGCAAAAGCATCGAGTAAAAATAGCTTGCAGGCTTGTTTTTGGGACATTTCTCGCGGATTGTTTAAAATTTTTGAAGGCCGGATTGATGGGTCTAAGTTACAATTTTTCCGTCCACGACCACGGGAGATTTGTTTTTCGGACAGGAGATGACGGGCTCTGGAATCGATTTTGTTTAGCGCAGCATATAATTTTTAAAACAAACGACGATATGAAAAATCTCATACTCTTACTCGCATTTTCACTGATTGTTCTGAATACCGAGGCTATGCCTGAGAAAAATCCGAAACCGGAGTTGACTGAGGCGCAGCAAATACGGATGACAGAGATTGAAAACCGGCTGAAAGAAATCAAAGGGATGGATTTCAAGTCCATGAGCAAATCCGAGATCAAAGAGGTAAGGGCTGAAATGAAGGAGATGAAAGAAGATGCAAGAGCGATGGGCAATGGCATTTACCTATCCATCGGCGCGATCATTATTATCATTCTGCTTTTGATTTTATTGCTATAAAGTAGGGCAAATTTTACCACAGAGACAGGAGAGGTTTTGGTTTGGAAAAGTGAGCCATAATTGAACTGCAACCCAGAGCCGTCCTACAGTTCTTTTTCACGAGGGCAAAGAAAATGCTGGAGCTTTTGCCAAGATAAACTCTGTGTCCCTCCGTGGTTAAAGAAAGTCTTCCCAAGTCTTACTCCTCAATATCGTTTTCATTCAGGTAGCTTCTCACCTGCAGCGCTCTGAGAAAAATCAAAATCAACGGAATCAACCACACCAATTCGTTAAAAACCAAGTGAAAAATGCTCCGCTTGTTCCAACTCAAATCAGGAGCGAAACCCAGCGTAAACCAAATTGCTGAAATTATTTTTCCGGTGATCCCCGCTAAAATGAGCCACACCCACGTCACTGGGTAGAAGGCCGAAATAAAAATTACCAACCCCACCAACAAACCAAAAGATCCAAAATAGTTCGTCGGCAACTCAGCCAGCTCAGTATTTCCCATCGCCATCCATTTTAACAAAGCTGGGCCAAACCATTTAAAAAAGGCCGACCAGGCAATCGTGTACATTCCAGCCAACAGAAGCAACCCTCTGAAATGCATTGGAAATGTGGGAAATAGAGGTTTAGGGTCCATGGGTAGGTTGATTTATTTGGGCGAATTGGACACCTTCAAGGTGTCTAATCTTTGACGTCTATGCAAAACTATCCAATGCGGCGTAAAAACCACTTAAGGCTCTGTGCTTTTATGATCTTCGGGGCGTCGGCATTTCTGGCTCTGGGGTTTACACTTGGGCGAAATACCGGCGAAATCACTCCAGCCACCATCGATTCCGCGGCCGAGCTGATCGGATTGACTTTTTCCACTTCGGAAAAAGACAGCATGCTGAACGCCCTGAACACCCAGCGCGACAATTTTGAAATCCTGAGGCAGACCAAACTGGACAATTCCGTGGCTCCGGCCTTGATATTTAACCCACTTCCACAGGGATTTTTTCCTGATCAAGCCCAAGAAACCCTTGACTGGGGACTGGATGAAACCGTGACTTTACCAGCGGAAGAAAAGGACATTGCTTACCTGACCGTTTATCAACTAGCCGTCTTGATCAAAAACAAACAGATCAGCTCCGAGCGGCTGACACAAATCTATCTGAATCGAATCAAAACCTACTCCGACACGCTGCAAAGCCTGATTACTTTGCTGGAAAAACCTGCGCTGGCAAAAGCCCAAGCCATGGACGCGGAGCTTGCTGCCGGAAAATATCGCGGACCACTTCATGGCATACCCTATGGTATTAAAGATTTGCTTGCGGTAAAAGGGACGAAGACGACTTGGGGTGCCAATCCCTACAAGGATCAGGTGGTCGATGAAACGGCAACGGTGGTTGAAAAACTGGAGGAAGCAGGCGGGGTTCTGGTTGGAAAATTTACCCTTGGTGCCTTGGCGATGGGAGATGTTTGGTATGGAGGAGTGACCAAAAATCCCTGGAACCTCAAGCAGGGATCGAGTGGTTCTTCGGCAGGATCGGCCTCGGCGGTCAGTGCGGGTCTGGTGCCCTTTGCTATCGGAACTGAAACTTTGGGTTCGATCGTCTCGCCCTCGACTCGCAATGGTGTCACCGGACTTCGCCCGACTTACGGTAGGGTCAGCAAACATGGAGCCATGGCGCTCAGTTGGTCGATGGACAAGATCGGACCGATTTCCAGATCTGCGCTCGACAACGCAATTGTGCTGTCCGTCATCAACGGAATGGACGAAAAAGATGCCTCCAGTATCCCTGCCGCTTTCAACTATTCTGTGGAAAATGAGGTCAAGGAACTCAAGGTCGGGTATTTCAAATCGTTTTTCGAAGGAGATCGCCCCAATATCAAAAATGATCAGGCGGTGCTGGAAGTCCTGAAAAATCAGGGATTCGAGCTTCACCCACTCGAACTCAAGCCCAGCATCAACCCCGCTCCGATTGCCAACATGCTATTGGTGGAGGGTGCGGCTGCTTTCGATGAATTGACCCGACTGGATCTGGACGATCAGCTGGTCGCTCAGCATCGCAATGCCTGGCCCAATATCTTCCGCTCGGCGAGGTTCATTCCGGCTGTTGAATACGTGCAGATGAGCCGGCAGCGGACGCTTTTGATCCAGGAAATGCACGCGCTGATGAAAGACTACGATGTGATCGTAACGCCGTCTTTTGCCGGGCAGCAGCTGCAGATCACCAACCTGACGGGTCACCCGGCTCTTTGCCTGCCCAATGGCTTTGGGGAGAATGGCAGTCCTACTTCCATCACCTTGCTGGCAAATCTATTCGAAGAGGAAAAGCTGATTATGCTGGGGCGATTGATCCAGGAAAACACCGACTGGCAGAGCAAGCGTCCGCCGATGTTTGATCGCTAGGATCTAAAACTTGATTTTAACGATCAGATTCAAAAAATCCCCTGCCCTCCAAATTGGGAACCCTACTCCATTTCTTCACCGGCACCAATTTTCCTATTTCTCCCATCTTGATACTGGCGTCTGGCTACTTGATACTTTCATCCTACTTCACCACTCCCGAGATCTTAATATGCGTCGGATCGAGAAACCATACTTTTTGGCTGGTTTCGAGCGTGTAGTGATCCAGCTTTTCGTTGGCTTGACTGATGTAGAATTCCCCAATCGTAGTTGTCGAGAAAAAAAGGTTCTTGTCAGTCGTCTTGATACTCACCGAGACCGGATACTCTTTGATGTACTTGATCCTGATCTCCTTCACCTTTCCCTTTGCCTCCGGCAAAAGTCTGTGAATCAGGTATTCGCCCTCCGTCTCGGTCAAATAGGAAAGTGCCAGCGCGGGGGTATTGATGTCTGCACTGTAAAAAGCCTCGAATTCCTCTTTCCATTCTTTCAGCGAATAGGTCTTTTCGACCGTCGTCTCTTCGCCATTGATTTCAGAGATTTTGGATACTTCCGCACCATCCAGTTTGGCCAGCTCCAGGTCCATGAGACCCTTCAGATTGAAGTAGGGAAGGACTTCCATCTTCTTGGCCTCTTCAGGGGATATACATGAAAAAGCTGCCCAAATGAGCAGCCCAAATATTAAGTATGTCTTCGATTTCATTACTTCAATAGGATATCTCCGGTCATTTCCTCCGGAATCTGGACACCGATCAGCTTGAGTATGGTAGGTGCTAAGTCTCCCAATTTTCCGTCGTTGACGGCGAGCTGGTCATGGTCATCAACCATTATAATAGGTACCAAGTTCGTGGTGTGTGCGGTATTTGGCGTACCGTCTTCGTTGATCATCATGTCAGAGTTGCCGTGGTCGGCAATCACGATGATGGTGTAGTCATTGGCCAAAGCCGTGGTGATTACGCTTTGAGCACATTCGTCCACCGCCTCGCAGGCTTTGACCGCGGCATCAAAATCGCCGGTGTGACCGACCATGTCGGCATTTGCAAAGTTGAGGCAGATGAAGTCAGCACTCTTCTTTTTCAGCTCAGTATTGATCTTAGAGGCGATTTCATAGGCGCTCATCTCTGGTTTGAGATCATAGGTGGCGACTTTTGGAGAAGGGCAGAGGATCCTGCTTTCTCCATTGAATTCTGTCTCTCTTCCTCCGGAAAAGAAGAAGGTCACGTGAGGATATTTCTCTGTCTCGGCGATTCGGATCTGCTTTTTTCCGGCCTTTTCCAGCACTTCGCCGATGGTATTGTTGAGATTATCTTTTTCGAACAACACCTGTACCCCTTGGAATGTGTCGTCGTAATTGGTAAAAGTGATGTAGTCGACGTTGAGTTTTTTCATGTTGTAATCCTCAAAGTCCTTTTGCGTCAGTGCTTGGCTGATCTCTCTGCCACGGTCGGTTCGAAAATTGAAACAGATCACCAAATCGCCGTCCTCAATAGTTGCAAGCGGTTTATTGTTTGGCCCCACGTGGATGATCGGTCGGATAAATTCGTCGGTTACATTGTTGTCGTAGGATTTTTTGATGGCAGTGAGGATATCTTTGGATTTTTCACCCTCGCCCTTGACCATGGCATCATAGGAGAGTTTGACTCTCTCCCATCGGTTGTCGCGATCCATCGCGTAGTATCTTCCTACGACAGAGGCGATCTGCCCGGAGGAAGTTTTCAGATGCTCTTGTAGGTCCGAGAGGTATTTGATTCCGCCTTTTGGATCGGTATCCCGTCCGTCTGTGAATGCATGGATGTAAACCTGATCCATGTCGTGAAACTTCGCAGCGTCACAGAGACCTTTCAAATGCTCAATGTGGGCGTGCACGCCGCCATCCGATACCAAGCCGATGAAGTGTGCTTTTTTGCCGGCCGCTTTTGCTTTCGCAAATGCTGCTGCCAAAACGGGATGCGTATTGAGCTCACCGTTGGCGACGGCTAGATTAATCTTGACAAGGTCCTGAAAAACAATTCTCCCCGCGCCGATATTCATGTGGCCTACTTCGGAGTTGCCCATTTGACCTTCGGGCAGACCCACCGCCAGTCCGGAGGCTTCCAGCTTGGCATGCGGATATTTGGGATAAAGGCTGTCCACAAAAGGTGTTTTAGCTTTGTCAATTGCGGAAACCGCCGGATTGGTTGCGATACCCCAACCGTCCAAAATCATCAATAAAACTTTCTTGTCCATGCGGCAAATATATTACTTTTCAATCCAAACTTTCCCCCGATTTCTTTTCTGGCAGGACTTGTCTGCTTCATTTTCGTAGCGGAATAGACGGCCTTGCACCGATATTTTTTTGGCTTGGAATTTGCCAAACAAGGCTGATGCAATTGCTAAGTATTCTCTTATCCGTTTTCCTTTGGATCGCTCCCCCTACGATGGGAGATAAACTCGACGCTAGTATCGGGCCGGTCATATCTGCTCTCGAAAGTGGCTCCAGCAGTGATTTGGCGCGTTTTTTTGACTCCAGCATCTCGATGAACATCAATGGTCAACAGGGCGAATATTCCAAAAACCAAGCTGAAATCGTCCTTCGGGATTTTTTTAAGAAGAATCCGTCTTTAGGATTTTCGATCGTATTTCAGAACGAAAATCCAGGAAGTCTCAGTACCTATATCGGTGAGTATTCGAGCAATCCAGGAAAATTTCAGGTTTTTATCAAAGTCTCCGAAAATGGGAGCAGCTTTCGGATCTATAGTTTGGATTTTGTAAAAAGCTAGCCGCAAACCGCTTAAATCAACAGTTTTGGCTATTTTTGCGGCATGAAGCCATCTTATCTTACTCCTGAAGCCCTCCACTTTTTTATCACTTCGGCACTTTTGGAAGACATCGGCCCGGGAGATTATTCTTCATTGGCATCTATCCCCGTGGAAAAAACAGGCAAAGCTCAACTACTCATCAAGGATGATGGAATCATCGCCGGACTGGAATTGGCGGGAGAAATATTCAAAGCCGTCGATCCAGCACTTCAGGTGGAATTTTTGAAAAAAGATGGCGACGAAGTTAAATTCGGCGATGTGGGATTGATCGTTTCAGGCTCTTCCGCATCGATACTTTCCGCCGAGCGGCTGGTGCTAAACTGCCTACAACGCATGAGCGGCATAGCAACCAAAACTCAGCGACTGACTCGGCTGATCTCGCATACCAAGGCAAAATTGATGGATACGCGCAAGACCACGCCGAACTTTCGGCTGATGGAAAAATGGGCCGTACTCATCGGCGGAGGAGTCAACCATCGCTTTGCACTCTACGACATGGTCATGCTGAAGGACAATCACGTGGACTTTGCCGGAGGCATCCGTCCGGCAATTGAGAATACCCGCAGGTTCCTGGCGGAAAAAGGCCTGAACCTCAAGATCGAAGTAGAAACCCGAAATCTGGAAGAAATCCAGCAAGTCTTAGAAGTCGGCGGTATAGACTACATTATGCTCGACAACATGGATTATGACACGATGAAAACGGCTGTAAAACTGATCGACGGGCGGTTTTTGACAGAGGCGTCTGGAGGAATTACCGATGAAACGCTGCCTTTTGTCGCGGAATGCGGCGTTGACTTCATCTCTATGGGTGCGTTGACGTACTCAGTCACTGCGCTGGATATGAGCCTCAAAGCATTCTAACTACGTAGAACAGCGGCCATTGCTGCTTTTTTGGCCCTTTTTGTGCTTACTCTTACAAACTCATACATTCCAGATAGACTTATGAAAAATTTGATATTGGGCTTCGTCCTGCTGCTCTCTTTTTCTTCATGCAAAAGTAGCTTCCCTGATTCCAACTGGACAAACAAGCATTGGACTGTGGTAGAAATGCTCGGCGTACCGGTTCAAACCTCCAATTCTCTCCAAGATGCTCACCTCATTTTTAGTGCTTCTGACAAAACTGTGACCGGCAGCGGCAGTTGCAATCGGATTTCCGGGCCCTATGAAATGGGCAAGAAGCACTCTCTGAAATTTGGAAACTTGGCCGCTACGCGCATGACTTGTCAAAACCAAGCCTTTGAAAACAAACTTCTGGAAACGCTCCAAAGAGTCGAGTTTTACCAAGTTTCCACAGGCGAACTTTGGTTGAAAGACAGCAAAAAAAGAATACTCTTGAAGTTGAGATAAATCGAAATCAAGAACGATCTGGGGGAGCGGGAAGAAATTCAGCTCCCTTTTCTGTTTGCAAAAAGTTCAGATTCCTTTTCAAGCCAGAGAATTTAGTTCGTTTGACCGCCGACTTGGCAAAGACCCGCTTAAACGTTTCCTCGGTCATTTCTTTCCATTCCCGATTGGTAAATGCAGCCAATTCGGGATTCGCTTGAAAGGCAGGCTCTGAATGGGGTTTGGAGAAGCGGTTCCAAGGACACACATCCTGACAGATATCGCAGCCAAAGGCCCAATTTTCCATCTTTCCCTTGAACTCCTCCGGGATGGCATCCTTCAGCTCGATGGTCAGGTAGGAGATGCAGCGCGAGCCGTCGATCACGCCATCCCCGACGATGGCATCGGTCGGGCAGGCATCGATGCAGGCCGTGCAGGTGCCGCAGTAGTCTTTGGCTAGCGGCAGATCCGGTGTTGCCTCCAAGTCGATGATGAGATCAGCGAGAAAGAAAAAACTTCCCATTTCCCGGTTGAGGAGGAGACTGTTTTTCCCCAGCCAGCCCAAGCCGGCCTTTTGAGCCCATTGCCGCTCCATCACCGGTGCGGAGTCCACAAAAGAACGCCCGTTGATCTCCCCGATTTCTTCCCGGAGGATCTCCAGAAACTCGGTCAGCTTGGCACGGATCACGTCATGGTAATCGGCTCCATATGCATATTTGGCCAGCTTGATATCTCCTTTTTGGTGAGGTAGTTGTTTTTCGGGATAGTAGTTGTAGATCAGGGAGACGACGGTTTTAGCCCCGTCCACGAGCTTAGTAGGATCCAGCCGCTTGTCAAAATGGTTGGCGAGGTAGCCCATTTGGCCCTGGTAGTTTTGGCTGAGCCAATGTTCTAGCCGGGGTGCCTCCGACTCCAAAAATTCCGCCTTGGCTATGCCGCAGTAGTCAAATCCCAGGCGCTTGGCGGTGGACTTGAGGATGTCGGCATGTTTTTCGGCAGGACTCATGGACTGTTTTTTTCCGAAAAATAGTCCAAAAATTCGGCAAAGGCGGCTTCCTATCTGAGCTTACACTTCCCAGGTGCTGGGGACTTTTATCAAAAAAACAGCCCGAAACTTCTAATTCCGGGCTGTTCTGTTTAGAGTAAATCTTTGCCCCGGTCTGTGTCCTCACAGACCGGAACCATACAATTACCTCGCGTAGATCTTCATCTGTTTCATCGCCCAGGACTGTTCGCCTTTTTCGGTAGTCTGGATTTTGAGGAATCGGCCTGTTGCCTGTGCGTTGAGGCGGACGGTATTGAGGCCTTTTACACCCGTTCCGCTGCCGACTTCCGTCCAGCTCTTGCCGTCGATAGATACGGAGACCGTGTATTTCTTGGGAAACTGTTCCGCGCCAGAGTCAAATTCGACTTCGGCTAGCTGCCGTTCCTTGGGCAGCTCCACTTGGAACCACATGCCCGGTTCTTGGGCGGTCTCGGTTTTCCAGCCCTTGAAGCCGAAAGCATAGGAAGGATCCCGTGTCGAACCAACTCCCTGCAAGGAGGTGCTGCTGGCAGTTACTTTCCAGTTGTCCTGAAGGAAGAGCGCCTTGGGAATCTCGGCTACCAGCTCATCGTAGTTGTAGTTGGATTCACGGCTGGCGGTTTCCTTGCGAATCTGTGCGACGTAGTCAGCATCGACGAAACTGCCTTTGTTACCAAATTCATTGCGGATGTAGGATACCACCGAGGCGATATATTGGTCATCATTGGAGCTCATGGAGATCATGACTCCTTCGTATTCTTTGCCTTCGATCGCTCCAGTGAGGCCGTGCAACAAGGTTTTCACTGCATACTCCGGATGGCCCATGATCCGCGGCGAACCCGAGAATGCAGGAGCGATCAGATCCCCCGCACCGGTTGGGGTGCCAAGGCCTTTTACCCCATGACAGGTCGAGCAGTAGCTGTCAAAGATGGTCTTGCCTTGGGCAAAAAGCGCCTGCTCCTTCGGCGAATATCGGGTAGCAGCAGCCTTCTTCGCTTCTTCTTCTCTTTCCAAAAGCTGAGTGGTAACCAACTGAACACCTTTGCTTTGGTTAACTTGCTGGCTAGACTTTAAAAGTTTGTCGGCATCCTCGATCTTCAGGATGTAGGCACTTTGAAGAGCCTGGATGGCGACACTCGGATCAGCATCCAAAGGCATCGCCCGGTAATTTTCCGCCAGGCTTTTTTCTCCGTATTTGTACAAGGTCTCACTGGCTCTCAGTGCCTGGATTCGAATCACCGAGCTTGGGTCTTTCATCAGATTTTTGACCGTCTCAGCTTTCAAGCTTCCCAATCCTTCCAAAGTCCAAAGGGAGTGGATCCTCGCCAGTTCGTTGGATGAAGAAGTGACCATCTTTTCAAGCTCGCCCACCACGGATTTGTCTTGGCGAAGGATGATGTTTTGCTGGGCCATATCTCTCCACCAGCCGTTGGGATGCTCCAGATGCTTCACCAGCTCGGCGGTTGTTTCGTCGTACATGCGGGGCTTTTCTTTGCTCCGTGGCATGCCATCGTAGGTCACTCTCCAGATTCGGCCGTTGCCGATGATGTCATCCATCTGGTATTGTTGGATCTTGGTGCGGAGATAGCTTCCCTCCTGTGTCCAGTTTCCCTCCTGAATGATCCCTCGATACATGTCCACGATGTACATCGTCCCGTCCGGTGCAGTAGCGATGTCCACCGGTCGGAAAAGTGGATCGGTCGATTGGATGAACTCCGATTCCGAATCGATGTATTCGTTTTGGATATAGGTAAGGCCCTCCTCTTTGGTGGATTTCACCTGGCGGATGATTCGACCCACGGGTTCGCCGTAGAAATATTGCCCGATCAATTCTTTTGGCAGTTTGTCGCCTCGGAAAACGTCGTTTCCAGCCGAACCGGTCACATTGTTAAGTGACATATCCGCTTTGGTTTCCCGCATACCTGGTTCGAAGTCCGCCAGCTTCACCAAGCTGTAAGGAACTCGGAAACCCTCCTGGAACTGGCCTGGAACGCGGAAATTGCCATAGACGATCGGAAAGTTGAAATTTTGAGGGGTACCGCCTGCTCCATCCTGAAACCAAACCTGGCCGTGATTGTCTTGGGCTACGCCCCACTGTCCGTAAGGATTTCCTGTAGGCTCTTGGATCACGCCATCCGGCGTCCAACGGATTCGGTGGGCATTGTAGGTGCTATACATCCAGTTGTCCATCGTCCAGGTGAGGAAGCTGGTCTGGTGCTCGACGTTGCCAGAGCGGCCTAGACCGGTGGCGAAAAGCTCTTTTTTGTCGGACTTGCCATCGCCGTCTGTGTCGGTGTATTTGTAGACATGATCCTCGTTGGACTCCATCGAGAGGATGGTATTGGGTCCAAATGGAACCACAAACCTCGGGAAGACCAAGCTGTCCAAAAACACCACGCCGGTTTCATAGACCCCGTCATCGTCTTTGTCTTCCCATCGGGAAATGCGGGAAGTAGCAAACAGTTCTCCGCTGGCATCGATATCCTGCATGTAGCTTCTGAGTTCGAGCACGTACATGCGCCCATTTCCGTCAAACTGGATCGCTGCCGGTTCACGGATTTGGGGCTCGGAGAGGATCGGTTCGATCTTGAATCCGGGTTTCAGGACAAAGGATTTGGCCTCCTCGTTGGCAGAGACAGGGATCACCGGTGGAGCCGGGGTCAGGTCGATTCCTTTCCAGCGGGGAGATTCCATGTCCAAATCCGCCGGAATGGCGATTTGAGGATAAGGAGCTTCGGCCCGTTTGGGATCCAAGCTTTCCGCAGGGGAGACATCAAAGGGGGATCTCTCCGGGGTACAGCTGGCGATAGCCGCCAGTGAAGCACAGGAGAGGATAATAAGTTTTTTGGAAAAGTGCATCTACAATCAGGGTCAGGTTATTGGAGAAAGATTTACGGTTCTGTGGTTTACAATTTTTGGAGGGGCCAAAATAGGCGATTTTGTCCTGAAAGAGGTACCGCAAAAGTAATTTTTCGGGCTATGGATCGGTGGCGTAATCTGCGAAATCGAAAGCAGCTGTTCGTTTTTATAGTAGGTCTTGCAGAAAAAGCGTTGGAAATCGATGGTTTCCTGAATTCACACGTATATTTATTTCAAACACGTGTAGCCATGAAAACGAAACTGACGCTGACAATCAAAAAAGAAATTGTTGAAAAGGCAAAGAGGAAAGCAGCAAGCCAAGGGATCTCGCTGTCTAGATTAATAGAGGATGTTTTTGAAAAAGATGATACGTCCCTTCAAACGTCTGAGTCTCAACTTGCCGCCAAAAGGCTGTTGAAACGATTGGAGGAGATGCAGGCCACCCAGGCACCCCAAGAGTCAGACAAAGAAGCTTTGACCAGATACCTGAGAGAAAAATATGGTTAAGATCTTTTTGGATACCAATGTGGTCTTGGATCTTTTGGGGAAAAGAGAGCCGTTCTATAGCGATGCAAAGTTGTTTCTGGCCCTATATTCCGACGGACTTGCGAGGCTTCAAATTGCCGAATGCAGCTTGGGCAATCTCTACTACCTGGCGTTTAACGTCTACAAACTTCCCTATGCCGAGTTCACAATGAGCGATCTGATTACGGCCTGTGAGATTCTTTCAGCCGGAAAGCAAGTAATCTATAGCTCGTTAAACTCAAAATTCAAGGACAAAGAAGATGCTTTGCAATACTATACGGCTTTGGCTAACAAATCCGACTTTATAATTACCCGGGACAAAAAGGAATTCAAATATGCTAGCGATATTCCGGTGATGACGCCTGCGGAATTTTTTTCCTCTTAGTCCTCCTTAGCCTTTTCTCTTCAATTCCGGCCTATCCTGGTACCACTGCTCATCAAAAGTCTCCGGCACGTCCACCGGAGCGGTCAGCACCGTCCAAACCATCCAAATGAGAAAAACCGGACTGGCCAAAAAAATCCCCCAGGCCAGCAGCTCCGCAACCTGAAGCTGGATCAAAGTGACAAAGACGATCAAAATCCCGGTCACAACCCCCACCGATGTCAGATAGTTTTTCATATGGTTGGAACAGACATTTAACCGGCCGATGAAATCTCACAGACTTGAAATCCGCTCGTCTATTTGACGTTTTTGTCTGCTCGATTTCATCTTTTCGGAGTTTTTCTCTGTTATATTAAACTCCTATTGGCATCCGTTTGTTATCAACCCATGTTAAAGGACCCAGGCTTCATTCGCTTGGATTTGCCGCTTTTCGGCGATAGGTCTTGGGTCTAATATCTTGCTACTAACGTCTCAAAATGAAAGGCTTCCGCTTTACCCAGTACGTTCCTCCCCAAGATCCGGAGAAAAACACCTTCGAAAACCTCCTGAACATCTTCCTCCAGCTGGTGACGATGACCGGTGGCGACGTGGCCGAGGCGCTCAGCTGGCTGACCAATCTGGACAAGCGCTACAACATGACCAATCCCAACTATGGCATTGGCGACTTTATCGAAGATCTGAAGACCAAAGGCTACCTCACCGAGGAAAACCAAAAAGGCGAATTCAAGATCACCGGCAAGTCCGAGCAAACCATCCGCAAATCCGCTTTGGAGGAGATCTTTGGCAAGCTCAAGCGTGGCAAATCCGGCCAGCACAAAACCACCCACTCCGGCACCGGAGACGAGCGGGGCACCGACCGCCGAGTCTTCGAGTTTGGCGATAATCTGGATCAGATCGCACTGACCGATTCCCTGCGAAATGCCCAGGCAAACCATGGCTTTTCGGGTGATTACCTCCTGACTGAGGATGATCTGGAGGTGATGGAAAATGAGGTTCGCTCTCAGACCTCCACCGTACTGATGATCGACATCTCGCACTCTATGATTCTCTATGGAGAGGACCGGATCACGCCTGCCAAAAAGGTGGCGATGGCTTTGGCTGAACTCATCAAAACCCGCTACCCTAAAGACACGCTGGACATCATCGTCTTCGGAAATGACGCCTGGCAGATCGAAATCAAGGACTTGCCCTATCTGCAAGTCGGGCCCTATCATACCAATACAGTCGCGGGACTGGAACTCGCCATGGATTTGCTCCGGAGGAGAAAAAATCCCAACAAGCAGATCTTCATGATCACCGACGGGAAGCCTACCTGCTTGAAAGTCGGTATCAAATACTACAAAAATGCGTTCGGCATCGACAGCAAGATCCTCGGCGAAACGCTGAAACTCGCCGCCCAATGCCGCAAACTCAAGATCCCCGTGACGACCTTTATGATCGCCTCGGATCCTTATCTCAAGGAATTTGTGAAAGAATTTACCAAAGTGAATAACGGAAACGCCTACTACAGCAGCCTCAAGGGGCTCGGCGACCTGATTTTTGAAGACTATAGACGAAACCGAACCAAACGCTTTTAACCCACATGGACTACCAAAGACTGAGCGGAAAAGAACTTACCCAAATCAAAACTCTCGGCCAACTCAAGGCCTCTGGCTACCAGCCCAAATCCATCAAAGAAGAACTTCGCGACAACCTGATCCTCAAGATCAAGCGCAAGGAAAACGTCTTCGAAGGAATCTGGGGCTATGAGGATACGGTCATCCCAGACATCGAGCGGGCCATCCTATCCCGACATAATATAAATCTCCTTGGACTTCGCGGTCAGGCCAAAACCCGAATCGCGCGGATGATGACCCAGCTGCTGGACGAGTATGTCCCGGTGATCTATGGCTCTGAGCTGAACGATGATCCGATGCAGCCGCTTTCTTCTTTTGGGAAAAAGATGGTCGATGAGCGAGGCGACACCACGCCGATCGTCTGGATGCATCGGGATGAGCGCTATGCGGAAAAGCTCGCCACGCCGGACGTGTCGGTGGCCGATCTGATCGGAGACGTCGATCCCATCAAGGCTGCCACCATGAAGCTCAGCTACAACGACGAGCGGGTGATTCACTACGGACTCGTGCCCCGCTCCAACCGATGCATCTTTGTGATCAACGAGCTGCCGGATTTGCAGGCAAGGATTCAGGTGGCGCTGTTCAACATCCTGCAGGAGGGTGATATCCAGATCCGAGGCTTCAAGCTCCGACTTCCGCTGGACATCCAGTTTGTCTTCACTGCAAACCCGGAGGACTACACCAACCGGGGCAGCATCGTAACTCCGCTGAAGGATCGAATAGAAAGCCAGATCATCACGCACTATCCGAAATCTATCGAAATCGGCCGCAGAATCACCGCCCAAGAAGCAAACTTGAAAGGCAAGCCGGTGGAAAATATCTACGTGCCGGACCTGATGAAGGACCTTATCGAGCAGATCGCCATCGAGGCGAGAAGTTCGGAACTGGTCGATGAAAAAAGTGGGGTATCGGCCAGATTGACGATTTCGGCATACGAAAACCTCATTTCAGCGGCCGAAAGACGGCTTTACCTGAATGGAGAAAGCAATACTATCGTGCGGATCGCTGACCTCATTGGCGTGATCCCGGCCATTACCGGCAAGGTCGAACTCGTTTATGAAGGCGAGCAGGAGGGTGCCGGGCTGGTCGCTTACAACCTGATCGGAAAAGCAATCCGGACGCAATTTGTGAACTATTTCCCTTCTCCCGAACAGAAGAAAAAAGACAAAAACGGCAATCCTTATGTGATCCCATTGGCTTGGTTTGGCGAGGGAAATGCCTTGGATATCTTGGCTTCCCAGCCGGACAAGGAGTACAAGAGCCTCCTCCATTCTGTGCCTGGCTTGGAGGAAGTGGTGACCCAGCTGGTGAAAAACCTTCCCGAAAAGGAGAAGGAGTTCTTTATGGAATTTGCCCTGCACGGCTTGGCGGAATACTCCCAGCTCAGCAAAAAACTGCTGGACACGGGCTTGCAGTTCAAGGACTTGTTCAGCTCCATGTTTGATATGGGAGGAGATGAGGAGCTGGAGGAGGATGATTTGTGAGTTGATTTTGGATTTCAGATGTACGATTTACGCCGCATGACCCGGCGCAAACCGTACATCTAGAGTGGAGAAGCGGATTAAAGAAGGCAGGGTTTTTTTGAAGATCAGTTGGTCTGAAAGAGCAGGCAAACGATATTACATTTGACATGGCTCAAAGAGAAGTTATAGAACTGTTGAAAAAGTACATTGAGTTGCTCCGATCCGAAGGGATTTCGGTGAGCAAAGCTTTTCTATATGGAAGTTACTCAGATGATTCGGCAACGGATCAAAGTGATATAGATGTACTTTTAGTCTCCGATGGTTTTGAAAAATCAAATGACCGTTTGGCAGGAAAAGCTTGGCGCCTCACACGTCAAGTAAATTCGAGGATTGAGCCTTTTTTGGTTGGGACTGATCAATACGAAGATTCCGACAATTCACCTCTTTTGACAAAAGTAAAAGAAACCGGAATTCAGATTGTCTAATTCCATTTCACTGCGGTGAAATACTCCTACCTCAAATGCAGCAAGATCAAAGCGATCAGCGCCGGTAAGCCCTGCACAAAAAAGATCTTCTTACTTGCCGTCGCTGCGCCGTAAAATCCCGCTACCAGCACGCAGCTCAGGAAAAACACAGCCACATAAAACGACCAGTGATGATCCTCGATCAGCAGTGACCAAACCAAGCCTGCGGCCAAAAAACCGTTGTACAGACCTTGGTTGGCAGCCAAGACTTTGGTTTTGGGAAAAACCTCCGGCGGGATTTGCTTGAAGGTCTTTCGCCCAATCGTGTCCCAGGCGAACATCTCGAAATAAAGAAAGTAAAGGTGCAGCGCTGCGATAGCGGCAATGAGGATGTCGGCGATGAGTTGCATTCTTTTTATTTGGAAGATAAGGAAAAAGGTCAACATTCCACAGACGACGGACCACCGCAAGGCATTGCTAAAGCGATGTACCGTGGACTGTTGACTGTCGGCCGTTGGCCAAAAAAACTATCTTTGTCCCATGCCAGACATCCAGCTCCCTCCGGCCTTTGAGTCCCAGATGCTCGAGCTACTCGGCGATGCCGAATTTGAGCAATTCAAACAGGCGATCAACAAGCCCTCGCGCACTTCGATCCGTCTCAATGCCGCCAAACCTTTTTCACCTTCCTGGGCAAAAAGCCCGATTCCGTGGTCCCAGCGGGGATTTTTTCTGGAAGAACGGCCCAGCTTCACGCTCGATCCGGCCATCCACGCCGGAGCCTACTACGTGCAGGAAGCTTCCTCCATGTTCATCGAACACATCCTGAATTCACACGCGATCCCGAAGGGAGTTTATCTGGACTTATCAGCTGCTCCCGGAGGCAAATCAACCTTGCTATCCTCCTACCTTCGCAATGACGGCTTGCTCGTCGCCAATGAAGTAATTCAGCCGCGGGCTCAAATCCTCAAAGAAAACCTCGTCAAATGGGGACTCGGCAATGCGGTCGTCACCAACAACGACCCGGATCATTTTGAGCCTTTGGAGGGATTCTTCGACTTGGTGCTGGTGGATGCTCCGTGCTCCGGCGAGGGTATGTTTCGCAAGGATCCGCAGGCCCGGGAAGAGTGGTCGCCCGACAATGTCCAGCTCTGCTCCGCCCGCCAAAAGCGAATCCTGGATAAGGCCGGAGCATTGGTTAGGGGCGGCGGCTATCTGCTCTATTCGACCTGCACCTTCAACGAGTCGGAAAACGAAGACATGATCCGCTTTCTGACGGAAGAGTTTGCTTTTGAGCCCGTGAAAGTCCCGCTCGATCCGACCTGGAATATCGTAGAATCTTCGGTCGAAACTCCCGAAGGGACGTTTTTCGGTTATCGATTTTTTCCTCACAAAGTTCAGGGCGAGGGCTTTTTCATCACCGTCCTGAAACGACCCGAATCCGCCTCCACCTTGGAGCCGGGCAAGATCAAAGACTTCAAGCATCCGGTCTTGAAATCGGTCAGTATGAATGAAGAACGTGCCCTTGATGCCGAATTGGGCTTTGACGGAACGGGAAAGTACTACACGTTGAATGACTCTTACTTCCGAATCAACCGGGATTTTTTCAGGCATTTCGAAAAGCTATCGCTCCACCTGAGCCTGCGCTATTTTGGCGTGGAGTTGGGCAAAAAGCAGAAGAAAGACTGGATTCCTTCGCATGAGTGGGCGCTTTCTCTTTTGCCAAAAGATCAATTCCAAAGCCACGAACTTTCAACAGAACAAGCTTTGGAGTTCCTTCGGAAAAACGACTTTGAAATCGAAGGACTACTCAATGGTTGGGTGCTGATGACCTACCAAGACCTGCCTCTTGGTTGGGTCAAAAACCTCGGCAATCGCGTGAATAACTACTACCCCAAGGAGTGGCGGATACGAATGTGATTCTTTAGTACTGATGTTCGATACTTTGAGAGAAGAATAGAACGGCTTTTACATTGGTAAGTACGCGACTTTGGTCTCCCGTCTTCGGTCTTCCATCATTTACTCCTTCACAAACTCAAACCTCGCCCACTTTTTCCGGTGGCGAAGCTGGTTACCCCATGTCAAAAAAGGCGGCACATACGTCAGCTTTTCAAGCCTGATTTCGTGTATTCCCGGAGAGAGGTGACCCGTTGGGATCTGACCCAGCAGGGCTTTTTGACCGGCAAGTCCGGCTCGTACTTTCACCCATTTTTCGGCGTTGAGGAGGGAGTCGTTGAGATAGATCCGGTACTGATCTGCGAGTGATTCCACTTTTTCCCAAGCAATCGTGTCGCTCTCCAGCAGCAGTTCATTCATCTGCGGAATTGAATTTTCCTCCCGCTCGTAGCGAACAAGGTAGAGGTTCAGCACGTCTCCGGATACCATCTTGCTCGGTGTCCACATCCTTGCAAAGCGCTTTCCATCCGGATTATACTCCTCGAAATAGGCCCGATCATCCGGCCATTCGTAGTCGGAACTGTCTATGTCAATACTGGTGTAGTAAGCCGAAAATCCACTGAGATCCTGTACGATAAATGGCATCGCCAGCACGAGCAAGCCTAGAGAAAATGAAACAAAGAACCATTTTCCAAGATTGCTTTGATAGATCGCTCCGACCGTTCCACTCATACTTTTTCCCACCATAGCCTTGGTCTTGCTCCACACCAGAGTCGCAATGGAAAAACCAATCACTGTAACCATGAAAACTACGTAGACGACATCAAAATCAAGATTGAACACGAGATAGATCCCGATCAAAGCGATGAGATACAGCGTAAATGAGAAAATGGGAATGGCAACCGCAATCGGTGCCCCATACAGCATGCTGCACCATCGCTCCAACTTAAGCAGGTAGTATTGCGGGGGATAATAGTCCACCGATTGGGACATTTTAAACAGCTTTTCCTTCACGATCCCGTCCGGGAAAGCATAGGTGATCCCCAGCATCCCTGCCCAAACAAATCGCATCAACAGATGCGTGACCAAAAAGATCTTGAACACGGAAATGATCACCGAAAAATACACCAGCACCAAACTGGCCGGGATCTGCTCCAGCCCATAATCTTGGATCAGGATCACGGAGAAATCGAATAATCGGGAGGGAATCACAAAAAGGAAGGCGAGGGAAATACCCGAAATGATGACCTCAGGTTCCCAGCTGTTTTTCTGCAAATGTTCCAGCCAGGTCATGTCCTGCTGTTTTTTGATCTCAGAATCTTCCATCGAAAAATTAGAATAAACTACTTGTTGTTTTTGATCCAAGTCAGGACTTCCTGCTTGGGTAAGGCTTCGACGCCATGCCCGTCTTTTCCAGTCATCGTTTCCGCTGCGAAAAGTGAATTGACAATCGCCTCCTCGGTTGCTTCGATGACTGCGAGAAAAAGTGCCGTCATGTCGTCATTTCCGAGAAATTCTGCCGTCAGAAGTGCCTGAGAGGGATTGGAATAGGGCACCCGCAGTTTTTCATTGGTGGAGAAAGCAATCACATAGTCTCCCGATCCGTTCGATGCGATGCCGCCGGTCTTGGCCAAGCCCATCATTGCCCGCTGCGCCATGCGCTCGAGATTGCGTTCCAGCACGGGAGCATCCGTTGCCACGACGATCATGCAGCTGCCATCGGACTTTTCGAGCGCATCCTTGAAGGGATATTTGCCGAGCTTTTCTCCCACCGGCACTCCGGCAATTTGGAGATTTCCCCCAAAATTGGTCTGCACCAATACGCCCACCGTATAGCCCCCCAGCGACTCGGGGAGCTTTCTGGAAGAAGTTCCGATGCCGCCTTTCCAGCCAAAACAAACCGTCCCGGTGCCAGCGCCAACATTTCCTTCCGCCACAGCTCCGGGTTTAGCGGACTCGATGGCTTGGATGACTTCATCGGGAGAGATGTGCATGCCTCGGATATCATTGAGGTAGCCGTCATTGGTCTCGCCGACGAGCGCATTGACGGATTGCACGTTTTCATTTCCGGGTCGTGCCAAAGAATAGCGCACCGCTCCCTCGATCCCTGCTGCCACGCTGAGCGTGTTGGTGAGAATAATGGGCGATTCGATTGTCCCCAATTCTTGCACCTGAGTGACCCCGGCCAGCTTGCCAAAGCCGTTGCCGACGAAGATCGCTCCTGGGACTTTTTCTTGGAAAAGATTGCCTCCATGTGGTAGGATCCCGGTGACACCAGTCCGGATATTCTCTCCTTCGACCTTGGTAAAATGCCCGACTTTCAAGCCATTCACATCCGTGATCGCATTGAGCGGCCCGGTCGGCAAGATGCCAAAAGGTACTCCCAGCTCTCTGGGACGCGTTTGAGAAAATGAAGAAAGACTTGGCAAGAAGCTTAAAAAGAAAAGGAGAGCCATTCTTAGTTCCTCTTTTTCTAGGTAGCAAAAATTCATTTGTCAGCGTTTAGAATCGTTCATGTTTCAGTCATATCAAAAAGTGAATTCCAAAGATGACAAATTTCGGAAAAATCACGGGAAGCTTGGTCCGATCTTTCAAGGGCAATCACCAAATAAAATTGCCAGCAAACACATCAGTCAAATCTTGTATTATCAAGAGTTTTTTGATTAAAATCACTATCGAAAAACCTCCCGCAATGTCTGGACTGATTGAAGAACAGGATTTGGAAAAATCCCGAAAGAAAAACGCAAAGAAACTGATCCAATTGGAACGGACGCGGACTGCCTTTGAGCGACTTCAGCTGGCGTGGGTTCGCACAGCACTGACGTTTATCGGGATCGGAATTGGTATCTATGAGTTTTTCTACAGGCGGGTAGAATCTGGAAAAAGCCCGCTTTTTGAATCCTTCACCGGCAGAGAATTAGCCCTGGTATTTTATTTCATTTCCCAAGTGATCCTGATTTTATCCCTCTGGCAACACAGACTTAGCATGGCCAAATTGAAGGAAAGTTATCCGGAAAGCCGCTATTCTGTTGCTGCGCTCCTGTCCCTGACCCTCTTGGTATTTTCTTTTTTTCTGACCTGCCTCCTTCTGCTGAGAGCGCTTAATCCTTGATTATTTCCTGACAACCCAATAATTCAAATAGCCACTCGGAGTCTCCAGTACGACTTTGTAAAAGTCCGACTCCATTCCTTCAGTAGGGAAACTGGCGCGATTATCTTCCAATTTGACTTCGCCCATCAGTGAGTAATTGTCCAGCCCACCAGTTTGGAAATGGTTGGTCGTGCTTACCCACACCCTTCCGGTTTTTCCTTTGGAATAGGACTTCCAAGTCAGTTCCAGGTTTCCTCCCGACAGCTCGGCCTTTAAGTTTGCTCCATCCACAGCACCGATGAACGGGCTCCCGTCCAATTCCATCGCCTGTTTTTTTGGCAGTTCTAAACCCAGATGAAAGGCAACACTTGGAAAAATGTCCACCATCTCGGGAGAATCTTCAAAATGGGCATTCAGGTCTTTACCGTTCGTAGCGATCCAAATCGTCCGCTCTCGCTTGCTTTGTCCGCCGTGGCCGAAGCCATCGGCAGTCCTTCCGTGATCGGTCGTGATCACGATCAGCCAGTCCTCGTCAAAGTTCTTTTCCCGGTATTGGATCGCCTCCCAAATCCTGCCGATTTGAACGTCGGCTTTTTTAACGCCATCTACCATCTGAGGGCTGTTGCCAAAGGTGTGGCCCATGTCGTCGGAGTATTCCAGGTACATCCAGGAAAGATCAGGCGCTTTTTCGCGAAGGTAGCGTGCGGCTTCCTTCGACACCGCTTCGTCGATTTTGTGGATGTGTGAGCGGTCTTTTTGGTGGGGAAAATTAACTGTGTCCAACTCAAATCCATCAAAGTAGTAGTCCGGAGTGAAATGGCCCGTCTGCGGCAAATTGTCCCCAAGCAACTTGGTGCGATTGTCCAGCCAAGTAGAAAAAATCGCAGTCTTCTTTTCCGGATTGGCTTCCTGGAAAGCCCGGAAGATCGTCCAGTAATTAAAATTCGGATCCTCGATGCCGTTGCCCCAGACGTTGTGCTTGTTAGCCCAAACTCCCGTCAGCATCGAATTGTAACCCACCGCTGAGATGGTCGGAGTCTGACTGTAAGTGCCTGGATCGCCTCCCATGATCGCTTTGGTGAATCCACCTACCCGGCTGATCTGGTTAATATAAGGTGTAGGCACGGAGTCAACCACATCCGCAGGAATGCCGTCGACGATGATCAAAATGGCCTTTTTGGTTTTTTGCTGAGCCATAGCCGGGAAAAGAAGAAGGCCAAAGACGAGGGTTAACAGAAAGTTTTTCATTGTTGGCCAAAAATAAACCGGACTGACTACGCTGAAAAGAAAAGAATCAAAATTCGAGGCGACGTTACTGAATTTCGCTGATGCTCAGGCTTTTTCTGGCATAAATCTGAGCAAGATTAGGACATAACCAAGTCGATCAATGAATACTTGAAATATATTAGGTGATTACACAAAACATTTTCGGTGAAAATCCTTTTCATATCCAAGGCCTCAGCTAACTTCAAATCTCCAATAGTCCAAACTTGCATGCTCAAAAAACAGCGGTACGACGCATTTATCAGCCATTTTTCCGAAAACATGCCTGCAGCCGAGACAGAGCTGCACTATGAGAATCCCTTCCAACTGCTCGTTGCTGTCGTGCTTTCTGCGCAATGCACCGACAAGCGAATAAATATCGTGACGCCGCCATTGTTTCGGGACTTTCCCACCCCGGCGCATTTGGCGGCTTCCCACTTCGACGAACTCTACCCCTACATCAAGTCGGTCTCGTACCCGAGCAACAAAACCAAGCACCTGTTAGGCTTGGGAAAGATGCTCGTAGAGGATTTTGACAACGAGATTCCAGATACGGTGGACAAATTGATCAAACTCCCCGGCGTTGGACGAAAGACGGCAAACGTCATCACCTCGGTGGTGTGGAATCAACCCAACATGGCCGTTGACACGCATGTATTTCGCGTTTCAAGAAGACTTGGACTTGTACCATTGACTGCCAAAACACCTTTGGAAGTCGAAAAACAATTGGTCAAAAATATTCCCAAGCAATACATCCACGTCGCGCACCATTGGCTGATCCTCCACGGGAGATACGTCTGTCTGGCGCGCAGACCCAAGTGCGAAGCGTGTACGATCACCCATTTCTGCAAGTATTATTCTAAAAACCAGGGGAAAGTCACCCTCGAAGACCAAGATTCTTAATGTGTGGAATTCATTTAATTTGGGGAAAGGGGGCAAATAAGGAGGCGGTCCAGAAACTGGTCGATGCTTCCCAACACAGGGGGCCGGATCAGTCTGCAATTTATTCTCCCTGGACAGGGCTATGGATCGGGGTAAATCGGCTTCAGATTCTTCATCCAGGCCCCGATGCGGATCAGCCATATTGGGATTCCGAGGGAAAAAGGCTGCTGGTTTTTAACGGGGAGATCTATAATTTTCAGGAGTTAAGAAGTTTGCTGTCAAAGATTGGAATTGAGTTCGTCACCCAGTCAGACACGGAAGTTCTATTCCATTGCCTCAGGCTTTTTGGGGCACAGGGATTGGAAAAACTCAATGGGATGTTTGCGCTGATCTACATCGATCTGGTCAGTAAGTCTGTTTTGGTAGCCACCGACCGAAATGGCGAAAAGCCGCTTTACTATTCTCAGAATAATGAAACTTTGACGATTTCCTCTAAAATCAGTGGAATTGCAAGCCTTCAACCTCATCGACCCGACTGGGAGCAGGCGGAGCATTATTTCTATCTCAGGACACCATCGCCCGGCAAGACATTTTATCGTGGCATCCGAGCTTGGAAGCCCGGGCGATACAGCACTATTTCTAGACAGGACACTTTTCGATGGGATACAATCCATGCTCCCAAGGCTCCAGAAAATATCCCAAATCAAGCGACATTTCAGCTGACTTTGGAAAATGCCATCCTCAACCAGTTTCATGCAGACGTTTCGGTTGGCGTGCTCCTGAGTGGAGGTGCAGACAGCAGCTTGCTCTATGCGCTTTGGTACCAACAGACAGGGATTTCACTTCCCGCCTACACCGTTCAAGTTGAGAAAAAGTACCGGGCAAAATACAACGACGCTGATTCAGCTACCCGGTTTGCGAGGCAAATCCCCGCAGCCCATCGGCTGATTGAGATCGATCAAGATATCTTCTTCGAAAACTGGGATGCATACCTCCAGAGTGTCGATCTTCCAATAGGAGACTCGGCCGGTTTTCTGACTTGGATGATTGGAAAACGAGCTAAACCAGAAGTGAAGGTTCTGGTTTCCGGTGCGGGAGCTGATGAGCTTTGGGGCGGGTATCAGCGCCATGAAGCTTTTGCGAAGTATTGGAAACAACATGCCTTCTGGAGCAATTGGGCGGGAATTTTTGAGAAGTTACCTTTCGGAAGAGCTTGGAAAAAATACATGTTAGCAGTTACCAATGATCCCAATCAAACCTTTCTGAATTTCTCTGCTTTGCAAAATCCCCCATCGGACTTAAGTGCCGATTACGAGCGGATTTTCAATAATAATTTACCAGAATACAAGCGCATGCTGGACTTTGACCGGCAGGTATATCTGGTGCAGGACGTGCTGAAAATCCATGACAATGCCCTGATGGCCCATGGAATCGAAGGCCGTTCCCCGTACCTCGACGCATCGATTTTGGGGCTGTGGCAGAAAGTGAATGATCCAGCGTTTCTTATTGGAAAGCCTTGGATCAAAAATATTCTTCGCGAAAATGACCTCGGATGGATCGCAAATCGAAAAAAACTCGGGTTTGGTTTGCCACTTCAAGAGTGGCTGAGTGAAAAAGGAAACTTTTCAAGCCGGGTTTTTTTTACGCTGAAATCCTTCGACAAAAGTCACGGAGAGCACTTTTCTGCACCGATTCGCCAGCTTTTGCAAAACCCGGAGCAAGCTGCCAAAACCCAATTCTTGACGCTCTATAATCTGTTTCTTTTCGCGGAATGGGCGAACTTGCACCAGCTATGAGACTCATCTACGTCCATCAGTATTTCCGCACTCCCGAGCAGGGCGGGGCAGTGAGATCTTATCACTTGGCAAAGGGCCTCGTGCAAGCGGGAATAGCGGTAGATATGATCACGGCTCGTGATGAGCCTGGATATGATCAAAGGTGGATCGACGGAATTCGGGTGCATTACCTTCCTGTCGCATACGATCAGCGATTTGGGTTTTTCAAAAGAATCAGCGCTTTTTGGAATTTTGTTGTCAAGGCAAGAAGATTGATCAGAAAGCTTCCTAGACCGGATGTGTTGTACATCACATCGACCCCATTGACCACGGGGTCGATCGGCCTTTGGGCAAAAAAAAGGCTGGCATTGCCCTATATCTTCGAAGTAAGAGATCTCTGGCCGGAGGCACCAATTCAAGTCGGGGCGATACGAAACCCGATTCTAAAAAAAATACTCTACTCCTTCGAAAAGAAGATTTATGATCAATCCCTGAGTTTGGTGGCGCTGTCTCCCGGGATCGCGTCGCATCTCCAAAAAATCAGTCCTGACCGTGATGTTGCATTGATTCCAAACTTCTCTGATCTAGAAGCATTTTTCCCTACCGAACCCAATCAATGGCGAGCCAAGCAATTTGGATTGACCGGAGGACTCAAAATTGCCTATACGGGAGCTATCGGTCAGGTGAATGCCGTGGAGGAACTTTTGGACTTGGCAGAAATGGCCCAGAAACATCAAAAAAACTGGAATTTCTTGATAATGGGAGCGGGAAGTCATGCCGAAAAACTAACGAAAATAGCTGAATACAAACATCTGAGAAACGTCCGATTTATTCCTTTTGGCTCCAAAGTAGAAGTCAACGAAATCTTGAGTCTAAGCGATCTGGCTTGGATTTCTTTTGCACATCTGCCGGTCTTGAAAACCAACAGCCCCAACAAATTTTTTGACGCGCTGGCAGCCGGAAAAGCAATCTTGGTAAATCACAAGGGCTGGGTTTACAACTTGGTCATAACCCACGAACTTGGGATTTCATGTCTTCCGGGAAAGATGGAAACCGCTTTTTCAAGACTTGAAGATTTGGAAAAAAATCAACAAGAATTGGATCGAATGGGCCGAAACTCGAGAAAATTGGCGGAAAGATATTTCTCGAAGGAGATCGCTGTGAAGAGACTTTTGGAGGTGGTAGATCCCAAACCGAACTCTACTCCGGGCGACGTGGCCGATATCCAGACTGCCTGAAGATCACTTCAGCATCGGACTCTTTCATCAAGTCCGGTAAGGAAGCAGCTGCATTACTGACATAGTCGTCCACGATATTCCAACCCAGCCATCTGCCTAATCGTCCCGGTGCCTTAGTCGATATCGCATCCGTAAACGGTGCTTCACCGATGTACTTGCGGATTTCGAAGGGATTGGTTTCGTAGAGCAACTCGTTCTCCACGAAGTGCGACCAAATGAATTCCTCGTTGTCGTAGCACTCCGCAATCTCGGCAGGGGTGTAGCCGATGATGTATTGGTCCGGAGTGCAGGGCATGACGGCTTTGACAAAATGGTAGGCCTTGCCGTAGTAGAGCATCTCCGACAGCAGGCTATTGTCCTTAGGATTGATAGAATTGAATTGGGAGGAAATTGCCAAAACAATCATCGGCACCAAGTAGGGTTTTTCGTATCGCTCAGCCATGTAGCGAGCGATATCCGGCTGGAACGCATGATCAGCGGGAAGGAAGTAATCCAGCCCAATTACGATCAAATCTTCTGTTACGATCAGATCCGAATTGAGGCCGGAAACGAAAGTGTAAACGGTTGGTGTCTTGAAATCCGGAAAATAATGTTTGATGTATTTGAAGGCGTTTTCCAGATCTTTCTCGATATCCAAAATGTCCGGATATTCGACTTTGACAGAGTCGTAAAGCACCCTCATCGAGGAGTCCTGATGCACCTGTAGAAGGTTGGCGGTCAGAGAATCGGGGGATGCATATGCGTCGGACGGAAAATAGGCTTGCGCAAAGTCGGGATACTTTTCCAACAAAAACTGGAAGTCTTGAGCTGATTTTGCTCCAAAAAATTCGTCCTCCAATCGGGTAATTTTCACCGAAACATCCTGATCCAAGATTTCCTGATCCAGTTCGCAGGCTTCTTCTTTTTTGCCGCAGGCAAAAGCTAAAAACAGCAAAGGAATCAGAAATGCAAATCGGCTTAATTTCATGGAGTTTTTTGTTTCGGCCTCAAAAATAGGAATTCAATTCTTAATCCCTTGAAACGGCAACAGCGGGCTCTTGGTATTTTGCAGTTTGCGAGTTCCTGCCTTAATGCCGTATTTTCCGAAGTGAAAAACACGTGGATCACCGGGCTGGCATTTTTTCGATACCTGACTTTGCAAAAAGTCACCAATTACCTCCTGCTTCGGAGTTCCTTCCACCTAAGTCAAATCTTGGGCAAGCCGATCATGTGGGGTAAACCCACCACGCTCAGCATCGAGCCAACGACGAGTTGTAATCTTCGCTGTCCGGAGTGCCCTTCTGGCTTGAGATCATTTTCACGTCCGACTGGGATGTTGCAAGAGCAGCTTTTTGAAAAAGTAATCGATCAGTCCGCCCCCCATCTTTCTTGGCTCCATCTCTACTTTCAGGGTGAACCATTTTTGAATCCGAGGTTTCTAGAAATGGTAAAGTATGCAGATTCAAGGGGTATTTTCACCTCCACCTCGACCAACGCACACTACCTTCAAGCAAAGAAGGTGGAGGGTATTTTGCAAAGTGGATTGAAACAATTGACTGTGTCAATGGACGGCATCACCCAAGAAGTCTACGAATCCTATCGCATCGGGGGAAATCTGGAAAAAGTGCAGAATGGACTGAAATTGCTGATATCCGAACGAAAGAAAGCCGGCCGGAACTTTCCCAGAATCGTCCTCCAATTTCTCGTCACCGGACAAAATGAACATCAACTTCCTGTCTTAAAATCCTGGGCTCAGGCCATAAAAGTCGACGAGCTCCAACTCAAGACTACTCAAATCTATGGCTTCGAAAACGGCTCGGACCTGATTCCTTCTGACTTGGGCTACTCCCGATATGTGCCAACTGGCACCGGCAAGTGGAAGCTGAAAAAGCATCCAGAAAACAAATGCTGGAAAATGTGGGAAGGCGCCGTAGTCACTTGGGACGGGAAGGTTGTGCCGTGTTGCTTTGACAAGGACGCAAGCCACGTCATGGGCGAATTGAAAAGTCAGCCTCTGGCTTTAATCTGGAATTCTCTTGCCTATCTCAATTTTCGAAAACAGCTCCTCACAGATCGGACTCAAATTGAGATTTGCAGGAATTGTACGGAGTAGATAGCCCGCAACTGAGGCAGAAGCCCAGATTTTGGATCTATATTTGGTAGAATTAAGAAATTGACGGATTTTTGCCTCCAATATTCGACCGACTTTCACCCGGAACAGCCATTTAAAACATGATTTTAAACACAAGAATCTGGTATTTTTTTGCCTTAATCGTCCTCCTGGTTGGATCAGTTCCTCAGGCTTCCGCCCAGCAAAATACAGATTTGACGACGATCAAAGTCGATGAACTTTCCGACGACCAAGTAGCAGAATTGCTGAAGCGCGCGAGTGAAGCCGGAGTCGGAGCTGATGAATTCCTTCAAATGGCGCTACTCCGTGGAATGCCTTCCGCGGAAGTAGAAAAACTTAGAAATCGGATAGAGGAACTTGATTCGAGCGGTGCGGCAAGTAGAAGCACCAACGCGTCCCGCAGAGATCCGCGTCAACAGTTGAACCTGAATGAAATCACCAGAGGACTGTATCAACCCCAAGAGGAGATGTTGACCACTTCTGGCGGAAGCGAGATTTTTGGAAGCTCGCTGTTTTATCAGAAAAACCGCAGACTGAGCTTTGAGCCCAGTCTCAATCAGGCAACTCCCAAAAGTTACATCCTGGGCCCGGGAGATGTGGTTTTCGTAGACATCTACGGTGAATCCGAGCACTATTACGAGGCCACGGTCAATCCTGACGGCTTTGTCCTTTTGGACAATATCGGCCCAGTACCTGTATCCGGCAAAAGCATCGAATCCGCCACCGAGATTATCAAAAACCGTGTTGGCCAGTACTACCCCGGACTCACCGGGAGCAATCCCAACACCTTTCTTCAGGTGACTTTGGGAAACGTCCGTACGATCAAAGTACACATCCTTGGAGAGGTCAGATTGCCAGGAACCTTTACACTGAGCGCATTCTCTACGGCATTCAACGCCCTCTATGCCGCTGGTGGACCGAATGAAAACGGAACGATGCGCGCGATCAAACTGGTAAGAAACAAGAAAACCATCGCAGAGATCGACGTGTACGAGCTATTGATCAATGGCAGCGCCAATCTCGATCTTCAGCTGCAAGATCAGGATGTGATCTTGGTTTCTCCTTTTCAATCCAGAGTCAACGTAAAAGGAGAAGTGAAGCGTCCGATGACATTTGAGATCGGCGCCGAAGACACCTTCGAAGATCTACTCAGCTATGCCGGAGGATTTACTGATCTGGCTTTCAAAGACCGCATCGCCATCTCCAGAATCACAGGTAATCAGCGCTCCGTCTCTGATGTATATCAAAACCAATTCAATCTTTTTACCCTAAAAGGCGGTGACGAGATCACGGTAAGCAAGATATTGAACCGATACAGCAACCGCGTTCAGATCAAAGGCGCAGTCTATCGGGAGGGCGTATTTGCGCTTTCGGAGGGTTTGACATTGTCCCAACTGGTAAAAAATGCCGAAGGCCTGCGGGGCGATGCCTACACCGAGCGTGCGAGTATTCTCCGCACCAAAGCAGACCTCGGCACCGAAATGATCGAAGTCAATCTAGGCGCCGTGCTGGCTGGAACAGCCCCCGATGTCGTGTTAAAGCGAGAAGATGTGGTGCGGGTTTCCAGTATCTACGACATCCAAAACGAACATTACGTGCAGATTCTCGGTGAGGTGAAAAAGCCCGGAACCTATCCCTACTCCGATTCTATGAAGATCGAAGAGCTGATCATCTTGGCGGGAGGCCTGCAGGAATCGGCCAATTCCCAGGACATCGAGATCGCAAGAAGATTGGAAGATTCTGATCTTGGGACGCTTTCAGACATCATCCCCAGCCGCGTCAATCCGGATCTTTCTATCAATCCCGAGTCGCCTTCTCTTCAGCCCTTTGATCAGGTGATCGTGAGAAAGCGGGCCAATTTCACCATGCAGCGGCTCGTGGCGGTGGAGGGTCAAGTGAATGCTCCGGGCATGTTTGCCATTCAACATTCCGTCGAGCGGATCTCTGATTTGGTCAAACGAGCAGGTGGGCTGAATCAGTTCGCCTATGCAAGAGGTGCCTCGCTGATCCGCCGCACCGAATTTTTCAATACCGAGTCGGAGCAGATCCGGCGGCAGCGAAACCTGGAAGGCTTGAAGTTAAAACTCATCGAAGACCCCAATAACTCGGAAGCGCAGGAAGAGCTGCTTCAGCGCCTTTTCCGGGATCTTCCTGCGGAAAAAGTAAATGCGGTGGACACCTTGCTGGCCAATACCAAGAAAGAATCGCTCGATCAGGTCGCCGCAAGCACTCCGGGGTTTGCCGTGAAAATCAAGGAATCCGAAGCCGTCGCCATCGATCTGGAAAAAATCCTGCAAAATCCCGGTTCTGACGAGGATCTAATCCTGGAAGTTGGCGATATCCTGTCCGTGCCAAAGCTCCTGCAGACCGTACGCATGCGGGGTGACGTGGTCTACCCGACCACCCTACGCTACGAAAATAGCCGAAGTCTCAAACACTACATCAATGGCGCCGGGGGATTTGAGCGCCGGGCAAATAAGAAACAAACCTACGTGGTCTATGCCAACGGAGCGGTGAAGCGAACCAAAGGCTTCCTGGGTATAAGGAACTACCCTCCGGTAGAACCCGGAGCTGAGGTCATCGTGCCCACCAAAGGGCCGAAGGTGCCACTTCGACTTGGAGAAATCGTCGGAATCACCACCGGGCTGGCGACCTTGGCTTTAGTCATTTCACAAATCAACTGGGAGTAATGGCAGGATCACAACATTTTTCCCAAAGTCAGTTCACGCTCAAAGAAGTCTTCCTAAACGTAGAAGATTGGGGGCGGTTTTTCCTTTCCAAGTGGAAAATCCTGGTATTGGCTGGTATCATCGGGTTGGTAATCGGAGTCTTGTTTTCGATGTTCAAAAAGCCGGTTTTCCATGCCGAAACTTCCTTTGTCCTCGAAGAAGGCGAAGGTGGCGGCATCGGGCAGATGTCCGGATTGGCATCCTTGGTAGGAGTCAATCTCGGCTCGCTGGGCAGTACAAGCGGACTCTTCCAGGGAGACAACATCATGGAGCTGTACCGCTCAGACAGAATGCTTGGAGAGACATTGCTCAGTCCTTTCAGCGATGAGCAATTGCTCATTGACCGCTTTGTGGAGTTTGAAGAACTGGACAAGAAATGGGGATCAAAGGTTGATTTTTCCTCTCTGGACTTTTCTAAGTCAAGAGAGGAATTCACGATTACTCAGGATTCGGTGGTCAAGGAAGTATCCAGGTTGATCCGCGAAAACCAACTCGGTGTCGCAAAACCGGATCGGAAGCTGAGCATCATTCAAGTGAGTATTGCTTCGAAAGACGAGCATTTTGCCAAGGTTTTCAACCAAATGCTGGTGGATAAAGTGAACACGTTTTATTTTGAAACCAAAACCAAGAAAACCGGGGAAAACCTCTTCATCTTGCAAGGTCAAGCGGATAGCGTAAGGGCGATCCTGGACGAAAGTATCGGAGCCTATGCCAGCGCCACCGACCGGGTTCCCAATGCCAACCCATTGTTGAGTTCAGCCACTATAGAAAGTAAGAAACGTCAGATTGACGTACAGGCGACCGGTGCAGTCTATCAAGAGATTGTCAAAAACCTGGAGATCGCCAAGGTGAACCATCGCAACAATTCCCCTTTGATCCAAATCATCGACTCCCCAAGACTCCCACTGAAGCGCAGTGAAATCCGCTTGGTAAAAGGGATGGTTTTAGGAGCGATAATCACGGGTTTGTTGGTGTTTTTT
This sequence comes from Algoriphagus jejuensis, assembly GCF_039523455.1. Taxonomy (NCBI): domain Bacteria; kingdom Pseudomonadati; phylum Bacteroidota; class Cytophagia; order Cytophagales; family Cyclobacteriaceae; genus Algoriphagus; species Algoriphagus jejuensis. The sequence goes on along the minus strand of NZ_BAAAFI010000002.1, from coordinate 48,936 downwards.
GGACTGTATTTCCGCAGACTGTACCACAAGCATGTGCAGGAAAGCTAAGCATTAAGCTGCCATGTTCGAAAAACTCAACCTACTCATCCCGCTCGGGAACTACTTCCGAAACAAATCAATCCAGAATTTTCTATTCCTTTCTTTTATTCAGTCCTCCAATGTACTGATCTCCATCATTTCTATGCCTCTGTTGATCCAGAGTATAGGACTCGATCAGTTTGGGCTTGTCAATCTGGCGCTTTCGGTTATTGCCATGCTGAATATTCTGGTGGCTTTTGGCTACAACTTAAGTGCACCTAGGGAAGTGGCTATCAATCGCGAGGACAAGACTGCGCTCTCGCGTATTGTCTCCAATGTATTCTCAGCCAAGGTTTTTCTTGCTGGTATCGCTTCGCTGATTGTTTTGGTAGCAGCCTTCGGACTGGGACTTTTCAGCGAATACCGTATTATATTGATTTTCTCTCTGCTATTGCTCTTTTCTGAGGCTACACTTCCGCTGTGGTTCTTTCAGGGAAGAGAAAAAATGAAGCTCGTTTCGATTGCCAATGTGTTTTCCAAGCTGCTTTTTCTCTTGGGCATTGTGCTGTTCATCCATTCTCCAGAACAAAGCAAATGGGTAAACTTCATGTTGGGCCTATTAGGCTTGGGCATTAATCTACTGCTGCTTGGTTACATTCATACCTTTCTCGATATTCGCTTTTACCGTCCGGAGTTTAAAGCAATCTGGAAAAGTCTAAGGGAAAATGTCCTGCTCTTCTTAAGTAACTTCGCCAGCTTCATCTCCATCAACGGGGGTCTGATCATCCTGAGTTTTTTTTCTAATGCCGAAACGCTGGGAATGTATAGCCTCGCTGAGCGCGTAGTAATGGTGCTGAGGCTGTTCCCGGCACTGATCGTACAGGCGATCTTTCCAAACGCGTCAAAGCTGTACCAGGAAGACGCGAATAGATTTTATCGGTTTCTGCGCAGGGTACATATCCGCGTTCTACTCCTTGGAGTGGTGGTATTCGCCGGAGTCTACCTTACTGCGCCTTGGATTATCCAAATACTCTCCAGATCAACGCTCGATGAGTCTGTGAGCTATCTGCAAGTCTTGTCTGCGATCCCATTCCTAGCCTGTATGAACATTGGAAACGTTACCCTGATGCTGGTAGCTGATCTAAAAAAGCTCCTCTTTCGGGCCAGTTGGATGATGTGTGTGTATATGGTCGTCGTGTCGGCCATTCTTACGTCGATGCTTGGAGGAATCGGCCTCTGCATCGGGATCCTTTCGACCGAAGTCATTGTTTTCTTGATCTGCTTGGTATTGCTGTACCGGCATAATCGAACTTTGTTCCGTGGCTATTATTCCTGAGGCATCGGTCGCGATCATTCTGGTCAACTGGAACGGACTTGAATTTACCCGTGCCTGCTTAGAATCGTTGAGGCGGGTTGATTTCCCCGATTTCCGGGTGATCCTGGTGGACAATGCTTCGCAAAACCAAGAAAGCGGGCGACTGAATAGAGAGTTTCCCGAAATCATGTTGGTTGAAAACCAAGAAAATTTGGGCTTCGCAGGCGGTAATAATGCGGGAATCCGACTTGCCTTGCAGCAGGGCTTTAGCCACATCATGCTGCTGAATAATGACACGGAGGTGGAACCTGACTTTCTGGGAGAGATGATGATCCACTTCAGCAGAAATCCAAGTTTGGGGGTAGTGCAGCCCCTGATTCTGTTCCTGAATGATCGGAAAAAAATCTGGAACGCCGGTGGTAAATGGGTGGCTGCAACTGGGCGCGCGGTCACGTTAGGCGACCGGGAGCCGCTTGCGGATTTCCGGGTGAAAGACATGAAAATGGACTGGGCAACGGGATGTTGTATGCTGATCTCTCGTGAGGCATTGCTCAAAACTGGCCTGCTCAACGAGCAATACTTTGCCTATTTTGAAGACGTGGACTGGTCACTCCGCTTCAGGAAGGCCGGATTTGGAATTGTGTTGGCGGAAAGAGCCCGGATATACCACGAGGCTGGAGCCTCTTCCAAAAAAGCCCATGCCGAGGGTATGCTCAGTCCAAAAGTGTTTTACTACCACGTCAGAAACCAGTTATTTCTCCTACGGGGAACCCTCCAAGGGTTTCACACCTTAGTAGGGTGCAGCTACCATCTTTCAAGATTTATGCTTTGGATGGGGTATTTCTTGCTGAGGGGTAGATTTCAAAAAATGAAAGCCGTGGCAAATGGAATCCGAGACGGGCTGACCACTCCCCTAGAACCCGCACCAAGATGGCCCTGATATTCTTTATTCTATTGGCTGCTGCTGTCGGCATCGCATTTTTGTGGGTGCTGCAGGAGATGATTTTCAAAGGAAAATGGCACTACTTCATCTTCTTCCTGGCCGCTTTTTTACCTTTTTACATTACCAGTCTCAGCGTCATTTATCTGGCGACACGCTCCCCGGAGGTCGTTGGGATATTCCAGATTTTAAAAGAAGTGGTCGTATTGGTCGCTGTTTTGGTCTTCATCTTCTATCAAAAACGAATTTTTAATTACCCATTTCGCCTCCAAACTACCGATTGGCTAATGCTGGCCCTATTGAGTCTAGCATTTCTATACCTGCTGATCCCGCTGGGAGAGGCTTCTTTTCTCAACAAAGCGCTGTACTACAAAAGTATGTTGATTCCAGGGCTGGTCTACTTTTTGGGCAGAAACACGCGCTTTGACGCATTAGAAATTAGCTGGGTTTTCAAAATCATCTTTGCGATTGCCATCGGCGCTTTTTTGGTCAATTGCCTAGAACATTATGTATTGGATGCCCATTTACAGCAATTTAGCGGCTATGCGCTGTACAATGTGGTGATCAACAACATTGAACCGACTGGTCATTTTGACCTGACATGGACTTTTGAAACCCAAGCTGTCACCAAGCGGCTGGCTGGGTTTTTTTCCGATCCATTGGAGCTGGCCAGTTCTGTGCTGATGGGCTTTGCGGCCGGATTGATTTGGTTTTTGACTTCGAAAAAGGAATACTGCTGGCCCTACCTGTTGGTCATGGCTTGCTCTCTCGGCAGTATGGTGTTTTCCGCCTCCCGAGCTGCCTTTGGGGCTTTTTTCATCATGATTTTCTTTGTGGCCTTGGTCTTCCGACTATACAAGCTAATCGGTGCGGGCTTTGTTGTTTTGCTGGGTTTTGGGCTGTATATCGTGTTTTTCGCATCGGAGGATTTTTATTTCTTTGTGCTGGATACCCTGACTTTTGAGAACACCTCCAGTATGGGACATGTGGTGGAGTGGCTGCTGGCCTTGGACTCTATGCTCGCCAATCCCCTCGGAATCGGACTGGCGATGAGCGGAAACTTTGGCAGTGTGACGGATGAACTCCGGGTCGGAGGGGAAAACCAGTTTTTGATCTATGGAGTACAGCTCGGCTGGCTGGGCATGTTGCTTTACATTTTCCTTCTCGCTTCGGGGGTGAAAGACGCCATCACCACATTCCGAAACTCAGAAAATCTGGGAATCGCCCGCATCGCCTTCACCGGTGCGGTGGTAAAAGTCGGTCTGCTTTTGCCCCTTTTCACGGCCAATGTTGAAATTTACACGTACGTCTCCTGGCTATCCTGGTGGATGATCGGGGTCAGCGTCAACGAATATTCCAATTTAAAAACAGCTAATACTGTCTTAAATGATCCTTCATAGAAAATGCCCGATCTGCCACTCGGAAAGTTTACGTGGTTACGCCATTGACACTAGCAGAAAGGGCCCCCATATCTCCAGAGTTCAATGCAACGCCTGCGAATTGGTCTTTGCCAATCCCATGGCAGACGAGAAAGAGCTGGTCGAATACTACACGCAGTATTATGAAAAAGACCTCTACGAAGCGATGGACTATAAGACATTGGTGGAGGCGCATTTTGCAAGAATCAAGAACCTCACGCCAAAGACGATCAAAGATGATGCGCGGTACCTCCGTTGCCTGATGGAAGGAACAAAGTTTTTGGACGTAGGCTGTGGGTTGGGCTTAGGGCTCGCCTATGCCAATCAGTTTGGATGTGAATTGAGTGCCACCGAATTTGACCAGGGAGCGCTGGATTTTATATCAGGGCATTTTAATGTCAAGACTTTCAGGGGGGATGTTTGGTCTGCTGGTTTTCCCGATGACACGTTTGATTTTATTCACATTTCCCACGTGATTGAGCATGTGCTGGACCCAAGGGCTTATGTGCTTGAAATGAAGCGAATCGTGAAGCCAGGGGGATATATTGCCATCGGAACCCCGGATATCTCAAGCAGCCTCTATACACTTCACCGCTGGACAAAGCTATTGAGACTCCAAGTGCCTGATGTAATCGATGGGCTGGAGCATACCTTTATCTTCCCTAAGCCGGTGTTGCGATCGCTTTGTGAAGCAGAAGGCTTGCATGTAGTGGATCACTACACGCATTCCTTGGGAGAAAAACTGGGGAATTTAATCCGCTACAAGATGCCACTGACCCAGAAAATCAACCGACTAATCCAGAATTTTTTTCAGGTCAACCAGTGGATAGTTTGTCGGAAATAGGCTGAAGCTTCGATTGACGGTTTAAGTTTAGGGGAGGACAATTGACTAGTATTCTCAAAATGGACGGCTATTTTTGTCCGCAAAACATGGAGGAATTGAATAAGAGAACTATTTGCCCCGCTTGCGGAAATGGATTGGACAACGTGTTTTTTACCGGTTCCGAGCGGATGTTCGGACTTGGTGGAGAGTTCCCGTATGGTGAATGTGCCAGATGCACGGCGGTTTTCATCCGAGAGGTTCCCATCGATTTGGGGAGCTATTACTCAGGCAACTATTATTCCTTTCGGGAGTTTAGGCAAAGTGGAACTGTGGGGCGGATGTTGAAAAAGATGCGGTATAAAGCCTATCAGCGTGGAATTTCGCTGAAGGATCCGGTGTATTTTCGCTGGCTTTCGCTGCTGAGGGGCAAACCTTCCGACCGCATCGCCGATATCGGTTGCGGCAATGGGCAGCTTTTGGGTGAACTATCCTACTGCGGTTTCCAAACGCTCCATGGTTATGACCCTTTTTTGGATTCTTCGCGTGACTATTCTGGATTTTCCCTGCGAAAGACTGATTACTTCGATATCGAAGAACGCTACGATATCCTGATGTTTCACCACTCCCTGGAGCATTTAGCCGATCCGGCTGCTGTTTTTGGCATGTTGGAAAAGATACTGAACCCCGGCGGCCGGGTTTTGATCCGAGTGCCGGTCACCGATGGACAGGTGTGGAAGGAAGAACGCGAATATTGGTTCCAATTGGATGCGCCGAGACATCTTTTCATTCCAAGCACCAAGTCTATTCAATTAATGGCAGATCGATTTGGTTTGGAGCTTTACGAAAGTGAGTTTGACAGTTTAGACAATCAATTTTGGGGAACAGAGCTGTATAAACGTGGAAAGCCGTTTGCCGGAACCGACATCAAAAAAGAGTTTACCTCAAAAGAACTGAATTCTTTCGGAGACAAAGCCAAACTGTACAATCAAAAGCAGCAGGGAGACCAGGCTTGCTTCTACCTGAGAAAGCGATAAACATGGACAATTTTGAAATACTTGAACAGCAAATTGTGAGTTCATCGGAATCAGTTTCCAATGAAAAGGTCTATTTCGACTTTCATAGAAAGCGATTTCAGCGCTTCGATCAATTCCTGGACAAAATCGCTGTCTCAGATGCTAAAAATTTCCACGTGCTAGAGATAGGAAGTCACTACCTCCACACGTCACTTCTGCTTGCGGGTCGGGGCTTTCAGGTAGATGCCATGGATGTTGAGGAATTTTGGAACTTGGATTTCGTCAAAGCAAGGGGAAAAAAATTCGGACTGAATCCTATCATCGAGAATGACATTTCAAGGTTGGAGCGGTTCAGTGACATCTTCGACAGATACGACTTGGTCGTGTTTACGGAGATCATGGAGCACATTACATTCAACCCGATACAGTTTTGGAAAACCATCTACCAAATCTTAAAGCCGGGAGGACAGATCTACATCTCAACCCCGAATGCATTTGCTCTTCCCAACTACGTCAGAAATCTAAAGAACACCCTTTTTCTAAAATCCATCGGAATCACAGTGGGTGATATTCTGGCAAAAGTCACTTACGGGCATCATTGGAAAGAATATTCCCCAAATGAAGTCCGAGCTTATTTTGCCCTGCTGTCATCCGACTTTGAGGTCGAAATCCATCCCTATCACTACAAAGTGTATGACCTGAAGCCACCTTATCTGATGTTTAAACTACTTTCTAAACTCGGGAACATGACAAAGACCTTTGCAGACGATATAGAGGTGATTGTGCGTTTGAAGCAAAAAACTGGATGGAGTATCAAGGAGCCGGAGTATTGATTGATTTCTGGGGGTAGCGACCCCGGTTGGACGCTGTCCATTTTCCGGTAGATCAGAGTATTAAATAGTTTTGATGATTCTGATTATCTTTGGACAAATTCCCTCTTTTGAAAGTCCTCCTCGATCTCCAATACCTCAACGTCGCCACCACCGGGATCAAAACCTACATGCTCGAGTTGGCTCATGCTGCCCGGCAATTTCCGCATCCTGAGATCGAATGGATTTTTTCCCATGATCCGGAGGAGCAGGCAAATGATAAAACCTTTAAAGGTCCCCAATCCAAGATTCAGAAGCTGAACTACCACCTGGATTATTTTCGGTGGAAGGAGTTTCAGCTGCCCGATCTAGTCAAATACCATCAGCCGGATATTCTGATCTGCCCAGACTTTATCTCTCCCGCAGCATCTCTGCCTTGCCGGAGACTGACGGTAATCCACGATGCCTTTTTCTGGCAAATGCCTCAAAACTACCCGAAGTGGTGGAGAAAGTACTTCCTGAGTCTTATCAGAAAGGGCCTCAAAGAAAAAACTGAGATTATCACGACGACGGAATATTCCAAAAACTCCCTATTGGAGCATCTGGGAAATGACCTGCCCATCACTGTGGTCTATCAGGCTCCGAAGATTCTTAATGGAGTTTCTTCCCCCTCCTTTCTACCCGAACATAAGCTTGCCAAAGAAGGCTATTTTCTTCATGTCGGAACCTTTGACAAAAGGAAAAACCTGCCGTTGTTGGTTCGTTCCTATGCGGATTTTTTGGCTAAAAGCCAGTCTGCTAAAAAGTTGGTGCTCGTAGGAGGGCCGGGGCAGAGCACGGTGATGAATGACAAGCCGATTGTGGAGGAGTTGGTCAAAAGCCTCGGTTTGGAGGAAAAAGTAATCCTGCCCGGATACCTGGATGACAGTGATGTAAAAGCGCTTTACGAGGGAGCATTCTGCTACGTTTTTCCCTCCGAAAATGAAGGTTTTGGGATTCCGATTCTCGAGGCCATGGAGTTCGGTGTACCGGTGATCCACTCCGATCAGCTAGCCTTGATGGAAGTGGCTGGGGCCGCCGGCTTGCACTTTGCTACTGGAATACAGTCAGAATTGACAGAAAAAATGATACTTTTGGAACGTGAAAGAGATCTGAAAGCCCGCTTGGTTCAAGCGGGAAAAGCTAGGTCCGAAGATTTTTCCGCTCAAAAATTTATAGCTGCTTTTCAAGATACCATACTTCGTTCGCCACTTGCTAAATGAGGCAAATCACTTGTCCTATCTGTAGTCAACATCCTGAGTACGAGCCCGAAAAGGTGTCCGTTTGCCAGTGTGCATCCTGTGGTCTTCGGTGGACTTTTTTGCCGGACGACGTAGATGCTGAAGCACTCTACACCGACGAGGTGTACGCAGTGGTGGACAACAGAAATTCACCCTTTGAACGGATCATTTTTTCGGAAGCCTCGAAAATCCTGAAAAAAGCACGAAGAATACGCCCCGAAGGAAAAACACTGTTGGATTTTGGCTCGGGAAAAGGCCAGTTTCTCGCCGTCGCAAAAAATGCCGATTGGGAGGGATTGGGGATAGAGACCGCAACGGAACGATGTAATTTCGCTTCTGAAAAATATCAGGTCAAAGTCTTGAATACTTGGTATCAGGGTGGGAAAATTGCCGATGGAAATTTTGACATGATCACGCTAAATCATGTCTTGGAGCATTTGCCACAGCCTCTGGTTTTCATGGCGGAACTGTTGGGGGAAAACTTGGCAAAAGACGGTTTGGTCTATATTGAGGTGCCGCGCGCAGATTCCTGGCAGGCAGGCCTCTCCGGTAAAAAATGGATGCATTGGGATATTCCCAAGCATTTGACGCATTGGACGGAGTCGGATTTAGAAAAAGAGTTTTCCAAGATTGGCTATCAAAAAGTAGCTTCCCGGCGCATCTCGGTACATTTGGGTGTTTTGGGAATGCTGCAAGCGCTACTTTCGAGCTTAGGCTACCGAAAAAATCTCATTCTCCAACTCAAAAGACGCAAGTCTCCGTCACTTCTTTTTTTGATTGCTGTTGTTCTGCCTTTTGCCTGGGTTTTCGAACTGCTCTCTGCTTTGTTTGACAAGTCTGGAATTGTTGGCATTTACCTGAAAAGAAATGGCTAAACAACGCAACGTTCTTTTTTTGCAAAGCTCCTCCGAACTCTATGGCTCGGGTAGGATCATCCTGCAGGTGCTGAGACTATATAAGCGCGAAGGCTTTAACCCAATCGTCGTACTCACTGGCGAAGGATCGCTGGAGCCCATGCTAAAAGAAGAGGGGTTTCCTGTCTATATCCAAAATCTGGGGATACTTCGCAGGAAATACGTCAATCCTACGGGTCTACTTAATAGGCTGAGTAAAAACCTGAAGGCGTACCGATTTCTTAACGAGCTCCATGAGAAATATAGGTTTGAACTGGTGTACTCCAATACCCTTGCAGTAATCGTCGGGGCTTATTGGGCCAAGCGAAATGAAATTCCACACCAGTGGCACATCCATGAGATCCTTCCGGGCCCGGCTCCTTTGGTCAAAGTGCTGTGCGGCCTGCTTGATCAAAGTACGCCCAAACCTATTGCGGTTTCCCAGGCTGTTGCGGATCATTGGCAGCCGCTTTTGAAGAAATCAACGATCGAGGTTATCCACAATGGTATTCCCTACGATGAATTTTTAGAAGATTCTCCGCTGGCGAAAACGGAATTGGGTATTCCGGAAGATCACGTGTGCATCGGGATGATCGGAAGGATAAATCCCGGCAAAGGACAACTTTTCTTTTTGGAAATGGCTGAGCGTATAGCCAGAAACAACCCCAAAACCCATTTCGTCTTAATTGGAGATCCTTTTCCCGGATATGAGCCCATCTTGGAAGAAATAAGGACAAAGATTCGTTCCAAAAAACTCAGTCCTCGCATAAGCTATCTGGGATTCAGAGCAGATATTCCCGCAGTGATGAAGTCTTTGGATATCTTTGTCTTGCCTTCGATTTTGCCAGATTCTTTTCCTACCGTAATTTTGGAAGCTATGGCCTCTGCAAAACCCGTAGTAGCTACCTATTCTGGAGGCGCAGCGGAGATGGTTATCGATGGAAAAACTGGCTTTTTGATTCCAGTCGGAAATATAGAACTAGGTGTAGAGGCTATAGAAAAATTGATATTAAACCCTGAATTGCGCATGGAATTTGGAAATGCAGGAAGAGCAAGAGTTCTTACTGAATACAGCCTTAAGGCCTTCGAAGACAAAATTAAATCCATTTATGGCACAAGCTAAGAAGAAGTTAAAAGTCGCCATAATGGGTGCAAAAGGTTACCCGTACGTCTATGGAGGATACGATACTATGGTAAGAGAGCTTGGAGAGCGCCTGGTCCACAGGGGCGTGCATGTGAGGGTGTACAACCATCGCGCGCTGTTCCCTCAGAGACCTCGCTATGTAAACGGCATCGAATGTATCTACACTCCGGCGATTGAATCCAAAATCCTCACTCAGCTGTCACATACCTTTTTTTCCATGATTCATGCTTGTTTTTCAGACGTGGATGTGATTCTTGTGGTCAATAGCGCAAATGGTCCTTTCGGATTGATATCGAAGTTTTTTAGAAAACCGACGGCGATCAATGTCGATGGCTTGGAGTGGCTTAGACCCAAGTGGAAGGGATTAGGTTCGCGTTATTTTTTCTGGGCATCCAGAATAGCAACCAAACTATACGATCAAGTCATCAATGACTCGGTAGAAATGGAGCGTGTCTACAAAGAGCTCTTTAACGCCAAGTCAAAGGTTATAGCCTATGGCGCCAACCCGGTAGATGACGCAGATCCGGCGTATGTTGAAAAATGGGGGATCATACCCCAGGAATATTTCCTGATCGTGGGCAGACTCATCCCCGACAACAATGCAGACATCATCATCGAGGGGTTTCTCCAGTCTGATTCTGAACGAAAACTGGTAATAGTGGGCGATGTCCCTTATTTAGACGACTATGCAACTCTCCTGAAAAACATAGACGACGATCGCCTTCTTTTTCTGGGATACGTCACCGATGGAAATGAGTTGGCCGCTTGGTATTCCCATTGCTACGCCTATTTCCATGGGCACGAATTTGGAGGCACCAATCCTGCTATGCTCAAAGCACTCGGCTATGGATGTGCAATATTGGCGCTGGATACTCCGTTCAATCAGGAAATGCTTCAAGATGGAAAGCATGGTTGGTATTTTCAGAAGGACGCTGAATCCATCAGAGACATCATTGAGGCAGCGGAAAGTACCCCAAAAAGAATGGAGTATTTCAGGTCTATTGCAAGAAGTGGATTGGTGAAAAGATACAATTGGGATTATGTCACCGATCAATACCTCGAAGTGTTTCAAGAACTCGCGGGATTTAGACTGGAAGTGCACGTTCCTGAGGTGAACGAGGTCGAAAAAATGATTCCCTAGCAATTCTGTCGCCAGAATTTGTAATTTGATGCAAAATTTGTCTGGTAAATCTTAACCACAAAACTCTTTAATATCATGATCAGAAAAGCAACCGCCGTTTGGAATGGTAGCGGCAAAGAAGGCTCAGGCCACTTGACTACAGACAGTACCGTCCTTAACAAAACCCAATACTCATTTAACACTCGATTTGAAGACGGGGTCGGGACCAATCCCGAAGAATTGATCGCGGCTGCCCACGCAGGCTGCTTTGCGATGAAGCTGAGCTTCAACCTCACAGGAGCCGAATTTCCGCCAAAGGAACTCGAAGTATCTGCAAACATCACTTTTGAGGATGGCACTTTGAAAAAATCTCACTTGGTGCTCAAGGCTACCGTGGATGGTATTTCGGAAGAAAAGTTTGCCGAATTAGTGAAGGACGCCGAGGAAAACTGTCCCATCTCCAAAGCACTAAAGATGGAAATCAGCTCTGAATACACGCTGAACGCTTGATTCAAATAGAACCTTATGTGGTCTGTAAGTACACCACCACTAAAAAAGGCAGCGCATTCAAACTCTCCAAGGGATTCAAAATCTTTGGAGAGTTTTTTCATTTATCCCACCGGAAATTCTTCCAGACATCCTGTTGCTGGGAATTGAGAAAAGTCCAAGCGACGAAACGGCTTTGCTTATTGCCCTGAGCCATGGAAATGGTTTTATGAGTGATCGCTCCGGCATTTTTTAGCAATCCGATGATCGGTTTGAGATTTTCGGACTTCGAAACCAAGGTGGTGAACCAAAAGACTTGGCTCTGAAACTCGCCGCTTTCGAGGATCATTTTTCGGATAAATTCCAGTTCCCCGCCTGCAGTCCACAACTCCGCAGCCTGCCCTCCAAAATTCAGTTTCGCTTTGACAACGGCTTTTCCGGTAAGGTTTCGAACCTTTCGTTGACTTCCTGCCTGAGCCGCCTCCGCAGAGTCATGAAAGGGTGGATTGCACATCGTGAGATCGAAAAACTCATCAGGCTGAATGATTCCGGTAAAGATCTTCGAAGCTTGTGCTTGTGCTCGGAGTTTGATTTTCGTCTGGAAAGCAGGATTTTCCCTCAGGATTTTCGCAGCTGATTCCAGCGCCAAGGGATTCACTTCCGATCCCACCATCTTCCAATCATGGATCGCCGATCCCAGAAGTGGATAAATCAGATTCGCTCCCGTGCCGATGTCCAGGACGCGACCATTAGAACCGGAGGGCATCTTTCCGGCGTTGCTTTCTGCGAGTAAATCCGCCAAATAATGGATATAGTCAGCTCGCCCAGGAATGGGAGGGCAAAGAAAGCCGTCAGGAATGTTCCAAAATTCCACTTTGTAGAAGTGCTTCAGCAAGGCGCGATTGAGGGCTTTGACAGCTTCGGGATTCGCAAAGTCGAGTGTTTGATTGCCGTGCTCATTCTGAAAAACAAAAGGCCGGAGCTCAGACAGAGTTTCCACTAATTTATCCAGTTCGTATCGTCCTTGATGAAGGTTTTGGGGATGGAGTCCAGCGTGTTTTGGCTTTCTCATTCCCAAAGCTACTGATCAATCCACCTCAAAAACCAACTTCATGGTAATCGAAGCGGTTTTGTTTTTGGATGAAGTGTTAAATGCGCCGCCCCAAGAATAATCTTCTCCGGAGTTTTGTCCTGTGATCTGGAAGATTCCCATGTTGGCCGTGATCAGGTCACCAAGCGAAGAGTTAGAATTTTCCGCGATTCGTTCCGCTCTGATTCTGCCGTCTTCGGTGGCTTTGGCGATCATTTCCAGCTTAAGGGATTCTAGTTGGGTATAGTAGTAGCGTGGTGGCTGAGAATAAAAGGTGATTCCTTGATTGAGCAGTTCGGTGATTTCCCGGCTGATCTTCTCCACTTTTTCCACCTCTTTGGATTCGATGACGAGCGTCTGACTGAGCTGATATCCGGTAAAAGTCTGTCCTGCGTAGGTTCCATTTGCAGTATAATTCTGCTGGTACATCGGATTTGTCGAGACGGCATTGAACACCAACTGCTCTTGAGGAATTCCCTTTGACCTGAGGTAAGTGATCACTGCGGTCTTGTCACTTTCGAGGCTCGCGTAGGCAGCTTTTAGATCGCTGCTTTCCCGAGAAAAGTTTCCTTCCCACACCAGCAAATCGGAGGTGAAATTTTGCTCGCCAAGCCCAGTGACATTAACCGTTCCCTGAGGCCTGTTGCGGTTGATTATTGCATTTCCCAGTACAAAGGAGGCGATGACTATCGCAATTCCAAAGACGATTGAGGAGAAGTTCTTTGTCATAGATAAAGATTGGATGGATGGAAGTTACCTGAATTCCGTTTCGGAATCAAATGCAAAAAACCCGCCCAAATGACAGATTTTCAGTTGTTTTAACGTCTCAAATTCTAATTAAGAGAACTGAGATTTTAATTAAAAGCCGAAAAATAATTTTTCCTCCCAGAAGCCAAATGGCGTCCGATCAATCGGGGACCAGGTTGATCTGCGAAAGTTCGTTTCCTGTTTGATGAATTCCATCCATGATTTTTTTGGTTTGCTTGAGCGATGGTTTTTTGGCCTCGGACGTACTGAGAGAACATCATTGGATTCATACCGGTTTTCTCTGCCAAAAACTTGGAGTTTAGCAATCGGTAGTGTGGAATGAATTGCCGAAAGTCTGCTTCAATTTGATGTCAGCGAAAATGGAAATATTTTCCTCTTTGAAATAGAAAGAAGTGGATTCAACCGCATGGTCAATCAGTTCAGGAATCGTACCTCCGGTGACAAAGACCGGGAAATCGTTGGCATAAGCGGAAAACCCTGTTTCTGTCTTTTCCAAGGTGATTTTGATTGTTCTTGGAAACATTTCATTTCTAATAACATTCTAAAGGACTCTTTGCTTAAACTCCTGTTTTTTAGTGTTTTCCAGATCTATCAGGTAACCATTGACCACGGCGTATCTCAGTTTTCCCTCTTTTGCCAGAAAGAAATTGGGGGTCGAGCCAGTCATCCAGCCTCCGGAGAATTTTTCGGTGGTTTTGAGTACCAAAATCGGTAATTCATGAAGCTGTCGCGCTTCTGCTGTTTTGACTTTCACGGCCAAAAACCCTTGATTTAACAATTCTAAAGCTTTTTCTTCCGAGATGTCTTTTACGCTTTCGAAGGCCGTGGGATAAACCTTCCCCTGTGTATATTCCAATCCTGTCGCATCCAGTGTCTCAAATCCAAAATACACCTGCATGTCGCCTAGATCCTCCACGCTGCCGCTCATAAAGTACGCCCCATTTGCCTCGGACTCTCGTCTTCGGATCGCGAGATCTACCGGATAGCGCTTATCCTTGACCTTCACCTGCATCTCATTGATGATCAAGTCCATCAACTGGGAACCGTTGTCCGGAATGGTAAAATACTCCTCCGTGGTGTACTGCTCGTAGCCCTTGGTAGCGATCTGATGCAGCGCATTTAGGATGATCAGGAAGTTCAACTTGCGAATGAATTGCTTTTCTGGATCGCCCACGTATCCGCCTGACTCGATCAGGATGGTGCTCGTTCCCCATTTTTGAATATTGTCTCCGAACGCTCTCGGTTCGAAAGCATCATCGTATTTGCCCACTTGGCCGGGTATCAGTTGCTGAAGGACTTCATTCATACCGACGATGGTTTTCATGGCGTTTCCTCTCACGTCATTCACCTCAGTCTCGAGATTATAGGCTGGCGCCAAAACAGAAATCGTCGCCTGTTTCGGCGTGTTCGCTACATTGTAATAGATCTGCTGATCGTGGAGATTGAAGCCAAATGCCGGCTCAAAGTCATCCCTCGCTTTTTTCAAAATCACCGCCTCTGGCGAAATCTGCGAGATCGCATCCCGGTTCAGATCAATGTCCAAGGCATTTCTGCGCTTGAAGGCTTCGGCTCCATCCGGATTTATCATGGGGATAAATTTCAGGTTTAGCTGAGCTTGGAGCAGACTTCTTAAGTCATCTAATCCGTCGCCTTTTCCTTCCAAGAAGTTGAACAAGTCAAAAAGCGCCATCGTCGCCGTGCTTTCATTGCCATGCATCTGCGACCAAAGCATGACTTTGGTTTGGCCCTTGCCCCAGTCGAGCGCAGAGACGCTTCTTGCCTCGATGGACTCGCCCAGTTTTTCCACTTGAAAAGCCCCCGAATGCTTCTGAATCAATGGCTGCAGGTCGGCGTGGGTAAAGCGGCGATGGGTGATTGCGGGTTCTTTATACATCTCAAAAGCCGATTCCAGCTTGCTGAGAGGAATTTTAGAATAGGATACTTGCGCAATACTCTGACAGGCCGTAAACGCGACAAGAGTGAAAACCAGAGTTAAAATTCTTTTGAGGGGAAACAATTTCATAGGATGATAATTCAGTCAATTCTGATAAAACTAGGCATTCGAGAGAAATTATAGTGTGTATTTTTGCCTTTCCTTGAAAAATCATGCCATGAACTTAAGCTACCAAGTCTTTGATCTCGTGCTCAAGCACACCTTTACTATCGCCCACCAAAGCCGGGACGTTCAGGATACGTTGATCGTGAAGTTGGAAGGAGACGGATTCTATGGTTTGGGAGAGTCGACGACGAATCCCTTTTATGGCATGACCATAGAAAACATGACGGCCTGTTTGGAGAAGTTTCGCCCTGTGATGGAAACGGGCAGCTGGAAAACCCCCGAAGAACTTTGGGAGCTCGGGCGGGAAGTATTCAAAGAAAACCCTTTTGCACAATGTGCACTAGATATGGCGGCCTGGGATTGGTTTTCGAAGAAAGAGGGAAAAAAGCTCTACGAATACCTTAAGCTCGACCCCAATAAAATCCCGACTACTAACTTTACCATCGGCATCGATACAATGCAAAAGATGGTTGACAAGATGAAGGAAGTCCACTGGCCAATCTATAAGATCAAGCTGGGTACTGACAACGACTTGGAGATCATACGAGAACTCAGAAAGCACACCGACTCAGCCTTCCGCATCGACGCCAACTGCGCGTGGACTGCGGAGCAAGCCATCAGAAATTCAGAGGAACTCGCCAAGCTGGGCGTGGAGTTTATGGAGCAGCCCCTCGGCAAAGACGACCTGGAAGGCATGAAGGAAGTGTACAAACATTCCAAGCTGCCCGTGATGGCTGACGAAAGTTGCATCGTGGAATCAGACGTCAAGAAATGCCACGGACTCTTCCATGCCATCAATGTGAAGCTCGTCAAAGCCGGAGGTATCACGCCCGGCCTCCGGATGATCCGCGAGGCCAAATCGCTTGGAATGAAAACCATGGTCGGTTGCATGACCGAATCTTCCGTGGGGATCACTGCGATTGCTCATATTGCTCCACTCTTGGATTATGTCGACATGGATGGCGCAATGCTTTTGGCCAAAGATCCTGCGAGAGGTATCACGATCACGCCGGAAAAAGTCACTTTTCCCGAAGGAAATGGGATTGGGGCGGAGATCCTATGATAGAGTTAAGACATAATTTGCTTACTGCCTTTTTCGGGATTTAATTCAAAATAATTTTCAAAGAGATCTATGTTGGATCGGATTTTTGAGTGCTTTCTGATTGCAGTTTCCTATTTGACTTTTAAGATGGGATGATAAGAAAATGGTAGCGATGCCATTAGCTCTTCAATCAGGATAAGGTATTTCGGAGTGTCATTTTTGTGTTTATGTGCCCTTGTCGGTATTATTTTTTATCGTCTAAAAAATTAAAAATCCTGCAGAATTTCTGCTGCAGGATGTACAAGTCTTGTTTCTTGAGTCAATTTACCGAATCCAGAAAATTTGAAGTGTATGAATAGTATAGACTTCGACTCCGCTTCGTCTGAAAGTATGCCTAACATCTTGATACGAACATCTAGCTACTAGATACTCCAATCATCCTTCCCCCACGATCAGCTTAAACCCTTCCCCGTGGATGGTGATGATCTGAACTTTGGGATCGTCTTTAAGGATTTTTCGGATTTTGCTCAGATACACGTCCATACTTCGGGCGTTGAAGTAGCTGTCATCTCCCCAGATTTGCTTCAGCGCGTGGCTTCTGTTGACCAGTTTGTTAATCTCGGAAGCGAGGAGTCTGATCAGCTCATTTTCTTTGGAGGTAAGCTTGTGCTTGCCGTTGGGACCATCGATGAACTGCTCGTCGTAGTGCAAGACAAAATCTCCAAATGTGTAGGTCTTAAGCGCATTGATTTCAGTTGACTTTTGAGTTCTTCGCAGAATTGCGGTGATCCGAAGCAGCAACTCTTCCATGCTGAATGGCTTAGTAAGGTAGTCGTCAGCACCGATCTTAAGTCCTTCGATAATGTCGTCTTTTTGGTTTTTGGCAGTGAGGAAAAGTACAGGCAAGTCTTCCTGCACTTTCTTGATTTCCTTGGCTAGGGTGAAGCCGTCCTTTTTGGGCATCATGATATCCAAGAGACATAGATCGTATTTATCCTTCTTGAACTTGTTCCAGCCTTCCTCTCCGTCGCGGCAAAGCGTAGGTTCGTAGCCTTTCATTTCCAAATATTCCTTCAGGATGTCCCCTAGATTCGGGTCATCTTCTACTACTAATAATTTAGCCTTGCTCATTGTTTTTTGGGTAGGTTGATGGTAAATGTACTTCCTTTTCCGAGTTCTGATTCCACATGGATCTCTCCTTTGTGGGCTTCCAACATAGCTTTGACGTAGGACAGTCCCAGACCGAAGCCTTTCACGTCATGCACGTTGCCGGTAGGAACGCGATAAAATTTATCAAAAATTTTCTTGATAGCATCTTTGGTCATGCCAATTCCCTGATCACGGATAGTCACGATGACCTGGTCAGTATCATCCCAAGCCTCGACCCGGATGATGGGATTTTCCCTCGAATATTTGTTGGCATTGTCCATGAGATTATTGAAGATATGGGTCAAGTGGAAGGGATCCCCTTCGATCTCCGGACTTCTCAACTTATTGACAAATTCAATTTTTCCGCCTCTTTTTTCGATTTGCAAGCTGATGTGATCCACGGTATTTTCCAGCAGGGTGGACAGGTTGATTGGTTCGAGCTTAAGGTTGAAGTCCTTCTTGTCCAGGGCAGCAGCCTGTAGGACTTTTTCTACCTGAGTGACCAAGCGTTTGTTTTCATCTTTGATGATCCCCAAATACCGGGATCGAAATTTATCCTGGGAGGAAAGTTCGGGATCCTGCAGTGCCTCTACTGCCAGACTGACCGTAGCCAGCGGAGTCTTAAACTCATGAGTCATGTTGTTGATGAAGTCATTTTTGGTGTCGGAAAGGGCCTTTTGCCGAATGATGACTTGAATCGCATAGATGAAACAAAAGATAATCACCAAAATGAAGACAATCGAACTCGAAATAGGCAGCCAAACCTGATTGAAGACGTGACTGTTTTTGCCCGGAAAAAAGATGAACAGAAAGTTGTCCTTGCCGAGTATGTCGTTGGGAAAAAGCTTCGCCTGCACGCCACTTCTCTTCAATCGGAGAGGATCCGAGACCTTGCCGATCGGGACGATATCTGCTTTGTCATTCAACAGTCCCAGTTCAAAGTCTTCAGAGATGCCTTTTTCCAACAGCTGCTTCTTGAGTAAACCTCTCACATAGGCTGTGTCGAGTCGATCGAGTATAGCCTGCTGACCTTCTGCCAACTCGGCAAAAGCCTGATTCATCAAGTCGATTTTCAGATTGGTTTTCACGATTTTTTCCATCGCATCATCTGATATATTGATCTCGGCAAGAGTCGTTGAGCGTCGGTCCTTCGTCTGTCTGTTGTACGTGACGGAAGCCGGATTTTTGCTCATGTAGTCAAGCTGCCGCTCTTTTTCCTGCAGTAAGATCTGCATCTCGTCGGGCGTAAACATCGTGGACGCGATCTCGGGAGTCATATAAGCAAAGAAGTTTTCCAGCTCCGAAAGAATCGAGCTATCGATACCGCGGGACTGCAGCATCCGCCGGAAGGTCGGGCTCACCTGGGGTACGGGCATCAGCATCGTATCGACCATCGAGGGACGAGAATAGGTAGGGATGGTCTGGATACTCAATTCGATCGGATCGATCTTTTTGAAAACTGTCTCGAGCAGCGCCGAGTCTTGGATCAACTTGCTCAAAAGCACATCGCTAGTCTCTCCTTTTTCGAGCTCAGCGATAACGCCGGAAAGCGCTTGAAGCACATTTTGGTCAAATCGCTCCTGATTGATTCGAATGGCATTTCTGATCCAATAAGATTGAAAGCCCATCAAACCGAAGCTTGCTAGGGACATCAGGACTACTATCAGGGTGATACTTCCTTTGGTCATGTTACAAATTTATAGCGATTCGGAGCGATGGCACTTCCCTTAACATGTTTTAACTCAGGATTTACGCCAACGATTTTCCAATCTTAATCAAACCTGCTATCCTTGTTGTATTCATATTACGTTTTCTTAATTACACCATATCCGAAAAAAGGGGAAGTTTGTAGCTTCCCTTTTTTATTGAATTGGTAACTTGCGGCCTCAATTTCAAAAACTTAATTGCCGTGCCCAATCCTTCGCACATTCAGGGAGTATCTATCGCGTCGCTTGCAGACCAATTCGGGACGCCGCTCTACCTCTATGATGGAGACAAGATCTCCTCCCAAGTCAAAATCCTACAGCAGGCTTTTGCTGCCACTCCGCTGAAAATCAAATACGCCACCAAAGCCCTTTCGAATATCAATGTCCTGAAACTCATCCGAAAAGCCGGAGCAGGCGTGGACGCAGTGTCGATCGAGGAAGTGAAATTGTGTATGATGGCTGGATATACCGCCGAGGAGATCATGTACACACCTAGCGGGGTTTCCTTTGAGGAAATTCAGGAAGCTGTCGCCATGGGCATCATGATCAACTTGGACAGCATGCCCCTGATGGAACAGTTTGGTGAGAAATATGGCAATACGATGCCGGCGTGTATTCGGATCAATCCGCATATCATGGCGGGGGGAAATCTGAAAATATCCACTGGACACAGCGAGAGCAAGTTTGGAATCTCCATCGAACAGCTGCCGGCCATTCTGGCAATTGTAGAAAAATATAAGCTCCAAATCGTGGGGCTCCACATCCATACCGGTTCGGATATCTTAGATGCCGAGGTGTTTCTGAAAGGCGGAAATGTGCTTTTCGAAGCAGCGATCCAGTTTTCGGATTTGAAATTTCTGGATTTTGGAGGAGGCTTCAAAGTTGCATACAAGCCTGGCGACATCGCCACCGACATCATGGAAGTAGGCAAGAAAGTCGGGGAAGCATTTCAGGCATTCTGTCAGCGATACGGTCGGCAGTTGGAGCTATGGCTGGAGCCGGGCAAATTCCTGGTGAGTGAAGCCGGGTATCTCCTCGTCAAGGCAAACGTGGTCAAGGAATCGCCGAGCGTAACCTTCGCCGGTGTCGATACGGGACTGAACCACCTCATCCGGCCCATGATGTATGACGCCTACCACGGCCTCTACAACCTGAGCAATCCGGACGGTGAGAAAAGAAAATACAATGTAGTCGGCTATATCTGTGAGACTGATACCATTGCTGCACATCGAGAGCTGAACGAGATCAAAATTGGCGATTTGTTGGTCATCAAAAATGCGGGCGCTTATGGCTACAGCATGGCTTCCAACTACAATTCGAGGCTAAGGCCTGCCGAAGTAATGATTTTGGATGGGAAGGCCCATCTGATCCGCAAGCGGGAAAGTTTCGAAGACTTGATCCGGAATCAAGAAACACTCGAATTTTAGACAAAGGCGCCAAAACTGGCGCCTTTTTCATGGTGGTTGATTTTAGCGTAAGGAAGAAAGAAAGGATTTAAAACTTCCTGATTTTCAATTCCAATCTTTACCCTTTTAGTGCCGTCTACATGTCTTATATGCGTAGTTGATTGATGGGCTAGGCCAAGAAAACCCGCCCGAGCAATTGCTGAAATGTGGCGACTTTTTAGGCTTGAGCCTATGAAAAATGGAGGAAATAACAACGCCTCCAAGAGTTCACGCTTTTTGGTTGATTTATCTCCGATTCCGTAGCTAGAATCGCCAAGTAATGCTGCACTAGCCTACTGATCTTTAAACCAAAAGAGTATTGTGTAAAAAAGAAATAAACTTTTTTTAAGGTCTGCCACTCAGGTCTTTTTGAATTTCATGGAATGAAAAAAGCATCACCTCGACAGTTTTTTTATTTATAAGGTGGTTTGATCAAAAACTAGCTTTTTACTTTTCTTTCACCTCTATGTCCCACCCAGGTTTCCACTTGGAAAATAGAGATTTTTGCTACTATTTTCAGGAAATCAACTCATTGACAGAATATTAGCTTTATTATTTCTTATTGTCCGAATTAATATTTCGAAATATAAACTGCATAAAACGGGCCTTGTTAGGCGAAAATCCGTAGCCAAAACGTAATGAAATGTGAAAAAATGGAAAGGTATCGCAAATTATTCCGCATAAAGTATCTTTTGCTTGCGCTCAGCTCGTTGATCAATTATTCTGCGTGGGCACAATTTGCTTTTAACATTCCCAACCGGGCGAATGATAGAGTCGAGGGCTATTCAAGTCTAATGATAGAAGTGGAAGGAAAGCTGGCACTTTGCTCTTACAACGACAGAGGAAGTGTCTTTTTGCACGTCGAAGGGGGAGTTCCCCCTTACAAATTCAAGTGGAATACTGGCGAAACCGCTCAAGGGAGAACTGGTCTCAATTCGGGAACTTATACCGTGCTGATCACAGATTCGGAGGGAATGGACATTACTCAAAACGTAGTCATCCAGCCGTCAATTCCTTTGGTTTTAAATCTGGTCGAGAAAAAAGATGCCACCTGCTTATCGGCAAATGACGGGTCGGTTAAGATCGATGTAAACGTCGGCCGCAAAGACTACGAAGGAGACAGACCTCCTTACAAGATTGCTTGGAGTAACGGTCTAACAGACGTGAGAGAAGCAGAAGGGTTGGCGCCCGGTACTTACATGGTGGTCGTTTCGGATTTCTATGGTTGCGACACCAGTATGGCTTTTAATATTGAAGCTGCCGCATAAGGCATTCAGTTCGGCGAATCCAACCAACAGGTCAAGCGAGGAGTCGGCAATTCCTGACAAATATACTTGGACGTATTTGGAAGCTGTCGCTCTAGTGCCAGAAGAAAATACTCGATGCCATGGTTTAGAGCTTTAAGCCAGTGGATTTTCATTTTCGAAGGATTGCCCCTTTGCCGGAAAGTCTCTTAGGACAATCCTAGTTTTGGGAAGCGCATCCGGATAGGTCTTTTGAAGGAACTCCACCATTTTTTCCCGCACAAGCACTCGCAGATCCCAAGCCGTCGGAGAGTTTTTGGCGGAGACCAGAATGCGGCTTTCGACCGTACGTTCCTTGGCGTCGGTGACCTGCAGTACTTTGACCTTGCCGTCCCAAAGCTTGGTTTCTGCCAGGATTCTGTCCAGCTCTTCACGCATGGCCTCAAATGATACGGTGTAGTCGGTGTAAATGAATACCGAACCAATAATCTCTGCTGAGGTTCGCGTCCAGTTTTGGAAGGGATTTTCCAAAAAATAGGTCGATGGCAAGACCAATCTCCGCTGATCCCAGATTCGTACCACCACATAGTTTAGGTTAATCTCCTCGATCCAGCCCCATTCTCCCTCTACGACCACGGCATCTTCTAAGCGGAAGGGTTGCGTAAATGCGATCTGAACTCCCGCAATCAGGGTTCCAATGGCCTTTTGAGCCGAAATACCGATGATAATCCCAGCCACTCCAGCTGAAGCAAATAGACCGACACCGACTTGTCGCACCACCTCAAAGGAAATCAGGATCAAACCGATACCAATCACGATGATCATGAAATTGGCAACTTTCACCAGGACGTTGATCTGGGTGTACACCTTGCGTGCCCGAAGATTATCTTCTTCGTTTATATCAAATTGCCGGAGAAAAACCCGCTTTGAGATCTGAATCAAAACCAACAAGCACCAAGTGAATCCGATGATGATTAGGATGGTATTCAGGTGAGGCAGATAGGAAAAGGGGAATTCCCATTTCTTCGAGGCGTCTCCGAAATAGATTTTAGAAAACCCCAAAGCCAACGTGACCAGAAGTGGGAGGATAAGGCGAGCGTATCTTTTCATGTTCATCGGATTTGGCAGGTTCAAAAATAGGAAGCAACGAGCGCTGCAAATCAGGTGATTCTGGGCATAAAGTCAAAAAAGTAGGTAATCAAGTCCACTTATTCAAGTTTGGGGTCGAATTGAATACCAAGAATTAACGCCGCACCGATAGTCTGGAGGGTTGTGATTTTGATCCATGTTGCGAAAATCTGCCGTGATGAGAGTTTAGGCTGTAAATGTTGAAACTGCCTCGGTTGGGAGACTTACCTGAGTCTTGTATAAAATTGATCACATGGTACAGACACCAAATTTACCTCATGGCTGTAGTCCAGCGAGTCGATATTTTTATATGCCACTACTCCGTCAACTTCGTTGATCTCGCCATAGCCTTCTTTCCAGCCTTCCTTAAATCTCTTGAAAACCACCTGCCGAATCGAGGTGTCTCCCTCGGATAGAAAGGTGTATTCTGCAATCAGCAGCGAGTCCTCTAGGGTTCCCTCGATCTTGCCCCAACTTTTGTCTTTCTCAGACCATAAATATGCCAGCTCTCCGGTGACATTGACCTCTTCGGGCTGGATTCTCAGGCGGATGGTGTCTTTGCCATTCACAGCCTGAAAACATTCCTCCAGGATCTCTGCCCTGGCCACACTATCTGGGGAGAAATGGGCATCAATTGGGGAATCTTCCTTGGGACCATTGCATGCTATGGCTGTGAAAACCGCCAAAACGAGTAGATTGAGCGCTTTCATGGTTGTTTATCAATTAGTTATACTGATAGAGTCACAAAACTGAGTCCAAACGAGGATTCTTACTTTGATCCGCCCCACGACACATCGACGAGCTTTTACGAAACAGGGATCTCGAGCACGCCACTGCAATAGCCAGCCATCAGATCGCCGTCATATTGACCCAGGTAGTAGCGGATTTCCCATTCCTTGGACAAATCCGTAGTAACGGGCGAGAAAAAATCCATGTCCATGAATGGCACGGGGTTCATAGCAGCGGTGCCTCTGATCTTATGCTGATAGAGTTGCCGCAGCGGAATCCTGCTGAGCAGCCGATTGGCCAGCACCGTTGGACCAGTTGCTTGCGTAAAGAAGTTGACTGCATAGAGACGAGATCGGTAGGCTTCCACCAGTGCCGGTTTGTTCAGCGCCTGAGCTTCCACTATTTTTCCTTGCAGCCATAGCATCCGATTTTGAAAAAAGGTGGCTAGGCTGTCGGTACTCTGTCCGATCTGAGCCAGTCCTTCGGCTGAAAGTGCGAAACGTTGGGTAGGCAGTCTGCGATCTACTTCCTCATTGGGAAAAACCTGGTAAAGCTGTCTATCGGGAAACTCAAACGAAAGTGGGTCAAATCGGGATAGTATGAGTTTAGAGTCGTCGGGAGTGGAAATGGTAAATAAAAACGGATTTACCGTGAAGCGATCTGGATCTCCGTCTGAGGTGATTTGATTTCTCCCCTCGAATATGGGGCCTTTAAACGGACCATTGGATTGAGCCCTATTTGCAAACCTGCACAGACCGCCTTTAAGTTTGCTCTCCATCTCTGGCCAATTTTCCCCGTCAATCAATACCTGAGAGACATTGATGCCGATTCCTCTAGTATTGTACACTACATTATCCGGCGAA
Source organism: Algoriphagus jejuensis (assembly GCF_039523455.1). NCBI lineage: Bacteria > Pseudomonadati > Bacteroidota > Cytophagia > Cytophagales > Cyclobacteriaceae > Algoriphagus > Algoriphagus jejuensis. Next base: position 24,454 of record NZ_BAAAFI010000002.1, on the reverse strand, counting down.
GCCTCGCGGATGTTTTTGATGTCGAATTGTGGATTGGACCGAAGCGGGTCTCGAAAAGCCTCGTCTTTGAGCCCATAGTTCGCTTCAATGTCCTTGGCCTGAGACCATATCGAAGGATCGAGCAAAGTCTCCCCAGCCACCGAATAGGTAAATCCACTCACGCCCCGCTGTTCGTTGGAAGGGTCTGGATCGGTCGCAAGTCTGCATTGAAAATAGCCGTCAAATAAAATCGAAAGTGTAGCCACGGGCGCTTAGTTAAAAGTGGAAGAATAATTCTGAAATCCTCTGGAAGACACCGGAGCAACCATTTGACCAGTCCAGTAAGCGGCAAAATTCTTGGAAATCCGCTCCAGATGTTCTGCCAGATAGGTAAAGGAAACATCAAAGTCCCGGGCATCGGGCTGCTGGTAAAAGGCCATGTGATACCCGCGAGTCTTACATGCTTCACTGAGCTTTAGTGCCGAAATTCGCATTTTTTCAAACGCATCCAAGTAATCCTGCAACTCCGAAAACGGAACCGTCATCTCTTTGATCGAACCCTCATTTAGTTGATCAACCGGAATCAGGAAATCAGGTCCAGCACATCTATTTGGTACTTTCCCACCATTTGGCACAAAGCCCTCATCCGCTGGCAGTCGGCAGATCATCTCTCCCAGAGGCCGGATCACATTGGTCATGAATGGGTAGAAAGCCGTTTGGAAATAGGCATTTACCTGTGGAGGTCTGATTCCTGTAGTTTGATCGATTTCGTAGTGACCAAAAAAACCACTCAACATCCGGATCATGACCTGATAGGCTTGATTGAAGAGCTGCATCGCCGCGATGGCTACTTCATTGGTGACTGGCGCAGTGACTGAGGTCTGTGTGCAGGTGCCTGGCGTAGACAGGTGAAATTCCGGGGGAGTCACATAGGACGGATTCCAGATGACGGGCAGCGCGGGGGCAAAGGGCAATCCTGTTTCTTTCTCCTCCTTTGCCATCGATTCCAAGATTGTCTGAAACACCCAAAAATGACTTCCCAGCGTGGGCGGAATCCCCCATACCCCTTCGCCCTCCTGGATGATCTGATCTATCGTTTCCTCCACATACCCTTCAAACTGCCCAAGTACGAGTGGATTGAGCACGATATTGAAACCATAATGCTCGTCCACGATGCGCTCCATGTTTTTCCCTTCCAAGATTTTGTACTTCAGACCCAACAGCAAATAGAGCTTGATGAAGGTGTAGAGTTTCTCGATACTATTGAAGAACGAGCCGTATTGCAAGGGACGTTTCACTTTGTTGAGCTGATCACCGTCGGCCGTGCCCTCTAAAAAATCGCTTAAGAAATCCAGTGCTTCTTTTTCCGCTACATCAGGATCAAAGGGTACTGGATCGAGGTGTGGCATGGAATACAACGGTTTGATGTGTGCCGGCAAATCTTCTGCCCACTTGGGGTCAGGAAGCGGCAGGTGGTCGGGCTTCTCCCAAAAGCGATAAATTTCCGTAGCTGCCTGCGAAAAAGGCATCAGGTTTACCGGTTTTGAAAGGGGGAAAGACTCCGCCGGTACTGGGAAATTAGGCCGAAAAAGATAAGGGTCTTTGCCCAAGATCGCCAAGAGGTTCATGTCGTAGCAGAGGTGCCCCATCTCCTCTCGGGATACCATGAGAATGTTTGCTTCCCAGCGCCTGATTTTTTCGACTTGAGCAAGTCTGATTTGATTGATACGCTGCTGAGCTGGATCGGGTGAATCGGGCAGGTAGTCTTCGAATTCTTCAGGGTATTTTTTCATCGTAAAACAGCTGAACAAATACTGCATGGCGAGCAGGTGTTCGGTCGTACTGGCCTGTTTTAACAAATCATAAATTAAATCGGTCAACTCATCTTTTGCGGTTTGATCAAGAGATTGAAGCTTTTGATGAAGCTTAGGGCTCAATTGAATTTTTTTCGGAATTTTTTGTGTCATAGTAGGAAAAATTATATTTATAGCGACTTCTAACCAAAACATTTTCAGTAAGTTAATATAGACTTATTCTTTGGTACAACAGGGATTTGAATTATATTCCAACTATCATTTTCAATTTATAACCCAACTTTTCTTATGTCTAATGTCAAAAATGGTGTCGACCTCGACAATATCCAGGCGCTGGTAGGCGCGATCCAAAGTGACCCGGCAATAGCCAAGGTCCAATTCAAGGCCCAATCCGAGTGGAAGGGCGGAACCAAAGCATCGGTGACTGTTTCTGAGCTTTTTTCCAATGGACAAAATATCCGCAGTGAAGCGAGTAAATTTCACCTGATGGTGGATGAACCCGGGGTTTTGGGAGGTACCGATGAGCATCCCAATCCGGTCGAATACCTTGCTTCGGCACTTTGCGGCTGCCTGACGGCCGGAATCGCGACCAATGCTGCACTTTTCGGAACGGAACTGGAAAAAATCAACGTGGAGGTCCTGGTCAACTTTGACATCCATGGGGTCTTGGGCTTGGATCGAAGCAAGCCAAGTGGGCCGCTGGATCTTCATTACAAGGTGACGTTGAAAGGGAAAAACGGAGCTACTGTAGATCAGCTGATCAAGTCCAAAGAGACATTGGACAAAAAATCCCCGATCAAAAACACCATCCAGTTGCCCCTGAATGTGACCACCGAGGTGGTAATAGAGGAGTAACGAAACCATGACGGCACAACGATCCAAATTTGGTGTGGGATTTTCGGATTCCGCAAATTCACTGAACGCAGGAAAGCTTGCTGCCGAAGCTGCCTTGAATCAAGCTGGACTTTCACCGGAGAAAGTTCAGCTTTGCTTTTTATTCTGTACCTCACGTCATGATCCGGCGGAGTTTTTTGCCGGGGTCAAATTTGTTTTGGGAGAAAAAACCAAGTTTTTCGGCGGTTTTGCGAACGGCACCTGCGACAACCTCTCCTTGGGTTACGATGGATACGAGACCGTCGTCGGCGTGTGGGGCGACAGTACAGCCAGGTTTGACCTATTTGTCCAAGAGGGGATCGCCTTCAATGAATATGAGACCGGCAAAGCGCTAGGCGCACAAATCGTCGCCAACGAATACCCGGAAGGCGCGCAAATGATCCTGCTTTTTGATGCCGTCAATCGACTCGAAGGAAAATTCAGAATGAACTACGGGACGCCTTTCATCAAAGGCATGAACGAAACAATCGGTCAGCTGCCAAACACGATTGGCGCGAGGATGCTCGGCGACATGCGTTTCAAACCAACCTATCAGTGGTATGACCAAACCATGACTCAAAATGCTGCAATGGCGCTGGTGATGTCTGGCGATATCCAGATCGACTACCAAATCATGCACGGATGTGAGCCGGTGAGCGCGTATCACACCGTCACGGCGGTCAAAGGAGCGACGATTTTGGAGTTGGATCACCGACCAGCATTGGATGTCATCATCGGCATCTTGGGAGAAGACCTTGCGGAAAAACCCCAGGAGGTGAAGTTTTTTGTCACACTTGGCAAAAATACAGGGGACAAATGGGAACGATACAATCCCGGAAGCTACATCAACCGGATGTGCGTGGGTATTGATCAGCAAAACAGAGGCCTCCATATGGCGGAGATGGATCTAGAGCCAGGCATGGAAATCCAATTGATGCGGAGAAGTTTTGACATGGAATATGTGGAGATCCGCACCCGTAAGATCATGCAAAAAGTGAAGGCGAAGAAACGCCGTATCATTTTCGGCTTTTACATCAACTGCTCGGGCCGCGCGGCTGCGTATTCCAATCAGACCGACGAAGATATCAGGTACGTACAGGCAGGAATCAATGGGGAGTTTCCCCTGATGGGCATCTATGAGGCTGGCGAGTTGGCTCCGATCGGAGGTGCATTGCAAGTCTTGGATTGGTCGGGAGTTTTGTGTCTATTTAGTGAACCGATCACCGAATGAGCGACTCAGAAAAAGATATTGAACTTGCGGATCTTCGTCGACAGGTGGAGTTTTACAAGCAGCTCTCTGACGAAGTAGCCGGACAGAATATCCGGAGCGACGCCACGATGTCTTTGCTGAAGCGAAAACTCCTGCAAAAAGAAAATGGTTTCACCATTCTTTCGGCGCTTCACGATGTATTTGGACAGCAGATCTATGAGAAGGACTTCTTCCTTAATATCCTGGAGCTTATCAACATCACCTTGAAGATGGACAAAACTCTCGTTGTTCAGCGGGTTGATCCTACAAACGCGTTGTTTGCCCACCAGTACTCCCTGGGCTATTCGCGCGAGGAACAGCAGCTACTCGATGCAAGTCCCATTGCGCTAGCCGAACCGGATGGAGAACTGACCAAGCCCTTTTTGCAAAATCAATCCACTCCACCTCAACCTATCTCGACCTCGATCAAAGACTCATTGCTCCTCAATTTCTTTATCGCGATTCCCATTCGCGTGCAGGGTAGCATTGAGAGCTGGCTGATCAGTGGAAGGGACAAAGAGGCCTGGCCATTCTATCCCCCGCTCGACGAGGGAGACATGGACACCCTGATTGCTATCGGGGGATTTTTGGAGGCTGGACTTGCCAATGCCCGCCTATATGCCAGTCTAGAGCAGGCCAATCGGGAACTCGAGACTTATAATCACGAGCTTGAGCTCCGCGTTGCCGCTCGTACCAAAGACCTGCGGGTAAGAAACATGGAGCTTTCCAAAGAAAAGAAGCGATCCGAGGACCTCTTACTCAACATCCTGCCTAAGGACACGGCAGATGAATTGAAAAAGAATGGATTCGCTAAAGCCAAACTTCAGAGTAATGCCACAGTGATGTTTACTGATTTCGTGAACTTCACTAAATTTTCTTCCCAAATCTCCTCTGAAGAGCTGGTAGCCGAACTCGACCATTGTTTCAGACAGTTTGACTCTATCACCACCAAGTACGGATTGGAAAAGATCAAAACCATCGGTGATGCGCACATGAGTGCCTGTGGCGTGACTGGCGAAGTGGGCACTGCAGCGGACGTCATCCGTGCGGGACTAGAGATGCGGGACTTTATCGAAGAATATCGCAAAGAAAAACCGGAGCACCTTCGCGAATATTTCCGAATCCGAGTTGGGATCAATTCAGGATCGGTGGTCGCTGGGGTAGTGGGACTCAAAAAGTTTTCCTTTGACATCTGGGGCGACACAGTAAACACCGCGGATCGCATTCAAACCGGCTCGGTCGCCGGCAAGGTCAACGTCTCACACAGCACCTTTCTCCAATGCAAGGACTATTTTGATTTTGAACCCAGGGGGAAGATTGCTGCCAAAAACAAGGGGGAAATTCTTATGTATTTCGTAGAACCAAAAACTCCAAAAGACTAACGCCTCTACCCAAGGCATCCTGTCAGAATCTTGCAACTCCGCCGTCTGAATGCTGTCCTAACCGACTTATCGACACAAAAAAGCCAAAGTCACCCTTGAAATGACTTTGGCCTTTTGCTTGCGATAAATACGGAAGCTAGGGAAGAAATACTCTCCCTAATACTAGCTTAATCCCCAATCCACTCCGCTACAAACAGGTTGGTGTCCCGCGTGCCGCCGTTGTTTCTATTGGAAGCAAAGACGAGGTATTTTCCATTGTTTGAAAATACTGGAAAGGCGTCAAAGGTCCCGTCATGCGTGATGCGGGTCAGGCCTGTGCCGTCGAGATTGATCATGAAGAGGTTGAAGGGAAATCCGCGCTCGGTCTGGTGGTTGGAGGCGAAAATAAGTTTTTCTCCGGAAGGATGGAAGAAAGGCGCCCAGTTGGCCTTGCCCAGGCTGGTGATCTTTTGGATGTTGGTGCCGTCGACATTGGCCACATAGAGCTCCATGTCGGTCGGTTTTACCAGGCCTTCTTTCAGGAGATCTTTGTATTCCTTGATATCTTCCTCGCTCTGTGGTCTGGAAGCTCTCCATACCAATTTGGTGCCGTCTGGGGAGAAAAATGCTCCACCGTCATAGCCCAAGTCAGAGGTAATCTGCTTCACGTCCGAGCCGTCGATGTTCATCGTATAAAGCTCCAGATCGCCGGTTCGCATGGAGGTGAAGACGATCTTGTCCCCTTTTGGAGAGACGGTCGCTTCCGCATCGTAGCCCGGATCATTGGTCAGCTGGTTCAAGATATTCCCGTCCAGATCTGCAGTGAAGATGTCGAAGGAATCATAAATCGGCCATACGTATTTGCCGTCAGTTCTTCTCTCCGGTACCGGAGGACAGGCATCACCGCCCAAGTGCGTGGAGGCGTAGACAAAAGTCTGGTCGCCCGGAAGGAAGTAAGAGCAGGTAGTGCGCCCAAGACCAGTGCTGATCTTCTTCGGCGTATTGTTTTTCAGATCATCCGTCTGCCAGTGGGTGAAATACATCTGGTCGCATTCGTTTCCCCAGCCCGCAAAGTCCGACTGGAAGACCAGCATGGAGTCGTCAAATGACCAATAGGCCTCGGCATTGTTTCCGCCGAAGGTAATCTGCTTGATGTTTTTGAGGTATTTCATCTCCTCGGGGTGGAGGAGTAGCGAGTCGGCCGCGGAATGTGCCTCAGGCTGTGTGACTTCGGTGTTTTCGGTCTTGGGACTACAGGCGACAGCTGCTAGTAAAGCAACAACAAGCAATGATCTCATTTGATTAATTAGATTGGTTATAAATTGCAGCGCGAAGATACCAATTATTATCTTTGGCCCGAATTTAAACTTAGTCATGAAAAACAACTTGAAATACTTTGCGATTCTGGCCGTTGCCGGGGCGTTTAGTTTTGGCTGTGCCACCTCCCCTACGGATGAATCCCTGCTCGCAGACTTGAAGGCTGACGTCACCTTTTTGGCTGCTGATGATCTTGGCGGAAGGGCAATCGGTACGGAAGGCGAGCAAAAAGCGTCTGAATATCTGGCCAAGGAATTCGAAAAAATCGGTTTGGAGCCAAAAGGAACCGAAGGGTATTTCCAGCCTTTCACCGTTTCGAAGCCTACCAATCCCCATGAAGAAGCCGTGATCGGAACAGATGGCGCTGGGGTTACCGGTAGAAACGTAGTGGCTTTCTTGGATAAAAAGGCGGACAAAACCATCGTGATCGGCGCACACTTTGACCACCTCGGCATGGGTGGCGAAGGCTCGCTTCACAGAGGTGACACGGCAATCCACAACGGTGCCGATGACAATGCCTCCGGCACGGCGGCACTTTTGGCCTTGGCCAAGATCCTGAAGGGCGAAGAACTGAAAAGCAATGTGCTCTTCATCGCTTTCTCCGGTGAGGAAAATGGCCTTTGGGGCTCGAACTACTATGTGAAAAACCCGACCATCGACCTAGCTACGGTCAACTACATGATCAACATGGACATGGTCGGCCGACTGAAGGAAGACAAGTCTCTCGCCATCAACGGAGTGGGGACAAGCCCGAGTTTTCCACCTGTTTTTGACACGATCAATTCAGACAGCCTGAAGCTGGTGACCTCAGAATCCGGCACAGGTCCATCGGATCACACCTCTTTTTACCTGCAGGATCTGCCGGTACTGCACTTCTTTACCGGACAGCACGAGGACTATCACAAGCCAAGCGATGACTCCGAATTGATCAACTACGAGGGTCTGGTGAAAGTCGTCCGTTACATTTCAAGATTGGTTATTGCCTTGAATCCAGCCGGAAAACTGGCCTTTACTAAGACCAAGGACTCCAGCGACAATCCAAGATTTACCGTTTCCATGGGTGTGGTGCCAGACTACATGTTTGACGGCAAAGGAATGCGCATCGATGGCGTGTCAGAAGACAAGCCAGCCAAAGCAGCTGGTCTGCTCAAAGGTGACGTCGTTGTACAACTCGGTGACTCCACCGTCTACGACATGATGAGCTACATGCGCGCACTGAGTGTGTTTGAAAAAGGCGATTCCACCCAAGTGACTGTCGAAAGAGAAGGTCAAAAGGTAGAAGCAAAGATCAAATTCTAAAACTTTTCACAGATAGCATCAATGTCCTGGAAGATATTCGGGGCATTTTTGCATTGTAACATTTCGATCTTCCAGCAGGTAGATCGTCAAACAACTGATTTTTCTATGACTAAAACATTCCTTTTCCTCGTTTTAACGGCCCTGCTGTTTACCTCCTGCAAAGAGGAGGAGGATACAATTCCGCAAAGCGAATTAGCCGGCACTTATGAAATTTCCAATGAGATCAATGCGACGGGAATCTGGATGGTGAACCAGTACATTTTCGCAGCAGATAGAACTATGGAGCAGATCGGACTGATGAGGGATTCCGAAAAAGGCGGTGTCCTTGGTTATGTCTACTACACGAGGGGCTCCTATTCGATCCGAGGTTTTAATCTTGTGATTTCGATGACCGAAGCGTATACGCTAAACTATCAAGCGAATCCTAAGGGCTATGCAGAAACTATCGAAGAGCTCAAAGCGGCTACGCTTTCTGCTGAATTCGTCGATTTCAATGGACGTGTGATTAGAGCAGCTGCTGGTACGAAGACATCGATCGCGCTGGTATGCAGTGAAATAATTGGACCCACGCCTACGAATTGTGTCGGCGAGCGAGTTTTTTACCGGGTAGATTGATCAAGCGCTGATCGTTGTGTGGGTGGATTCCACAAAATTCTCTGAGGCATTTAGCTTTTGTATCGGATCGCCACTCATCTTCGTCTTAGATGTGTACTATGACCAAATCCATTTTCCCATGATCAAATCATTGATTTTTCTCTTTTTGGCGGTCTTTCTGGTCACCTCCTGCAAGGAGGACGAGGCTCCGCAGGACTACCTGGAAGGAACCTATGAAAATGCCGGGTTCAATTCCGACTCGGGAGTTTCTTACGTGAGTCAGTATACGTTTCAAGCTGACGGGACTTATGAGCGGATTAGCCTCTTGAGGAAAGACGGGCAGCTGCTCGGCTATAACTTCTATTCCAATGGTACCTACACGCTGCGGGGCGAAGAGTTTACCCTGTGGGACCGAGAGATGGCTGGAGTGAACCACGATGTTCATCCCGATGGGTATGTGGAGAGCTTGGAGCTGCTGGAGGAATATGACATCGAACCCCATCAGTCAAATGGAGTTTTAAGGCAGCTTCACGGCAGGGATAGGATAGGGATACAGATGGAGTGCAGCGATCTTCTTTTGGCCATGTGCATCGGCGAACAGATCTTCGATAGGGTAGATTAATAAGAATCGACTAAACACCAAAGAAAATGCCTCTGGACGATCCGGAGGCATTTTTCAGTTTAGTGGAGTGAAGATCCAGCTTGGAGAATCACCTGTTTTATATTTTTTATAGAAAGTAAACATTGGATATCCACCGTATTGCCAGTGATCGAATCTACTTCTTCATACGGGTAGGAGGACGAATGAACGATGCTTCGGCTACGCTCAGCACAGGCGACCGATGTTTCGGCAAAGCCAGAGTTGATCGTTGTTTTGAATAGACCAATTCGGCTACTGGCATAAAAGCGGGTAACCATAAAGATTATCTCTTTGTTAAATCAGAGTAGGATTTTTAAGCAATTTTTTCACGTCCTTTTTTTCCGATTTTGGAAAAATCCGGGATGCTACAATCTTTCAAAGAAATCCCCATGAAGTTAAGTCCCGCAATTGGGGTTATTTTCAAAAAACAGCTTTTACAACGCGGGGAGGCCGAAACGGAGTCGTTAACTATTGATTAACGTCCTTTCATTAAAATAACAATTAGACAATCCAAATTCACATCCATGCTTAAGAAGGCTGGATACTTTTGTGCGATAAAGTCAGACTCAATCCAGATTCAGGATTGATTTCTCTGACTATCAATTATTTAATGTCAAACATTTTAATCGAAAAGATGAAGAAGACTTTTACTGTTTTTACACTGTTGATGCTGCTCCTCCCGGCCTGGGCATGGTCGCAGGTGCAGGTCAAGGGAAAGGTATCGGACCCGGCTGGGGATGGGCTTCCGGGAGTTACTATCCTGGTAAAAGGTACCAACAAAGGAACCGTCGCGGACTTTGAGGGAAACTATAGCCTCATGATCGACGGGGATGCTGTGCTGGTCTACAGTTTTATTGGTTTTTCACCCCGCGAAGAAGCGACCAACGGGAGGTCGGTCATCAACGTCACTTTACAGGAGGATAGCAAGGCGCTTGAGGAGGTCGTGGTCACCGCAATAGGTATCAAGCAGCAAAAGAAGAAATTGGGCTACGCAACCCAAGAGGTGAAGACGGATGTGTTGGCAGAGGCCTCCACCCTGAACATCGGAAATGCCCTTACAGGACAAGTGGCTGGCCTGACCGTCGTCAACCCGACAGGGATGTTCCAGTCTCCTTCCTTCAGTCTGCGGGGCAAAAGCCCGCTGATCGTTTTGGATGGTGTGCCTGTGGAAACAGATTTCTTTGACATCTCTCCAGAAAACATCGAAAGCATCAACGTACTGAAAGGCGGCTCGGCCTCGGCACTTTATGGTTCTCGGGGAAAAAACGGAGCGATCCTGATCACCCGAAAGAATGCTTCCAAAGAAGGTCTGACCGTGACCGCGACTACCAACAACATGGTGACGGCTGGCTTTACGGTTTTCCCGGAGACACAGACTGAATACGGCAACGGCTCCAATGGTAAATATGAATTTTGGGATGGTGCCGATGGCGGGATCTCCGACGGTGATATGATCTGGGGTCCCAAGTTCGAACCCGGTGTGATGGTGCCTCAGTGGAACAGCCCCATCCGTGACAAAGTGACCGGTGAGCAGATCGACTGGTACGGAAGTGTGACAGGAACAGTCTATGACGACAAATCCAGATATGAACGCGTGGCGACGCCATGGGTAAGACACGACAACCTGAAGGACTTCATGAGAACGGGCTTTGTGACCAAAAATGACATCTCCGTGGCTTATCAGGGAGAAAAAGCCCAGATGATGTTCTCTGCCAACTACGCCTATCAACAAGGCCAAGTGCCGAACACCTCCGTGAATACCGGCGGATTTAATTTCAATTCGTCCTTCAAACTCAGCGAAAAATTGCAGTTGGACGCGACGCTCGGCTACAACAAGGTCTATTCGCCCAACTATCCGCGCTACGGCTACGGACCAAAAAATCACATGTACACCATCCTCATCTGGATGGGTGATGATGTAAATGGGCAGGATCTGAGAGACCATATGTATGTACCGGGACTCGAGGGGTATCGCCAAGCCAACTTCAACTACGCTTGGTACAACAACGTCTACTTCGCAGCCCATGAACTCAACCAAGTTCATAACAGAAATGTCATGGACGGAAAGCTGAAATTGAAGTACCAGATCTCTCCCGACCTCTATGTTCAGGGACGATTTTCGGCCAGACAAAAGGGCCTGTTCGAAGACATGCAAAGCCCTAAGTCCTACATGAACTACGGCGACTCCAGAAACGGCGACTACAAGTTTTGGAAGGATGAGCAGCTCAATCTCGACACGGATTTCCTGGCTGTCTACACCAAAGAACTCAGCAAGACTGTGGGGTTGACAGTCAATGCTGGCGCTTCCAGCTTCTACAGAAGTTATCAGCAGTCCTATTCGTCCTCGGATGGTCTGATCGTACCTTATGTGTATAGTCTCAACAACACCCAAGGCCCGGTGCAAGCCACCAATTACGTCGAAGACCGGGAAATCCGAAGTGTCTACGGCTCAGCAGGTCTGGATCTATGGCAGGCCTTATTCCTGAACGTGACGGCAAGAAATGACTGGTCCTCCACGCTTCCGGAGCTGAACAATTCCTATTTCTATCCTTCGGCTTCGGTAAGTGCGATCATTTCGGAATTTATCACGATGCCAAAGGCTATCGACTTCGTCAAGCTTTACGGCTCTTGGTCAGAAGTATCCAGCGACCTGAGTCCGTACAGCATCTATTCTACCTACAACAAGGGTGTGACCTATGGATCCATCCCTTCGGTCACGTATTCTTCCAGCTTGGTAAACCCGGAGATCATGCCTCAAAAGTCCACGACCTTTGAAGCGGGTCTGTCGACTTCCTTTGCGCAGCGAAGATTGAGCTTGGAAGGTACTTACTATAGAATCTTGGATGAAAATCAAATCATCGATCTGAGCATTTCCGAGGCTTCCGGCTACACTTCCCGCAAAGTCAACGGCAACCAATATACTACCAACGGTTTTGAGGTGATGTTGAATTATGCGGCTATTCAGCGTGAGAAATTCAGCTGGGATATCGGTGTCAACTGGACCAAATTTGAAAAGAAGCTTACAGACATCTACGGGGATGATGAGAAGTTTGGAAACCTCAGAGAGGGAGACCGGGCGGACAGCTATTATGCTACCATCTGGCAGAAAAGCGCAGATGGACAGGTGATCCTCAATGGCACTTCGGGCTTGCCGACCAGAGATCCTTTCCTGTCTAAAATCGGTCATTTGGATCCTTCTTGGAGATTTGGTGTACAAAACCAATTTAAGATCAACAAATTTCGCGTAGCCATGGATTTCGACGGTGCTTGGGGTGGCTTGATCCGTTCGCTGACCATCGAGAAGATGTGGTGGGGAGGAAAGCATCCCAATTCTACCCAATATCGGGACGAAGAATACGCTGCCGGCAAACCGGTCTATGTACCAGAAGGCGTAGTCGTGACGGGTGGCGAACTGATCAGAGATGTCGACGGCACGGTGATTTCCGATACCAGAGAGTATAGACCAAATACCACAGCTGTCAGCTGGCAGACTTGGGCGCAGACCTATCCCTATCGTGCGCAAGTGACCGAGGACGAAAGCGAAATCTTCGCAAACGTATATGATGGCTCCTTCCTGAAGCTACGCAGATTGTCCGTAACCTATGACCTGATGAACATCATGCAGTCCAAGAAGATCAAAAATCTGGATCTTTCCCTATATGGATACAACCTGTTTGTTCTCAAAAATCTCCCATACCTTGATCCAGACTATGGCAACGACAGCAATCTCCAGGATCCCTCTTCGCGCTACGTAGGTATGACCCTCAAAGCCGTATTCTAATTGATTTTTCTGACTTACAAATACCAGAATAAAATGAAAAACAATATCGTAATCCTACTGCTGGCGATGGTGGTTTTTTCCTGCACGCCCTTGGAGGAGATGAACATCAATCCCAACCTGCCCACCGAAACTCACCCACAGCTCCTTCTGACCAATGTGGAATGGGAAGTGTTCAGGGCGTACGGAGGCACCTCTCCGCTGTATGCACAAAAGATGCTCGTGCAGACTGACGGAGAAAATGCCAACCAGTACTACAAATGGGACAGAGGCAGCTATGGCCCCTATTCTGTCCTTCGCAATGTCACCAAGATGATCGAAGAAGCGGAACGTATCTCCAACCCATCTTACGTTGCGTTGGGGAAATTCTTCCGAAGTTATTATTTCTTCAATCTCACCTTGAATTTCGGAGATGTGCCTTATTCCGCTGCGCTCAAAGGTGAAAAGGAAGAAGGATACGCTCCGGAGTATGATGAGCAAAAAGAGGTTTTCAAGGGAGTTTTGAAAGAGCTCGAGGAGGCAGAGATGATTCTCGCGGCTCAGAATACCATCATCGCAGGAGATATCATCTATGCGGGGAATGTGCTTTCCTGGAGAAAACTCATCAATGCCTTCCGCCTGAAAGTTTTGATGACTCTTTCTACTAAATCAGGAACGACAGACATCGATTTCAGCGAATTCAACTTCATCTACACCTCCAGTCCTCTGATGAAAAGTGAGTCAGAAAGCGGCCAGTTGGTGTTCCTGGACCAGCAAAACAATCGCTACCCGGATTTCAACAGCAGCGGATTCAGCTCTGGGATGTACATGGACTCGACCTTTATCCAGCGACTTCAGGATCGTAAAGATCCCCGCCTGTTCATCTATTCCACCCAGACCAAGTCTGCCAAAGAAGCGGGCAAGGCGATCGATGACTTCTCTGCCTATGAAGGTGGCGATCCAGCTGCTCCCTATGGACAGGTCAATGAAAAAGCGACTAAAGGGAATGTCTCTCGGGTAAATGACCGATATCACCGTGATCCAGTCAATGAACCCTACAAGCTCCTAGGCTACTCGGAGCAACAGTTGATCCTCGCCGAGGCGGCAGTCCGTGGCTGGATCAGCGCTGACGCAAAGATGCTGTACGAAGAAGGAGTAAAAGCTTCCTTCAAATTCTACGAGACCTATTCCGAAGAATACAGCAGCTATGTCGACAGTGAGGCGGCCATGAAGTATCTCAGCGAAGCAAAAAATGACTTTTCCAAAGCCACCACCATGGAGCAAAAGATCGAGCTGATCGTGATGCAGAAGTACCTGCAGTCCTTCTTTCAGTTGCAGTGGACCTCCTTCTACGACCATCACCGCACGGGATATCCCACCTTTAGAAGACCCGCAGGAGTCCAGATCCCTTATCGCTGGATTTATCCGCAGTCTGAGTATAATTTCAATGCAGACAATGTGAGCGCGGCCATCACCGAGCAATTTGGCCCTGGCAACGACAACATTCACCAAATGACTTGGTGGATTGAATAAATCCACTCCAACCTATTTACCTGCTGGACTTAGCCTGTTTTGGGCTAAGTCCAGTTATTATTGTGGGGCAGGCCGCCTGATCTTCCGAAAAAGAAAAAAAATAGGCGTTTCTCTAGACCACGAACATTCAATGCTAAACAGGGGCTGGTGACCAGCCCGACAATTTTCAGATCCATGAACGATTCCCGGAGAGAATTTCTCAAAAAAGCCGCCCTAGTCACGGGAGGTGCGAGTATCTGGAGCGCCATGCCCATGGCGATTCAGCGGGCAATGGCCATAGCCGCCGATCCAGGCACTACTTTTTACGACGCAGAGCATGTTGTTTTTCTGATGCAGGAAAACCGTTCCTTTGACCATTGCTTTGGAACGATGAAGGGCGTGCGGGGATACAATGATCCCCGGGCCATCTCCCTGCCCGACAAAAATCCCGTCTGGCTCCAGGCCGACAAGTCGGGCAATCGCTTTGCCCCCTTTCGGTTTGATATCAAAGACACCAATGCCACTTGGATGGGAGGCACCCCTCACTCTTGGGAAAATCAGGTCGATGCCCGAAATGAAGGAAAGTACGATGGATGGATCGATGCGAAGAGACCGGGAAAAAAGTTTGCTGATATTCCCCTGACCATGGGCTATTACAGCCGGGAGGATTTGCCCTTTTACTATGCATTGGCGGATGCATTTACGGTCTGTGACCAGCATTTCTGTGCAGCGCTCACCGGCACAACTACCAACAGAAGCTACTTCTGGACGGGCAAGACCCATGGCGAGTCTGGAGACAAAGCCAAGGTGCGAAACGGCGAGCTTACCTATGGCAGGGAAGCCGACTGGACCACCTTTCCCGAGAGACTGGAGGATGCGGGGATATCCTGGCGCGTGTACCAAAACGAAATCAGCCTGAGCACCGTGCTGGAGGGCGATGACGAATCACTGCTGGCCAATTTCACCGACAACAACCTGGAGTGGTTTTCACAATACGGCGTCCGCTATGCGACGGGACACTATGAGTATTTGTTGAAAATGAAAAAAACGCTGCCCAAAGAGATCAAGTCCCTGAAGAAGCAGCTGAAGACCAAGGGAGTTGATGCCGAAACCGTCCAAAAAACGCTTGCCGAAAAAGAGGAACAGCTGAGCCAGCTCGGGCCCTACCTCGAAAAGTGGAATCCGGAGAACTTTGCAAAGCTCGATGATCGAGCTAAAAGCCTCCACCAGAAGGCCTTCCAAACCAACATAGCAGATCCCGACTATCACAACACTGAGCTACTCACTTATACCGAAGATGGCGAAGAACGCCAGACGAAGATCCCAAAAGGAGACATTTTCTATCAGTTTCGCAAGGATGTGAAGGAAGGCAAGCTGCCAATGGTCTCTTGGATGGTAGCTCCGCAAAAATTTTCCGACCACCCCAGCGCGCCCTGGTACGGGGCCTGGTACGTATCGGAAATCATGAATATCCTTACAGAGAATCCTGAGATGTGGAAGAAGACCATATTCATGATCAACTACGATGAAAATGACGGGTATTTTGATCACATCCCACCCTTTGTTCCACCGAGTCCACTTACCAAAAATGGGGCAATGTCAGCCGGCTTGTCTGCGGAGGGAGAGTTTGTCACCCGAGCGCAAGAGATCAAAGCTGGATTTGAGGAAGACGAAGCCAGAACCAGCCCCGTTGGCCTTGGATATCGGGTTCCTCTAATTATTGCCTCGCCCTGGTCCAAAGGGGGATACGTCAACTCAGAAGTATGTGATATCACTTCCACGATCCAGTTTTTGGAGAACTTCCTTTCGAAGAAAACAGGAAAAAAAATCGAAGAATCTAACATCAGCTCTTGGAGGAGAACCGTAAGTGGAGACTTGACCTCTGCTTTTAGACCCTATCAAGGAGAGGCGATGGACCTGCCTGAGTCTGTGGACAAAGTCGCCTTTGTGCAGCAGATCTACAATGCGAAGTTTAAGAATCTGCCGACCAACTTTAAAGCGCTGAGTGATACCGAGGCACTGGAGATTGCGAGGAATCCTTTGGAATCAGCACTTTTGCCTAAACAAGAACCTGGAGTAAAACCTTCCAATGCGCTGAACTATGACCTAAGAGTGAATGGTGGTTTGGACACTTCCCGATCGCAATTCCAGATCAGGTTCAAAGCCGCAACTGATTTCTTTGGAGAAAAATCACTCGGAGCGCCATTTCATGTCTATGCGCCTGGCAACTACCTGAACATTGAAACGGGGAAATTTGAACCGGTGAAAACCTGGGCGTTTGCCGTCAAAGCAGGCGATGAGCTAACGTTTGACTGGCCTTTGGACGAATTCGAGAACAGACTGGTTCATCTGCAAGTCTACGGGCCAAATGGGTTTTTCAGGGAGTTCATGGGAGACTCTAATACAGCATTTGAAGTGAGCTGCCATGCCAAAGTTCAGAATCAAGGCCCGAGCATGATGCTGGATATTTTGGTGAAAAACAAGTCCTCCAAGTCCTTGAGTTTAACGGCAAAAGACGACATCTATCAGAAGCTTGAGGAATCTTTTGTGGTAGCGGCCGGGGCTGAGGAAAGGCTGACCATCGATACTGGCAAGTTTAAGGGTTGGTACCAGTTCAGCATCGAAGAGGCCACTGGCGCAAACTTGAAATACACACTGGCGGGGCGAATCGAGACGGGTAAGGAAAGCATCTCGGATCCCCAAATGGGCCGAACAATCTGATTTTAAAAATTGAAATAACGAACCGGGAAGGAGGAGTTCAGGACTTTTTTCCCGGTTTTTTTCCAATCCGATGGGCTCAAATCCAATCAATGTGCAGCCCAGAGGCCTTTCTTGCCTGATCGTGCTTTCTTTTCCAGTTCCTGAAAGCGAGCAGCATACTTGACATTGGGCGGATAAGTGGCCACGGTGGCGTAGCCATTTCCGACCAAATGGGCATTCAAAAAAGTGCCGTCCTCCAGATAGACATAGGCCAAGGTTCGCTTGTATCTGTCCAGGCGCTGCACGTCATACTCCAACCTGACCTTCTTTCCGGTCAGATATTTTTTGACGTAAGCTGAGGCTTCTTTGCCAAAATACTCGACTTGCGTTCTGCCGGTATTTCTAGCCTCCGGTGTATTGACTCCGATTAACCTGATTTTTTCATCAGTTCCGTTTGGATGCTTAACCCAAAAGGTATCCCCATCCACAAACTTGGAGATCTCCAAAAAGTCGCCCTGTTTTGGTACCGACGAAGAGTGGATGAGAAAAAAGGAAAGGAAAAGAAGGAAAAGGGACTTTTTGAGAATCATTTGTTGCATAGATCTCATCGAATGGGATTTGCAGCCACACCCTCAAAAGTCATCTTGATCGGCTTGATTGTGCCGTCTTCGTTGAATTCCATCACGTCGATGCTGGTCACGCGGTGATCTCGGCCTTCAGTGGGAATGGGTCGGCGGTGATAGACCATGTACCATTCGTCTGTGCCGGGTTTTTGAATCACCGAGTTGTGGCCGGCTCCCGTCGCGATGGTGGTGTCAGATTCGAGGATGGTTCCGATCCGTCGATAGGGCCCGGTGGCTTTTTCGGCCATTGCATAGGCCACTTTGTAGCTGTCATTGGTCCAGCCGCCCTCCGACCACATCAGATAGTAAATTCCTTTTCTCAAAAACATAAATGGTCCCTCGACATAGCCCTCAGGCGTGATTTCGTGGAAAAGCTCTCCATCTTCCCAAGGTTCAAAGCCAGTGAAATCGGCATTCAGCTTCCCGATATTGCAATGGCTCCAGCCGCCGTAGAAAAAGTAATGTGTGCCGTCAGTGTCTTTGAAAACAAACTGATCAATCGGCTGGGCACCGTTGTGGAAATCGGAAAGCAGCGGCTTCCCCAGATGATCCTTGAATGGACCTCCAGGGCTGTCGGCCACGGCGACGCCTATGCCTCCAAAATGGTTGATGTCATTGTCGGGATCGTATCCCGGACGCTCCGGAGTCAGGGGATCATTGGCTGCGAAAAACAGGTAGTATTTGCCATCTTTCTCGATGGCAGCCGGTGCCCACATGGCTTGTTTAGCCCATTTGATGTCCGCAGAATCGAGGATCCGCTCATGCTTTTCCCAAGTCACCAAGTCCTTGGATGAGAAGGCGTCGAAGTGCATCTGCTCCTCAAATGCCGCCGAGAAGGTCGGATAAATCCAATACTCATCCCCAAAGACTATTCCCTCAGGATCGGCATACCAGCCTTCAAAGATCGGATTGCCGGAGCGTTTTTCGGCAGTCGCTTCCTCTGTTTTCGGAGAAGAGCAGGCGATGGCCAAGGCAAGAAAAGGAAGGAGGGTTTTGAGCTTCATCGAAAGGGTTTTTTATTCGGTCTCAAATTAGCTGAATCCCCAAGAAATGAAAAACCGATGATGGGTTCGGTTATTTGAGCGCCGGCAAATACCGTTATCGACTGAGGCTCTTCTTAGGCGGCTCCCCCTTTTCAAGGGGCTTGGGGGGATTTCCCAAACTTGAATGATCGCTCACAATGTTGCGTACAATTAGACTACTGTTTCGCCAATTTGATCGCCATTTCCAAAAACTCGTCAGTTCCCGCCTTCACTCCCTCAGTCGTCTTTTCGACATACACATCGGGCAAGATGCCCACTCCGTGAAATTTAGATCCATCATGCTTGACGACCCGCATTCCGGTAAAGGTAATCCTATAGCCGCCCGGCAGGTCAAACTGATTGATGTTGCCGTTAGTACCCGAGGTCGGTTGGCCGACGATGGTAGCGAGGTCATGTGCTTCGATAAAACCCATATAGCTTTCGGCATAGCTTACTGCCTGAGCATCGGTGATGAAAATAATTTTCTTGGCTCCCAAATAGGGTTTTGTTGGACTGAGATCCCAACCTGATTCAGTAAATCCAGCGGGCTCTTCCTGATCAGGATAGATCAGTTGAGCGACTTCCATCCATTTGTCTTTGTCGGGTTTGGAGAGGAGGTGTTGGATCAGTTGATGGTTTCCGCCGGTCGGATAGCCACGCAGGTCGGCGATGATTGCCCGGCTTTTTTCCAACTGAGGCATCAGCAGATTGATGGTGTCCATCGGCACCAGATCCAGGTTGAGATAGATGATGTCTTCCTCGATGATTCGATACTTGGGTTGAAAAGCTTTCAGCTCATTTTGCTTTTGGTAGTAATTTGCATCGCGAGTGAGAGCAATCGACTCGCCTTCCACCTGAATGTTCATTGTAGAATTTTGCAGTCCCAATAGGCTTTCGATACCAGCCCGATAGCTCAACCAACCATTGCTTGCAGCGGAGATTCCGGCTTCGATTTTGGCAAAGTACGCTTCAGGCGATTGACCTTCGATCTCCTCGACCTGATCTCCGACTTTTAGGTTCAGAGTTGGATCCAAAACCTGGGTAATCAGCAGTTGCTTTTTGATCCACTCCCACCGGATCGGCGGTGCAAAAAAGAGCGACTGCATGCTAAAGACTGAGACGTGATTGTCTTTTAATTTTGCGGTGAGGAGTTTGAGCTCGTTCAGGTGTCCAGGTTCATTGCTTTGGAAACTGGCAAGCAGACTTTCCTCCAGTGCCGCTTCCCAATCGACTCCAGTCTCCTCAAAATAAGGATAGAAATGCTGGAAGACGTTCCAAGCGTTGATCAAATTCCCGATTCGAAACTCCAGCGCCTCAGCAGTAGTCGGAGTATTCGTCTCCAGGCTATCGATCAATTGGTCCATAGACATCTGGCTTTTTGGAAAAGTTTGCCCGTCCTTGCTATAGAGTGACAGCGGCATGTTAATCCAGGTCTCGGACGAAAGTTCTTTAATCCAAAATTCATCCGCTGCGGGAGAGGTGTCAAAGAGAGCTTTGGCAGGCAGGTATTCGGGATCTTTGAAGCGGATTTCCAAGCCACTTGCTCCCTGCGTTTTCTCTTCCGAATTGGTTTTGATTTCGACTCCGCCACCCATCGTAGCCCAGTCTGTGCCAGAAAGATTGGAATTCTCAAAGTTGCCGTTCTTGACTTCAATCGGGTGCCAGGCCCCATTTTCCTCATAAGCCAGCTCCAGTTCATCGACAAACAAGGCTCCTTGCCCTTTCAAAAAACCGCCGAGATAGATCATTTTCGCTTTTTCCCCGACTTCCCCTTCAAAGGAATAGCTTGCCCATCGAGCATTTCTGATCGGGCTGTCTTCCATGTTGTTGAAAAAACCGGGGCTTTTGTCGGCATTATCCACTCGCATCCATAGATGTCCCGACCCTTTGCTTTCAGAAGCGAGTTTCGCTTTGCCGGATAGTCTGATCCGCTTTCCCAAATAAGGTTTGGCGTCGATCTGAGTCCCTATGCCACCAAATCCCACGCTATTTTCCACCTCTTGTGGAGCATTCACGCGAACGCTTTTGTAGAGCTTGCTCGGGTTGACCATGTCCTTTCCGACTCCGTAGTGCTGCCAATAAGTGTTCAAATAGTCCTTTTTATTTTCTGGCGTTTGCAAACTCATCAGCTGGTTTTTTGGTAGAAGATCAGCGGAAAAAACCACAGTGGGGGCAATGCTTTTGAAAATCCGGTTAAGCGTCTTGTTCAGTTCGTCGCTGTTTTGACATTGCAGGACTTCCTGTGCACCATAGACCGCAAACCAGCCCCAATCGAGTTCGGCTGCTTCGGTACTGGGGTGAAAATACTTCACGTACCCATAGGCTTTTGCAAATGCTTTCAGGTTATCGATCTCCCGCTCACTCTGTGCAGACAGGTTGCTGGTGATGGAAAAAGCAAAGGCAAATGCCAGACAAAGAGATTTCAGTCTAAAATTCATAAGTGACGATTAAAAAGGGCTATTCAAATTTTCGAACGTCTAGATACAAAAACCAACTCAACTGTATCGGTCAACATATAATTTAATCACAAACGACAGGTATCAACATTTGGTGTGTGCACGGGACTTCAATTCTGTTTTCCGATAAACTATCACTCAGCCTATCTAAAGGCAAAATATTATTCTGAATAAAATCTGTATTTTAGGATTATCGTGTGGAAAACAACCCATTGATATTCTTTCCAATGCCTCGATTAACGTGTTAGCCCATGAAAACGATACGGATTTTTATTGCCTCCTCGTCAGAACTCAAAGAGGATAGGGATAAATTCAGAATATTTATCAGCAAGGAAAATGATCGCCTGATCAAACACAAAAAGAACATCTACCTGGAGTTGGTGCAATGGGAGTACTTTCTGGACGCAATCTCCGACACCCGTCTCCAGAGTGAATACAACAACGCGATAAGGAATTGCGACATCGTCCTGTGTCTCTTTTTTACCAAAGTGGGAAAATACACCGCCGAGGAATTTGATACGGCCTATGAGACTTTCAAAGATCAAGGCAAACCCAGAATCTGGACTTACTTTAAGAATGCCAATATCACTACCGGTGCCATTACCGACGAGATTAACACGCTGTTGGAGTTCAAAAAGAAAATTGATGGGCTCGGTCACTTCTTAACCGAGTACTCCAACAGTGACAATCTGATCAATCTATACCGCAGCCAAATGGACGAGATTATGCCGGTATTTGAGGCGGAAGCTGCGTCAGGCTCAAGTGGGGTAGCTGATATTGAACGCAAAGGGGATGCTCAAATTCCCGTCAAAAACACTTTCAATGACCTACTTACCACTAGGACGCTGCTGGCGATCAGTGCACACAACAGAAAAGCCGGGGATTTTTTGGCTTCCAATCCTGACTGGGCCGAAAAGGTAGAATTGGTCCGAACCGCAAAGCAAATTATCATCAACGGCTATGTCGGTGTGATCGGTGGTCACATCCGCAAACTGATGTCCATCGGAGAGCAGGACTACTCAGAGAGCAAGATGAAGCGATACCTGCAAAACTGCCATTTGACCGCAAAAAGGGGCTTGCAACTCATTTGTTTTAGTTTGATCTCGACTTTGTGGGATCATCAGCTCTCTAAAAAGGTGAAATTTTCTTCGGCTCAATCTGAGGCCTTGGTCAAATTCTTTAGAGATGCTTCCGAAGAGGATCTGCTTGGATTTGCAGTCTTGCTGAAAAATCTCCTGGAAATCTTTGCCGCCAACAACTTGGATTTCCTGATTTCCGAAGCTCAAGGACTCCTTCCAAAACTCGCCCCAGAAAGTGATTTTTTCGAAGCCTGTGAAAAGCTAAACGAGATTCCTCAGCTGATGAAAGGTTCGGGATTTCAATTGGAAGACTGCCTAATCGCAGAAACCAACCTTACGATAGTGTTGGAAAATTTGGCCTTTCTGGCCGAGTACCGCATGATCTCGATCAACGAGATTGACTACAATCAGCAGCGATACGATAACGAAGGCCTGTATCTGCACAACTACACCCTGCTGGTAGGCGAAAGCCAAGCCAACAGCAACAGTCAAAGCAAGGTCAGGCGTGAGTCCTCACCGGTGATTTCTCACGCAGTCATCCTGTTCAAAGACAACTATCGGCAGAACATCAATCTCGATCCGTTTATCATTGACTTCAATGGATTGGCGCTTTCTGGCGGATCAAAAATCTGCTTTTATTCCTACTGCAACACCTTCGGCAACTTGGATCTCAACTTCAGTTTTATCGAAGACAACAGCCCAGAAATCGTCAGAAAATCTGATAACCCCAAACCCGATGCGTCCAACCTGAACTCGCTCAACGGCTGGCTTTCGAAGAAAGAAAACAGACGAGACATGAACTTCGACAAGGTTTACAGCTTGTTTTTTCAGGCAAAAAAGACCCTCACCGGAATCGAAGAAGAAGCCACGGAAGACACCTTTTAATTTTTTTCAAGTTCCAAAAATCCTCTAGTCCCAAAAATAGAATACTATGAAAACCTATCCTTTCAAATTTCTGGATTCCTATCGGCGAGAAGATCGGGGGGTGTTTTTTGGGAGAGACGAGGAGATCAACGCCCTGTACGAAATGGTATTTCAGTCGGCAATCGTACTGGTCTATGGGGCCTCTGGAACTGGGAAGACCAGCTTGATCAATTGCGGACTGGCGGGGAAATTCCAATCGCATGACTGGCTGGATTTGATGATCCGCAGAGGTAGCAATATCAATGACTCCTTGACCGCAGCATTGGAGCAGGCAGGAGGAAAAGTGGATGCCAGATCGGTCGAATCCAAATGGCTGGATGATTGGGAAGACGAACCGGGAAAACCCACCGAAGAATTGACGCCAACGGCCCGATCCATCAAGGCAGTTTATCAAAAATCTTTCCGGCCGGTCTATTTGATCTTTGACCAGTTTGAGGAGCTTTTCATCCTGGGAACGCCCTCGGAGCAACAGGTTTTTATTGATACAATCCAAGGGGTTTTGCGGGCGGAGCTGCCGGTGAAGTTGATTTTTTCGATTCGTGAAGAATACCTCGGTCATCTGTTTGACTTCGAACGGGCCATCCCAACTTTGCTTCGCAAAAAGCTGAGGGTGGAGCCGATGAACCTGGAAAAGGTGAAGCTGGTCATCAAGGGCGCGGCGGCTTATGAGACTTCTAACATCAGCATCAAAGCCGGCGAAGAAGATGCTGTAGCAGAAGGAATATTTCACAAGATCAAAGGCGGAAAGAAGTCACTGACGATTCAGTTACCCTTCTTACAGGTATTTCTCGACAAGCTCTATCTGACTATCACCCGAGACAAAACCCGTGAATCACCCGCTGAGTTTGCGCTGGCCAAGGTGAACGAAATGGGCGAAATCGGGGATATCCTGAGCAATTTTCTAGAAGAGCAGGTCGCTGATATTTCTAAAGAATTAAAAGGGAAATACTCAGACCTAAAACCAGAGCTTACTTGGAAAATCCTTTCTCCATTTGCCACTTTGGAAGGCACTAAAGATCCGATTACCAAGAAAGAGTTGTTTGAGCGGGTGCCAGATTTAGATCAACAAATGGTGATAGATGTGGTAGAAGCGTTTTCCAACAGCCGATTACTTCGCTACAATGAGAGTACGGATACGTACGAGATTTCCCATGACTCGCTGGCCAGGCCAATCGCAGAGATTCTGTGTTTAAGATCAAGAAGAAATAAGGATTTTCTTAAATTTCGTTACTCAAGTCGGCGTCAGCCAGACTGT